>BBZN01000018.1 GCA_001304855.1 Clostridia bacterium UC5.1-1D2
GGCGAGTGCAAGCCCGGATAAATCGGGAGCCGGGGAAAAGGTAAGGGCAAGCCTGGGAGAAAGCGGGGGCCTGGGAAAAGGCGAGTGAAAGCCTGGGAGAACCCGGAGCCGGGGAAAAGTAAAAGCAAGCCAAGGTGAAAACCAGACATAGAAAAGGAGGGATTTAATCCGGATGAAACGAGTTCTGATGCTGGCAGGAGACTATACGGAAGATTACGAGGTCATGGTTCCTTACCAAGCCCTTAAAGTGGCCGGAGTGGATGTGGATGTGGTGTGCCCGGATAAGTCGGCGGGAGACAGGATCAGAACGGCCATCCATGACTTGAGGGGAGCAGACGTATTCGGAAAACCAGGGCATAATTTTGTGCTCAATGCATCCTTCGGATACCTGAGACTGGAACAGTATGACGGCTTATTCCTCACAGGAGGAAGGCTCCTGAATATCTGAGGCTGGATTACAGAGTGCTGGATATTGTGCATTTTTTTATGGATCTGAAAAAACCTGTGGCAGCCGTCTGCCACGGAGTGCAGATACTGACGGCCGCCAATGTGCTGAGAGGAAAACGGGTAACCGCCTATCCCTCCGTCAAACCGGAAGTATTGGCAGTGGGAGGGATATTTGTGGAAAAAGAGGCCCACGAGGCGGTGACTTATGAAAATCTGGCCACTTCTCCTGCCTGGCTGGGAATGTGGAACTTCTGAAGGAGTTTCTGAGGCTTTTAGGTGTTACTGTCATATCATAGTCTTTGACGGCTTTGGTACAAAAAGTCTGTATTTTTCATTTTTTACGTTTTAATAATATGTCCGGTTTCAGATGCAAATAAGATATTATGGTGGACAGAGGAACAATAAAACACTAAATAAAGGAGGATATTTATGTTAGCAAAAGGGTTTACGGAACCAACCGAGAGAGTGAAACGTCTGAAAAAAGCAATTGTGGATGCAATTCCATATGTTGAGTCCGAGAGAGCGGTCCTGGTAACGGAGTCTTATAAAGAAACAGAGGGGTTATCTCCTATTATGAGACGTGCCAAAGCTGCTGAGAAGATCTTTAACAATCTTCCGATAACAATTCATGATGATGAGCTGATTGTGGGAGCTATCACTAAGAACCTGCGATCCACCGAGATTTGCCCTGAGTTTTCCTACGACTGGGTAGAGAAAGAATTCGATACCATGGGAACCAGAATCGCAGACCCCTTCCAGATACCAAAAGAGACGGCTGCAGAGCTTCACGAAGCGTTTAAGTATTGGGAAGGCAGGACTACGAGCGCCCTTGCCGATTCCTATATGTCCCAGGAGACAAAGGACTGCATTGCCAACGGCGTATTCACAGTAGGAAACTACTTCTACGGAGGTGTGGGCCATGTATGCGTTGATTACGGCAAAGTTCTTACAATCGGTTTTACCGGAATCATCAAACAGGTGATTGAGGCTATGGAGAAGCTGGATACCAGCGATCCTGAATACATTAAAAAGAAAAATTTCTATGAAGCGCTTGTTATTACATATACCGCTGCAATCAACTTTGCACACCGCTATGCCGCAAAGGCCAGGGAGATGGCGGCCGCATGCCCGATCCTGTTAGAAAGGCAGAGCTTCTTCAGATTGCTGCCAACTGCGACAGAGTTCCTGAACGGGGAGCCACCAATTTCTACGAAGCATGCCAGGCATTCTGGTTTGTTCAGATTCTTCTTCAGATTGAAGCAAACGGACATTCCATTTCTCCGGGACGTTTCGATCAGTATATGTATCCCTTCCTGAAAGCGGACGCCAACATCTGCCCTGTTTTCGCACAGGAATTAGTTGATTGTATCTGGGTGAAGCTCAATGACGTCAACAAGACCCGCGATGAGGTTTCCGCACAGGCATTCGCAGGATACGCAGTATTCCAGAACCTGATTGTAGGCGGACAGACAGAGGACGGGCTGGACGCAACCAACGATGTATCCTATATGTGTATGGAAGCGGTGGCCCATGTAAAACTGCCGGCGCCTTCCTTCTCCATCCGTGTTCATCAGAATACACCGGATGAATTCCTCTACAGGGCCTGCGAAGTAACCCGTCTGGGACTTGGGGTTCCGGCCATGTACAACGACGAGGTCATTATTCCCGCACTGTGCAACAGAGGCGTATCTCTGGCGGACGCCAGAAGCTATTGTATCATCGGCTGTGTGGAGCCCCAGTGCCCTCACAAGACAGAAGGCTGGCATGACGCCGCATTCTTTAACATCGCCAAGGTTCTGGAGATCACCCTTAACAACGGCAAAGTTGGCGATAAGCAATTAGGACCTGTAACCGGTGATATCACTTCCTTTACCTGTCTGGAGGACATCTTTGCAGCATACAAGAAGCAGATGGAATACTTTGTATATCATCTGGCTGAGGCTGACAACTGCGTTGACTTTGCACATGCAGAGAGAGCGCCCCTTCCCTTCCTGTCCGCATTGGTGGATGATTGTATCGGAAGAGGAAAGAGTGTTCAGGAAGGCGGAGCCATCTACAACTTTACAGGCCCCCAGGCCTTCGGCGTAGCTGACTCAGGCGATTCCCTGTGCGCTATCAAGAAGCATGTGTTTGACAGTAAGGAAGTGACCATGGCCCAGCTGAAAGAGGCCCTGGCCAATAACTTCGGATATTCCTCCACGGCAGCAGCGGCAGCTCCTGCAAACGACTGCTCCGATGAAGCCAGGATTTACGAGGCAGTTAAGCGTATTCTCAGCAATAACGGCTCCATTAATCTGGCAGACCTTCAGGCACAGCTGGCAGGTTCGCCCCAGGCCTGCCGCTGGCCGTCGCCTTCTGAGCCGGCACAGCCGGAAGCAGCCTGCGTCAATGCTGATTACGCCCAGATCAAGAGAATTATGGAGAATACGCCATGGTTCGGCAACGATGATGATGAAGTGGATATGATTGCAAGACGCTGCGGACAGATTTATTCCTATGAAGTAGAGAAATACAGGAATCCGAGAGGCGGACAGTTCCAGGCAGGATGCTATCCTGTATCTGCCAACGTGCTGTTCGGCAAGGATGTGGCGGCTCTTCCGGACGGAAGACTTGCAAAGGCTCCTTTGGCGGACGGCGTGTCCCGAGACAGGGAATGGATACCAACGGGCCGACTGCGGCAGCTATGTCTGTGGCAAAACTGGATCACGCAAACTATTCCAACGGTACTCTGTATAATCAGAAATTCCTTCCTTCCGCACTGGCAGGAGACGAGGGACTGATGCGCTTTGCTTCCGTAGTACGGGCATATTTTGACCACAAGGGCATGCATGTGCAGTTTAATGTTATAGACAGGGCCACGCTTCTTGCCGCTCAGGCAAATCCCGAGCAGTATAAGGATCTGGTAGTCCGTGTTGCCGGATACAGCGCACAGTTTACCGTACTGGCAAAAGAAGTTCAGGATGATATTATCAGCCGTACAGAACAGACCCTTTAACCAGGTTCCGACACAAAACAGTGAAGGGAGTTCGGCATGGATTCAATCAATTATAATTTAACGGGAACCGTCTTTGACATCCAAAGGTTTTCCCTGCATGACGGACCGGGAATCCGAACAATCGTGTTTTTAAAAGGCTGTCCTCTCTCCTGCCAGTGGTGCAGTAACCCTGAATCTCAGAATGTAAAACCTGTCATTATGTATAAAAAGGCAGATTGTCTCCATTGCGGCCGTTGTATAACGGCCTGCAAAAGGGGGGCAATCAGCCGGATAACAAGAACTGGGTCGACCGTGAGATATGCAGCGGCTGCGGTGAATGCGCCAACGCATGTCCTGCAGGCGCACTGGTTCTCAAGGGAAAGACAATGTCAATCCAACAGGTGATTCGGGAGCTGAAAAAAGACGCCACGACGTACCGGCGTTCCGGCGGCGGCATTACTTTATCCGGCGGCGAACCGCTGGTGCAGTATGAATTTGCTTCCGAGCTTCTGCAGGCGTGCAAAGGACAGGGGTGGAACACTGCAATAGAGACAACAGGCATAGGAAGCGGGCAGGCGGTTGAGAAAGTAATTCCCTACGTAGACACGGTATTGCTGGATATTAAACATATGGACGGAGAAC
Organism: Clostridia bacterium UC5.1-1D2; assembly: GCA_001304855.1. Classification (GTDB taxonomy): domain Bacteria; phylum Bacillota; class Clostridia; order Lachnospirales; family Lachnospiraceae; genus Enterocloster. Next base: position 4,064 of record BBZN01000018.1, read on the forward strand.
AGCACAGGAAATACACAGGCGCCGGCAATGAACTGGTTCTGAAAAATGCTCCCCGCATATGTGAGTTATCCAACACGGTAATCCGCGTTCCCGTGATTCCGGGTTTTAACTATTCTGTAAATGACATTAAAAAAATTGCAGAATACGCAAAGACACTGATGGGCATACGGACCATACATTTGCTCCCGTATCACTCCTTCGGCGAGAACAAGTATGATCTGATGGGCAAGGATTATTTGCTAAAAGATGTGAAGCCGCTCCATCCTGAGGATTTGGCGGAATGTAAGGCGGCAGTTGAAAGCTATGGTTTTCAATGCGTAATTGGCGGTTAGGCATGATTTAAGAATGGAGGAAGAATAATGGATCAACAGTTAATTGAGAAAGTAATGAAGCAGGTTTCTGATGAACTGGGAATTAAGCAGGCCCAGTGCAAGGACGAACCGGCCAAGGCAGACTGCTGCGGCGGAATCGGCCTGACGGAATTTGTGGGGACTGCAATCGGTGACACCATTGGACTTGTAATAGCAAGCGTGGATCCCCTTCTGGTTGATGTGATGAAATTAGGCAAATACCGTTCAATCGGAATTGTGGGCGGCAGAGTGGGCGCAGGCCCTCAGATTTGGGCAGTTGACGAGGCGGTTAAGGCAACTAACACAGAGATCATCTCAGTAGAGCTTCCAAGAGACACAAAGGGCGGGGCAGGCCACGGCAGCTTAATCTATATCGGAGCAGATGACGTATCCGATGCCAGAAGGGCAGTGGAAATCGCCCTTCAGGTGCTTCCCAAATATTTCGGCGACGTATATGGAAACGATGCAGGCCATCTGGAGTTCCAGTATACTGCAAGGGCAAGCTACTGTCTGGAGAAGGCCTTGGGAGCTCCTGTAGGCAGAGCCTTCGGCATGACATGTGCAGGCCCTGCAGCCATCGGCACAGTTCTGGCAGATATTGCAGTGAAGGCTGCCAATGTAGAGGTAGTAGGCTACTGCTCGCCTTCCAGCGGCACCAGCTATTCCAACGAGGTTATTCTCACATTCACCGGAGATTCCGGCGCTGTAAGGCAGGCTGTTAAGGCTGCCATAGATGCAGGCAAAAAGATGTTAGGCGCATTAGGAGATGAACCCAAATCTACAACAACCCCGTATATTTAATGCAGCGTATATAGGGAGATATGTAAATCAATTAAGGAGGTTCTAATATGAATGCAGATGCATTAGGTATGGTTGAGACAAGAGGACTGGTTGGCGCCATTGAGGCGGCGGATGCCATGGTTAAAGCAGCCAATGTTTCTCTGGTAGGATATGAAAAAATCGGTTCAGGTCTTGTGACTGTTATGGTAAGAGGCGATGTAGGCGCTGTGAAGGCGGCTACAGACGCAGGTGCAGCTTCCGCTGCGGCAGTTGGAGAGGTTGTATCAACCCATGTTATTCCACGCCCTCACACAGACGTTGAGAAGATTCTTCCACATCTTGAATAAAAGCAACAGATAGAAGGTTTGTCTGTCAGCGGTTGCAGCGGGGAATTCCCTTATCCGTTGGATAGGGGAATTCTTTGAAACGAGGTGAAGGAATTGAATATCAGCGAAGATAGGTTAAAGGAACTGGTGCTGCGGGTGCTGAGAGAGCTGGAGGCTGAGAGAAGGGAAGGGGCGGAGCCCCAAAAGCGGCAGAAGCTCTATATGATCTGCGCGTTTCCCTGGAATGAGGGATACAGTAAATTTCTGGGAGATATGGAACATTCAAAGACATATGACATATATCCCGTTATCCCCCTCCTCCTGGCAGAAGCAGGGATATGAGAATATGCTGAGAAGCTTTAAATCCTGCCGGGGCATCCTGTACCGCTCATGGGAAAAACCGGCGGATATTCAGGGGGCGGTCAGCCTGTTTCCTGTCGTATCCAGGGATACCCTTGTAAAGACGGCGCTGTGCATCAGCGATACGTTTGAAACCTCTTGGATTGCAGACTGTATAGAAAAGGGAGGCAGGATTGTGTTCTTACGCTCAGGACTGGCAAGATTTTCCGGGAAGGAGAAGCCTGCCTATGTGGGCAAAATTATGGAATATTGCAGACAGGTCCTGGAATACGGCGTTGAGCTATGCAGCGCCGGAGAGTTAGAGGGGAGGAATCCCTGCAAACAAAGTGGGATCACCGAAAAACTTGTAAAGCCGGAATATATTCCGCGGCAGGCTGAGGCGCCTAACCGCGGAAAGAGGAGGGTCATAACTGCATCCAATGTGGAAGGGTTTGCATCCGGCGGAATTTTGTATCTTCAGCCGGATGATATCGTTACAGATTTGGCGAAAGACAGGGCAAAGTTCCTGAATATAATTTTTAAATAAGCAGGATTGTGAGGTGATAGGATGAAACAGGCATTGGGGTTGGTTGAAATCCAGGGACTGTCCACTGCGGTAGTGGTGGCGGATACCATGGCAAAAGCAGCCAATATCCGGATACTGGAGATTGAAAATACAAAGGGTCTGGGATATATGACGATAAAGATAGCCGGGGATGTGGGCGCTGTATACGCTGCGGTAAATGCAGGCCGGCAGACCGGTATTGCCAACCAAAAACTGGTTTCCTGGAAAGTCATTCCAAGGCCTTCTGATTATGTGGAACATACCTTTTGTGACCCCACGCCTCCAGGAACTGAGGGCCCGTCCCCAAAGAAGCCCAAGGCGGAGGCTGAAAGGGAATCCATGACGGAGCAAGCGGCTAAAGGGGAAGCGGTTGGGAAACCGGAACCGGCCGCAGAAGCCACAGCGGCGGAGCCGGAACCAGCAGCAGAAGCCACCGGTGCAATCGAGCCGGAGCCGACGGGTGAAAATACAGCGGCGGAGGAGCAGAAACCGACCGCAGAAACCGCCGATGCAATCGAGCCGGAACCGGCGGGTGAAAATACAGCGGCGGCGGAGCCGGAACCAGTTGCAGAAACCATCGGTGCAATCGAGCCGGAACCGGCGGGTGAAAATACAGCGGCGGCGGAATCGGAACCGGCAGCAGAAGCCGTCGGGGCAATCGAGCCGGAATCAGCAGTTCCGGGCCCGGACATGAAACAGGAACCGCCGAAGAAAAAAACTCCCCCAGGAAAAGCGCCGGATCAAGACGTAAAAATAAGGGAGACACAAACACCATATAGATGCTGAGGCGTCCTGGTTCTCCATGAAAGGAATGTGAGCAGTATGAGATTGGCTAAAATAATAGGCACAGTTGTGGCTACACGAAAAGATGAATCTCTGGTAGGTTACAAGCTGATGATTATCAGGCGGATTAACGGAGAAGGAGCGTTCATCGATTCTGAGGAAGTGGCTGTGGATTATGTGGGAGCCGGAATCGGCGAAACCGTCCTTATAGGCCAGGGATCTTCTGTCCGTGTTGATAAAAGGAAGCGGGAGGCCGTCATTGATATGGCAATCATAGGAATCGTCGATACCATGGATATCTGACGGGACACAATGTTTAATTTTATGGAAAGGAGGTAATGTTTGACATGAAAAGCAGTATTTATTCCAGCGTCACAGATGCTGTGGCTGCTGCCAAGGGAGCTTACGGCAGATATGCGGAGCTTACCTTGAATGAACGGCAGGAGATACTGGAGAGCGTAAAAACCGCTCTGCGTCCCATTGCATATGAACTGGCTGTTATGACAGTGGAAGAAACGGGAATGGGAAATGTAAGGGATAAGGCTCAGAAGATAAAACTGGCTATTGAGAAGACGCCGGGCGTGGAAGATTTAATCACGGAAGTCAATACAGGCGATCACGGCATGACTCTATATGAACTGTCGTCCTTTGGAATTGTCTGCGCAGTACAGCCCTGCACCAATCCCTGCGCTACTTTGATCAGCAACACCATAGGCATGCTGGCTGCAGGAAATGCCATCATTCATTGCCCACATCCGAGAGCAGTAAAGGTTTCACAGTTTTTGACAGTTGTAATCAGCAATGCAATCCGCAGTGTATGCGGTATTGATAACCTGGTAGTTACGCTGCACGAGAGCCTTATGGGATTTACCACAGAGGTTATGAGCCATCCCGATGTGGATCTGGTAGTCTGCACCGGCGGCAGCGGTTCTCTGCGCCAGGCCATGGTATCCGGCAAGAAGGTTATCGGAGCCGGACCTGCCAATCCCGTCGCCATGGTAGATGAGACGGCGGATTTGGTTAAGGCGGCAAGGGATATTGTCCAGGGCGCATCCTTCGACAACAACCTGATGTGCACATCGGAAAAAGCATTGTGGTAGTGGAGGAGGCGGCCGACCGTTTTATCTACGAGCTTCTGAAAAACGGAGTGTATTATGTGAAGGATGAAGGGGAAATTAAAAAGCTGCTGGAGGCGGCGGTAACAGAAGATTTTGTGATCAACAAAAGCTGGAGGCAGGAGCGCCAATGAGATTCTTGAAGCGGCCGGAATCCCCTGTTCCGGTCAGATCAGGCTGATTGTTGCAGAGACGGAAAGGATTCATCCCTTTGCCACGCTGGAGCTTTTAATGCCTCTCGTACCGCTGATCAAGGCGGCGGATTTTGACGAAGCTTTGGAGATGGCCCTGGAACTGGAACAGGGTTACAAGCACACTGCAACCATCCATTCCGAATCCATAGAACGGCTGAACAGAGCAGCCAAAAAGATGCAGACCTCTGTATTTGTGAAAACGGAGCCTCTCTTCTGGGAATCGGATTTGATAAGGAGGGGCATACCAGCTTTACCATCGCCACGACCACAGGAGAGGGAACTACCACAGCGAGGCATTTTGCACGAAGAAGAAGGTGTACGCTGACAAGCGGTTTTTCCATTCGTTAATTCAGGAAAGCAGGTGGATGAAATAATGGAAAGTCAACGAACCTATTATGTGACTTCGGAATCCGTTACAGAGGGCCATCCTGACAAGGTGTGCGACCAGATCGCAGACGGCATACTGGACGCTTATCTTGAACAAGACCCCAGGTCCCGCGTGGCAGTGGAGGTTATGGCGTCCACCGGCACGCTGATGCTTGCAGGGGAGGTAACTTCCAAGGGCCAGGTGGATGTAGTGAGAATAGCCAGAGAGATCGTCAGGAAGATAGGGTATGTGGAGAAAGGAAAGGGATTTGATGCGGACAGCTGCATGATCTTTACCAATATACACAACCAGTCTCCGGATATCTCCATGGGCGTGACCAGAAGCGGACAGGGCGAGAAGGAGGTTTTAGGAGGAGGCGATCAGGGGATCATGTACGGTTACGCCGTGGATGAAACGGAAAGCCTGATGCCTCTGCCCTGCCACCTTGCAAACCGCTTGTCGGAACAGCTGGCCTATGTGAGAAAGGAACAGAAGGTGGATTTCCTCTATCCTGACGGAAAAACCCAGGTTACCATGAAATACAACGAGGGGGAGAGCCGGTTTCCATACACAGCATAGTAGTTTCCGCTCAGCACAGTGAGGAAATACCCTATAAGGTTCTGGAAGCGTTTATCAGGTGTACGGTTATAGATCCCATAGTGGATTCCAGATGGCTGACGCCGGATACAAAGATTCATGTAAACCCTACCGGGCGCTTTGTGATTGGCGGACCGGCAGGGGATACCGGAGTTACAGGCAGAAAAATCATGGTGGATACCTACGGAACCGTCGGCAAACATGGCGGAGGGGCATTTTCAGGAAAAGACCCTACGAAAGTAGACCGCTCGGCTGCTTACATGGCCCGTTATGTGGCTAAAAATGTGGTGGCTGCAGGTCTGGCAAGGCGGTGCGAGGTTTCTCTTGCCTTTGTTATCGGCCAGACTGAGCCGGAGGCCATTACGATCAATACCTTCGGTACGGGGATCATACCGGACGGCCACATAGAAGAAATCGTTAAAAATGTCTTTGCCTTCGGAGTAGCGGACTTCATATCTGAATTGGACTTAAGACGGCCTCAGTATCTTAAGACTGCGGCCTACGGACATTTTGGAAGAACCAATCAGGGATTCAGATGGGAAGACACCGACAAGGCATGGATAATAAAACAGTTAGCTTATTAAATTAGACGACTTAATAATCAGGAGGAAAAAGATATGTCAAACGAAGCATTGGGAATGGTTGAAACGAAAGGTCTGGTTGGCGCCATCGAAGCGGCAGACGCAATGACAAAGGCTGCAAATGTTGCATTGGTAGGATATGAGAAAATCGGCTCCGGACTGGTTACCGTTATGGTGCGGGGAGATGTGGGAGCGGTTAAGGCTTCCGTGGACGCAGGCGCAGCGGCAGCCGCCAATGTGGGTCAGGTCGTATCCCAGCATGTAATTCCAAGACCTCACACAGATGTGGAGAAGATTCTGCCAAGACATTATCATAGGGCAATAACCGGCCTTAGGAAGCAGGCCCGGCGGAGCGTGTACCGGTTTCACTGCCGGTACACAAAACTTCCGGCAGGAGGTGGACATAATGGTGAGTGAAGAATTGTTAAAGCTGGTAACCCAGCGGGTTATTGAAAAAGTTAAAAATTACGATACCTATAAAATCCCCATTGGAGTTTCTAACAGGCATGTCCATGTGTCACAGGAGGACTTGGAAATTCTGTTTGGGAAAGGATATGAACTTACGAAGAAAAGCGATCTGAAACAGCCGGGCCAGTTTGCCTGCAATGAAACCGTGACCATACGGGGACCGAAGGGAGAGTTCGGCGGAGTGAGAATACTGGGACCTGTGAGAAAGCAGAGCCAGGTGGAAATATCAAAGACCGACAGCTTTCGTCTGGGAGTAAAGGCGCCCATCAGGGAGTCAGGATGCCTCTCAGGCACGCCCGGACTGGAGATAATAGGGCCTAAGGGGGCGGTATCGCTTCCTGAGGGAGCAATAATCGCCCTGCGCCATATCCATATGACGCCCCGGCAGGCGGAGGCCATGAATGTGTGGGATAAGGATATTGTGGAGGTGGAAACCTTTGGAGAACGGCGCGGAGTTTTTGGAGATGTGCTGGTAAGGGTGTCGGATCAGTTTTCATTGGAAATGCATGTGGATGTGGATGAGGCCAACGCCTGTGCACTTCGCAACAATGATTATGTAATGATTCGTCACAACACAGGCACGTCGCTTCCCGCGATTAACAGATAGAAAAGAGGGATTGATGGTATGCTTATAACCAAAGATGTGTTGTCTGAATTTGGCCGGCTGATAGAGGAAAATACCTGCAATCCATATTCCGGTCCTCTAAAGACAGGAGTGGATCTGGGAACTGCCAATATTGTAATCGCTGTTACAGATGAGGAGAACCGCCCGGTTGCAGGCGCAACTGCAGTTTCCAAAGTAGTGAAGGATGGAATTGTGGTGGATTTCGTGGGAGCAATGCAGACGGTCAGGCGTTTAAAGCTCCGGCTGGAGCATATGCTGGGGGTAACGCTGGAAACTGCGGCGACGGCAATCCCTCCCGGGATTATAGAGGGGAATGTAAGATGCATTTCCAATGTAGTGGAAGGGGCCGGGTTTGAAGTGACCAATGTTATCGATGAACCTACGGCTGCCGCCTCCGTACTGGATATTGCAGACGGGGCTGTTGTGGATGTAGGCGGAGGCACCACCGGAATCAGCATACTCAGGGGCGGAAAGGTTATATTTACGGCTGATGAGCCACAGGGGGCACCCATATGACCCTGGTACTGGCAGGCTACTATGGCATTTCCATAGAGGAGGCGGAGGAGCTGAAAAAAGATAAATCCAGGGAGGACGACGTGTTCCCTGTTATCAAGCCGGTGGTACAGAAAATGGCTTCGATAGTGAAAGGGTTCCTTACAGATCATGAGGTGGACCGTGTCTACGTGGTAGGCGGGGCTTCCTGCTTCAAAGATTTTGAGAGTACCTTTGAGAAGGAGCTAAGAATAACAACCGTAAAAACCAACGATTCACTGTTAGTTACGCCTCTCGGCATTGCCTGGAACGCCCAACCGCAGTCCCTCTGATGCGGAATAGCCGTTAACTTCCATAAGCTGCGGTAAGTTCCGCAAAATCCCGTATAACGATGAAAGAAGGTGTGTTACTCTTGGATATGGATATAAAAGTGATAGAGCAGATGGTGGAGCAGGCATTAAAGGAATTAAAGTCAGAACAGCCTCAGAAGTTCACTGCATCCAGAGTGGAGCGCTACGGCGTATTTGAAACCATGGATGAGGCCATTGACGCGGCGGAGGAGGCGCAGAAGAAGCTGCTGTTTTCCAAAATTACCGACCGCCAGAAATATGTAGATATTATACGCGCCGCAGTTCTGAAAAGGGAAAATCTGGAATTGATATCCAGATTATCAGTAGATGAGACAGAGATAGGATACTACGAACACAAACTCATAAAAACCGGCTGGCTGCCGAGAAAACACCGGGAACCGAGGATTTAATTACGGAAGCCGTCACTGGGGACAATGGGCTGACACTGGTGGAATACTGCCCATTTGGCGTGATCGGGGCCATTACCCCCACTACCAACCCCACTGAAACCATAATTAACAATTCCATTTCCATGATTGCAGGCGGAAATACGGTTGTTTTCAGCCCCCACCCAAGGGCAAAGAAGGTTTCTCAGACGCTGGTTAAACTGCTGAACAAAGCGCTGATGGAGGCGGGAGCGCCTTCTAATCTGATTACCATGGTGGAGGAGCCTCTATCGAAAATACCAATCGGATGATTGAGAATCCGAAGGTACGTCTTTTGGCAGCCACAGGAGGTCCTTCCATTGTCAAAAAGGTGTTGTCCTCCGGCAAGAAGGCTATAGGCGCAGGGGCGGGAAATCCGCCGGTTGTGGTAGATGAGACTGCGGATATCGAGAAAGCGGCTATGGATATAGTGGCAGGCTGCAGCTTTGACAATAATGTTCCCTGTATCGCAGAGAAAGAAGTATTTGCAGTGGATTCTATCTGCGATTATTTGATTCATTATATGAAGCTCAACGGCGCTTTTGAGATCACGGATGAAGCTCTTATCCAGAAGCTGGTGACCCTTGTGACCAATGACAAAGGCGGACCGAAAACTTCCTTTGTGGGTAAGAGCGCAGGGTATATCCTGAATCAGCTGGGAATTACCGCCGACGACAGCGTGAAGGTTATCATCATGGAAGTTCCCAGGGAGCATCTGCTGGTTCAGGAGGAGATGATGATGCCCATACTGCCGGTAGTGCGCGTATCTGACGTGGATACGGCTATTGAGTACGCCCGCGAAGCGGAGCATGGCAACAGGCACACAGCCATGATGCATTCTAAAAATGTGGAAAAACTCAGCAAGATGGCAAAGGTTATGGAGACGACCATTTTCGTCAAGAACGCTCCTTCCTATGCCGGGATCGGAGCAGGGGGAGAAGGATATACTACCTTTACAATTGCCGGGCCCACAGGAGAAGGACTTACATCTGCCAGGAGCTTTTGCAGAAAGCGCAAATGTGTGATGACCGACGCCTTCAGCATCCGGTGACATTCTGCAGGAATCCTGTGTGCGGGTCCAGTGTTAAGGAGAGAAGCAAATGTCAAATGTATATATAAAAACTAAAATTCGCAGCGGGCATTACGCAATGGAATATCTGCGGAAAATCCGGAATAAGAATGTCATGGTGGTCTGCGACAAATTCCTGTCGGAGAGCGGAGCCATAAATTACATAACGGATGCCCTGGATTCCAGCAATGAACTGGAGATTTTCGATCAGGCGATACCGGATCCCACCATTGAAGTTGTGGGAAAGGGCCTGAGCGTAATCTGCAGCGTGCGCCCTGACATTGTCATCGGATTTGGAGGCGGTTCCGCCATCGACACTGCAAAAGGAATCATTTATTTTGCAGGCGTGAAGGAACTGATTCCGAAGCCCAGATTCATAACGATTCCCACTACCAGCGGAACCGGTTCGGAGGTTACATCTGCGGCTGTAATCACGGATTCGGAGAATAAGAGCAAGCATTTGATTTCATCTGATGATATTCTGGCGGATGTGGCTATATTGGATCCCAGGCTTACCCTGTCTGTGCCGCCTTCCGTCACAGCCAATACGGGAATGGATGTGCTGACCCATGCCCTGGAAGCGTATGTGGCCACAGGTTCCAATGTGTTTTCTGACGCATTGTCTGAAAAGTCGGTGGAACTTCTCATAAAAGCCCTTTTAAACTGCTACAGAGACGGGAAAAATCTGGAGGCCAGGACTGTGATGCATGAGGCCTCCACACTGGCGGGAATGGCCTTCAACACGGCCGGACTGGGCGTTAACCACAGCATAGCCCATCAGCTGGGAGGAACCTTCCATATTCCCCACGGACTTGCAAATGCAATGCTTTTAAACCCTGTGATTGATTATAATTGTGTAAATCACGATATTATGCGCAAGTACGCAACCCTGGCCTATAAAGTTCAGCTGGTGGGAATCAACGAATCTCCGGCGCTGGCTGTAAGGGCGCTGAAGGAAATGATTATAATGCTTATGGGCTGTATGGATATGCCTCTGACCATAAGAGAGCTGGATATAAGCCGCGGGGAATACGAACAGCAGCTTCAGAATATGATTGACAACGCCCTTATGGATAACTGCCTGGCCACAACGCCCAGGGAGATCGGGACGGCGGCTATCAGGGATATTCTGCTAAGTATTTATTGAAATGAGAGCATGTGACCAGGAAAAAAGTAACTCCGGGCGGCCCCGAAACAGGCTGTCCGGTTTTGGTGTTTTCAAATAAGGCCCGGAGAGGAACAAAATATGCTAAAAGAGCGCCGAGGGGGACTTATTTGAGAAAATGGATTGTTTACACAAGTAAAAAATGATAAAATATTCAATAATTGTGGAGGAAAGGAGTTGGGCATGGCAGATTATCATGACTTATTTCCAACAGATGAGCTTCAAACCGACAAATTGGATGAGTATTTCAGCGCTGCTGATGAAGGCGGAGCCAATAAACTGGATATTATTCATCTGTTCGGAAAGGAGAAGCTGGAAAACATTCAAAAGAGCCTTTCCAAGGCAACAGGGTTAGCTTTTATAACGGTGGATTTCAGAGGAGAGCCTATAACAGAGGCCACCTCCTTCAGCCATTTTTGCAGACAGGTCAGGAGTAATCCGGCAGCCATCGAACGGTGTAAATCTTCCGACGCGTTTGGTTCCATACAGGCAGCGGTTACTCAGAAAACAAATGTTTATTTTTGTCCCTGCGGGCTGCTGGAAGTGGCAATCCCCATCATTGTGAGGGGGCATTATCTGGGCGGTTTTATCGGCGGCCAAATCCGGTGCAATGACGCGCCTGAGACAGTGAGCCGCCTCTCATCTGTAATGCACTCTGCCAAGTCGGAGGAAGCGGCGCTCCAATACAAGGAACTGATGGAGACAATACCTGTGTACTCCTATGAGAAATTTCTGGATATCGCCAACCTTGTGTTTTTAGTTATAAATCAGCTCAGTGAGAATGAGATCAGCCAGCATTTGCAGGAGGATGTGCTGAAGAAGCGCATTAAGAAAATGCAGTCCCTGAATCAACGCTACCTGAAAGAAAATCTTCTTTTAACCAAAGAGCTCCAGGAAATAAAGGTGAATTCCAACCCTTATGAGCTTTTGGACGTGCTCACCTCCTTACTTAATCTGACCATTATTGAGGACGCTCCCCAGACAAACGATCTGTTATGCTCTTTTATCGAATATGCAAAATACAAGTATTCGGAGAAGGGAACCTTTGTACATATGGCAGGGGAGCTGGAGCAGGCAGAACGTTATCTTGCATTCCAGCAGAAAAAGTTGGGAGAACGGCTGAAATTCTCCATTCAGATACCGAAAGAACTGTATATTCAGAAGATGCCCTCCAATGTCCTCATGCCTTATATACAAAGTGCGGTGTACAACGGGATAATGCTAAAAAAGAAGGCGGGGAAGTGCGTGTTACGGGATATTCAAGGAACGGCAACCTGGTGATGGAAATTCTTGATACAGGTCCGGGACTGACCAAGGCGGAAATTGACATTAAACATGAAACATATAAAAATTGCATGAGGGGTATTACATCAATATAGGAATGGATCATGCAAAAGAAAAAATGAAACAGCTTTTTGGAGAGGAGTATGATATCATAGTAGAAAGCAGCAGAAGCAAGGGGTGTAAAAGTATTCTGGTCTGGCCTGAACATCATGAAGAAAGGATTGATTAAGCATGTACAGGGTTTTGATTGCAGATGATGATATTCTCATGAGAGAAGCTCTGAAAGTCATGATTGCCAGGGAGGAGGCATTTAAGGTTGTCAGTATGGTTGGGGCCGGTGAAAGCGCGGTTAAGGTGTGCAGGGAGGATTCCGTTGACATTGTGTTTATGGACATGCAGATGCCGGGAATTACCGGATTGGAAGCAAGCCGGATTATACACCGCACAAATCCCGAGATAGCAATTTACATTTTATCCGCCCATGCAGCCAGCGTATTAATCCGAAGCGCAGGCCAGGAAGCGGTGAAGGATGTGTTGGAAAAACCCATCACTATGGCCTGTCTGAAAAAGTTCTGGAAAATTATAAGACGGAACATGAAAGCTCTGTGCAGGGACAGATGGAGGTGCTGGCTGAGATACTGAGGCGCAAGAATTTCAGGGAATTTTATGAAATTCTGCCGGGAATTATAGATGAGCTCTATGAAAATGCAGATATGGATTTGATCCGCCTGATTAAAATCTTCACATATCTGGGCCAAAGCTTCTGGATACAAGAAACGTATATGACGATAATAAAAATATAACGGACATGTTCCCCATAAATGAAGGCCTGATTATGGATCGCAAGACCTCAGAACTTTGGCTGTTCCGGGTGGTGGACTATCTGTTCTGCCAGAACAGCATCAGCCGGTATCCGCTGCTGGATAATATTTTATATACATTGAGAAGCATATAAAAGAAGATATAACCCTAAACAGTATTATAGAAAACTGCGCAATCAGCCAGGGATATCTGAGCAGAATTTTCAGAGAGCAGTTTCAGGTGAGCGTGACGGAATATCTGCATCTGAAAAAGATGCATCTGGCAAAAGGGTATTTCTATTTTACGGAGGATAGTATAGCTGAGGTGGCATTTCGCCTGGGCTATAATGAAAGCAGTTATTTCAGCAAGGTATTTAAAAAGTACGAGAAAATGACTGTAAAAGAATATAAAAAAGAAGTGCGGAAAAGGAATGCTGAAAAAAACTGAACAGGACTAAAAGACAGTAAAATAGCAGAAGGGCTTTTCAGGAACCGGCTGCGCCGGACAGGGAGCCCGGTCAGTGGCATTCAAAGGGATTTTATGGGATGCGGGGGATAAAAGAGAGGGACATCCGCTGAAATAGGACAGTGCCCGGCTCCCGCCCAAAAGGGCTTTGTATCTTTCAACGAAAAATTGGAAAATCAGTTGACAAAGACGGAAACCGTAGGTATAATGTAACAGATGCGTATTAGGAGGTTAATATGCTGATAAACTTATCGGAACTGTTTTCTGTAGAAGGAAAAGCGAAAACCTATACTGTGCCGCTGGAGATGCAGCAGTTTCACATAGCCGGAGACAGCTATGAGATTGTGGAAAAAGAACCAGTGAACCTGACTATAACCAATCAGGGGGACAAGGCGCTGACTGTGGAGGGAAAGGCCGTTTTAAGCCTTATAATGCCATGCGACAGATGCCTGGAGCCGGTAAGGCTGCCCTTCCTGCTGGAGATTGACCAAAAGCTGGACATGAACCAGACGGAGGAAGAGCGGGTAGCAGAACTGAATGAGCAGTTCTATGTTAGTGGGTACAATCTGGATGTAGACCAATTGGTTGGTAATGAGTTAACCTTGAACCTGCCTATGAAGATTCTCTGCAGGGAAGACTGTAAGGGGATCTGCAATAGATGTGGCACAAATCTCAACCGAGGGACTTGTGACTGCGACAGAAGGTCGCTTGACCCAAGAATGTCAGTTATCCAGGATATTTTTAAAGAGTTGAAGGAGGTGTAAACCATGTCTATCTGTCCTAAGAATAAATCTTCTAAAGCTAGAAGAGACAGCCGTAGAGCGAACTGGAAGATGAGCGCTCCGAATCTGGTGAAGTGCAGCAAGTGCGGCGCATTAATGATGCCTCACAGAGTTTGCAAGGCTTGTGGATCTTATAACAAGCGCGAGATAGTATCCGTAGAGGACTAAGAAATCGTTTGGAAACATGAGAAAAAACAGTAAAAACAAGGCTTCTGGCATTTGATGCTGGGAACCTTGTTTTTGTTTTGCCTTGATTTTTTGAAAACCCGCCGAAAATAATGAGGTTTAAGATGTTAATGTTAAAACCTGTATTATTGAGTTGGAAAAACCTGGTATATCGTTTATAATCATATTATATGTACGCGGAGGAGAACATAATGATAAAAACAAGATTGTTACAGTTCAAGATGTTTCAGTTAATGTTTCAACAGAGGCACATGGGAACAGATATATAATCCTGCTTTTTTCAATACAAGTCGTGAGTGTGTAGCATACATGGCTTTGAGAACGGGGTATTGGATGTTCAAATTACAATTTTGAATGACAGTAAGCATGTAATTTTCCAGACATGTCTGGAAAATTGGAGGTGTGTAGCGTGAACGAGATATTAGAAAGTAAAAAATATGAAATGTTAGTTGTAGACATTGAGAACGCTGTTGCAAATGCCAAAGACAGCATTGCGGCAAGTGTTAACCAGGTAATGGTTAAGACTTACTGGTCAATCGGCAGATACATAGTAGAGTATGAACAGGTTGGTAGTGTTAAAGCAGAATATGGAAAACAGCTTTTGAGACAGTTATCGAAAGATTTAACTTTGAGGTTAGGTAGAGGATATAGCCATTCCAACTTAAGCAATATGAGAAAATTTTATAATTATTTATCCAACTTTCCAGACTGTGTCTGGAAAATTGAGTTGGTCCCATATTTGCGAGATTATTCGTTTAGATGATCCACTAGAACGTAGCTTTTACCAAAAACAGGCCGAAAATGAAAAGTGGAGTGTGAGAACACTGCAGCGGCAAATAAAAAGTTCTTTATTTCTGAGATTAGCGGCCAGTAAAGACAAAGATGGTATATTGGCCTTAGCAAAAGAGGGCATGAAGATACAAACACCTGAAGATATTATAAAAGATACTTATACGTTGGAATTTTTGAATATTTCAGATGAGTATGAATACGCTGAAAGTGAAATTGGAAAATAAGATTATTGCAAATTTGCAGAAGTTTTTATTGGAGCTAGGGAAGGGTTTTGCTTTTTGTTGGAAGGCAGTATCCAATCGTAATTAGTGGCAGACATTATCGTTGCGATTTGGTTTTTTACCATAGAATTTTTAAAATGCTTTGTATTAATTGATTTAAAAATAACTCCACTACAACATGAAGATGTTGGTCAGATGAATACCTATATGGGATATTTTGCATTGGAAGAAAATATGCCTGATGATAATCCTCCAATTGGAATAATCCTAAGCCGGAATAAGGATGAATTGCTTGTAGAATATGCAACGTATGGAATGGATACAAATTTGTTTGTATCCAAGTATGAATTATATTTGCCAAACCGTGACGAACTGAAAAGATTAGTTGATCAGATTATCAATAGTTGAGGATGGAGATTAATAATTATAATCAGCAAGAGGGATAGTACTCTTAAGAAAAAAGAAGGATTAGATTCTATAGCAGATAATTTGACAATATTAATTCTTTTGGAACTTTTGTTTTTCGCCTTTTTATAAAAAGGCGAAAAATCCTTCCGACAATTACCAAATTTTATGTAACAGAAAGTAACGATTTGTAAAAGTACCATCATTATGAGAACCTTATAAAATAATGGTTTGTAACGAATTGTAATCGTTCGGGAGCGTTAGCGATATTAATAACAAGCGCGAGATAGTATCCGTAGAGGACTAAGAAATCGTTTGGAAACATGAGAAAAAACAGTAAAAACAGGGCTTCTGGCATTTGATGCTGGGAACCTTGTTTTTTGTTTGCCTTGATTTTTTGAAAACCCGCCGGGTAATTAGCTTTCACTCCTGGCGGGTTCCGTACGTACGGATAACGCTGGAATTTTTTATACATAAAAGGATGCGCTCCCCGAAGGAGCACAGAATCTGTTTCTAAGGAGTCTTGATTAAATCTTCCAAAGTGATTCCATCCAGATAATCGTTAATCAGCGTGTCCAATTGCTGCCATACAGGACGGGACGGGCAGATTTCATGCCTTGGGCAATTTGTGTTGCCCTTCTCGGCACAGGCCACAGGGGCCAGGCTCCCCTCCGTCAGGCGCAGAATCTCGCCCAAGGTGTACTCACTGGGCTTTCTGGTCAGGCGGTAACCGCCTCCTTTTCCGCGCATGCCGTTTAGCAGCTGGTTTCGGACCAGAACCTTTAGAATAATCTCCAGATATTTTTCTGAGATATCCTGACGGTGTGCAATCTCTTTCAGGGGAACATATTCATCTGCCGCCTGTTGGGCAAGATCCAGCATCACCCGCAGCGCGTACCGCCCCCTCGTAGAAATCATCATTTTACCCACCTCCTTCTGAAAGAAATTCCCTGCACTGCTCTCTATTATACAACAGGTGAATTAATAATATCAACAGAAATAGGAAAAAATAAACCTATTGACAAAGTAGGTTTATGAGACTATGATATTTATAAACCAAGTCAAATAGTAGGTTTATCCCTTGATAGAAATGGAGGACAATATGGCGAATCAATTATTGGAAGTAAAAGGGCTGTCCGTCAGTGTGGAAGATAAAGAAATTTTACATGGGGTCAGCCTTGAGATAAAGAAGGGGGAGACTCATGTGCTCATGGGACCCAACGGGGCAGGAAAATCTACTCTGGGCTATGCGCTCATGGGAAATCCCCGCTACGAAGTGACCTCAGGTGAAGTATGGTTTCAGGGAAAAATGATGAACGGAGAGACGGCTGATAAGCGGGCCAAAGACGGGATGTTTCTCTCCTTTCAGAATCCGCTGGAGGTACCGGGCCTTTTGCTCAGCTCCTATATCCGCAGTGCCATGGAACAGCGCAGAAGGGCAAGGGTGCGGCTTTGGGAGTTCCGCAAAGAACTGGAAAAGGCTATGGAGCTGCTGCAGATGGATCGGTCCTACGGAGACAGGGATCTGAATGTGGGGTTCTCCGGAGGTGAGAAAAAGAAGTCCGAGATTCTCCAGATGTTGCTATTAAAGCCCAGCCTGGCCATTCTGGACGAGACGGATTCGGGCCTGGATGTAGATGCGGTCCGCACCGTTTCAAAAGGTGTGGAAGAGTATCAGAAGGACCGGAAGGGCGGGCTGCTGATCATAACGCACAGCACCCGGATTCTGGAATCCCTGGAGGTGGACAAAACCCATATCATGGTGGACGGACGGATCGTAAAAACGGGGGATGCATCCCTTGTAGAGCAGGTAAACCGTTCCGGATTTGAGCAATTTTTGGATCAGGCGGACAAGCAGTCAGCCTATGGGGAAGGAATGGAACATAGAGATGGAAAAAACATATGTAGGTGATATAGACAGAAGCATATACGATATACGCAATGATGAGAAGGATGCCTACCGCATCGAAGAAGGCCTGAATCCGGCTATTGTGGAACGGATATCCCGTGAGAAAGAAGATCCGGCCTGGATGGAACTGTTTCGCCTGCAGTCGCTGCAGATTTATAATAATATGGAGGTTCCGGGGTGGGGGCCTTCCCTGGAGGGGCTGGACATGGATCACATTGCTGCCTATGTGCGTCCCAATACGAAAATGACAGGAAAATGGTCCGATGTGCCGGAAGATATTAAGGATACCTTTGAGCGTCTGGGTATTCCCCAGGCAGAGCGGAATTCGCTTGCAGGCGTAGGCGCCCAGTACGATTCGGAGCTGGTCTACCACAATGTCCGCCAGGAGGTGGCGGAGCAGGGGGTCGTGTACACGGATCTGGAGAGCGCTTTAAAAGGAGCTTACAGCGCCATGGTAAAAAGCATTTTATGAAGCTGGTGAAGCCCACCGATCACAAGTTTGCTGCGCTCCATGGGGCAGTCTGGTCTGGAGGCTCTTTTGTGTATGTTCCGCCCGGCGTCTCCGTGGAAATCCCCCTTCAGTCTTATTTTCGCCTGAACGCGGCCGGCGCAGGGCAGTTCGAGCACACGCTGATTATTGTGGATGAGGGAGCGGACCTCCACTTTATCGAGGGGTGTTCTGCGCCTAAGCACAATGTGGCCAATCTCCATGCAGGGTGCGTGGAGCTGTTTGTGGGAAAGAACGCCAGGCTGCGCTACTCTACAATTGAGAACTGGTCAAAGAATATGTACAATCTGAACACCAAGAGGGCGCAGGTGGAGGAAGGCGGAACGATTGAGTGGGTATCAGGTTCCTTTGGCTCCCACGTCTCCTGCCTGTATCCTATGAGCATACTGAAGGGCCGCGGGGCCAGAATGGAGTTTACAGGAATCACCTTTGCAGGGGAGGGACAAAACCTGGACACAGGAGCAAAGGTAGTTCATGCCGCACCGGAGACAACCTCCTATATGAACACCAGGTCTATCTCCAAAAGCGGGGGCGTCAGTATGTTCCGCAGTTCCGTAGTGGTAGCCAAGGGGGCGGAGAACAGCAAGTCTGCAGTGTCCTGCCAGTCCCTGATGCTGGATCGGATCTCCCGGTCGGATACAATTCCGGCTATGGACATCCGCACCAGAGACGCGGATATCGGTCATGAGGCCAAAATCGGGCGGATCAGTGATGAAGCGGTCTTTTACCTCATGTCCAGAGGATTGAGCGAGGAGGAGGCCAGGGCTATGATTGTGAGAGGCTTCGCGGACGATGTGTCCAAAGAGCTGCCTTTGGAGTATGCCCTTGAGATGAACAATCTGATTCAGATGGAGATGAAAGGGAGCATTGGATAAAAGGCTTTCCTTGGAAAGCGGAAAGGAGGTCCCTTATGGGACAGGGAATTGATTTAACAGTTAACAGGCTGCCGGTCAAAACCTGGAACAGGTTGAATATGAATGAGGCGGGCCTGAAGCAAATAGAGGCGGGGGAGGCTCCTTCGGTGATAACGGAAGGTTTCGCGGAACCGGAAACCTGGAACAGCGCTTTCCCTGCCATTGCCACAGGGATGGGTAGGGATATGGATCGTCTGGCTGAGGAGGCCGGCACTCCCGCCATACGGATTATATCCGGCCCCTCCGGGAAGGAAGGGCGCGCCTCCTGCATTTTGCCTGCGGCAACGGGGCCAGGAGTTTTCAGCCCGTAGAGATCCTGATACGGGAGAACGAGACTCTGACTGTGATTATGGATTACACGTCTGCCGGAGATGCCGCTGGAATGGCGGCTGTGCAGACCCGGTTCAAGGCTGAGAGGAACGCCAGGCTGAGACTGATTCAGCTTCAGTTTCTGGGAAGGGACTACACCCTTCTGAACGATATCGGCGGAAGCTGCGGGGAGGGAGCGTCGGCGGAGGTAATCCAGATGTTTTTAGGAGGAGCGGAAACCTATTCCGGCTGTCAGGCAGACCTGGCAGGAAAGGAGAGCGTTTTCAGCGCAGACATAGGCTATCTGGGAAAAGGCGGCCGCCGCTTCGACATGAACTACGTTGCGGATCACAGGGGAGAAAAGTCCAGAAGCCGGATTGAGGCCGGGGGCGTATTGAGGGACAGGGACTTTAAGCTGTTTCGCGGCACCATTAATTTTATAAATGGCGCCATAGGAGCTCAGGGCGAGGAAAAGGAGGATGTGCTGCTTTTGGGAGAGCATGTGGTCAACCAGACGATTCCGCTGATTCTCTGTGGGGAGGAGGACGTCCAGGGAAGCCATGGAGCCACCATCGGAAGGCTGGATGAGGAGCTGGTATTCTACCTTTGCTCCAGAGGCATGAGTCGGGAGGAGGCCGGTGAAATGATCGCCAGAGCCAGGCTTGACGCCGTCTGCAGAAAGATAGAGGATAAGGCTGCACAGCAGCTGGTACAGGATTATCTGGAGGAGGTGAGAGAAATTGGGGCATGAGAATCCATACCGCAGAGATTTTCCCCTTTTGGAGAAAAACTCAGTGATTTATCTGGACAGCGCGGCCACAGCTCAGAAACCATCCTGCGTGCTTCAGGCGGAGCGGGATTTTATGAGCGTTATAACGCCAACCCAATGCGGGGCTTCTATGCTCTGAGCCAGGAGGCTACATCCAGGCTGGAGGAAGCCAGGGAGGAAGTGGCAAGGTTTATCAATGCGCCCTCGGCAGAAGAAATTATATTTACCAGAAATACCACAGAGGGCCTGAATCTGGCAGCTTACAGCTATGGCCTGTCCAGGATTAAGGAGGGCGACGAGATTCTGGTCAGCATTATGGAGCACCACAGCAATCTGCTGCCCTGGCAGATGGTGGCCCGTCAGACCGGGGCAACGCTCAAATTCCTGGAATGCGGGGCGGACGGTCGGATTACCGGCGGGGAGCTGGAAGCTGCGTTTTCTCTGAGGACCAGGCTGGTTGCAATCACCCATGTTTCCAATGTGCTGGGATGCGAGAATCCCATCCGCCAGATCTCGGCCATGGCCAGGGCCAGAGGGGCGGCAGTGGTGGTGGATGCGGCTCAGAGCGCTCTCCACATACCCATAGATGTGCAGAAGCTGGATGTGGACTTTCTTGCGTTTTCGGGACACAAGCTTATGGGTCCTATGGGAATCGGAGTGCTTTATGGCAGGCGGAAACTGCTGGAGGAGATGCCGCCCTTTCTCACAGGAGGCGAGATGATTAACTCTGTCACCAGAACAGGCGCTGCATTCGCCTCCGTACCTCACAAATTCGAGGCGGGCACTGTCAATGGGGCAGGGGCCTGGGGCCTGAGGGCAGCTATCCGCTATCTGAAGGAGATTGGTTTTGACAGGGTGAGGAGCCGGGAGCTGGCCCTGACCGCTATGGCCATGGACGGACTCAAAGGGATTCCCCATGTACATGTTCTGGGGCCGCGTCTGCCGGAGGATCACTGCGGTATTCTCACCTTTACGGTGGACGGAGTACACCCCCATGATGTAAGCGCGATTTTGGACGCCGACAGGATTGCCATACGGGCCGGCCACCACTGCGCCCAGCCGCTGCTGGAATTTTTGAAGGTGAATTCCGCTGCCAGGGCCAGCATCTATTTTTATAACACGGAGGAGGAGATTGCCGCATTTTTAAAGAGCGTGGCCGGTATCAGGAGGAATATGGGATATGGAGAATAGAAACTTTTACAATGAAATACTGACAGAACACAACCTTCGTCCCTGCCACAAGCACGATCTGCCCGACGCCAACCTGGCGCTGGAAGGGGTGAACCCAAGCTGCGGCGACGACATATGGCTGAAACTGAAGGTGGAGGACGGAGTGATCCGGGACGGCGCCTTCTCAGGCGACGGATGCGCCATCTCCCAGGCCTCTGCTGACATAATGCTGGACCTGATAATCGGCTTGAAAAAGGAGGAGGCTGTGAAGCTGGCGGAAAATTTCTTCCACATGATCCGGGGGACGGCCGGGGAGGAGGAACTGGAAACCCTGGAGGAGGCCATAGCCCTTCAGGATATTTCCCATATGCCGTCCAGAGTGAAGTGTGCGGTTCTGGGGTGGAGGACAATGGAGGAACTGCTGGAGGACAAGGAGGCATAGTGCTGCAAAAAACACAAATATAATGGTGTGCGGCTGGCGGAAAATCAGCCGCAAAGACAGGTGCAGGGAGATTCCGGGAGTACATCAAAAGATAAAGGAGGTAAATATATGTTTAAAGCAGCAGAAGATAAGATGGAAGAGATGGCGATGGTACGTTTTCTGGGAAAATTTACAGAGCACCCGTTCCTGCTCCGCTTTCAGGATGACCAGTATCCTGTGGGACAGGGCGAGCCGGAATTTACGGTTTATTTTAAGAAAGCGATACCGGTACAGAAGCTGATGACCAGCACTTCTCTGGCCCTGGGCGAGGCCTATATGGACGGGGACCTGGAGATTGAAGGAAATCTCTTCCAGGCCCTGGATCATTTCCTGGGACAGATGGATAAGTTCTCTGTAGACCAGAAAGCGTTGAAGAAACTTATATTTTCTTCCACCTCCAAAAAGAATCAGGAAAAGGAAGTCACAAGTCATTATGATATCGGCAATGATTTTTATAAGCTGTGGCTGGATAAGACTATGAGTTACTCCTGTGCATATTTTAAACATGAGGATGACACCTTATATCAGGCGCAGGTGAACAAGGCCGACTACATTCTTGATAAGCTGTACCTGAAGGAGGGAATGAGCCTTCTGGATATCGGATGCGGCTGGGGCTTCCTGCTGATTGAGGCGGCCAGACGGTATAAGGTCAGGGGAACGGGAATCACGCTGAGCCGCCAGCAGTACAAAGAATTTTCCCTAAAAATCAGGGAACTGGGACTTGAGGACTATCTGGAAGTCAAGCTTATGGATTACAGGGATTTGCCTGAAAGCGGCATGCGCTTTGACCGGGGTGGTGAGCGTCGGCATGGTGGAACATGTGGGGCGGGAAAATTACCGGCTGTTTACTGACTGCGCAAGCAAAGCGCTGAAGGATGAGGGCTTGTTCCTGCTTCATTTTATCAGCTCTTTAAAGGAACATCCGGGCGATCCGTGGATCAAGAGATATATCTTTCCGGGGGCACCATACCCAGCCTGAGAGAGATGATAACCGACATGGGAGAAGACGGGTTCCATGTGCTGGATGTGGAGGATCTCCGGCTTCACTATTACAAAACGCTGCGTTGCTGGGAACAGAATTTCAGGAACCATAGGGAAGAAGTGGAGAAGATGTTTGACCGGCGGTTTAACAGGATGTGGGATCTGTATCTGTCATCTTGCGCGGCCGCTTTCCATAACGGTATTATCGACATCCATCAAATCCTGGCGTCCAAAGGTATAAATAACGGATTGCCAATCGTGAGATGGTATTAAGAAAAGAAAGGAGCAGGCCGACGGGCTTGTTCCTTTTTTTGGAGCCATTGTATTTTTATCTTTTTTATGTTATCTTAGTTAAAGAGACTTATATGAACAAGGTTGGAGGGCGTCATGGTTTTAGACAGAAACCAGGAAGCGTAAGGAATCTGTTCCGCAAATATCTTTACATATTATATACAATGTACGCTGGGAGTCTCTCCTGCACCTTCCTTTGGGGCTGATTTTCCGCCGGCCGCACACAAATTCCAACAACGTACCTGCCGCGTACGCCTTATAAATTTGTGCTCAGCCGACAAAAAAGCATCTCGCAAATCAGGCACAAAGAGATTCCCGGCGTACATTACAGCAATAAGGAGGTTCTGGGCGGTGGCTTGTGAATTAAAGGAAAAAAGGGAGCTTGTCAGTTATGATGTAAAAGCTGATTATGAATACAATACGCTTATGTGTCTGCTGGGAGTCAGCGTCAGCAAACATCTTTTGGATGAGCATTTTACGCTTGTCTGGGCTAATGAATTTTATTATAAGCTCATCGGATGGTCAAAGGAAGAGTACGAGGACGTTTTCCGCAATCAGCCGGATCTGTATTATCAGAAGGATCCGGAAGAGTGGGAACAGCTTACGGAGACGGTGCTGGGCGCCGTTGCCGCCGGAGAGAGCGGTTACCGGCTTCTTTCCCGCATCAGGCAGAAGGATGATAACTTTGTGTGGGTTCAGTTTTCCACAGAGTTTGCGGACGAATATATTAATGGCTACCAGGTGGCCTACTCTGTGCTGACAAATGTAGACGACTTGATCAGAATGCAGAAAGAGCAGTCTGTAACATACGAAAATCTTCCCGGATTTGTGGCGAAGTACCGGGTGGATCAGGAGCTGAAGCTGACCCTTTTGGAAGGGAATTCACGCTTTATGGATTATTTTGGAAAGGGGCCCGGTGAGGAGGGGAACGCCCCGGAACGGGCCAATATAGAAGATAGCATGGGAATTCTCCTGGAGCAGAAGGATAAACTCCTGTCCGGTCAACCCGTTCATTTTGTCATGGAGGCCCAAAGCCGCACAGGACAGCAGATGTGGCTGAACGTCAACGCCAGCTGCATCGACTGGCAAAACGGCTGCCCCGTTTACCTTGCGATTATTATCGACATTACAGATGTGACGGAGCTGCGCAGAATGCAGGAGAAGCTGACGGAGCAGGCAAAAGCCTGGAGGATGCGCTCATAGTGGCTGAGAATGCAAACAGGGCAAAGACGGATTTCCTTTCACGGATGAGCCATGAGATCCGCACGCCTATGAATGCAATTATCGGTATGACCACTATCGCAGCCGCATACATAGAAGATCGCAAACGGGTGGAGGATTGTCTGGAAAAGATTGGATATTCATCCAAACATCTGATGATGCTGATCAACGATATACTGGATATGTCGAAAATAGACGCCGGAAAAATGAAAATTGCCTGCGACCGATTTGACCTGGAACAAGTCGCCGAATCCATTACGTCCATTATATATCCCCAGGCTGTGGACCGGGGCCTGACCTTCACCCTGCCCCTGGTGGGAATCACAACCACCGTACTGAAGGGGGACAGCCTGCGCCTGAATCAAATCCTTATAAACCTCTTATCCAATGCCCTGAAGTTTACTCCGAAAGGCGGCAGTATCCGGCTGGAAATCCGGCAGCTGCGAAGAAACAACAATCGCATACGGCTGCGTTTTACAGTCAGCGATACAGGAATCGGCATGAAGAAGGAGTTTTTGGAACGCTTGTTTACTCCTTTTGAACAGGAAAATCAGCAAACCGGGCAGCAGCTGCGCGGAACCGGGCTGGGCATGGCAATTGCCGGAAATCTTATTACGCTGATGGGCGGAACCATCTCTGTGAAAAGCCGCCTGAATGAAGGTACGGTTTTTACAGTGGAATTGGATTTTGATATACCGGAAGACGCAGAAAAGACAAATATACCGAAACAACCCGCCATGAAGTCGCTTAAAATTCTCATAGCAGACGGCGACAGAGATTGCTGTATGCATGGGGCGCTTTTGCTGGAAAATTTAGGGATACACAGCGATTGGTCGGAGACAGGGGCCAATGCCATAAAAAAATACAGGAAGCATACCGGCAGGGCGGGGATTACGACGTATGCCTGATTGACTGGAGACTGATAGATATGGACGGAATCGAGGCCACCCGCCGGATCCGCCAACTGCCGGGAACCGAAAAACTGATTATCATTCTCACTGCATATGACTGGGGAGCCCTGGAACAGAGGGGGAGGGAAGCCGGGGCCAATGCATTTCTTGCAAAACCTATATTTGCCTCGTCACTTTACGACACGCTGATCTCAGTGACAGGCATCAGAAGGGCGGTTCCCCTTTCACAGTCAAAGACGGAAGAGCACAGACTGAGGCTGGAAGGATATCATGTGCTGCTGGTGGAGGATAATGAACTGAACCGTGAAATAGCCATGGAGCTTCTTCAGATGGCCGGACTTGTGGTCCATATTGCGAAAAACGGCAGGGAGGCTGTGGATTTATTCCTGGCCGGCAAAGACAGATATGATTTGATACTTATGGATGTGCAGATGCCTGTAATGGACGGTTATCAGGCCACGGAGGAAATCCGGAAATCCGCACATCCCAGAGGGGAAATAATTCCCATTATAGCGATGACTGCAGACGCTTCCAGGAAGATGTGACACGGGCATATAACGCAGGAATGAACGGGCATATCGCTAAACCCATAGACCAGGAAATCCTTTACCGTGTGCTCAGCAGGGAGCTGGAGGGAAAAACAGAAGCCGGTGTTTCCGCGTCCATTTGATTACAGAAGATGTTCCGATTCAAACACAGGGGCGTCGATTCTTTCGGCTATGAGGGAACGGTGGGCGTTTCTTACCTGGCTGCGGCACTGTTTCAGGAGCCGGGGGAAATCCTCCCATTGTTCCAGGCTGGCGTTTTGAACTAATTTTTCTTCCTGCATATGAGCCTGGATAACCAGGTTATAATAGAGCTGTGAATCTACGGACGCTGAATGACAAAGGTTTGTCAGAAGGTCAGTAAAGGCTTTGTACTTCTTCCATAGCTGCCTTGTAGCTTTGGCCCGGTTAAAGGGAAGTATAAGGCAGTTTGCGGCATAGGCTATGACGGCGCCTGCCAGTATATATCCAAGCCTTATGAGAAAAACTCCGCTTACAGCCCGAAAGCCGAATGCGCTCATGAAAACGGCGCCTCCCATTGCGCCCACGGTGGAGCAGGTAAACACTTCGGCGTAATCCGTGAAATAAAAAGATAGGTATCCAGACAGCATCATGGCTGCAGTCCGGCCTGCCGGAGAGGGAATCAGAGAGTAGACAGCAACGGATATCAGTCCTCCTGCACAGTGGCGATGATACGTTTTTTCATTTTTCCGGGAACATCATCGGCATAGGGAAGGGATACGGAGCTATGGTAAACAGAAGCCATTTTCCGTGGGGCAGGGCCAGGGACTGAACCAGCAGTGCGGCGAAGGACAGGAGCAATGCAACCCGGATTGCATAGGCTGCCCGGACGGGACTCAGATCCATGGCGGCCTGAAGCCGGATTTTCAGGGACTGTACAGTGGGATGAAAATGGGTCTTATTGTGCGGATCTGTCATATGCAGCATTCTGTCCCGTATGTAGATCAGAATATGATAAAAGGGAAGAGATAGTTTTCTGTCACAGGAAGATAAGATCCCGGAATCCGGAACGGGAAGGACGGCAATATCCTGATGGAGGAATAAGCGGAAAGCGTCAAGCTCCTGTGAGACACGGCCCAGAAGTTCCTTTTCCTGAATTGTTAACTCCCTGGGCAGCTCCCGGCTCAGATACATCAAATGCTCCAGGCCCCGTCCCGTATCCACGATAGAGAATCCCGCTTCCGAGACACACAGCGCCTTTTTCCTGCGCTGGTACACGATTCTGCTTAAACTGCACAGTTTCTGGTGAATCGAGGCAAAGTCTGATTCTGAACCGGCATCTGTACCTGAAAGCTTTGCGGACAGGAAGGAGCTGACAATATCAATCATTTGGCTCAACACATCCCTGGCAGTCTTGGCTGCGCGTTTTCTCCCCATAACCCACTGGTACAGAAGGATGGAGACTGCGCCTGCCAGCATTCCTATAAGCCTCCCCGGAAGCTGGTCTGCATTAACAGGCGAGATAAATATCAGAAATAGATAGGAGAGGATATAGGGAAAATACATATGGGTGGAATATTCATAAGTGAAAGCATACAAAATCAACAGCAGTGTAATAAAATTAATGAAAAAAGAGGGAAGAGCCGGAAGGGCGGTCACCAGATAGGCCGCAAACGCCATCCATACAAGGGTAAATGACTGGATAAAAAGATGCCGGATGGGGGTGGCGGTCAGATCCCGCACCATGGAAGCCGACATTAAGATGGTAAAAATGACCGCAGTAATGGAATTTTCAGGTCCGAAGATCCGTGGGAAAATGTTTACATACGCAATGATAAAGATAAAACATAATGTGCTGAAACGAAAATGTTCCCGGATCCTTTCCGGGATTTTTAATTTGCTGCTCATATACATCTGCATCTCCTTTAGGTGTTCTTAACAAGATTGACTTTTCAAATAAAACCTGTATAATCAAAACATAAGTAATACTAAAATAATGATAGTCATGTTTTGATTACTAATTTCTTAGAATAACATTTTCATCTGTATTTGTCAATGGAAAGCAGAAGGAGATAATGATGGAATCCAAAAAAATTTCTGAACAGTTTGTTCAAAACCTGCTCCATGCCCTGCCCTGCTGGCATTCAAAGCTTGTCCGGCCTTTTAAGGATACTCTTAATGGAGAGATGAGTCTGGAAACTTACTATTGTCTGGAGACATTGCGGCACTGCGGCACAGTCACAATGACGGACCTGGCCCGGAGAATGAAAATCCCAAAACAGGAGATAACAAGATTAATTGACGCCCTGGCAGTCCATGAATTTGTGGAACGTGTTCCGAACAAAGAGGACAGACGCATGATCCAACTGCGCCTGACGCCAAGGGCAGCCTCCTATCTTGATAATTATTATATGAAGAATAAGGCGTTTATTCAGGCGCTTGAAACTCAGCTGACAGAGGATGAACTCCACAGGCTCAATGAAGCCGTGGCGGTTCTGCGGGAAATACTTCCTAAACTAGGTTAGCCGTCCAAATCCCCGGCCCTGCACAATACCGCGGAACAGGCCATTGCGCAGGGCATTGTACGAAGGGGGAAGCTGCCGGAGAAGTTTGCGGCGAATAAGCATGAAAGGGCTTGCAAATCCGGGGCCTGTGGTGATATAATAGGGAACGGTCTATAAGAAAAGTAATGTGCAAAGAACCCGGCAGGTCTTTATGAGTGGGTTCTTTGCATTTTTTGCGGAAGCTTATGCGAAAAGAATATACTGGGGGACAACATGGAGAAACATAACAAAAGAAGTAAATTTTCAGGAACCATCGGATTCGTTCTTGCCGCTGCAGGAAGCTCGGTAGGGCTGGGGAATATATGGCGCTTCCCCTATCTGGCAGCCAAAGACGGGGGAGGCGTATTTCTGCTGTGCTATATTGTACTGGCCCTGACTTTCGGCTTTACGCTCCTCACAACGGAAATTGCCATTGGGCGCAAGACCGCTGAAAGCCCTCTGACTGCCTACAAAAAGCTCCATACAAAGTGGGGCTGGATCGGAATACTGGCCTGTCTTGTGCCTGTTATCATTCTTCCGTATTACTGCGTGATCGGCGGATGGGTGTTAAAGTATTTCTTCACCTATCTGACAGGCGGCGGAGGGCTCACAGTCAGTGACGCCTATTTTACTTCCTTTATAACTGCAGAGGGAGAACCTGTTATCTGGTTTCTCATATTCCTGGGGGCTACGGCCGTGGTGGTTTACAGAGGGGTCAACCACGGGATTGAAAAATGTTCCAGGATTATCATGCCTGTGCTTCTGGTTCTCATCGTGGGAATTTCCTTCTTCTCGCTGACGCTCGCCTACACAGACGGAAGCGGCGTGACGAGAACCGGACTGCAGGGCTTCGGCATGTACCTGATACCTGACTTACAGGCATGACTCTGAAGAAATTTATAGTAGTGCTGACGGACGCCATGGGTCAGCTCTTTTATTCCATCAGCGTGGCTATGGGCATTATGGTGGCCTACGGATCCTATGTAAAGAAGGATGCCAATCTGGGAAAGGCTGTGAATCAGATAGAGTTCTTCGACACGCTGGTGGCCTTTCTGGCCGGTATGATGATCATTCCGGCAGTGTATACGTTTATGGGAACAGAGGGAATGTCTGCAGGTCCGGGGCTCATGTTTGTGTCATTGCCCAAGATTTTTGCCGCCATGGGAAGCTTCGGCGTTGTAATTGGGCTGGTGTTTTTTCTGATGGTGTTTTTCGCGGCCGTAACCTCCTCCGTATCGGTTATGGAGGCGGTGGTATCCAGTGTTGTGGACAAGTTCCATATAGGGCGCAGGAAGGCGGTTATGGCTGCAGGGCTGGCTGCGGCCGTGGGCGGCGTTGTGGTTTGCCTGGGTTATAACCGGCTCTATTTTGAAATGGCCCTTCCAAACGGGGCTGTGGGCCAAATCCTGGACGTAATGGATTATGTCAGCAACAGTTTCCTGATGCCGGTTGTGGCGATCGCCACCTGCATTCTCATAGGCTGGGTGTTAAAGCCCGGGGCGATTATTGAGGAAGTGGAGCTGGAGGGCGCCAGATTCGGCAGGAAAAGGCTGTATATTGTGATGATACGTTTTATAGCTCCTGTATTGCTGTTTATTCTGCTTTTACAATCTCTGGGAGTGATAAGATTGTGACGGTTTAACGAGGCGAAAAAACCTATTGATTTATGAAATAATATCTAGTATATTATAAGTTATGCAGGACCGAAAGGAGAGTCTTATGATTAGGGTAGCAGTGGACGCCATGGGCGGCGATAACGCTCCGGCGGAGATGGTGGCCGGAGCAGTGGAAGCGGTGAGCGCCAGGCCTGGGATTCAGGTGCTTCTTGTAGGGCAGGAAGACAAGGTAAACCAGGAGCTTTCCAAACATACTTACAGCAAGGAGCAGATACAGGTGGTGAATGCCACAGAGGTCATTGCCACAGAAGAACCCCCTGTAAATGCTATCCGTAAGAAGAAGGATTCCTCCATTGTGGTTGGCATGAACCTGGTTAAGAACGGGGAGGCGGATGCCTTTGTTTCGGCGGGAAGCTCAGGTGCGATTCTGGTTGGCGGGCAGATTATTGTGGGACGCATTAAAGGCGTGGAACGGCCCCCGCTGGCACCTCTCATCCCCACGGAAAAGGGCGTATCATTGTTGATTGACTGCGGAGCCAATGTAGA
Source organism: Clostridia bacterium UC5.1-1D2 (assembly GCA_001304855.1). Classification (GTDB taxonomy): domain Bacteria; phylum Bacillota; class Clostridia; order Lachnospirales; family Lachnospiraceae; genus Enterocloster. The sequence goes on from BBZN01000018.1 coordinate 34,266, forward strand.
TGCAAGGGCTTCCCATCTGGTGCAGTTTGCACAGATGGGCTCTATCTACATGGAACATGTGATGGGGATTAAAAACCCGAGAGTGGCAATTGTCAACATTGGCGCGGAAGAAGAGAAGGGCAATGCACTGGTGAAAGAGACATATCCTCTGCTTAAGAACTGTGAGGGAATCAATTTTACCGGAAGCATCGAGGCCAGGGAAATCCCCCATGGAGGCGCAGATGTCATTGTCTGTGAGGCGTTTGTGGGCAATGTGATTCTGAAGCTTTACGAGGGGGTGGGAGCCACCTTAATCAGCATGGTTAAGGGAGGCATGATGGCCACTTTGCGAAGCAAATCGGCGGTCTGTTAGTGAAGCCGGCGCTTAAGGAGACTTTGAAGTCCTTTGATGCAAGCCAGTACGGAGGGGCTCCCCTTCTGGCTTAAAGGGCCTGGTTGTGAAGACCCACGGCAATTCTAAGCGCACAGAAGTGCGTAATTCTATCATCCAATGTGAGACATTTAAGGAACAGGCGATTAATGACAAAATACGTGATTCCTTAAGTGTGCAGAACGAAGAACCACATGAATAAAAGATATGAAAAAGGAAGAGGAGCTAAGAGATGGAATTTGAAAAATTACAGGGAATTATTGCTGAAGTGTTGAACATTGAACCGGAGGAAGTGACAATGGCGGCTACATTCGTCGATGACCTGGGCGCGGACTCTCTGGATATTTTCCAGATTATCATGGGAATTGAAGAGGAGTTCGACATTGAGATTCCAAATGAGGCTGCTGAACAGATTGTAACCGTAGGCGACGCAGTAGAGCAGATTAAGAACGCATTAAACTAACAATGGGCACAGGGGCTGTAGGCACAGCCCTTTTGTGCGTTTTTATTCAGTTTTTTATAACAAGAAAATCAGGGCATAAAAGGCAAAAAGGGCCTGCTAAGGGCCGGCGGCATGTACCGCGCCCGGCGGCTGGAGGATAACCGCTGCGTGCCCATAACAAGGAGGACAGCATGAACAGTCATTTGAAGGAATTGGAAGAAAGGATCCGGTATCAGTTTGAGAATCACAACCTTTTCGTCCAGGCTCTGACCCACAGCTCCTATGCCAATGAACACCGTCTTGACCACAGCCGGTGCAATGAGCGTTTGGAATTTCTGGGAGACGCGGTTTTGGAGATTGTGACCAGCGATTTTCTGTTTCACAAGTATGATACGCTGCCAGAGGGAGATCTGACGAAAATCCGGGCCAGCATTGTGTGTGAGCCTACACTGGCCTATTGCGCGGCAGATCTGAGTCTTGGATCCTATTTGTACCTGGGAAAAGGCGAGGACGCCACAGGCGGAAGGAGCAGAAATTCCGTGGTATCGGACGCTATGGAGGCGCTGATCGGCGCAATCTATCTGGACGGTGGTTTTGCTAATGCAAAAGAGTTTATTCATCAGTTTATCTTAAACGACATCGAACATAAACAGCTCTTTTATGATAGCAAGACTATCTTACAGGAAATGGTTCAGAGCCGTCAGGCGGAGGCTCTCACCTATGAAATCCTCAAAGAGGAAGGCCCCGACCACAACAAGTCCTTTGAGGTCTGTGCGAAAATCGGCCGGGAGGAAGTAGGACGGGGCGTGGGGCGCACCAAAAAGGCAGCGGAGCAGGTGGCCGCCTATAATGGTATCCTGAAGCTGAAGGCTGAGGATGAGAACAACCGGACAGCAGGTGACGTATGTATTTAAAAAGTATTGAGATTCAAGGGTTTAAATCATTTGCCAACAAGATAGTATTTGAATTCCATACGGGAATCACCGGCATTGTGGGACCCAACGGCAGCGGAAAAAGCAATGTTGCAGACGCGGTGCGCTGGGTTCTGGGCGAGCAGAGAATCAAGCAGCTCCGGGGCGCAGCATGCAGGATGTTATCTTTGCAGGTACGGAGATGAGAAAGCCCCAGGGGTTTGCCTATGTGGCAATTACGCTGGACAACAGCGATCACCAGCTGGCAATCGACTACGACCAGGTAACTGTCTCCAGGCGGCTGTACCGTTCCGGCGAAAGCGAATACATGATCAACGGCAGCATCTGCCGGTTAAAGGACATTAACGAACTGTTCTATGATACGGGAATCGGAAAAGAAGGCTACTCCATCATCGGACAGGGACAGATTGATAAAATTTTAAGCGGTAAGCCGGAGGAGCGCAGAGAGCTCTTTGACGAGGCTGCCGGCATTGTTAAATTTAAGAGAAGAAAGAACATTGCCCAGAAGAAGCTGGAGGACGAGCAGGCTAATCTGGTGCGTGTCGGCGACATACTGAGTGAATTGGAGAAACAGGTGGGGCCCCTGGAGCGTCAGTCCAGGGCGGCGAGGGAATATCTGCAGCTGAAGGAGGAGCTTAAGACCTGCGACGCCAATCTGTTCCTCATGGAGACGGAGGGCATTTCCCGCCAGCTGGAGGAGGTATGTAAAAAGAAGGAGCTTCTCTCCGGCGATATGGAGGAGACGAAAGCAGGAGCAGGAGGCTGTAAAGCCCGGCAGGAGACTCTGGAGACAGAACTGCTGGAGCTGGAGAGCAGAATCAATGAGGACAGGAACGAACTGAACCAGGGAACCGTACTCCAGGGCAATCTGGAAGGGCGGATCAACGTTCTCAACGAGCAGATACATACAGAGGAGATAAACGAAGAACATCTCAAAAACCGCAGAGGCGTGATCACAGAGGAACTGAAGAGCCGCAGGGAGCAGCTTCTTTCTTACGATGAAGATTTGGAGGAGGCAGCCGCCCAGGTGAAGGACGCCCTTGAAAGCCAGGAGGAAGCCCAGGAGCTTTTAAGCGCCCAGGACGAGTTGATTCACCGGCTGGATACGGATATTGAGACAGCGAAGAGCGGAATTATTCAGGCGCTCAACGAGAGGGCCTCCCTCACTGCCAGACAGCAGCGGTATGAGACGATGCTGGAGCAGGCAAATCTGCGCAGGAGCGAGGTTTCCCAAAAGCTTCTGAAATTTAAAAGCGACGAATCGGTCCAGGATGAACTGATCGAAAAGGAAAAGGCAGTCCTTGCGGAGGTCAGGGAAAACCTGGAGGACCGCCAGTTTGAGGCACAGGCTGCAGAGGACGGCTTAAATACGGCAGAGCAGGAGGCCAGACGGTTAAACCGCAATCTGAATGATACACAGCAGGAGTATCATATGGCCTACACCAAGCTGGAGTCCCTGAAGAACCTGGCGGAGCGTTACGACGGATACGGCAACAGCATCCGCAGGGTGATGGAAGTCAGGGACAGAGTCAGGGGGATTCACGGCGTTGTGGCCGACCTGATAACCACCCGGCAGAAATACGAGACAGCCATTGAAACTGCATTGGGCGGAAGCATTCAGAATATTGTCACGGATTCCGAGGCAACGGCCAAGCAGCTTATAGAATACCTGAAAAAGAACAAGTACGGAAGGGCTACGTTTCTGCCGCTCACCAGCATTAACGGCAATCAGAATTTCAGCCGTCCGGAGGCTCTGAAAGAGAAAGGCGTCCTGGGCCTTGCCAGCGATTTGGTACAGGTAGATCCCCGGTATCAGGGCCTTGCAAAGTATCTGCTGGGCCGCGTGGTAGTGGCCGATACCATTGACAATGCCATCGCTCTGGCCAGAAAATATAAGTACGGCCTGCGGATTGTAACTCTGGAAGGAGAGCTTTTAAGCGCCGGAGGTTCCATGACGGGCGGAGCCTTTAAAAATTCCAGCAATCTGCTGGGCCGCCGCAGGGAAATCGAGGAGCTGGAGGAGAAATGCGGCAAGGCCCTTGTGCTGGTGGAACAGATTCAGAAGGAACTTTCCCTGCAGGAGGCGTTGGCGGAAGAGAGAAAAGCAGAGCTGGAGCAGCTTAAGGCTGATATTCAGGCTCTGGTTCTGAGGGAAAATACCATAGGCATGAACATTTCCCAGCTGGAGGACAAAAAGAAGGAGATCGCCGAGTCCTCAGGGGATTTGGTGCGGGAGCATGGGCAGCTGGAGGAGCAGGTTAAGGAGATAACGGAGAGCCGGAATAATCTGGATGCAGACACCAAAAGCCTGGAGCTGCGCAATGAACAGGCCGGCCGGGAGATAGAGGAGAACACCTCGCTTCTGGAGACTGCCAGACAGGTCAGGGAGACTTATGCGGCAGATCTGTCCAAAGCCCGGATGGAGACTGCAAACCTGCGTCAGAAGCAGGACTTTATAAAGGAAAATGCAGACCGTGTCCGCAGTGAGATAGAGAAGCTCAATGAGGAGTTCGGTTCCCTTGAGGAAGGGACAGGAAGCTCCCAACAGATTATTGAGGGCAAACTCAGAGAGATAGAAGAACTGAGAGAACAGATAGCAGGCGGGGAGATCCGCATGAAGGAACTGGGAGAGATAATCGCAGGGCAGTTATCCAGAAAAGAAGAGCTGACAGGCCGCCAGAAGGAGCTTTTTGCCAAAAGGGAGGAGCTGACGGAAAGGCTTTCAGAGCTGGATAAGGATATGTTCCGCGTCCAGGCCCAGGAGGAGAAGCTGGAGGAACGGCTGGAAAGCTTCACAGCCTACATGTGGGCCGAGTATGAGATGACTTTCTCCACAGCCCAGGAATTAAAACGGGAGGAATACCAGTCCCTTCCCCAGGTGAAAAAACAGATAGAGGATTTGAAAAACCGGATAAAAGGGCTGGGAAATATCAATGTAAATGCCATCGAGGATTACAAGGAGGTTTCTGAGCGTTATAAGTTCCTGAAAACCCAGTACGAGGATTTGATCCAGGCACAGACCGAGCTGGAGAAGATAATCGGGGAGCTGGATACAGGCATGCGCCGTCAGTTCCAGGAGAAATTCGGAGAGATACGGACGGAATTTGACAAGGTGTTTAAGGAGCTTTTCGGCGGAGGCCGGGGGCGCGCTGGAGCTGATGGAGGAGGAAGATATTCTGGAGGCGGGCATACAGATTATAGCCCAGCCGCCCGGCAAAAAGCTTCAGAATATGATGCAGCTTTCAGGCGGAGAGAAGGCCCTTACGGCTATTTCGCTGCTCTTTGCGATACAGAACTTAAAACCTTCCCCCTTCTGCCTTCTGGATGAGATCGAGGCTGCTCTGGATGATTCCAACGTAGACCGGTTCGCAGGTTATCTTCACAAGCTGATAAAGAACACCCAGTTTATCGTTATCACCCACAGGCGCGGAACGATGGTTTCGGCAGACCGGCTCTATGGTATAACCATGCAGGAGAAGGGAGTTTCCACTCTGGTTTCCGTAAATTTAATCGAGGACAGTCTGGATAAATAAACCGGAATGTGGTATGCTATGGGCGTTACCATGTTATTATCTACGCAACAATGAAATTATATGGCTGATAAGGAGTAATATTATGTCTGAGGGAAAGAAAGGTTTTTTTGGACGGTTGGTAGAAGGGCTTGCCAAAACCAGAAATAATATTGTGTCGGGAATTGACTCTATTTTCAGCGGTTTTTCCGCAATTGACGATGAGTTTTACGAGGAGATAGAAGAGACGCTGATTATGGGAGATCTGGGTATCCAGACCACGATGTCCATCGTGGAGGATCTGCGCCAGAAGGTGAAGGAACAGCACATAAAGGAGCCTGAGGAGTGCAAGGAACTCCTTATTAACAGCATTAAAGCCCAGATGGATCTGGGTGAGAATGCCTACGAGTTTGAACATAAACGTTCCGTTGTGCTGGTTATCGGCGTAAACGGGGTTGGCAAAACCACCTCTGTGGGCAAACTGGCCGGCAGCTTAAGGATTCCGGACACAAAGTGATCCTGGCGGCGGCGGATACCTTCCGGGCGGCCGCAATTGAGCAGCTCACGGAGTGGGCGGGAAGGGCCGGCGTCGATATCATCGCGCAGCAGGAGGGATCCGATCCTGCCGCCGTCATCTATGATGCAGTGGCTGCCGCCAAGTCCAGAAAAGCGGATGTGCTGATCTGCGATACGGCCGGCCGTCTCCACAATAAGAAAAACCTGATGGAGGAGCTGAAAAAGATTAACCGCATTATTGACAAGGAGTATCCTGACGCCTACAGGGAAACCCTGGTTGTCCTGGACGGAACTACAGGCCAGAACGCGCTGGCTCAGGCCCGGCAGTTTATGGAGGTGGCGGATATAACAGGCATTATCCTCACAAAGCTGGACGGAACGGCCAAGGGCGGCATTGCAGTGGCCATTCAGTCGGAGCTGGGACTTCCTGTGAAGTATATCGGCATCGGAGAACAAATTGACGATCTGCAGAAGTTCAATGCAGATGACTTTGTCAATGCCTTGTTTAATGTTCATACCGGTGCGGCCCAGTCATAATCCGTTCTTGAATTTAATGCGGTGACGTGATATAGTAAAGAGAAAAGCAATTGAAAGAAGGTTCTGTCAGAATGGAAGAGTTAACGTTGGAGAAGTTTGAGGAGGCCTCAGAGATCGTCAAAGAGGTCACTCTGGAGACAAAGCTTATATACAGCGAATATTTTTCGGCGCAAACCGGGAATAAGGTGTATTTTAAGCCTGAGAACATGCAGTATACGGGGGCATACAAGGTGAGGGGGGCTTATTATAAGATCAGCACCCTCAGCGACGGGGAGAAAGCCAAGGGGCTTATTACCGCCTCCGCCGGAAATCATGCCCAGGGCGTGGCTTACGCCGCCAAACTGGCAGGTGTGAAGGCAACGGTGGTTATGCCTACCACAACCCCTCTCATGAAGGTAAACCGCACCAAGAATTACGGCGCGGAGGTTGTGCTGGAGGGGGATGTATTCGACGAGGCGTGCGACCACGCCTACAAGCTGGCCGAGGAGCAGGGATTTACCTTTGTACATCCCTTTGACGATTTGGATGTGGCCACAGGGCAGGGTTCCATCTCCATGGAGATCATCAAGGAACTGCCTACCGTGGACTACATACTGGTTCCCATCGGCGGCGGCGGGCTTTGCACAGGCGTTTCCACATTGGCCAAGCTTTTGAACCCCAAGATCAAGGTGATAGGCGTGGAGCCTGCGGGAGCCAACTGTATGCAGGAGTCCCTGCGGGCAGGACATGTGGTGACCCTTCCTGATGTGACAACCATCGCAGACGGTACGGCTGTGAAACGTCCGGGAGAGAAACTCTTCCCTTATATTCAGGAGAATATAGATGATATCATCACCATTGAAGACAGCGAGCTCATTGTAGCCTTTCTGGATATGGTGGAGAATCACAAGATGATCGTGGAGAATTCAGGACTTCTGACAGTAGCCGCACTGAAGCATCTGAATGTTCAGAAGAAGAAAATTGTGTCTATCTTAAGCGGCGGCAATATGGACGTGATCACCATGTCCTCCATTGTACAACACGGCTGATTCAGAGAGACCGGGTATTCACCGTATCCGTTCTGCTTCCGGATAAGCCAGGCGAGCTGGCAAGGGTTTCCTCCCTGTTAGCCAGGGAGCAGGGCAATATTATTAAGCTGGAGCACAACCAGTTTATAAGTATTAACCGCAATGCGGCTGTAGAACTGCGCATTACCATGGAGGCCTTTGGAACCGACCATAAAAACCAGATAGTTAGAGCTTTGACAGATGCAGGCTATCGTCCAAAGCTGGTTAAGGTGAAGGGAACTTACAGCGAGGCTTAAGGAGCTGCGGCATAAATAATCAGGAGAAAAGCCGCAGCGCTGCACAGGGCCGGGCCCTGGGAGAATCAATAGAGTGGGTATATGGGTATCTCATGCCGCAGTCCGGATCGGGGCTATGGTATGGGATATTTTCCCGTTTAATGTAGATACGGATATGAAACAAAGTGTGGGGGAGAGACAGATGGAGACGGTAAAGGCTTCAGAGACAAAGGCCGGTCTGACGGCCAACATTCACTATTTTTTTAAGTGGCTGCTGATCTCAGTGATCATCGGAAGCGCGGGCGGGGCGGCAGGTACGGTGTTTTCCTATGGAGTGACCTGGGCCACCCAGTTCAGGCTGGAAAACGATTATATGCTTTTTTATCTGCCTGCGGCAGGACTTCTCATTGTATGGATGTACAGAACCTTCCACGAGGAGGGAAACCGCGGGACTAACATGGTAATCGACGCCATTTCCTCTGATGAGAAGGTGACGGCTGCCACAGGGCCGCTGATTTTTGTGTCCACCATTGTAACGCACCTGGCAGGAGGCTCCACGGGGCGCGAAGGCGCCGCGCTTCAGCTGGGAGGAAGTATCGGCAACTCACTGAGCCATGTGATGCGCCTGGATGAGAAGGATAAGAAGATTGCGATTATGTGCGGCATGAGCGCTGTGTTTGCGGCCCTTTTCGGGACGCCGGTGGCTGCAGGCGTATTTTCACTGGAGGTAGTGAGTATTGGAGTGCTGTACTATGCGGCCTTGGTGCCATGTATATTTTCTTCCTATATTGGAGTGGGAATTGCCAGAGTGGCGGGGCTGCCCGGGGAGAGTTTCCCCATCACCTCGGTTCCGCCGGTAACCATCGGTACGGCTGCCCTCATTGTGATACTGGGGATACTCTGCGCGGGAGTCAGCATCCTGTTCTGCATAATGCTTCATCACTCGGAGCATGCCTACCGCCGGTTTTTTCCAAACCCTTACATACGGATTCTGGCTGCCAGCGGTATCTTCATTGCTCTGACGCTTTTGTCAGGAACCAGGGCCTACTGCGGCAGCAGCATGCCCCTTATAGAAGCCAGTGTGGAAGGCTACGGACCGTATGAGGCATTTCTCCTGAAAATGATCTTTACGGCCGTCACTCTGGGCGCAGGATTTAAGGGAGGGGAGATTGTGCCCACCCTGTGCGTGGGAGCCACCTTCGGCTGTGCAGTGGGACGGTTTTTAAACTTCTCCCCCTCCTCTGTGCTGCCTGCGGTATGGCGGCCCTGTTTGCAGGAGTCACCAATTGCCCGATCACCTCCCTGATCATTGCGCTGGAGCTGTTCGGATATGCGGGAATGGAGTATTTTTCGATTATCATTGCCGTTTCCTTTGCATTATCCGGTTATTATGGGCTCTATGCAAGCCAGAAATTGTCTACTCCAAGACAAAGACAGAGTTTATTAACCGGAAATCCCATTAGAGGCATTTTGCAGGCTTACTGCCCACACCGTTTCCGGCGCAAAGGAAAGGGCGATACCGCCTTTCGCGCGCCGGCCCACGGGATATATCTGCATCCTTTCCGCGCTCCGTGGGGATGTGGCCTGTAAGAAGCGCCGCTTCGGTCCCCGGCCCGGAGAAAAGGATGCTGGAAAAGAATGGGGGGTTGTGTTATACTAAAGTATAAAAGGAACGGCGCCGGGTTTTTACAGCGGATTGCCGTGAAGAGCGGTTCTGAGGAGGTATCATTATGAGACAGATAAATCGTTTATGGAAAAACCCACGGGCGGTTCTGGGGCTGGCCCTGGTTTTAGCCGCTGTATTTTTGGGCGGGTGCAGCAGGAACAAGCTGGCAGAGCCTGCAGAGGAGAGCGCTGCTGCAGAGGCCGTTACGGCGGATACTGCTCAAGCGCCCAATCCTATGGCTGAGGTGGAGGATCCACAGGCCTTTGAAGCCATAGGCGTTCATATGATTGCGCCTGCCAATGGAAAGGATATTAAATATTTCATTATCAGCGGCCAGGTGGCGGAGATGCAGTTTACCCTGGACGGAACCGCATACTCATGGAGGCTTCCGATACGGCTGAGGACTTTGCCGGGATTTTTGAACGCTTCAAAGAAGAGGTTATTACCGAGGAGTATGAAGACGGAAGCCACAGGGCGCAGATAGAAATCAAAACCACAGAGAGCGGCGGACGTCTGGCGTCCTGGGCCTGGGGCAGCACAAAATACACCCTGTATACTTCAGGCGAAGTAACCGATGCGGCTATAAAAGAGACTGCGCTCAAACTGGCCGAGCTCAGTGAGAATGAAAAATAACAGGCGGTAGAGAAAATGCTGGAATTAAAAGATTTCATGCCTATTAACTTTTTGAAAAAGGAGAAATTCACAGGCAGCCACAGTGGGATGCGTTTCCGTATGGAGAAAGCGGAAGATGAGGGCGGGGAGAAAGCAATGCTTAAGGTGACGGTATGGCCGGAACCTTACGGCTACGATGCCACGCCCCAGGATGAAAAGACGGAAATCATGCTGGAATTTGATGCGGAGGGTCTTGCAAAAGGGGTGGATTGGATCAATGAACAGTTTGAGAGCCAGCGGCCCAGATGGAAGGCGGTGGGCCGGAACTAGAGCGTGTCTGAACATTCATTCCCGCCATCTGCACGACCCGTCACGCCCCGGCAGATTTGGCCCTGATTCAGTCGGCGCAGCTGCTGCGCCTCCTTCATGGGGGCCGAATCTCCCGCAAGTGCGACGTACAGCTGTCAGAAAACAATGTCCAGACACGCTCCAGGGTCAGAATCCATGGGTATACAGGCATTTAAACAATGACAGCGTCTTTGCATTTTGCTGAAAATAAGCCTTAATTTATTTGATTTTTATGATTATTTTACAAAATTTTAATTTAATATTGACTTTTAAAATCCAACCCACTATAATAGCCACATAAAGAAAAGCGCTGGTGCTTACAACCGGCGCTTTTTCTCTTTTTACGAAGGAAGATAGTACACAATGGGGTGTATTGTTCCGCCAGGTACCGGGCGGCAATACACCCTTTTGTATTTGAATCATCCTCATCAAAAACAAACCTTCAAGGAGGAACAGACTATGGAATTTTCAGCTGTTAACACGATTTGGGTACTGCTGGGAGCCGCACTGGTATTCTTTATGCAGGCCGGTTTTGCTATGGTAGAAACAGGCTTTACAAGGGCAAAGAACGCAGGCAACATCATCATGAAAAACCTGATGGACTTTGCCATCGGCACTCCGCTTTTCTGGCTTATAGGATTCGGGCTCATGTTCGGAGGAGCAAGCGTTTACATCGGAGGATTTGACCCCCTGGTCCGGGGCGATTATTCAGGTGTCCTTCCTGCAGGCGTCCCCCTTCCCGCCTTCCTGATTTTCCAGACTGTATTCTGCGCCACGGCAGCAACCATAGTGTCAGGCGCCATGGCAGAGCGTACAAAATTTATTTCTTATTGTATCTACAGCGCATGCATCAGTGCAATTGTCTATCCTGTCTCAGGACATTGGATCTGGGGAGGAGGATGGCTGGCTCAGATGGGGTTCCACGACTTTGCAGGCTCCACGGCAGTTCATATGTGCGGAGGCGTTGCGGCTTTTGTGGGAGCAAAGATTCTGGGGCCCGTATAGGCAAGTACGGCAAGGACGGTAAGCCTAAGGCGATTCTGGGTCACAGTCTTACACTGGGAGCCTGGGAGTGTTTATCCTGTGGTTCTGCTGGTTCGGTTTTAACGGCTGCTCCACCGTTGCCATGGACAGCGACCAGGCGGTCTACTCTGCAGGAAATATATTTGTAACCACCAATATGGCGGCAGCCACCGCTACCCTGACGACTATGATAATCACCTGGATCCGCTACAAAAACCGGATATCTCCATGACCTTGAACGGCTCTCTGGCCGGTCTGGTGGCTATCACCGCTGGCTGCGACATGGTCAGCCCTGCAGGCGCTTTCTTTATCGGTTTAATTGCGGCTTTTGTAGTTGTGTTCGGCATTGAATTTATTGACAAAGTATGTAAAGTAGACGACCCTGTAGGCGCGGTGGGGGTTCACGGTCTTTGCGGCGCGGCAGGAACCCTGCTGACAGGCGTATTTGCAGTGGACGGAGGCCTTGTGTATGGCGGCGGATTCACGTTTCTCGGCGTACAGCTCATCGGCGTTGTCTCCGTTATAGCTGGGTGGCAGTGACCATGGTAATTATTTTCAGCGTAATCAAACAGACCATCGGCCTTCGGGCAAGCGTTGAGGAGGAGACAAAGGGACTTGACGCAACCGAACATAATCTGGCAAGCTCCTATGCAGACTTTATGCCTATGGTCTTTATGGGAAGGTCGGACTCTGTGCCTGGGGATACGGATGTATCTGTGGAAAAGGCCGTCACAGTAGAACATTTCCCTGCAGAAAAACCTGCGTCCACGGAGGCGAAGCTGACCAAGGTTGTTATGATATTCAATCAGGCGCGTTTTGTGGCTCTGAAGGATGCGCTCACGGAACTGGGCGTAACGGGAATGACCATCACTCAGGTCATGGGCTGCGGCACCCAGAAAGGCCATGTGAACTACTACAGGGGCATTAAGGTCGAGGAAGCTGCATTGCTGCCGAAGATTAAGCTGGAGGTAGTTGTGAGCAAGGTGCCTGTGGCCGCTGTGGTTGACACAGCCAAGAAAGCGCTGTATACCGGAAACATTGGCGACGGCAAGATCTTTGTTTATGACGTGGAAAATGTTATCAAGGTGCGCACCGGTGAGCAGGGATTTGACGCGCTGCAAGGTGAGTAACTGAACAGAAAATGAAGCAGATTCAATAGGAGAAGCGGAAAAGACACCGTCAGGTTCAAGGTAAACTTGACGGTGTCTTTTTACTACCTTCAATATTTGATATAGGATGGTTATTTTTTACATTGAGACTGCTGTTTTTTACAACTGAAATTCAAAAAAAGAGAAAACATGTTATAATTTTTTGTAAGAGGCAGAGGAGGGGGAGGAAAGCGTATGGGGATAGCAGCGGAAAAGATGAGCAGGGAATTTATCCGGGAGATGGACTGTTTAAAGGTACTATGTATTGAAAATGCCGTCGGGAAACTTAAGGAGAAGGGAGAGAAGGCAGCTTCTTGTGCATCGGTACACATGGAAAAAAGTCTTGATAAGCTTTGTAAGACATATAATACACTCCGTTCCGGAGGAGAAACAGGAGAGTTAAGCTGTATTACAGAAAACTGCATGGTACAGGATGGATGCATATGACAGCAGAGACAGAGCGTCCACTGCAGAGTGCGGATTTGCACTGGACTTTTTAGATTTTTCCGATATATTACGTTCCTGCGCCGAGCCTATTGTTAAAAGCTTTGATAAACAAAGCCGTGTGAAGGAATATGAACTGGATAAGATTCTTTACAAGATTGCTGATCAGATCCGTATGGAAACAGATTATTATATTTCGGATATATTATGCAGGGTACTGAGAAAATCCGGACGGGAACTTTTTGGAATCGGGATTGTTAATATTATGCTGGGGGAGTATCTTGATCAGGCACGATGGATTACGGGTTGGAATCAAGGGGAGCCAATGTCATATGAGGCGTATGTGTGCTTATGGGGGAAGAAGGATTGTGTTTGAAGATAAACAGATCGCAGAACAACGGTATTGGGAGAAAAGAAAGAAGTTTACAGGGATAGGGACCGGGATATACTCCAGAGATGAATTGTTGGAATTTAGAGAATTCAGGCTGTTCAGTGGGAAGGTTGGAGTGATTCTGCCTGTTGTTTTCAATGATATGGAGATTGAGGAAGCCAGGCAAAAATACCACTCTGAACAGCGTCCTGAAATAATAAAAACAAATTCCGACGGGTCAATTAATTTTGCGTTTAATTTGGTGGGACAGGCTGATCCTAATAGAAAGCCAGAAACAATTATATTTGATTTCCGCCGTATGATGAAGCTCCTTCATCCAACAAATATCTGTCTGAACATTGATTCTAAACCGGATGCACCCTGCCCCTACGCATGGATGGAATTTACCAGTTGTGCGGTAAATGAAAACCTCTATAATATGCTGTCACTTTATCTGATTGGAGATGAGCTTTTAATGATGATGTTTAACTGTCCTCTGGAGGAGAGGACAGAATGGCTTCTATGCCTTTCCCAGATCAGAGAAATGGTAATCGATTATAGTAAGGAGGTTTGAGATGAGTATAACCCGTATTTTTACAGAACCATTTGAAATATTGAATATTGTTACCTGCAGGATTCATATGGAAGTAAACGAGCATTTTTCGGCTGTTGTGGAAGGTTATGTACAGTTGGAGGAGGAAGGATACCTCGAGGATATGATGAGCCAGACCTTTGTCATAAAAGCATACGCAGAAGATGAGGTAATGGATCTGTTTCGGGGAAATATCAATGATATACTGCTCAATGGCGAGGGAGGATTAAACCGGATAGTGGTTTCTGCCAAATCCAAGACAGTAATGCTTGATTCGGAAAAGCATTTCCGCACATTTCATGGAATAGGACAGACATTCCGCCAAATTACAGACGCCGTACTGTCATTTACAAGGGACGTATCTACTATCCATCCAAAAGGCAGAGGAATCTGTTCGGATGGCCTTATAGTACAGTATTGGGAGACAGATTGGGAATTTTTAAAACGTCTTGCTTCTCAGCTTAATACCGTATTGGTGGCCGATTGCACAAATGATTCAATCTGCTTCTATTTTGGCAATCCAGACAGGAGGAACGGAGAGCATCTGGATATGAAGGGGCATCGGATGAGGAGATACATTGGCTTTGGAGGGACAGAAGCAGTGGAATATGTTGTATCTTCATATAAAAAGTTTAAGCTGTGCGATCAGGTTTTTATAGGAGGAGAACCTTATTATGTGTATAAAATCAAGTCTTCCTATCATAAAAAAGAATTAGTATTTGAATATACGTTTCGCACATCCGGGGAGTTTAAAACAACCCCAGTCAGATGTGAGAAAATCAAAGGAATTTCAATTAATGGAGAGGTCACCGATGTGCGTGAAACCGAGGTAAGGGTGCGCCTGTCAAGCGAAGCCGACTTTGACTTTGGTTCTTCCCTTTGGTTTCCATATTCAACCGTCTATTCATCGCCGGATGGAACAGGATGGTATTGTATGCCGGAGAAGGGAGACAGCATTAGGCTGCATATTCCTGGGTCAAAGGAACAGTCTGCCTTCGTTATCAGTGCGGTGCATATGGATAATGACTCCAGTCTGCGGGAGAATCCGGATGAGAAATCCATCAGAACAAAATATAATAAGGAAATCAGGCTGACACCACAAAGAATACTTATTACCAATAATCATGGTATGTCAATTATTCTGGATGATAATGAAGGAATATTAATAAAGAGCAATAAAAAAATAGAGGTTGTATCGGAGGCGGGAATAGAACTTAAAGGCGGGCAAGTAAATATGGAAGGAAAAAAAGGAGTTCTTTTAATGGAGGGGCCTAATATGATTATGGTCAGAGACGGAATAAAAGAGCAGGGGATGAACATCGAGCACCGTTAGGAGGAGAGGAAGATGACGAATAATAGTAGCGCATCGGATAATCTGGAGGCTGCCAGATATGAAGTTCCAAAACAGGAAATTGTAGTTAACGGCGCTATGATTTCCTGCACATTTGCAAAGACTGGAAACATTATCTTAAGGTTCCCTTCTGTCACGGTATAATGCAAAGCGGTAAAAATTGCGCCCATGATGCCCACTGTGTTCCCTGGGAAAACATTGAGCCTTTCAAAGAATGCTTGTCTCCCCATATGAAAAAGGCAGTCAGTGCTATTCTGCAGCAGGGAAATGTGGGGGACAGAAAAGAGTTATATAACAGTGTTTTACAAACAATTACACATAATGAAATAAATTATGGAAAATATCCTGTACCCTGTATTCTTGAGCTTTTGGACAGGTGGTTTGATGCGGACGAAAAAACACAGTTAATGATATTATGAGTTTTGGATGGAAGATAAAACAGGAATTAACCAGCCTGTTAAAAAGGCTTAAAACTTCTCTGGGTGAAGCCTCCTTTCAAAATCATTTTAAATATTTAAGAGCATCTTCACCAGAAAGCCAACGTTTTGTGAATGCAGAGATAAAGCAGAATATTGCAGTACTGGAAATCGAAAAGTTTGAGGAAGAACTCCTGCGTGATTTCAGCACCAGTTTTGAAAATGAAGATGAAAAGTTTAGTGGGGTAGTGAGAAGGCTCAATCGCTTGAAAGACAGACTGCTTGAGACAGCAGCATATATGGACGACGAGAATATAATCTCTAATCTGACTAAGAATGAAGAATTCAAAAATGAACTTAACGAGTTCATTTTTGAAATAGATAAAATTACAGGTGAAATTGAAGGCTGGGAAGAAAATGAATACCATTTGCTTACAACTAACTCTTTTCTCGTATGCAGATGCGGCGGTATTATTACCTTTTTGAATTCCGGACAGGATTACCAAATGGCTACAGACAATATAATTGCAAGTATTTTTATAATGATAACAGAGTTTAAAGAAGCCTGCCAAATGGCTATAGAAAATTATAGTTTAGTTAAACTGGATGATAACCAGAAAATACAGAATTCTTACGAGGCAGCCTTAAAAGGTCTTGAATATTTTGAACAATCTTTATTAGAAAAAGCTGAAGGAGATATGCCCGCGGAAACTGCTATTTATGTGGAATTGATAACCCATTCCTATAATGACGAATACCAGAAACAAACCATGTCGGTTGTATCGTTAATAAGCCTTCAGGTTGCATCCATATCTTTTTTGCTTTCCACCATTTTGCTTTCACAGACAGAGCGTTATTTTGAAAGCTCATCAAGTATAGCGGATACTGGTTCTGCATTTATCAGTTTTCTTGAATCTCTGAAGACCGGAGACGATTTGGGTATAATTTCGCAACTAGGCGGAGGTATTATAGCTCAATTCAATAATTTATATACTTTGGTTATCAGTATTGCAGGTTTTTTTTATTTTTCCTATGAAACTTGGATTGAAAATATTAGAATAACTGTTTTCACAGATACCCACGCGCATGTCAGCCAGAGGAAACTTGAAAAAACAGGGAAGCTGCTGGAGGGACAATATATTCAGAGATATGGAAAAGAGGAATACAATAGTGGTAATGAAGGGAGGGGATTGATGTGGAAGGAGGAGCCGGGAGAGTATATTAGAAGGTTGGAGCATAAGGGGGATAACTTGGAAAATAAATTAAAAGAGGATAAGTTTAGGTCATTGAAAGAAAGGATGGGATATTTTGATCCTACTTAAAAAGAACAAATACAAATTAATACGAATAGTTCTTATTGTAATAGCTGGTTTGTCTATATGCTCTTGCCAGAAGAAACGGATTGTGATTAGAGTTGTACCGCCATCAAATATATATGACACAGATGACTTGGCAGTCATTGATGGAAATTATCAGAGAGCGTTAAATCGCTGCCAGGAAAGATTGAAGGAGTTGCCGGAAGACAGTCTGGAAGCGGCTCAGGTATATAAACAGATGGGAGGCATTTACGCTGCATTTTTGAAGGATAAAGATAATGCTTTGAAATATATAGAAAAAGCAATCGAGATAGATAAAAGAGAACATGATGAGTTGGGTTTAGCGGAAGATTATAATGAATTGTCTAAAATCTATATTATAAACCATGAAAACCCGGAGGAGGGTTTGCCATATCTGGATATGGCGGAAGAAATTTATGAAAGGTATGGATGGACGAATACCCTTGCAATGGGCGAAACATTGGCCAAAAAAGGCCGTATTTATAGAGAAATGGGGGAATATAAGAAGAGCATAGATTATTTAGAGCAGGCGCAGGAAATCTTTAGGGAGAATCAGGCTGAAGACGCTTTGGTATATGTAAATATAGGGCGGACTTATATAGAAATGGGCAGGTATGTAGAAGCGGAAGAACAGTTTTTAAAAGCGATGGAGATTTATGAAATAAGTGGAGATGATTATTGGATGGCTGAGACAAGCTACCAAATGGGATGGCTTCATTTAATACAGGGGAATCATGAGGAAGAAATCTTCTGGTATGAAAAAGCTTTGGAACATTATAATGAAGATAATTATCAAGACAGAGCCCTTATTTACAACAACATAGCAGTAGCCGGCTATAATCTGGGATGGGGGCCTGAACAGGTGCTGACAATGTGTATTAAGGCATGCAGGGATATTGAAAAAGTGAATCCGAGATATCCTTTGATAGAAGAAGATATACGCGATTATAAACACAACCTGGAAATGTTCTATAAAGGCTGGACCCGAGACATGTCTGACGAAGCTTTGAGGCGTATTATAAAGGGGCGGTTCTGGAAGGAAGAGAGTGGGATTATGAAAATGAGGGGGAATGAAAATGTATTCATATCAAAACACGGTACTCCCTGTAGAGCGTAAAATAAAAGAGGATACGCGTAAGACATTGAAAGAAGGGATGGGATATTTTGAACCAGCTTAAAAAGAACAAATACAAACTAATATTAATATTTCTTATTGTAATAGCTGGTTTGTCTATATGCTCTTGCCAGAAGAAACGGATTGTGATAAGGGTTGTACCGCCATCAAATATATACGATACAGATGACTTGGCAGTCATTGATGGAAATTATCAGAGAGCGTTAAATCGCTGCCAGGAAAGATTGAAGGAGTTGCCGGAAGACAGTTTGGAAGCGGCTCAGGTATATAAACAGATGGGAGGCATTTACGCTGTTTTTTTGGAGGATGAGGATAATGCTTTAAAATATATAGAGAAAGCAATCGAGATAGATAAAAGAGAACATGATGAGCTGGGTTTAGCGGAAGATTATAATGAATTGTCTAAAATCTATTTTAGAAACCATGAAAACCCGGAGGAGGGCTTGCCATATCTGGATATGGCGGAAGAAATTTATGAAAGGCATGGATGGACGAATACCGTTGCAATGGGGGAAACATTGGCTAATAAAGGCCGTATTTATAGTTCAATGAGGGAATATAAGAAGAGCATAGATTATTTAGAACAGGCACAGGAAATCTTTAAGGAGAATCGGGGCGAATACATTGCGGTATACCTAGAAATGGGGCAAGCCTATATAGAAATGGGCAGGTATGGAGAAGGGGAAGAACAGTTTTTAAAAGCAATGGAGATCTGTGAAATAAGTGGAGATGATTATTGGATGGCTGAGACAAGCTACCAAATAGGATGGCTTCATTTTACACAGGGGAATCATGAGGAAGAAATCTTCTGGTATGAAAAAGCTTTGGAATATTATAAAGTAGATAATTATCAAGACAGAGCCCTTATTTACAACAACATAGCAGTAGCCGGCTATAATCTGGGATGGGGGCCTGAACAGGTGCTGACAATGTGCATTAAGGCATGCAGGGATATTGAAAAAGTGAATCCTGAAAATCGCTTGACAGAGCAATCCAAGCGAAACTATAAACACAACCTGGAAATGTTCTACAAAGGCTGGACCCGCGACATGTCTGACGACCGCTTTGAGGCGTATTATAAAGGGGCGGTTCTGGAAGGAAGAGAGTGGGATTATGAAAATGAGGGGGAATGAAAATGTATTCATATCAAAACACGGTACTCCGTATAGAGAGCGAAATCCAAATTTTCCAATTAAATTATTTATATATAGAAGAACAATTTAATAAACATATGGAATTCAATCTCCAGGGTATTATTTCCAGCCAGTGTTATAAAGAATACGAGAACAAAGGTATGCTGGGCCGGAAAATGAGCTTTTATGACAGCGAGAATGGCAAGAACAGCCTGTTATGCCGTGGGATTGTGACAGAAGCAGAAATATATACATCAGACGGGATACATTACATTTCAATGAAAGGAAATTCAGCTAGTGCAGCTCTGGACTGTGAGAAAAAGAGCCGCTCTTTTCAGGATATTTCTATGACATACAGAGAACTTCTGCAAATCATTTCAGGAGAGGAATTCACGGTGTTTTACAAGTTGTCAGAAGAAAAAATGTTGACATCTCCGATGATACAGTATATGGAAACTGATTGGGAATTCATCCTGCGTCTGGCAGGCCGGTTGCATACGGTTGTAACTGTGGAGGCTTTAACTGAGAAGTGCTCATTGAGTATCGGAACGCGCAAAGGAAGAGCTTATGAAGCCGATGATTCCGATACAGTTGAATATTATGCTCATAAAAACCAAAAGGGCATGTAGCATTATGTTGTCATATTATGCACCGGGACAATATGTACTTAGGTGATACAATATGTCTGAAAGGCAGAAACTGGATTATAACTGAAAAAAGAATTTGGTTTAAGCAGGGAAACATAGAAAAAGAGTATGCTTTAGGAAGTATAAGTGATCAGGAATTACCAGCTATAATAAACCAACGGCTTTTGGGAGCGGTAATTTCCGGGAAGGTTTTGAAAAGACAAAAGGAATATTTGAAAATCTGGTTGAAAATTGATAAGGAGCAGAATGAGGAAACCGCATTTTGGTATCCATATCTGCCTGAAACAGGAAACCTGATGTACTCTCTCCCGGAAGAGGGAGCAGAAGTTACGCTTAATTTTCCGGATTGTAATGAGGGGAATGCTTTTGCCGGATATTGCACTCATCCTGTCTGTAATTCTGGAAAATTGGATTATAGAATTAAAAAGATACAGATTCCTAATGATAAGAGTTTTAGTATGACTCCTAATTCAATTGTATTTCAAAGTAAACACCATGATAAAAGGAATACTGCCAGAATAAATGATCCATTTGGTATGTCTTTTTTATCCAACACACGGATTCAGTTAATGGCAAAAGGAGAGCTTAACTTCCGAGCAGGACTGTCTTTGACTATTTTAGCACAAAATCAGATAAGGGCAGCCCAATCTGGAGATAAAAACTGGATTGAAATAAGCGGAAACCGGATATGTTATCAATCTGAGAAATATCAGACATCCAGTGTTATTCATGAAAGCAGTCCTTTTATATCAAAGCAAATTTCTGATACGGCAGGTGAGTCTGACTATTCTTTATTTGTATATTTTGCAGGTATGCTGGCGCAAGGGAAATGTGATGATGTGGAAAAGAAAATGATGGGCTCGATCCCGGCGTTAGGAGCAACGAAAGGCCAAATTCGTGGAACAGAACAGATGGGCCTGAAAGTGAGCAGGAGGTAAACAAGAAATGGATTATTTTTGGCTCCGGCAGGATCGCCGGTATGTAAATCCGCCTGTTATTGAAGGATTCTACACAAGAATGCGCAGGAAAGATTTTGTGCCGGAAAACCGATACAAAATACCGGATCGGAATGTAGTTTATTGCGATTCCGATAAAAATCTGGATTTTACAGATGTTTTGGACAGACAGTTATTTCTTGTCAGCGAAAAGGTTAAGAACGTTTTTAAATTATATGAAAAAAGCATTATTTATAAATGCTTTTGCCTTCTCAATAATCAGAAAAACGAGTACATGCTGTACTATGCGCCTCTGATTTCAGAGATCGATAGTTTTTTTAATGAAAATGAGCTGACACTGAAAGGTGAAGGCATGGGCTCCAGCAGTATTTTTCGGGTAAAATGTGAAAGCAGAGAAGTTATTGTGGTACGCCTGGATGTAGCAGAAAGTCTTTTAAGAAGAAATCCAGAGGGGATAGAGCTGAGAAAAATAAGGATTCACAGTCCATTGACCGTCAATAAACCGTTATAACATTTTCCGCATATCCGGGCGATGTTTTAGCAGTATAGTTTTTTATCTTTTTGCCGATAAATAGAATAACAGAACTGTTGTCATCTGAATTACATTGTATCAAGGGGGAAGGGATATGATTGATATTCTGATTTGTGAAGATAATGCGGCATTGTGTAACGGAATCAAAGAAATTATAGAAATGTGGTCGCAGAAGATTGGAGAGGAAGTCAGAATCGGTCTGTGCTTTTCAGGAAAAAGTCTCAGAAACCACCTGGAATATGAACAACGGCCAGATCTCTTGTTCCTGGATATAAAACTGGGAGATGAAAACGGTGTGGAGATTGGAGACTATATCAGGGAACAATTGAAAGATGAAACCATTCAGATTGTATTTATATCATCCTATACACAGTATGCCATAGATTTATTCAAGCTAAGGCCATTTGATTTTTTAATCAAACCGGTCAACTATAAAGCTGCTGAAAAAGTTCTTTTAAAGTATCTTGAAATTAAGCAAAGAAATGAGGAACAAAAATATTATTTTGTTTTTCAGAACAGGAAACAGGTCTTCCGTGTGGAGCAATCAGACATTTTATACTTCCAAAGCAATGGCAGAAAAATATCAATTATTACAGATACCCCCCGAAAGCCTGCTCTTGAATATTATGGAACACTTTCAGACGTAGTGGGGCAACTAGATAAAACCCGGTTTTGGAATATACATAAGTCCTTTCTTGTAAATGTTGAATATGTAACAAATATTGGCTATAACAAATTTTCTCTTAAAAACGGTGAAGTGATACCGGTGAGCCGTTCAAGAAGAAGGATGTTCAGCATTGGATTTTACAATATTTTGATTCACATGGGGACAGCATCTAAACATACCGCCTCCCCAAAAGCCCCACATCATCCCCGGATAACCCCTGTCCGCCGCAGCCCGCCCAAAGGCCTGGGACACCAGCCTCAAATTCAGTGTGTGGCCCCTGCAAACTCGTATTTGAGGCTGTTCTCCCGGGATGCGCGTCGCGCAGATGAGGGGAAAAGTTAAATCCGTTTTAGCTGCCAGTCTGCTTACTGCTATCTAAATACAAAAGCACCTCTGCTTTAAAAACATCTAAATCTTCAATTTTAGAAATTCCATACTCAAAAATCCCATCATATTTTTCCGTACTTTTTTGCATTTGCTTCAGGCCGATTCCATGCATAGACTTATCTGTTTTTGTGGTATATGCTTTGCCTTTGCGCATATCGATCTGAGATGGGTCGCAGGCGTTAAGGGTTTTCACTGTGAGGGTGTTGTGACGGCAGCTAAGGTAAAAGTGAATTTTGCGCTTCTCGGCCGGAATCCTGCTGCAGGCTTCCAGAGCATTGTCCAGGAGATTGCCCAGAATTAGAGTCAAATCTACGTTATTCATCACCAAAGGCTGACAGAGATTTATCTCCGGTATCAGGGACGTGCTTTGCAGCTTGGCAAGGTAAAGTTTGCTGTTAATCATGGAATCAATAGTCAGATTACCGGTATGTACGCTGGTTGTGATCTCCTTCATATCTCCGATTAGGCGGTTAATATAGGACAGAATATCATCTGTTTTCTGCTGCTCTGCGTAGGCCTGGATAGCGAGAAAATGATTGGTCATACTGTGCTTCTGGTCGTGAAGGTTTTGCTGGAATTCCTGTATTAGCGCAGCCTGATGCTTATAGTCGCTCAGCTGGCTGTGAAGCAAAACATTCTCATGCCGGGTGGATTCTTCAATCATCAAATTATTATATAGGAAAAAACTAATATATTAATGGAAAACAATATAATTATAACGGTCAGTACAAAAAGAATTGAGCGGCTTCCTTCGGATAAAAGCTGTTTTACCAGATTATGTATTATAAAAATACAACCGGAGGGGATTAAAAATACAGCCGACCAGTATAGCACAGGCAATTCATTGGTTTCATGGTGAAATAAGGGAATCACCAACCGGACAATTAAAAACAGAAGGAGAACGGAAACCGTGATGCCGATTACGGTAAGCCGCGTTTCGCTGATGGCTTCATAATAAGATGTCCTGGATAAAAGTGCAATTATGACGGCTGTGCAGTCCTCGCTGACAAGAGCCAGAATATATAAAAATACGGAAGCCAGCAGCCGGCTGTAATAGGAGGCGTTATACAAAAAGCCCATAAGAAAACCCATGGACAGGGTAACTATGACATTTAAAGTCAGATTAAACATTTTTAAGTATGTGACAGCGTCCGCAATATAATAAAGGCCGTATGCAGCCGCAGTCACAGTACCGGATACCTTGGAATGCTTTAAAAAGTTCTTGATAAATAAGTAAACGGCGTAGGTTCTGATTATATTTGTAATGAGATATGTAAGTGTTACAGCCATATACCTTCCTCTCGCTTTTTCCGTATTTCATTATACAGTTTCCGAATCCCTTTCCTTTTTGGCCCGCTGATGGTCAGCACATCGCCGTTGTTCATTTCCACTTCAGTGTATGAGATGTTTTTAATATGGTCGTAATTAATTAAAATTGAGTGATGAATGAGCAAAAATCGGCCAAAGACAATTGAGAATGAACGTTAGATATTTTGTCATAAATAGTGTACACGGCGTCCTTGGTATAGAGCTCTATCCTGTGACTCAGGGAAACCTGGAAATAGTATATATCTTTTATGGGCAAAACCACATTCCCCTGCTTACTGTCTTTAATAATAATGGTCTTTTTGCAGCGTTCCTTTAGAATACCGTATGCGCTTAACAGCGCCTCTTCAAACAACTGAGAATCGATAGGCTTTGCAAGAAAACGGTGGGTATTGTAACGAAATACCTCTTTAGCCCGGAGATCATAGGCTGAAACATAAATCAGAAGCGTATCCTGAAGGTCCAAGCGCTGCCGGAGCTTTTCCCCCACCTCTATTCCGCTTATCTCTCCAATCCTATATCCATAAATATAATATCAAAGGATTTGCCGCTGTTCAGATACCGGAAAATATCCTTGCCCGAAGAAAAACGAGCAATCGAGTACTGTATACACTTACTGTCTGAGATATCAGAAATGAGGTTTTTAATTTGAGCCAAAAAAACTGGTTCATCATCACAAATTGCTATTCTTATCATTTGTATGTTCCTCGCTTTGCAGATATTTCTATATATAGTATGTCGGCAATAATTAGAAAAAAATTAGATTTTTAACGCTTTTATGGGAGTTCGTAATTTAGAGCTCATACCTGCAATTATCCTGAGTCTTGGGGCCCAGACACGGAGCCGGGCGTAAAGAAATGCAGGGAAATCAAGGGTAATTTTAAAAAAAATAAGAGTTTTTGAAGAGAAAATACGAGATTTTGACATAGACCTTTTCATATTCTGGCTTTATGTTATTATACAAAAAAAAGAAAGGAGAAAATCATCATGAAAAAATTATTTTTAAAATGGGGTCACGTAATTGCTTCCATGGCTTTTTTTGCAGCTGTCTATTCAGCAAATATTACATGCGCCCATTCTTACTATCAGCCCCAGTTACCTGATAGCGCCAAAAAGCTGAGAAAGTTTTGAGTATGATGGAACGCTTTGGGAATTATGTGGTGAACCGCTTGATAGAAGCGGAAATTATCAAGCAGTCTGAAAAGGAGATTTATGAGTATGGTTTCATGTCTATTTTAACAAACCTCATGAATCTGACGACGGCCATGGCCATCGGATTCATGATGGGGCAGATTTGGCAATGTCTCTTATTTCAGATTATGTTTATTCCCCTGCGTGTAAACGCAGGGGGGTATCATGCTTCAACGGAACGGCGGTGTTTTTTTCTGTCAATCGCTATGCTTGTGCTGGCGCTGGCGCTGCTTCCCCTCCTTCCGCTGCTGTTGAGCCGGAGCGCCGGGATTATGGTTATGGCGGCGTCTTCAGCGGTTATTGCGCTGCTTTCGCCGGTGGAAAATATTAATAAGCCTTTGGAGCAGGTGGAGCGTCAGGTATATGGCAGGCGTACCCGGATTGTTTTGCTGTTTGAAGCGCTTTTTGGGAGTAAGTTCCATATACTTTTTCAAGGGCGCAATTTTTTGGATTATCAATCTGGTATTGCTGTCAGTGGCGATTTCATTGGGAGCGGGAACAATGTCAAATCATATAACAGCAGGGAGAAACAACTATGAAAATATATAATATTTTCAAAATCCTCTGGGTATCATTGCTGTTTCTGTCAGGCATTTCATTTCCGGTAATGGCAGAAGATAGGGACGGGATCCAGCGGGCCTTTTCAGGAGAGGTGGTCTTTCTTCTGGACGGCAGCGGATCCATGAATACACAGGACAAGGAACGGCTAACGATTGATTCCATTCGTCAGGCGGCCTATAGCCTGCCGTCAGGTTACCGAACCGGTCTGGTTGTCTACAATACGGAGGTTCTGCTGGAAGTCCCTCTCAGCCTGACCGGGGAGGAGATGGATGCAGGACTTGAATCTGTGGTTTACGGTGGTTATACCAATGCCGGAGAGGGGTTAAGCAGGGCGCTTGCTCTGTTTTCAGACCACCAAGGTACAGAACGCTGGATCGTGATGCTTTCTGACGGTGAAATTGATATGCCTGACCCCCAGCGGCGCGAGACGTCACGGAGGCTGTATGCCCAGGCGTCGCAACTGGCAAAGGAGAGGAACATCAAAATATGCATTGTTGCAGTGGGAAGCGAACGAAGCGATCCGCAAATGCACATCTTTGACGGTGCGGAACTGACGGACGGCGCTATCTATTGGGAAGGACAGTCCGGCAGCCTGTCCCGGATTATGGATCGGATTCTATCAGAACGGTTTGCCTTTCCCAGGCAGGCCCTGGGCGTTACCGATTCCAATGGGGGAACGGTTCACGCTCAGCTGCCTGAAGGGGTCAGCAGAGCGAAACTGCTGATAACCAGCGAGAAAGGAATCGGGCAGGTAACTGCAGTTTACAGGGCGGAAAAGGGGCGCACCGTTACAGGAAGCCGCTTTGCAGTTGTGGATATGGAACGGCCGGGAGACGGCGGTGTGGATGTTCTGTTTGAAACCCCGGAACTATCCGGAGTCCAGGCGTACCTGATAACGGAATTCAATGGAAAACCGAAGGTGTCTGTGGATTACCGGATTGAAACCGTTCCCCGGACAGAGCGGGAGGAGAAGCAGCAACAACCGTTAGAATATGAACATTTTGCAGATATAACCATTGAAGTGGCGGACGCAGAAGACGCCGGGACGAATCTTTTGGCAGCAGACAGGTATGAGGGAGCGGAGCTTTCATATTTTCTTAACGGACGGCCCTTTACAGGCACGCTTAAGGAGGCAGAATCACCCAAACAATAGGGGCTGAAGGAATTGACCAGGTTGAGGTATCGGTGGACGCCTCAGGTTTGGGAGCCCTTTATTATATGGAACAGCCTGTGACTGCGGAAATTCCCAAAACACCGGATCCGGTATTTGAACCGGCCGTGGACTACCGCCCCCTCCTGACGGTTATGGGAATGTTTGCCGCCGCAGTGGCAGGCCTGGGAATCTGGTGGATAAAGAAAAGCCATACAACCGTCATTTATGTGGCGCAGCCCATATCTGCCGGGGAGCCTGCAAAAAAGGTGGAGACGAAAACCTGCACCTATACAGGAAAGCTGAATTTATACGCAGTGCGGACTGCAGACGGAAGGGACATACCGCCCCAGACTTACCGGCTGTTCGGAAGAAGCAGCGGACGGATTACATTGGGCCATATCCTTGCATCCTGCAGAATAAAGCCTGGGAATATAGGCGCGGATGATATCATTTTCTATCCTGGGCCCCAGCGCTCCGTGATTGTCATGGATCAGTCGGAAGGGTGCACGCTGCTGCGCGGGACGGAAATCCTTAAGAAGGGAATGGGATATCCCGTATTTTACAACGAAAAACTAACGATTTCCTTTGAGGACGAGGCCACTGAGATGGAAATTCATTATAAAAATCTGAAGCCCAGCGAGAGGGAAATACAGTAAGGCCGGTATGCGTCATTGCACAAAGAAAAATCCGGCGCAGCCGGTCTTTCAGCAGATATGTACGCTCGATTAGATTACAAAAGGAGGAATAAGCAACATGGGAAATGTGATTAAGCAGACAAACCGGACGTTATTGATGGAGGTAATCAATCCGGAAAAGCTGGACTTCCTCACTCTTGTGGGGGATGTCAGAGGGGTGGAAAGCCTGTCTGATGATAAGATCAAGGAGATTAACGATCACCTTCTGGTGCGCAGCTTTGACGAGCTTCTGGAAAAGTTTTCCCCGGCTGTGTACTGTTACTACAATGCCAACAACCAGAAGGTTGTCTACCAGCTGGACAAGCCGGAGGGCGTTCCGGAGGAAATGCTGACAGAGATACCCCTGAACCGTCAGAACGAGTTCATGGGAATGCTTATGTCCATGATTGACACCAAACGATCCGAGGGCGCCATCAATGTGGATTTTAAATTTGAAAAGCTTACGGACATGATTTCTCCTAAAAAGTGATGGATTCCATCAAACAGAACCGCAGGGAGCTTCAATACGCCTACGGAGAATATGCGAAGCTGGACGAGGGGGATCCCAAAAAGCTGGATATGGCAGACAAGCTGAACGTTATGTTTGAGGAGGCCAGCGCCAACTATAATAATGTGATGGCAATGCTTCCGCTGGCCATAGAGGACATAAAAACGCGGCTTCTGCTTGGGGACGGAGGGGATAAGAAGGATAATACCCCCCTGGCTTTGGGCGTTTTAAGTATGGGAGAGGGCGGAGAGCTCCGCATACTGGAGGCTCCGAAGGTGGAAACCACGGCTCTTGCGGCAGTGGATGATAATGTAAACACAGGGCTGATTGAAGCGCTGAAGGAGGATTACGAGGCGTTAAACGAGGAGTCAAACGACTATGTGGAAGCTCTGGTGGCAAGAACCTTTTGCCCTCTGTCCTCCACTATGGAGAGCCGGATTGACAAGGAGAAGGAGGTTGCCAACTACAACGCCTACCTGCAGTTTTACCGGGAATCCAAGGACGCGTTTATAAAAACGGTGAAGCCTCTGATTGAAAAGCTGCTTGGAATCTGGTGTTTCTTTGAGCAGTATCCGAAGAAAATAAAAGGCATGAAGCCTTCCATGCTGGTAACGAATCTTTCTAATGAGCGGCTGGCTAAGTCCAGCAATATTTCCCGCCTTATTACATACTTAAATACGGTCAATGCAAAAAATGATTTCGGAAACACGGCGTGGTACGCCATTGTGCCCAATGTGTCCTTAGACCAGTACAGCAAGATGAAGCTTACAAGGGAGCGGTTTAAGGGGAATTCAAAGGCGGAGAAAAGCGATGTAAACAGCGTGGAGTCTTTGGCCAGGCTTTTAGATGTGTTCAAAGATTATGAGGTTCAGTGCTTCTTCAGCTATGAGGCGGACGACAGCACCACCTTCAACACCCTGGCCACAGAGGGAATTGAAAAATATGAGGACCGGTGCACTCCTCTTATGGGCAAGCCTTATAGCGAATATGCGATTCCCTGCCTGCCTAACTTTACAGTCATTCCAAAGGATAAATCCGGCGTGATACTGGACAGGCGCATGGTGATTAACGACGATACGGTGGAACTTTCCAAAGAAAAAGGAAGATATCCTGAAGCTGTGGATCGACGGAGTTTACGTGGGCGCCGCCTATGTGGCGGCCGGCATCGTGGCAGCCTGCCAGTGCCCGGAATATCTGAAGGACAAATTCGGAA
The DNA here is from genome assembly GCA_001304855.1 of Clostridia bacterium UC5.1-1D2. GTDB lineage: Bacteria > Bacillota > Clostridia > Lachnospirales > Lachnospiraceae > Enterocloster. The sequence goes on from BBZN01000018.1 coordinate 63,244, forward strand.
AAACAAAAGTGGATCCGGAACTGCCGGGAGTCAGGTTTGATATAGAGTCGGATGACCACAGCCTGATTGTGTACACAACGATGGCGAAGGAAATAACAGGATTCACCAATTCCATCAAGAACGATATCAACCGTAAGAACTTTGGCTTTGTGTTTTCTTCCGAAAATGCGGCTTACAAAGGCGGCGACATCACAAATATCATGGTCTACAAGGCCAGGAACCTGATGTCCGACGGCTATATGTTTGAACCCATCTATAAGACTCAGGTAACTTCCTACATTGAACGGGTAATGCGCCATGGAACAGGGGACTTTAAAGAGGATTCCATCGTTCAATTTTTCTCCAACAACCCCAGCAGCCAGAAAAGCCAGTGGCTTTCCAAGCGGGAATACCTGAATGCAATCCTGGGCAAAGGGGACGACATCGAATACATAATTGACGAAGAAAACGGCTACTGCACCTTAAACATTACCTTTAACGGCAACATAAAGAACCTGGAAGTAGAGATCAACCGTTTGTCTGCTAACAGGGCCTGAAATCTTTGACATATGCTCGCCGGGTGACGCCGGGGACGGGGTTATATAAAATATTAATTCAAAAGAAAAGGAGGCAATAAGTATGGGATTTCGTATGAAAATCACCGGAGGACCAGAGGAGATAGCGTTTGATGAGCGGAGTATTACTAAAGTAGACTTTGACTCCATTTCTCCTGCAGACTCCAACGCCAGGGCAACCGATTTCGGTTTGACCGTGAAAGTGTGGGGGAAAATGCTGTACAAACTGGGCGGAGAGGGCAGTGATCCCACTCTGGGCCTTGCAAAATGGTCCCAGGCGCCCTCAGAGAGGGCGGACTGCTACCGGAATGCGGAGATTACCGTCATTTCTGCAAGCCAGGTAGTACGCCAGTTTACACTTCCAAATGCGTTTGTAATGGAATACAGCGAGGAAGTGGACGATGAGAGCGGTGTGGGAGTATTTTATATCCACATGAAACAAAAAAAGGACGAGAATGCAGCTGCCAGAATTGAGGGCGGCTTCGGCGGAGAGTAATCTGAGGGAAGGAGGAATTAAGACATGTCATATAAAGTAACAGTAGAGGGAATAGAGAGCTTTGAGATAGCCAAGGAGTGTGTGCGCAGCGTAAAATTCACTACGGACATTCCGCTGGACTCCAACGCCAGAACCAAGGATGTGGGAAGCACCTGATTATCACGGGAAGGATTCTGACGGCTGTGGACGGGGATCCCTTCGACAGCACCAGAAAGCTGGCGCTGTGGTCGGCAGTGCCTGCCGAGAAGTCCGACAGCTACCGCAAGGTAACGGTGGAGCATGTGGCTGCAGGAATTATGGAAAGAAAGTACTATTTCCCCAATGCATTTGTAATTGACTATAAAGAAGATTTCGGAGATGCAGAAGGAACCGGAACCTTTACGCTGACGATCAAGCAGAAGAAAGACAAGCTGGGCATGATTACAGTGGAAGGCGGATATCCGGCCGCATAGAGAAGCGGGAGGGCGCATCCGGACGAGGCGGATGGGCCCTCGTGTTTTCAGAATATAACAATCTAGAAACAGATGAGGTAAACAAATGAGAGATTTATATAAAATACTGGGGGTCAACCGGACTGCATCAGAAGATGAAATAAGAAAAGCCTACAGAACATTGTCAAAAAAATATCATCCCGATGCAAACCCGGAGAACCAAATGGCAGAAGAACGGTTTAAGGATATTTCCGAAGCATATGCAGTGCTGCAGAATGGGGAAAAAAGAAGACTTTATGATCAAAGCCTGAAAGACAGCACGATGGGCGCCGCATCGCAAAAGGCGGGAAACCGCCCGAAAAAACAGACGGAGTTCTTCCGCAGATATAGATTTCTCAAATACGGACAAGCAGTTTTTTGAATTTTTTGGTTTTCATCCGGGAGACGGGAGTAAGACAGAAGTGAACTCTTCAAAGAAGAATGCTACAACAAATCCGGCAGACATGTCGGACCTGTTTGAACGATATATGGGGTTTAAAAAATAGCGGGAGGAAGTTGAGAATGAAAAGGCGGGTAATTGACTGGATTGGCATTTGCGTCTGCCTGGCTGCTGCAGGCGTAGCTTTTTTCTACCCGGATATGGTGAGGGGAAGAACATTTATCATAACGGCTGCCGGCGCGATGGGAAGCGTTTTCCTGATACTGGCTGTTAGGGACAGGGCGCGGAGGAAAGAGGGGGAGAGGGCCGGGCTTCTGCCCTCGGAGAGCGAATTGATGACGGAGGTCGTGCTTCTCAGCGAGGAGGACACGGAGCTGGCAGTATGGGATATATACGGTAAGACGGCAATGGTAATAGGCCGGGATGTAAAGGAGAATAAGGTTGATCTGGATTTGGGGCGGAGCCCCTACGCAAGTATGGTGGATATTGAACATGCGGTATTGAATTACTCCTCCGGCAACTGGTATGTGGAGGATTTGGGAAGCTCCAATGGAATCAGCGTAAAAAAAGCAGGCCACGGGCGGGTATATAAACTTTCAGCGGATACGCCCTGCAGGCTGGATCGGGGAGACTGCGTGTATATCGGCTTAAACAGGCTTCTATTCAGATAAGCGGGAGAAGGGCAATCTCCGGTTTTGCAGGAATTGAAAAAATAAGGGAAAGAGAAAAGGAGCTGGGAATTTATGAGCGGAAATTTAATACGGTGCCAGAACGGGCATATGTTTCATCCAGAAGATACGGAACGGTATGCCCCTATTGTAATATAGAAACCGCCACCAAGGAGAAGGAGGAGACAGGCAGTAAGAGCGAGGAGGAGCTGGAGGAGCTGCTCTTCTCCCAGGAGACTTCCCCGGTGTGCGGATGGCTGGTCTGCATATCCGGGCCGAGGCAGGGCAAGGATTATAAAATCAAATCGGGTAAAAACTTTGTGGGACGGGCAGACGATATGGATATCCAGGTACTGGGCGACAATAAAATTTCACGGCGAAATCACGGAGTGATTGTCTTTGATCCTAAAAAGAAGGAAACGGTGCTCCTTCCCGGGGACAGTAACGGCCTGGTCTATCACAATGATAACGCGGTCTATACGCCTGCGGTTCTGGGAGCCTATGATGTGATAGAAATGGGGAACAGCAAATTTGCCTTTGTACCTTTCTGCGGGGAGAATTTTATGTGGGAGGACAAAGGAGATCCACAGGAATTAAAAAGGATGACTGATACAGGCCCAAAACAAAAGAAATGGAGGGAGATTATGACGATTCCCGAATTAATCCTGCTTTTTCTGGGGCTGACAGGGGGAATGCTTCTAATTGTCAGATTCAGAATGAAGGCTTTACTCCATCCCGCAGGCGGAGGGAAAAGGAGATGCGAGACAGGGGCATCGAAAACCATAGGCTGCCGGGAGGTACAGGAGGACGAATACGGAATTGCACAAGGGGAGGAAGGAACGATGGCGGTTCTGGCCGACGGAATGGGAAAACATTTCGGAGGAAAGATTGCCGCCCGTACCTCTGTGCAGGTGTTTTTGGATATGTTTGAGGACCGCAATGCCTTTTACAATCCGCAGTATACCTTCCGCAAGGCATTTCAGGCAGCTAACCGGGAAATTCTCAGACAGCTGGAAGAAAATCAGGGCTGCGCTTCCGTGGGAGCCGTTATGATTAAAGACAGGAAGCTTTACTATGCGGTAGTTGGAAATGTGAAGGCAGCCGTTTACCGCAGCCGGGAATTGGTGCCGGTGACTTCCGGCCATACAATCAGTGTTCTTGCAAAGCAGAAATATAAGGAAGGCAGACTGACGCGGCAGGAGGCCCTAAGCCTTCTGGACCATCACCGCCTTTACAATTATGTGGGCCAGGACGGATTCCGGGATGTGGAATTTTTTGATACCCCGATTACGCTTTATGGAGGCGAATATGTACTCTTGATGACAGACGGCCTGTACGAAGCTGTCCGGTGGAAGGAGTTGGAGGACTGCCTGGAAGGGGAGGGGAGCTGCCAGGAAAAGGCCTTTCAAATGATCGAACTGGTAAACCGGAGCCAGGACGAGGATAAAGACAATGGGGCGGTGATTGTTATAAAAATTCCATAGGATAAGGAGATGACAGATGAGGAACCAGAAGGAGAACATGGGATGTTGAGAAAACAAAACAGCACATTTAAGACTGCCTTTATATCAGAAGCCGGTTCCGGGCTGGAGAACAACGATTATTTCGCGTTTGTGGAGTTGGAAAGTATGCCTGTTATGTCATTGCAGACGGACTCAATGATCTTCCCGGCGCCGAAAGCGCCAGACTGGCTATCCAGACTATCATCCTGGCTTTTCAGGAAGCCCCTTCCATTCATAAACGGGCGGTTTTCTCATATATGCATGCAGCCAACAAAGCTCTTTCTTCGGCTGACAGCCGGGAGCGCCTGAAGGCCTCTGTCACTGTAGTCGTAACGGATTATGCAAAGGCGCGTTTCGGGTATGCAGGAAATACAAGGCTGAGGATTTACCGGGATGGAAGGGTACGGGAACAGACTGAGGACATGTCTTTGGGAACAGAACTGGTAAAAACAAGGAATCTTCCCGAAGACGCGCTGGCCAGACATGAGCAGCGCAATAACCTTCATACATATCTTGGGCAGGGCAAGGTGTTCCATCCGTTTGTATCAAATAAAATTAAGCTTACAAACGGAGATGTGTTTGTGCTGTATACCCGGGGAATCTGGGAGAATCTGGATGGCGGCGAGCTTGACGATGTATTTTCAGAGGCCAAAGACGAGCCCCAGGAATGCTTGGATAACGTAGAGGACTTGCTGTTGTCCAGGCAGCCCGGAGATTTAGAAAATTATACCTGCGCTGCGGTTTTTGTAAATAAAATCTTTCTGGACCCTGACCGCAGACGCAGAATAAGGAAAATGATAGCTATGTCCGTCGCCGCTTTCGTGGCCGCGGCTGTAATCAGCCTGGTTGTCTGGCTGCTGTACCTCCAGAGGCGGATGCGTATTGACAATATGGAGCGCAGATATACCGATACCATCGAATATATCCAGGATGATAATTACCTGCGGGCAAAGGAGGAGTGCAGCGAGGCGCTTAAGTCAGCGGAAAAGCTGAAAGATAAAAAGCGGATTCAGGAAATCTCCCGGTACCAGAAACTGATTGAAGCGGTTAATGCGGCAGATGAGGCATTCGGCAGCAAAAAATATGAACCTGCACAGTCTGCTTATGTAACTGCCAAAGAGCGTTCCAGGTATGCCGACCGGATCGCAGACGATTACATAGACCGGCAGCTAAAGAGTATTACCGATTATTTGTCGGTATTTGACTATATCCAGCTTGGAGATACCCTGGCTGCGGCAGGCGATTACGATCGGGCGGAGGAGAAATATCTTCAGGCTAAAAATCTGGCCACCCGCGTTTACTTTGAGGATGGGCGAAAGGATGCAATGGACGCACTGGAAGCTATGTACTCCAGCCGGGATAAGGCGGAGGAGGCGGATACTCAGGAAGCGAAAGCCAGGGCTTCCAGTGAAACCGGCGCTGCCGCACTGGCGGCGGAGGGCGATAAAGCATTTGCAGAAGGAGACTACGAAGGGGCAAAAACGTACTATGCCATGGCGTTGGAGAAATACCGGCAGCTGGGAGACAGCGCCCACGCATCCTTGATTGAGACTAAAATGGCTTCCAGCGGAGATAAAGCGGCGGCTGGCAAAGAGAAGGAACAACTGGCGGAAGGCTACGTAACAGCCGGACGGGAGCAGGAGGCGGCGGGCGATAAGCTGGAGGCCAAGAAGCAGTACTTATTTGCCAAAAACCTTTACAAAGAGTTGAAGATGGATCACAGGGTGCTGGAGGTGGATGGATTGATCGAGGTGCTGGAGACGTCCATAACCCAGCAGAAGGAGCAGGAAAGCAGGGAAGCAGAGGCGGCAGAAGGGAAAATACAGGAAGAAGAAAGGGAGGACAGCCAGGAAGCGGCAAATGTTGCAAGAGAGATTGGACCGGGAGTTTAATCAGGGCCTTTACAGCAGGTATTTGACCGCGGGAAGGCTGACAGGAGGTGACTGTGTGGATAATCGGAAAAACAGCAGCTTAGCTGCAATTCTGGAATATCCCTTTGACTTTGACCGATATATTGAGGAGCAGCTGCGGGAGATTAAGGATCTGGATGAACGGTATTTTGCCAAAAAGGTGATGGTGGAAGGGCTGGGAAAGCTTATCCGCTGTACAGAAGACAAGTACCGTCAGCTGGAGCAGAAGGTATATGCAGAGATGAAGGTTGCAGATAATCAATATGAAGCCGTTATGACTGTTGTTGAGAAAAAGCATTACGATCCTACAAACGGCACCCTGTATCCGGTGGATGAAAGGGATTTAGAAGGGAAGAAGCTTTCAGAAAGCCGTTCCGAGGGAAACAGAATCTGGATGGGAACCATTTTTCTGGAGACAGATGACAGAAGGCGCAAAGCCTTTGAGCGCGCAGACAGCTTTTCGGGCGCCTTGCAGGTACAGGGGGAGAGCAGGGAGCTAACCTTCCAGGTTCACCCGGCTAAGCGATACCGGGATGTAATGGAACGGCTATATCAGGTGTTTCAGAATAACCATATTCCGTGGGAAACCGTCAATACGGCCTATCTTGATAAATTTTATGATGTCTATGCCGGAAGGGATGAGCTGGGTGAAACATCAGATACCGGAACATTTCTTTTGGAACAGGCTGCAATCGATTTTGGAGAGTTTGCAGATGCGGTCTTGTATGATCGGATTCCCCTCTGGAATATGAAATGGGTTAAGTTTAGCAGTACGGACTTCATGGTTCCCTGCATTGACGGTATTTATTACGAACATGAATTTAATCTGAGTGAATATGCCAGGGAAGATGGGTATCTCATTGAAAGGAATGAAGATATTCTTGAAATCCGGCACGAAAAACAAAAGATTGTGATTAAATCCCAAAAGGCAACGTTTGAGGACTGGAAAGCGCTTCATATTATCCGGCAGGAAACGATACGCTCTCTGGACTATGGCTTTCCGCTGCTTACAAATCACAAGAAGGATTCATTTATCCGCAGGTTTACAGAAAACAGCAGGGTGCAGCTTACCACAAAAGCAGATTTGTTCCGCAGAATTATGGAGATGGACATCCGGGACTATATTGAAGTGGTGGACTATGAAATTTGCGAGAATACAAAGGAGTATCCAAATGCAGAGGGAATGAACTGGTTCGTGCGGGATGAGCTGTTTCCCATGGAAAGCCGTAAGGCGCTGGTGCTGAAATTTGAGGAGAAGCGGCCCGGATATTATCTGAACGACAGTATGATACGGTTTGTAATATCCCAGATGCAATTGGAAATCAGTGAGTACCGGTGTGTGGGAGTGTGGGTATGAAACACCTGTTGAACCACAATTACTTTATCAAAAAGAAAGGAAACATGACATTATGCAAGGAGAAAAAATGGAAGATTATACTGAAACAATAGAAGGATATCCCATAAATGCAATAAAACGTTGTGTAGAGAAACGTCAGGATTGTTATATAGACAAATTCATAAAACTGCAAGGAGGGGTTAGTTTTAACGGAGCGGCATTTTTAACTGGTCCCCTGTGGTTTGCCTATAGGCTGATGTGGCTGGAGTCATTGATTATAATATTGGCCGGCAGTATTTGTGATTCGTTAGTGTTTGCGGCTGAGCTTTTAATCGAGCCATTTACGGAACCGGGATCTTCAGCTGGATTATTCATAGTGGTTTTAGTGGCGAACAGAGTAGTTGTCGCCTGTTTGGCAGATGGATTGTATTGGAAATACATAAAGAGAAAGCTGGACAGGATAAGAGAAAACGCGCCGGAAACCAGGGAAGGAGCTTCTCCTTACAGTTATAAAAAGTATATTTGTGCAACATCCATAATGTGTGCGCTTTGGGCATGGGCTTTTAGGGAGATAGGTGCATATATCGCTTATGGAGTTGGGAAAGCCATTGCATCACAGTTGTCTTATCTGCTTTGGTGACAGGTTTAATAAATGGCCGGCTATAAAGGGAGAGGCATTATGAACTACGCATGGGAGGCAGCCCTGGCTGCCGACAAATCAGGGATACCAAGGGAAGAAATCCGGTATATTCCGGTTCAAAAGGGAAGTCCCTATACAGAGATAACGTTTGAAACAATCAACAGCAGCATTCTGGAACAAAATCATATAGAAATAAATCCGCTGTACAGATTCAGCGGATTATTCTCAGATATATTCGATATAAATCTGGTGGGTTATGAAACTGCAAGAAAATTATTTTTTGATATAACCATGCAATATCTGGTCCACCTGGATCTGCGCCAGGGGCTTTCCAGGCAGGAATATGCCCTGCGCTTTCTGTTGAAGGATTTGCTGGAAGGAGTGTGCGGCAGCCAGGCGGCCGGGGTTATCCAACAGTTTGAGGCGGGAAAATTGAGGCGTCTTTTAAGGCTGATATTAAAATTATACCAATGCGGAAGCTCTATTTATCTTTTCAAAGAGGTTATGCGCTGCATGTACCCGGATTCCCTGGTATACGCCAGCAATGAGGATGTGCGCCGGGTATTGGCGTATATTGGAGTGAAAGAAACAACAATGGAAAAAGAGCGTTTGGAATTCCTGCAGGATATGTTTCTACCAATCAATTACAAGGTGCACCTGTTCTGGGAACATCATTTTGGGATTATCGACGTAGATGAAACCATGGAGCTGGATGAGATGGTGTTGTTTTAAGGAAAGGCAGAAAGATGAAATATGATGATGAACGGATTGTAGCGTTACGAAGAAAAGCATGGAAGGAACAATATAATAGTATTGAAACTGGAATCTATGTAAAGGAAGAGTTGTATAAATTCAATGAGGTGTTGTTATTTGGAGATACCTTATCTGTTAAACTGCCAGAGGGCTTTTATCTGGCAGACGCTCAAATAGTCAGATATAAATATCCATCAGAATTCAGGCCTCAGGTGATTATGAGTAATGATTCGGGATAAGAATAGAGCCGGTAAATTTTACAACAATCATAAAATGTAATATAAGCAAAGCATTAAACGAACATATTACTTCCTCCGTTGAAGGATATGTCACAAATGAAGAATGTGAAAAAGCATTGAAAGCTGAATATTTATCGATTTATGCCATATTAGAAGACAACACGTCCAGGCTGCTCTTTAATGGCATACCAATGACTAATGAAATTGAATATAGCGGAAACACTACATTATTAAAAATAAATGGCATATCAACCACTGTCTTTCTGGATGAAGATCCTCATTTTCGTACGTTTCAGGGACAAAGGCAGACCTACAGGAATATTGTGGATGAAATTATTAAACATAGCAGACAAACGGGGATTATTTTACAGCGGGAAAGGAAGATGAGCCAGGACGAATTGTAGTACAATACAATGAAAGCGACTGGAGATTTTTTAAAAGGCTTGCCGGAGAATTGGGAACAGTTTTAGTGGCAGATTGTAATAATACGTATCCCTGTTTTTACTTTGGGCTCCCTGAACGAAAAAAGGAAAAAGAAATAACCTTTCACAATATGCAGATTCACCAGATTAAGGATAAAGGAACTGAGGTTAAACAAGAATGTACAATTGTTTCAAGAGAACATCTGGAGCATTGCGATATTGTATATTTAAAGAAACAAAACTGGAGAGTAATTGAGAGCCTTATGGAAATGGATAAAGGAGAGATTCTATTTAAGTATAAATTAGAACCGGTAATTTATAAAAAGGAAACCCAAAAGAAAACAAGAACCATCGTATAAAAAGGGCTGTCTGTTTCAGGAACGGTACTGGCTGTTAAGGAAGCGTCAGTGCAGGTAAGATTACATAGTGAACTGGATCAGGACTGGGAAAAGGGATTTTGGTTTGAATTTGCAACTATTTACACAGCGCCAGGAGGTACTGGCTGGTACTGTATGCCTGAAATCGGAGAATCGATTCGCCTATACTTTCCAGATGAATCAGAAAATCATGCATATGTTATCAGCGGAACACACAAAGATGCAACTGATTTACAGATGGATCCAGATATTAAATCTTTTAAAACAAGATATGAAAAAGAAATGCGGTTTACACCCAAAGAAATATTGCTGACTAATAACAGAGGAATGTTTATCAGCCTCCACGATGATAAAGGGATCTGTATCAGGAGTGACGGGAGATAGTCCTTCATTCCGATACCTTAGTAGATATTAGAAGCAACAGCAAGGTATCGATTCAGTCCAGAGACGGCGTCAGTCTACAGCAAAATAGAAATATACTGTTGGTAAAGGATGGAATCCATGAAAAGGGAAGAAATATAGATCATATATAGCAGGAGGATGGATATGCTGCATGATAATCATTTGGTAATGGATGACAGGAACAAAATTATTGTTGACGGAGCTAAGATTACCTGTACTTATGCTCAGGAAACAGGAGGGGTCAAGCCGGCATTTGTTTATTTACGTATTGATTGCAATCATGCTTTCTTGAAAATGGACATTTGTGCGCCCATGAAGATACGTGTGTGCCAGAATTGAATATTCCCAAATTTAAATTTTGCACTTCACCCTATTATCTAAATATGCTGCAATTACTTAATGCATGGGAAAGTGAAGATCCCCAACTTATAGAAGCTGCAAGGGTATATTCAAATGCGGGAACCTGGCTGCCATGCATACAGCCTTTGCTGGATAAATGGATGAATGTGAGTGAAAAATCAGTAATAGAAGATTATTTTGATTTGGCTTTGGAATTCGATTTTGCTCCTATTAGCAAAGAGATTGATTTATTTATGAAACAAACTGGTAATAAAGCAGATTTGCTGTGTATGGAAGGAGTGCAAAGGAGGGATATATACCAACAGAGGAACAGATTGAGCGCGACAGAGTCAATATTGAAAATATAAACAAGGTAAAAGCTACAAAGAAGGCAATTTCCAAGAATAAAAAGATAATTGAAAAGAATCTTGCTGCTGGAGAATTTTATGTAAAGAACCTGGAATTAGAGCACGTAAAGGATCAGTTAAAAGCTATATGTGATCAACTGCAGGAAATAAAAAATGCTGTGGGCAATCTCTTTTCTGTCCTGCCTTACAATGAGAAGCAGTATAAGAAAGTAACCGACATGCTGGATGAGGCTATCACAGAGGTTGAAGCGCTATACAATAATGCGGTTAATTTCAAACCAAAGGAACGACACTGGCTTACAATGGATTCATACTTAATATGCAGGGGAGGAGGAATCCTGTCATTTTATTCAAGCGGACAGGAATATGAAGACTATTGCAACCTATTATTAGACAGAATCAGAGAGTTGACACAGCTTATCATTACCGAGTGTGAGGACAGGCTAAGTAACAATAGAAGGGAGGGATCAGGAAGTTACATAGGAACCATTTCAGACGAAGAGGGATATTCTTATAAAAAAGTGATTGAAGTAATGGAAACATATCAAAGAATGCTGGATGGTGAGAATATAAAAGAGGAAGAGATAAAAACAGGGGTAATATTGGAATTGGTATCTAATTCTTATTTTGAGGAAATTCGCAAAAAAACAATGGCATTGGTGTCCATAGCTGTGCTGATGGCAGGAAATCCGACAGTATCATTAGTCTATGCCGCAGTAGGACTGGCCAGCGCTGTGAAAGATGGAAATTTGATTACGGGATATAATTCAGCAATTAGTATTGACGAAGTAACACAACAGACATTACCTAAAGCTGCATATAAGTATAATAATTATTTTGCCTATATATTAGCCGCCATAGACTTTTTATCTCGTTCAAGTGAAACGTGGATAAGAGAAATCAACTTGACTATATTTTGTGAAAATGCAAAAGAGTTAAGTGACTGGGCTCCTGATTACGAAGTTGATTATGCATTTATGGGTACGCTCGTTTTAAAATCAGACGGGACAAGAGATGAAGCAAGTCCCTTTAGGGCAAAGATCAAATTGAGGAAAGAGTATACACAGTCCTGTGACTGGAACTCTACCAAATTGTTTGGAGTTATTAGGAAGGATAGTGTGGGGACAAAGCCAGAAAAAGATATAACGAAAATAGGATATGATGTGACAACCAAAATGAATCCTGAGGATGTAAAGAATTGAGGGGCTTATGAAAATGAAAAAACTGACAATAATTCTTATGCTATGTATTTTGGGAAGTGCAATATCAGGCTGTATGAGAAAAAATTCATTTCAAATCATTACTCCCGCAATTAATGGCGAGGGAGACAAGTATTACTTAATGGGGGACGAGGCCTATTGGAAAGAGGACTATTCCGGCGCGATTGATTTCTATTTAAAGGCTTTAGACTACTACACGGCTGAATCATCAGCTGAGAGTGAAATTGCACTTACCTATTTTACATTGGGCCAATGTCATACGAGATTGACACAATATCAGACAGCCATCGATTATTTTGAAAAGTCTCTGGCTATTTGTGAGAAATTGTCTGGAGAGGAGGAGCTGGTTCGTGATAATTATATGTATTTAGCCAGTACAAAACGTGCTATAGGGAATGATGATTTAAAAGAAGCCTTGGAATATGGGCAAAAGGCAGAGAAAACTAACAAAGAAATTATATGGAAAAAAATCAGTTCAAACAGCAGATATATACGTTACGTTAGCTTACATATATATAGAGATGGGAGAGCCTGAAAGCGCATATGATTATCTACAAAAATCGCTGAAAATATATGGGGAAGGTAATGAGAACACCGCATCGATTTATATTTCATTGTCCAGAGTTTATGAACAGCAGGGAGAGTATGCAAAAGAAGAGGAGGCCTTAAAAAAGGCAATCAGCCTATATAGGTTTAGTGGTGACCTTGAGGACATAGCAAATGCATACTATTGTTTGGGAGATTTTTATAGTTTCAGAAAAAATGAATCCGATGCAATAGACTGCTATAACAAATGTCTGGACGTGTATACGAAAAAAGGCATAAAAGATTTCAGATTATCCCAGTACATATTTAGTAGAGGATGCCGCTATTATAATATTGAAGATTATGAAAACTATAAAAATGATTTTACGTTGGCCTTTCTGATTTGCCGTGACCTGCCGCAATCTGATCTCACAGAACTGTTAACGGAGATAATAACCGGGCATTTAAAAAATTATTATAACTCCAAGTACGAGGGAGACAAATCCCAGGGCTTTGACAAGTGGTTTGAGGAATGCCTTGAAAATCAGTCAATATTATAGAAAGGGGTTTTGTATGGAACAGCAAATAAAAGTATCCGGTTTTCTTAACTTTCAGTCTGTATCTTATATGGAAATAGAATTATGTGCTAATAAACACGGATATGTGAAAGTTGGCGGTATACTGACGGAAGCGTCCTATGCCCGATATAAAACAACTTGTGCATATTGAAAATGTTACAAATAAGTCTGAATGATGATACTATGCTGTTTCATGGGGTTATCATCCATGTGAACATTCAAGAAGATGTGAAGCTAAGATATGTTGAGCTTGAAGGAGCTACGGAAAGTATATTAATGGATTTAACATTCCATAAGCGATCCTTTTCAAATGTACAAATGAATTATAAGGATGTACTGAATTTTTTAAAGCTGCCGCAAATAAGCATACGGGCAGGAAACTACAGTTCAGAGATAATAAGAACGCCTCTTATACAATATGATAGAACAAACTGGGAATTTATAAAATATATAGCAAGCCGTCTTCAAACTGTGGTTTTAGCTGGATATACAAACTATCATAGTACTATTTTTATAGGAAACCCCAAAAATAGTACCGAACAAAAGCCTTATAGATTGAATGATTCTTTTGACTTTAAACGAAAACAAATACATTTTATTCAAACTACATTAAAGGCATACTGCCGGTGGAACCGGAGCCCCATTGAACAATGGCAATTTTCGTACGAGGAAAACCTTGATTTAGGAGATTGGGTTTCATGGAAAGGGATGAATCTGCAGATCTTTGAGAAGAAATGTATATACAAAATGGGATATTGGAAATGGAGTATAGGGCAAGTCCAGAGCGTTTCTACAGACTTACTGACAGTGAGAATATTTCAATAGGAGGCTTGACACTAGAGGCACAGCGCTTGCGACAGATCGTGAGAGGATTAAGGTAAGATTGGATATTGAGGCTACAAAAAATTTGGAGCCAAATAATGCTTATTCCTATCCATATATGCCGGAATCTGGAAATGTATTTTATACTATGCCGGAACCGGGGATGAAGATTTGCTTGTATTTCCCTGACGGATATGAAGAACATGGATACATAATTCATGGAAAAAGGATAAAATTGAAGTCCTTTCCAGACAAATCAATAAAGGAATTTCACAGTTTTAATGAAAAAATACTGCGTCTGACACAAGGGACACTTCAATTACTATTACAGCGCAATAATGATCCTGGTTATATTTGTTTAGATAGCAGCAAGGGGGTGGGAATTCAAACCTGCAATCATATACGTTTGATCGCAAAAGGAGACATTCAGATATCATCAGAACGAATGTGCATGGCAGAAGCAGGAGCGCAGATTTTATTAAAACAAATTGGAACAGATAACTATATTGACATTAATGGTGACGATACCGTGTATAGAGCGGAAAAATATGTTGCAGCTTCCGGCCTTAGAGACAGAAAAGCGCCGAGTAAGAATCGTGAAACTCAAAAAGTAAAAGTTTCCTGTGGCATTATGCTTGACTATGCGGCAGGAGGTATTCCTTTAGGCCTAGGGAATGAACTTCAATTAGCTGTTTTGGGCGGCACCCCTTCTGCAATGGGATTTGCGAAAGATAGAAATATTCATTCTGCATTAGGAAAGAGTATAAAAAGATAATTGCTGCTGAGGGTAGACGGTTTATATAAATACAAGGAGCGTGTATATGGAATATTTTCGCCTGAGTCAAGACAAACGATATCTTCACACTCCGATAATTTCCAATTTAAGGGATATAGTACAGAGACGTGCAGATACATCCTATATGAATGCTTCAAAAATATCTGATATCAATGTAGGGTTTGCAAAACCTGATAATAAGTTGGATTTTGTAGATATATTAGATGATCAGATATATTTGGTAAGCGATGAAATAAAACTAGTATTTAAAATCTATGAGCCTGGAATAGAGTTTAAAGCAGTCTGTATTCTTGATAATGTGAATGGATTATACAGAAGTTATCATATTCCTATTTTACGAGAAATTGATTGTTTATCCCCCAAAAGTATAGTCAGCCCTGACAGGACTAGCGTTAAAGAGTTGGTTTTAATCAAGGATATCCCACAAGAAGCGGCCATATTCAAGGCAGGGGGGCTGCTCACAGATATAGTAATAATACGATTAGATGTTGTGGAAAGTATTCTCAGAAGAAAATATATAAAATTTAATTTAAAACGTCTCACAATTGATATTGTATAAAGCATCAGGACTTAGGAGGTGCCATAAGCTTGTTTTATATTGCGAAAGATAAGATGGAGAAGGAATTTCTTTTTAAAATACATAAAATAGCAGAGCAGCATTATAGGAAGAATTTGAATAAGTTTAATGCCTCCAAAAAAACAATTATATGTGAATCACAGGATTCTCTAGAACTCTCTGTAAAACAACTGTGTCTTAAATATAAGGATTTCCAGTTATCAGAAAAAACAGAACAAATGCGGTATGTTTATCTTTCATTTCTCCGTTCCAGTATATTAGACAGAAGGAAATGGTTTCGGTTGGATGCGTATGATTTCAGAAACAGGGCATCTATTATTGAATGCTCTGTTTCATGGGAATTTGAGGAAATGACAAATTGCATGTATACCATAGTTGATGTTATCCGACAAGAATTTAAAAAACAAACCATAGTAAAAGAGTATGAATTAGATGCTATTCAATACAAACTGGCAGAGCAAATTTATGCGGAGTATAATCAGTTGATTCCTGAAATATTGGAACGTGTATTGATGAATGCTGGTATCGAATTATTTGGAGATAATTGTGTTGATTTTCTATCAGGAGAATTTTTGGATAAGTCGCAATTATTGTTTAGATGGGATCATGGAACAATTACAACGGCAGAACAATGCAGAATAAAAGAGGAGAGCAAAACATTATTACTTTGGTCCCAATGATAAAGGCGAGCGTGGAGGATAAATATGGACAGATACGGATATGTGTTGAAAAACAGGAGAAACATACCGGCGATAAACGCTACCACAGAACAGCTCTTGAATTAATGACAACATTTCAGCTCCGGGAAATATGCCGTCAGGAAAAAATCATCCAGGGAGTTATCAATCCTATGGACAAGGAGGAATTGATCCGGGTAATTCTCCGTTTTCGGGGAGCTGATGAGTATTACCTCATAGAAAAGGAGGATGAGGCGGGCCTTCAGGCCCTGGAGGATACTCTTAAAGGGGCCCGGCTTCAGGAACGGCAGGATCTGCATTTGCAGTGCGGCTCTAAAATTGCAGCGTATAAGGGGCTTGCCATAGGCTTTTACGACAGACTGACGCTGCCCTATGACAGCCGCCTGGCAGGAACTAACGCCCTGGTGGTGGGCGGGGATATGAAAGTTTGCGCTGTTTTAAATGTTGTTCCCATGGGAAACAGAAAAGATTATCTGTATCTGACCAAAGCGGCGGAGCTTACCTGCCGGGAATCAGGTATCAAAATTATAGTCTGTACTGTATGGGGCGAAAAGAGTCGGAGCTTCTTTATCGTATTTACAGCGGAACCTATGACTATAGGCCTGAATACCTGGAGGTTTACAGGGTGCCGCTTCTGGATTTTGAAGTTAATCCGCCGATTCCCCTGTCTATGCCCATGGCTATGGATTTCGGAACCTCCAACACCACAGCGGGGGTGTACCTGGACAGCCAGTATTTTGAAAAAGCCGGTCTTTATGACGGGGAAGGGGGACTCACAGCCAACGACGTTAACTACGCCCTGTTTTACGATTTGGAGTCGGACTGGGAAGAAACAGCCTTATTTCCAAGCGTGGTAGGAGTCCAGTCGGTAGAACATAATAAGACAGAATTTTTGTTTGGCTACGATGCAATTGGTCTTGCTGATTCCAGCTACATCGACGAAGGCTTTTGCGTATTCTATGATATTAAGCGGTGGATTGGGGATTATGAGCGGCAGGAGGAGATTACGGACCGGCAGGGGAGAAGAGGGGTTATTTCCAGAAAGGAAATATTGCGGGCCTATTTTGAATATGTAATCGGGGAGGTCCGCAACCGTTTTAAATGTGAGATCAAAAGCGTCCATATTTCCTGCCCTGTAAAGCAGAAAGCCCAGTTCCAGAAGCTGTTTGCAGAAATTCTGCCTGAGTATGCAGTGGAGAGGAAGGATATGATCGACGAGGGCGTTTCTGTCCTCTATAACACAATATCGGGAATGATCCGGAAGGGAACGGCAGTCAACGGCGAGGAATATAAGGCCCTGATTATAGACTGCGGGGGCGGCACTACGGACCTTTGTTCCTGCCGGTTCCGCATATGGGACAAGCGTGTAGCCTACCGCATTGAGATTGATATGTCCTATGAAAATGGAGATACAGATTTCGGAGGAAATAATCTGACCTACCGTATTATGCAGCTTCTGAAAATTTCCATTGTAAACCGTCTGTATAAGGAGCCTTTATCCCCGGCGGAGGAGATTCTGGCCGGGTATGACATGGATGTATTTCGCTATGTGGATCGCAATGGTGCAGAAGAATTGTATAAGAAACTGGACATTGAGTACAAAAAGGCAGAAGCCCGCCTGCCCACCCGCTTCAGGGAATTTGAGAACCGGAGCCGGGCTGATTACTACAAAGTAAAAAACAATTTCTATTTTCTGTTTCACCTGGCGGAAGTGGTGAAAAGGAATTTTATAATCATGTGGGACTCTGCGGGTTGCCTGTCCTCCATGGAAGTCTGGGAAAGCGCAACTACCTGGATCGCTGTGGATAAATGGAAATTGTCCTGCAGCACAGAGAAGGGGCTGGAGACAATCAAGGAATTTCCGCCTGTTTATTTCAGTATTTATGAGCTGGAATTGCTGCTGAAAGCGGATATTTACGGAATCATACGAAAATTCATGGAAGGAATGTATGAGGAAAATGCACTGGAGGAGTACTCCATCATCAAACTTACAGGACAATCCTGCAAAATTGATATCTTCCGGGACGCCCTCAAAGAATTTGTGCCGGGAAAGACGATACAGTTCAAACGGCGCAGCGGCGATTTGACAAGAGACTTTGAATTAAAAACAACCTGCGTGGACGGCGCGCTGAGGTATTTGAAGGACAAAAAATACGGGTTTGCAGATATAACAATCCGTACAGAGGAACCTGCGCTGCCTTACCGCATAACTGCTTATACACACAGCGGAGAGGAGATTGTCTTAATTCACAGGTTGAAGCGAAACAGGCCCAGCGGAATGATCTCCAGAAATATGGAGGATTTAACGCTAAAGCTGTATCTAAAGGATCTGGAGGGAAAGGAACGCTACCAATATACATGCTACAGCTCCCTCGGCGATTTTGAGGAAAAGAAGTACGAGGAAATACAGCAGCTCTATGGAACGCATATCCTCCAGGAGGACACAGATAATATTGTGGAGCGGGAAGTCAAATTTTTTGTGTGGGCAAGACCGATAGACTGGGCCTTTTGTGCAGTCCCGGTATACAGGAAGGATAAAAGGCTGTACCTTGGGAGAGAGACAGAGTTTTATTTTGAAAATGACGGATGGGTAAGGAATTTTTTGATGGAATGAAATGAGAATAGCAGAGAGGAGTTGGAATATGCAGAATTTATATCCGCTGTTTGAGCGTAACCGTATATTGAAAAAGGAACTGCTGTGGTCCCTCAGAGACTATTCCTTTGCTCACGTACAACTGGAATATCAGGAGTACGGGCAGGGTCTTTTGCTGGGATGGGAGGTGAGATTGGAGGGCAATACTCTAATAATAGGCCCCGGCATTCTGAAGTATAATCAGTTTATCTGCATTCTCACAGAAGATATACGCATTCTCTGCCGCCCCGAAGATCAATTCCAGTACGTAAGGCTGCGGATAGACATTGACAAAACCTCCCCGGACTATATTGCCTACAGAATCGAACCGGTACTGACAATGGACGGGATTAAAAAGGAGAACGAATATGAACTGTGCCGCTTCCATCTGAGGGCAGGGGCGCAGCTGAGGGACAGATACAAAGATTTCAGGGATATGGGGACGGAATATGATACCATCAACCTGATTTATGGGGACTGGGGAGGCCTGGGCGGAAACTCCATAGCGCCTGCAGTGACCCGGTATTTTGCAGAGATAATACTCGGGGAAGAAAACTGCCGGCCGGAGGACAGTGCGTTTGCATATATGTGCTTAAGCCACGCAGGCTCCGTTCCTCTGAAGGCGCTCCTTTCCTATACGAAAAAAAGAGGCGGCAATCCGGAAAAGGAGCAGACGGGCCTGTCTGACATCTATGAATGCCTTTGCGGCGTCTGTGACCATATCCGATCGGGAGAAAGAATGGGGAAGGGAGGAAAGAAGGAGAGGCGGCAGATTTTTGTGGATTGAAATCAGACGGCGTTTGGCTGATAAATACTTTACAGGAGGAGAAACGTGGACAATCAAACCAGAACTCAAAAGCTGAACACAGCGTTTTTACAGGCATGCCGCGAGGGGCTTCTGAAAAGCAGAATCTACATATCCGATTATTATAAGAAAAACACGGCCTATTTGACGGAGAGCCTTCATTCCGCATTGGAACAAGGGCTGGAGCATGTTCACATCTTTCAGGGACAGGGAAAAAAAGACAGCCTGCGTTACCTGCAGTTTTCCTTTCTGATGAGCGGGCAGTTCAGCGGTGAACATTTATTAAAGATTGACTTTTATGACCACCGGTTTTATGCCGATCCATGGGATGTTGACTGCTTTTGGGATTATCAATGTCTGTTTCCGGAACAGCAGGAACAGATTAATCAGATCCTTTTTCATGTAAGAAACGAAATGAAAAAGGCTCCTGGATTATGAGCTTTATGAGAGGCTTCCGTCTTTCCGCCTTGGGCAGATGCAGCTGCTTCAGGAACTGCTATATAAAATTTTGAAAGAAAAAAGAATTATGTCCCTGCTTTCAACGGAGGCGAATCCGCAAATTAAGGTTATTTACGGAACTTATATGGGAGACGCCCAGCGGATGTTTACAGTACAAAAGGAGCTGCTATGAGATATTATATTGTGAGCCTGGATCAGCGGGAAGTACACGTTCCTGTCATCGCTAATTTGTACCAAACCATTCCTGTTATGGAATTTTTCAAGGGGGAAACCTGGAAAATACCCTTCAGAAGCCTGCTGCAGGTTAAAAATTGCGGCTGGGAACCGCGTTACCTGAAGCTTTTATTTTCTCCCTTCCCGCTGATCCACGAAAGCCTGCTGTCTGTTTTTGAAGCCTATGGCTGTAATTATATTCAAAAGCAGATGATTTTTCTTGATACGGCATTCCGTAAATCAGAGCTTTACTATCTTATTATGTTCAGGCAGGTAAAAGGTAAAATTATCGAGGGAGATCTTGTCATATGCAATCGCAGAGAGGTGGCTGATCTTGATGTTTTTTATCTGATGGACAGGCAGAAATGCTTATTAATATGCAGTCTGGCAATCATAGAAAGTCTGCTTTGGGAGGGAGTAACGGGAATTCAGCTGAAGCCCGTTGAAATCAGAGAGGAGGTATCATAGTGGGAGCACAGGAGACGATTCATAAAGGACATGTAGACGTAGAACAGGCGCCCGGTTATTTGAAACCCATTACTACGATTGAAGAGTTTACTGCAGCGTCAAGTTTTACACTTAGTCCTGATACAAGCATGGATGCCATCATAAAAGAAGTCCTGGCAGATCCGGTAATTCTGCCTGATAAAGAGGAACGAGACGGCGTTCTGCAGACGTATAAAGAAAAATATAATAATTCCTATCTGAAATCTGAACGTGAAAGGGAATTGGCCGCAGCCCAAAAAAAGTTAAAAAAGCTTCAGGAAGCAGAAGAAAAAGCAGGCGGAAAATGAAGCCAGGCCCAGGAATGAAAAGCTATGGAATGAAGAATACGTAAATAAATTTTGACAAACTATGTTGAAAATCAGGAGCGGCTGAATTCGGATAATGCGGCGAAATCAGCTCTCATGAAAATGGCAGTAAAAGACCTGGATGCGTCAACCATGGAGAAGATAGAACGCAATGTGGTGAATAAGCAGAGGGAGGCAATCAATCTATGTAAGATGAATGATGCGCTGGTGTACTTAGCCTCCATTGAATTTGAATACCTGACCAGAGGAGCCATCATGGCATGTACAGGAGGAGCGGTGTGCAGAAGGCTGAATCTGCCATTATCCCACGGCGTATATTATGGTAAAAGCAGCGACCCTGTAATTAATAAAGATGACGGACAGGTAGGTGATGCCTGCAACATTACGAATTTCGGGTTATGCGCCGGTACGAATCCGCCGTTAGAAAAGGTTGAATTAGAAGATTTTGTAATGACCGATGAATCGGGGCGTTTTTAGCGCCTAAGAACGAAGATTCTGTAGAACGGGGATACCGCTGTATGCCGGAAGTAGTTTCTCCCGGATGGCATAATACGTACAAAAAACACAGATAGGGGAAAGG
This sequence comes from Clostridia bacterium UC5.1-1D2, assembly GCA_001304855.1. Taxonomy (GTDB): domain Bacteria; phylum Bacillota; class Clostridia; order Lachnospirales; family Lachnospiraceae; genus Enterocloster. The sequence goes on from BBZN01000018.1 coordinate 84,837, forward strand.
GATGCAGTATCAACAAAGTCGTTTTTGGTATGCATTCACGGAGGATTAATTTATCCGGTTAGCAGCGGACAGCATTCTGACTTTATGGCGCTTCAGGAAGACGACAAGGAATTAAAACATACATTTGATGATTTGTGCGCAGAGTTAAAAAATATGTCGGAAGAAAAAAATGAGATCTTAAGCGCATTCCCGCTAACGGATAGTGAGGTAAAGCGGTTAGCTATAATTACCTTGGAAGAGAATGACCGTCTGAACAAATTAGAGTCCTGTATTGACCGGGCCAGAAGGGACGGCTATCAAAAAAACTTTGAAAATATACCGATTGAACGAAAAGATACAATCGAATATATGTTGAAAGAACAATCCAAAATGCGTTATAGCGAATCAGCGGCTGTGCCCAGCTTGAAACAGGATTTTTACAGTTATAGAAGAAGGAACGGCTATACGCAGGAATCTGCCTACTATAACGACAATCCAGGTTTTAAACCCGGCACTGACGAGTATACGGATTGGCGCGCAGGACGGCTGGAGAATAAAACAGGAAAGGAAGCCCGTGAAGAGTTTGAAGCCTGGGACGCCGATGTAAAAAAGAGAGGATATGAGCGTTTAAGCAGCTTTGAGAGGGAAGAATATGATAAGGCTGCCCAAAAGTACGGGACATGATTTCTTTATTAAAATCAGCCAGGAGGGCGTAAGATGGACGAGAAAGATAAGGTGATTTTGAACATGAGAACTATGGGCAGAAATGAAGCGCATAAAAGCATTTATGACGAATACACAATGATTGGAAACACGCGGTGGCTTTTTGAATGGCACAAGGTGGTAAACCGCCGTATTCATATTATGCTTCCCGCGGAATTTATTGATTTGCCTTTAGAAATTGCGAAACTGCGTTACCCCTCGGAAAGCCGTCCTAAGGAAATCAAGTCCAGCATAGATTCTCTGACTAACTTTGCTTTCCTGTACGGACAGAAGCTTGAGAAGGAGGAAGATATTATACTTGCATCCCGTGTATATGCAGCTCTAATCCGCCAACTCAATCCTTCCAATGAATTCAGGGATAGCGGAACCTTTTACCGGCACAAAAAAGAAGGGAGACTGGTAAGCTGGTATGAATATTTCAGCCCCGCTTTAGGTGGAAGCGTCTATAACCGCCATGGTTTTTTGCTTTGGAGGGCAACTTTTACAGGTAGTATTTAACTGCCCGGAAGAACAGGCGCAGGATTGGAACGAAGCCCTGCCGGAGATTTTTGCCTCTGTTTACAGTGACCTGGAGCGGCAGTTCTGACAGAATGGAGATGAATACAGATGATAGCAGAATATATTACAATAGAACCCTTTGTATTTAAACGGATTCTAACAGCCAGAATTGAAAAGAGCGTCAATTCTCATGGAGGAGGCACTGTGGTCGGATATATACGGACGGAGGATGAGGCGGAATATACTTCCTATCCGCTGGGAAATACGCCGGTAATCGTAAATGCAGTGGGGGAAGCAGGAGAGAACCGCATTCTTTTCTATGGAATTCTGGAAGATTTAAATATAACCCGTGAAAATTCCCAACTTTTGCTGGAAGTGCGGTTTACTGCATATACAAGGCTTATGGACCTGCTCCCACACAGAAGGGCGTTTCAAAATGGAACCTGTACCTACAGCGATATTCTTAAATATCTCTGCTCTGTATATGACGGGGCGGGCTTTATAATGGAAAGCGGATTTTCAAGTGTTCCAATACAAGATCTTGTGATACAATACCAGGAGACAGACTGGGAATTTCTGCTTCGCCTGGCCAGTCATTTCAATGCACCGGTAATATCGGATTTTCTAACCCCGGGAGTGAGGTTTTATTTTGGTTTACCGGGACGCCCGTCTGGTATTTGCATAAATGATACGGAATACCGGCTGGAAAAGTCCCTCATTTCCTATCAATATAAAATGCAGAATGGAGTTACAGGCACAAGTGAATATGACGATATGACTGTTATATGGAAAAGCCAGGAACTGCTGGAGATCGGAGATCGGGTACAGTTCGAGGACAGGCCGTATGTGGTTCATGGCTCTGTATCCCATCTGGATGGTCATCAGATGATCCATACATATCTTTTATCAACCGAAAACGGACTGAAAATGCCAAAGAAGTATAACGATACGATTATCGGAACCTCTATTGACGGAATAGTCACAGGCGTGCAGTCCACAGTGGTACGTGTTCAACTGGGAATAGAGGATGTTCAGCCGTCAACCCGCTGGTATCCATATGCAACCGTATTTTCTTCTCCCGATGGAAGCGGATGGTACTGCATGCCTCAGACCGGGGATGAGATAAGGCTGTATTTCCCAACCAGAAGCGAAAAGCACGCTTATGCAGTCAGCTCCGTACATAAACCGGTTACAGGGGTGCAGACCCAAGACGGCAAAACCCAGGCGCCAAGAAGCAATCCACTTAATAATGAACTTAAAAGTCAGGACGGAAAGGTGGTACAGCTTCTGGAGGACCGAATCGTCATGTCCAATGGAAACGGCCTGATTATCGCCATGGTTGACAATGAAGGGATAGTTATAGAAAGCACCGGCAACCTGGATATAACTGCTGGCGAAAGCGTGTATATAAGCGGAACCGGCCTCAATCTAATAGGGACGGAACAAATTACAATGATATCGGGAGGCTCCTCCGTTAAACTGAGCGACAGCAATGTGATCATCTCATCAACGGATGTCAAGGTACAGTAAAGGAGGAGATGACCGATATGGCGCATATAAGCTTAGAAACTGCAGTTGATGGACCTGCAGGGAGGATAAAACTGTACGATCTGCATCTGGAAGGCGCTTTTGAGGGGTGCAGGATCAAAGAATTCCGTATGAAGTCAGTTCCCGGAGAGCACGCCTGGGCCTGTATACAGGCAGAGCAGAGCCTGCGTGAGGCCAAGGAATGGATTTACCATAAACTGGAGGGAATCCCTGTAGCCGTAAAAGGAGCAGAAGGTGAAATACTGTTTTGCGGCCCTGTTAAGAAAACCTCTTTGAATGTATCCGGCGGGAGCTGCAGGATTGAACTGGAGCTTGTTTCAGGAAGCGCGTTCCTGGATTTAAAAAGGAGAAGCTGCTCATATCAGGACGGAAACCTCCTCCTCCGCCAGCTCATGAAAGAAACCGTATGCGAGATTCCTGGAGGAGCAATTATCTTTCCGGCAATGGGGGAGGAGGTAACGGGACAGCCGGTTATCCGTTATCTGGAGACGGCCTGGGAATTTTTGACCCGTCTTGCCAGCCACCGGAATGTACCCCTTGTTCCCGATATCCACACGACAGGAGAGCCCCGGATATTTGCCGGAATTCCTAATCTGCCTGTGCCGCCTGTGCAGTGGGAGGACAGCGCAATCGTACAAATCCGTCAGGACAGGCGTTTCTTTCAGGCGGGAGGACAGGAAGCAGGGCTGAATCCAAAGGATTTTTGGCATATGATATTGAAGACCCAAGGATATTAAAGATAGGCCGAAGGGGAACAATAGGGGGCCGCGGGATGAAAGTAGTGGGAGCGGCAGCGCGAACGTCAGGCGGAGAAGTAATTTATAAGTACCGTGTGGCGGCGGAGAGGTACTGCTATGTTCCCGCCGGTATAACCCCAGGCTGAGAGGGACGTCCTTGCTTGGAACTGTGATACGTCGTGCAGGTGAAGATATCTGGCTGCATCTTGACATTGACGAGGAAAGAGAGAGCGCCGACAATTGGGGCTGGCCATGGACCCCTCCCACAGGAAATTTTATGTACCTGATGCCTAAGGAAGGAAGCCGGGTGTCGCTATACTTTGGGAGCGAGGACGAGAGAAGCGGCCG
>BBZN01000019.1 GCA_001304855.1 Clostridia bacterium UC5.1-1D2
CCCCGGAGAATACAAAGCCCATCGGAGCGGTACCCCCGGTTAAAACAAAGCTCACCGGAGCGGATTCCCCGGAGAACACAAAGCCCACCGGAGCGGTTCCCCCGGTCAACGCAACGCCCTCCGACGCCCTCCCCCCGGTGAACACAACGCCGGATTATGTGGATAAACCTGTGTCCGGGGTCAGAGCGGCAAATGGAATTAACTTGAGGACCGGAGGCTCGAATAAAACGTTTGAGTCGCTGGAAGAGTTTTCTAACGCTTTGTTTGCTGGAAGAATTCAGGCTGGAGATGTGGTAACGGTGCATGGCAAAAGCGAAGAGGAAGATACAAATTTTTCAGGGGATTTTACAGGGATAACGATTATATGGTGTGGATTGGATCGCCATCTGGGTAATTTTTCTAAGGGCGGTAACAGTGGAACCATAGAAAACTTGATTATGAGACAAGGGAGAGTCCAAGTGAGTGTCCCGATAAAAAACTTATCATGGAAGGCGGGAATGTTAATGGGCTAGATGCCGAAGTGACAGATGTGACGCAGACGGGGGGAATCATTAAAGGTAGGATAGGTCTGTACGGCCATTTCCTCTTTCAGGGCGGTAATATTGAGGAGCTCAAAATTAGAATTCTTGAGAATGGCGTATTGGAGAACGGTTCCAATGGAGTGTTGAAGGTTACGGAATTAGATAAGAACTATAAAGATAAGAGCTATGAATTGCCGCCGGGAGCTGCCATGTATCAAGGTGGAGTTATTTATTATGAAATTAAAGTTGAACCGACAGAGGGAGGCAAGGCATCTGCCAGCGCTGAGACAGCGGCCGCCGGTGACCCCGTGACGCTTAAGGCTGTGCCGGACGCAGGATATGTGTTTGAAAACTGGAGTGTGATATCCGTATCGGATCGGGAAGAGATAGACGTGACGCCGAACCCAAGCTCCCAGGATGGGGAATTTGCCATGCCGGAGAGCTCTGTCCTGGTGACGCCCCGTTTTAAAAAAGAAGAAGTGTCCGTTCCCACGCCCGGTTCCGGTTCCGGTTCCAGCTCCGGCTCCGGTTCTTCCTCTTCCGGTAGTTCTTCCGTCCGGTCAGATTCCGGGGTACTATACGGAACCTGGCTGGAAACGGATGAAGGAATCTGGAAATTCCGCCGGACAGGCGGCGGTTACGCGGTTAGCCGCTGGGGGCCGATTGACGGTTTGTGGTATTATTTTGACGGGGATGGCTATATGGCGACCGGCTGGAGAGAAGTTGACAAAAAAGAGTACTATTTCAATCCTCTGCCGGATGGAACCAGGGGAGCGATGGCAGTCAGCACAGAAGTGGACGGCCATGCCATTGGTGCGGATGGCGCGGTACAGGAAGAACAATGACAATCCCATCTTTGACGGTAAAAATCCGTAGAATGCCTTAAAACCAGGCATTCTACGGATTTTTTAGTAGCCGGAAATGGGGCTGTATCCGGATAATCTCATCCGTCCCCTTTTTTGCCAGGCCCTCCCCGGTGCCTTTTTGTTATACCCCAGGCCTCCCCGTTGAGGACAACCGGCGCAGTATATTTATTATTTTAAATAATCTTATTAGCTTTATATATTTGACCCTATAGACTGCCGCTCATATAATCAAGTTAAAATAACCAGGTACGTAATTCGGCATCCATGTAAACCTGCATTGTGGGACTTAATACAGGGCATTTCAGAAGGTGAACCAGTGTGTAGTTGTCAAAAAGCAACAGAGAAGGAGGCTAAGATGACGTGTCAATTTAAAATTGTATTGAATGAAAAGTGGTGCAAAGATTGTGGGATTTGCGCGGCGTACTGCCCAAAGGAGGTTCTGGTAATAAACGAAATGAAGAAGCTGGTGGTTGTGGAGGAGGAAAACTGTATTGGCTGCGGAATGTGTGAGTTCCGATGTCCTGATATGGCTATTACAGTGGAGAAGAGGGAGGTTAAATAAAAATGGGTAAGAATCAGCTGCTACAGGGAAACGAGGTATGTGCTTTGGCCGCAGTGAATTGCGGTGTAAAATTCTGCGCCGGCTATCCCATAACCCTTCGTCAGAAATTATTGAAGTATTATCGGCGGCGCTGCCGGATGCGGGAGGAACGTTTATTCAGATGGAGGACGAGCTTGCCAGCATGGGGGCAATTATCGGCGCTTCCGTTATGGGCGTTAAATCCATCACTGCCACCAGCGGCCCGGGCTTTGATCTTATGCAGGAAAATCTGGCATTTGCAGCCATGGCTGAGATTCCCTGTGTGGTGGTGGACGTTCAGCGCAGCGGCCCCAGCACCGGAGGAGCCACCAATCCCTCCCAGGGCGATCTGATGCAGGTGAAGTACGGACGATCGGCGGACACTTCCGTTATCGCTCTCTATCCCAATTCCGTCAAAGAGATCTATCAGATGACCATAGAGGCCTTTAATTTCTCAGAAACCTATATGACGCCTGTGATTTTGCTGATGGATGAAATAATCGGACATCTGAGGGAGAGCATCTGTATCGGGGATTATTCGGATATGAAACTTGCGGCCCGCAATTGCCCTCCTGTGATCCGAAGGAGTACCACCCTATGCAGCGGACGAGACGGGAATTGTGAAGCTGATGCCTTTTGCAAACAAAGAGGGCTATCACTACGTCATCAACGGCATGCACCATACGGAGGACGGAATGCCCAATGTGAGCCCCGAGAATACCAGGAGAACCATTTCCCGGATTAACGATAAAATCGACCGCTATGAAAGGGATATATGGCGCTGGGAGGAAAAGAAAACCGAGGACGCTGAAATTCTCATCGTCGCCTGCGGAGCGGCTTCACGCTCTGCCGCGGAAGCGGCAAAAACCGCAGGGGAGAGGGGAAAACGGGTGGGAGTATTCAGGCCTATAAGCATATGGCCCTTCCCTGTGGAGCCCTTTAAGAAAGCGGCGGAGGGTGTGAAAAAGATAATTGTACCTGAGATGAACCGGGGACAGCTGGTACATATTATAAAAGAACATATTCCTGAAAACATTGAGGTGGTATCTGTTCAGCACTATGACGGTACGGCAATAATGCCTGAACATATTCTTAAGGCGCTGGAGGAAAACTAAATGAGTATCCATGATTATATTAAAGAAAAAGAATTTCCTTTGTTTATCTGTCCGGGATGCACCCACGGCACAGTTACCAATGCATTCCTTCATGTGGCAAGCCAGATGAACCTGGATAAAAATAATACGGTTCTTGTGTCGGCCATCGGATGTGCAGGCCGTATTCCCGTGTTCCTGGATTTTAATGTGCTGCGCGTCACCCACGGCAGGCCCTTGCCTTTGCCACAGGGGTAAAACTGGCCAAACCCGATGTGAAAGTGATCGTATTCATGGGCGACGGCGACGCCGTGGCTATCGGCGGAAATCATTTTATACATGCGGCAAGGAGAAATATTGATCTTACGGCCATCGTGTGCAGAAACGAAATTTACGGTATGACCGGAGGCCAGTATGCGCCTACAACCCCTGTGGGCTGCAAGGCGGTGACGGCTCCCTACGGCATGCTGGAGCCCGCCTTTGACGTATGCGAACTGGCTGCGGGGGCCGGAGCCACATATGTGGCGCGCTGTGACGCCTACCATGTGGTCAATCTGCAGCAGACGCTGAAAAAAGCAATGGATCACAAAGGATTTTCGATGGTGGAGGTGATAACCAGCTGTCCCACCCAGTTCGGGCGCAGAAACAAGATGTCCGACCCTGTGGACATGCTCAACGACATAAAGAACTCCACGATCATGAAGGAAGCAGCCGAAAAGCTGGGCAAAGAAGAGTTGGAGGGAAAAAATGTAATCGGAGAATTTGTAAACATAACCCGGCCGGAGCTGTGTGATACATTCGCAAAACTTCTGGTGCAGCGCAAGTCAAAATAAAGGAGTTGTTGGATGATGGATAACAATGAACGTATTTATGAAATATGTCTCGGTGGTATTGGAGGGCAGGGCGTTATGCTGATGGCCAAGATAATGGGCGAAGCTCTGTCAAATGACGGTTATAATGTACTGCAGACCCAGGCCCACGGTATTGAAGCCCGGGGCGGGCTTTCATACGGGGAAGTTCTCTACGGCCATGGTGAGATCAACAAATTATGTGTTACAAAACCCGACATCCTGCTGGCTCTCAGCGAATCTGCACTGACTTCCTATGGCCAAAAAGCGCCGGAAGGGGGATATGTTTTTATGATTCCTACATCATAAAAAGGATTATAAGGACCCGAAGAGGAAGGTTTACGGAGCGCCTTTTACTGAGATTGCAATCAAAGAGCTGCAAAGCCCCATATACGCCAATTTGATAGCCATGGGCTTTATCAACGGAATCACAAGGATCATCCATCCGGATAACCTGAAGAGCGCATTGTCCGGTTACGTGAAATCCAACAAAGAGATCAACTTGAAGGCCCTCCAGCTGGGATATGAGAAAGCGGACAAATTTGAAGCAGAATAAATTTCTGTGATTGAGGTGACAAGTATGAAGTTGTTTGAATACCAGGGAAAGAGCCTTTTTTCAAGCTACGGATTGAAAACGCCTGAGGGCGTGGCGCTTTTTTCGGCAGACGAGATTAAGGATAAAATACAGGGAATCAAATTTCCGGCTATGGTGAAAGCGCAGATTCTTGCGGGAGGCAGAGGGAAAGCCGGCGGCGTGGTCCGCGCAGACGACGGGGAACAATTACACAGCCAGGTTGAAAAATGCTGGGAAAAGAAATAAAAGGCAGCATTGTGGAGGCTGTTTTGGTGGAGCAGATGGTGGATTTTGAGGACGAATATTATATTTCCATCACCATGGACGCCAGAACGAAGATGCCAATGCTCATGTTCAGCGCCTGCGGCGGCGTGGATATAGAGCAGGTGGCGGCCTCCAGCCCCGAAAAGATCGCCAGGGTGTTGATCGATCCGCTTATAGGCCTGCAGTCTTTCCATGTGGAGAAGATGTGTACAACAGCCGGGATCGGGGATAAGGCTGTGAAAAAACAGCTCATGGATGGGGCGGCGAAGCTGTATAAGCTATATACGGAATATGACGCATGGTAGTTGAGATAAATCCTCTTATGCTTCTTGCGGATCATACCATACTTGCGGCAGACGCCAAGGTGGAGATCGACGACAGTGCAGTTGCCAGGCACAGCGATATAAAGGCGTGGAAGGACGCCCTCAAAGCAGACCCTCTTGTAAAAGAGGCGTCGGACGCCCATTTGCTGTATATCGACGTGGATCCCGACGGAAATGTAGGCGTTATCAGCAACGGCTCCGGTATGGTAATGACATGCGTGGACTGGATTGCCCATATGGGCGGCCAGGTGGCCTGCGGCCTCGATCTGGGAGGAGGGGCAACCTCCGGCCGTGTGGCCGAAGCCATAAGAATCGTGGCTGAGAACCGCCGCGTGAAGGTTATATTAATAAGCATATTTGGCGGTATTACCCGCTGCAATGAGATATCGGAGGGAATACTTAAAGCCACTGCCGGTATGAAGACAGCCATACCCATTGTCTCAAGCTTGACGGCACCAACAAAGAAGAAGGAATGGCTATTCTGGTAAACGCCAATAACAAGGATGTGCGGATAGCAGGAGACATTAAAGAGGCTGCTTCAAAGGCAATGCTGCTGCAGTAGCATACAGAGGAAACGGAGGTACAGGTAGTGAGTATTCTGGTTGATAAAAATACCCGCCTTATTGTTCAGGGAATCACCGGCAGGGAGGGGACCTTCCACGCCCGGCGCATGGTGGAATACGGAACCAACGTGGTGGCAGGCGTTACACCCGGCAAGGGAGGGACGATGGTTGACAATATTCCGGTTTTTAACTCTGTGGAGGAAGCCGTCAGGGAAACCGGGGGAAACGCGTCCATTCTGTTTGTTCCCGCTTTGGGGACTCTCAGCGGAATTACAGAAGCGGTTTCGGCAGGAGTCAAGCTGGTGGTTACCATTGCAGAGGGCGTGCCCGTGAGGGATATGCGCATGATTCATCACCTGAACCGCGCAATGCCCCATGTCACAGTGATAGGGCCCAATACATTCGGGCTCATATCCCCGGGAAAGTGCAAGGTGGGCTTTATGGACGGCCGTATCTATACCGGCGGTCCGGTGGGCCTCATGTCCAGGAGCGCCACAAATTCCTACGAGACGGTCAACGAGATGACGAAGCAGGGAATCGGACAATCCACCTGCATAGGCGTAGGAGGAGATATCATACCCGGCAGTTCATTTGCGAAGCTGCTCCCGCTGTTTGAACAAGATGAGGAGACAAAGGTTGTGGTAATGATTGGAGAAATCGGTGGCTGCGACGAGGAGGAGGCTGCGGAGTTTATCAAAGACCATATGACAAAGCCTGTAGTTGCATATATAGCGGGCCGCAATGCTCCAAAGGGAAAGGTGATGGGACATGCAGGCGCAATCGTGGGCATGGACGGCGTAGGCAGCGCACAGTCCAAAATAAAAGCCCTCACAGAGGCAGGGGTGCGCATTGCGGAGAGCCCCGGCGAGATCGTGGAAATCGTCCGGGGGCTTCTCTGAAGCCTCAGGCGGAAATGGAAGCCGGTCCCTGGGACCGGGGCTGTCAACACATAAGGCAGAGTGTGCCGGGAGATAACACCATGAAAATAGAGATTGGATTCGGGGATGGAACGCAGCCGGTGGAGATTGATGACAGGAATCTCCAGGGAGTGCTGCTGCCCAATACAGTCATTGCCGGCGGAGAAGAGGAGGAGATTGTAAAAGGGGCTGTGGAGCATCCCATTGGCTCCCCCCGGCTTTGCAAACTTGTACGTCCGGGGCAAAAGGCCGTGATTGTAACCAGCGATATAACGAGGCCTGTCCCCAGCAGATTGCTGCTGCCGTTCATCTTAAATGAACTGAATGCAGGAGGCGTCGGGGATAAAGACATAACTGTTGTCTTTGCACTGGGAATCCACAGAAAGCATACGGAGGAAGAACAAAGGAGACTGGCCGGCGGCGCCTATGAACGGGTCAGGTGCGTGGACAGCGACCCTGAGGACTGTGTGAATCTGGGAGCCACAAGCCTTGGGACTCCGGTAAATGTTACCAGAGCTGTGGCAAAGGCGGATATCAGAATCTGTCTTGGGAATATTGAATACCATTATTTTGCAGGGTATTCCGGCGGCGGGAAAGCCATAATGCCCGGGGTATCGGACAGAGACGCCATCCAGGCCAATCACAGGCTTATGGTAAACCCTGAAGCCTGCGCCGGACGGATAGAGGGAAATCCTATCCGCCGGGACATTGAGGAGGCGGCTGCCGTCTGCGGCGTGGATTTCATCTTAAACGTTATATTAGACGAGCATAAAAGGGTTGTGGGGGCTGTGGCCGGGGATGTAACAAAGGCGCACAGAGAGGGCTGTTCACTGCTGGACAGGCTTTACAGCTGCAAAATAGAAAGCAGAGCGGATATCGTAATCGTATCCCAGGGCGGTTCTCCCAAAGACATCAACCTGTATCAGACACAGAAGGCGCTGGACAATGCAAAGCATGCGGTGCGGGAAGGGGGAATCATCATCTGGCAGGATCCTGCAGGGAAGGATTTGGCGAGGAGGTATTTGAAGAGTGGATGACCGCCAGCCCGTCGCCGGAGTATATGATCGAACGTATCGGAAGGGACTTTTGCCTTGGAGGGCATAAGGCTGCGGCGATTGCCATGGTGCTTGCCCGCGCCGATATCTATCTGGTTTCCGATATGGATGAGGAAACTGTAAAAGGAATTTTTATGAAGCCCTTTGCCACGGTGCAGGCGGCTTACGATGCTGCAAAAAAGGAAATGGGGAAGGATGCGCAGGTGTTGGTAATGCCCTATGGAGGATCGACGCTGCCCATCTTAACTTAAGGGCAAGAAAAGAAAAAAGGAGACAGTTTATGGATTATGCAAAAGAAAGCCTCAGGCTCCACAGCCAATGGAAAGGAAAGATCGAAGTAGCCGCCGCTGTGCCGGTGGAAACCAAAGATGATTTGTCTCTGGCTTACACGCCCGGCGTGGCGCAGCCCTGTCTGGAGATACAGAAGGATATAGAGAAAAGCTATGAACTCACACGGCGGCACAATCTCTGTGCAGTTATAACCGACGGCACTGCCGTTCTGGGCCTGGGGGACATCGGTCCGGAAGCCGGCATGCCTGTGATGGAAGGAAAATGTGTTCTGTTTAAGACCTTCGGCGGGGTGGACGCTTTCCCTCTGTGCGTAAAGACCAGGGATGTGGAGGAATTCGTGGAGACGGTTTATAATATATCCGGTTCCTTCGGCGGCATCAACCTTGAGGATATTTCCGCTCCCCGCTGCTTTGAGATAGAACGAAAGCTGAAGGAAAGATGTGATATTCCCATCTTCCACGACGACCAACACGGCACTGCCGTTATCACCCTGGCAGCTTATAAACGCGTTGAAGATAGTGGGAAAGAAGAAGGAGACGGTTAAAATCGTTATTTCCGGCGCCGGTGCGGCGGCTGTATCCATTGCAAAGCTCCTGCTCTCTGCGGGCTTTACGGATATTATCATGTGTGATCGGAAGGGAGCCATCTATACCGGGCGGGAAGGGCTCAACTGGATCAAGGAGGAGATGGCCGGAGTGACAAATCTGGGCGGAAGGAAGGGAACCCTGGCCCAGATGCTGGAAGGGGCCGATGTATTTGTAGGCGTGTCCGCGCCCGGAATGGTGACAACGGATATGGTAAAGACCATGGCCAGAGACGCCGTCATTTTGCCTGCGCAAACCCAACACCCGAAATCTTCCCTGACGAAGCCATGGCTGGGGGCGCAGCAGTTATCTCTACGGGACGGAGCGACTTTCCAAACCAGATTAACAACGTGCTGGCGTTTCCGGGAATTTTCCGGGGAACCTTTGATGTTCGGGCAAGCGACATCAATGAGGAGATGAAGATGGCGGCGGCTATGGCCCTGGCCAATCTGATTTCAGATGAGGAGCTGACTCCTGAATACATCATTCCAAAAGCATTTGACAAGCGGGTGGGCCCTGCCGTGGCCAGGGCTGTGGCGGAGGCCGCCCGCAGAACCGGAGTTGCCAGAATCTGAAACCGGCCGGTGAAGGGCTGAGTCGGGGAGGGTGCAAAAAACCAGGGAATCCCCTTTAATGGGGCAAAAATCCAGCCGTGGCAACCGGCTGGATTTTTGTTGACTGACCGGCGGCAATGGAGGCCCGGGAGGAAATTTACTATTATTTCACAACATTCCTTGCTAAAAGAAATATTCTTTTTATAATAAGAAGTAAATAAAATTTTTACAAAGGTGGATATGGAAATGACAGAGGATATTTTTGTACGGATTCGCGGGGGATATAACCAGTTTACGAAAGCGGAGAAAAAGGTGGCGGACTATATTCTTGGCAATCCCAGGGAGGCGCTCTTTAAGTCCATTACGGAGTTGGCTGAGACCTGCGGCGTGGGGGACACCAGCGTGTTCCGCTTTTGTAAGACCATGAAATGCAGGGGGTATCAGGAATTTAAGATGCTGCTCTCCTTAAGCCTGAATCAGGGGAGCCAGGGGGTGGGACAGATGGAGGGGGAAATCGAGCTGGAGGACTCCTTTGAGCAGGTGGCCAGCAAGGTCCTGAGCAGCAATATCAAAGCCCTTGAGGAAACCCGTTCCCTCCTGAAGGAGAAGGAATTCCAGCAGGTAATCCAGGCCTTCCACCAGGCGGACCGGATCTGTTTCTACGGCGTGGGCACAAGCATGTCCACCGCCATGAAGGCTGCGGACAAGTTCCTCAAGATCGAACCCAAGGTCTATTGCGTGGAGGATTCCCACAAGCAGGCCATGATGGCTTCCACCATGAAGCCCCGGGAGGTGGCGGTGATTTTTTCTTATTCGGGAGCCACCAAGGACACCATCCATGTGGCCCGTCTGGCCAAGAAGGCCGGGGCTGTGATTGTGTGCGTCACCCGGTTTGTAAAGTCGCCTCTCACTGCCTTTGGAGATTTGATCCTGCTCTGCGGCGCCAATGAAAGTCCTCTTCAGGCAGGTTCCTCCTCTGCGGAGATAAGCCAGCTGTTTCTCATTGATCTGCTGTACACCGAGTATTACAGGCGGTATTTTGAACAGTGCAGCGTGAACAATGAAAAGACGTCGGCTTCGGTTATGGAGAAGCTCTGTTAAACATCAAATTCGTGCCGGGCGGGCCCTCAGCGGCTGCCCGGTTTTAGCTTGTTGAAAACGTATTCCAGTATCCGGCTGGCCGCCAGGGACAGGCGGTAGAAGATAAAGCCTGTAATACAGGTAAACAAGAAATATTTGAAGAAGAGTATGTGGTTTTCCCGGAAGGACAGGGCCGCGCCTGCATAGGGCGCCATGAAAATGCCCACCAGCATGTGATGAACCAGAAACACTGCGAAGGAACAGGCGGACATAGCTTTGCAGAGCGCGGCCAGCCAGTTCCACCGGAGGAACTGGGAGAACCAGGCCAGGAACAGGAAGCTGGATACGCCGGTCCACAGGATAATACAGGGTACAGGCAGGTTTAAAGGCACAAACATGGTCACAAGATAGGCGGCCAGAGCGCCCAGCCCCAGGGGCCACCTTAAGGGTTTAAAGCCTCCGGGCATTTCCCCGGGCCCGCCGCTTTGTAGATGTAACACACAAAATACATGCCGAAGAGCACTTCCGGTATTCTTGTGAGGAACATCCTCTGCTCCTCCATCTGGAAGGGATAAAGCGGAGATAGGGTATGTAGAGGAGGGCTGTTATAACAGCTGTGGCCCCAGGCCTCTTGAGCACAAGGCGGCGAAGCAGGGGAAAGATAAGGTAGATAAATATAATACAGCCTACAAACCATTCCCCCACCAGGTAGTAGTTTGGGATCAGGTAGTTGAGATAGCCGTCCATTCCCAGCACGCTCAGCGCCAGGGTTTTTCGGGAGTGAACCATTGGCAGACGGTTGATAATATAAAAGTGGGTAAAAAAGCGGCGTAGACGATCCAGTACAGGGGATAGATGGACAGAAACCGTTTTTTAAAATAGTCCTTCAGCTCCAGCTTCTCCCCGTAGGCGTACATGAGGGAAGCGCCTGAGAGGATAAAGAACAAAGATACGCCGATATGGCCCATGGTGCCGTTGGCATAACGAAGAAAGAGGATGAATCCCGACTCAATCTCCGTGTCGATGCAGTAGACATTGTAGTGAAACACCACAATCATCACCATGGCAAAAACTCTTATAAAATCAAATGAAAAGATGCGCTTATTCTTCATATGTATTCTCTCTCCTTAGCCGGTTGTCGCTATTCCATACTCTAACAGAAACGATGGCCGAATGCAAGAATTCCTTCGTTCTTTTAATAAATCCCCCGGCCTGTGAATCCCTTTCCCAATGGTTTTGCAGTTAAATATTTAAGATACATGTAATAAAATCTTTATTGTAAATGTAAGATTATTTGAGTATGATGAAGCATGTAACAATTTTGGCGAAAGTTGGGAGGACAATTCGGATGAAAATAAATAAACTTCGGAAAGGAAATGCCTTTATACTGGCGGCAGTTATGCTCTGCAGCGCCGCTTTTATGGCCCCGGCCAATGGGACGGCTGAGGTTCAGGCGGCTCAGGAGACAAGGGGCGCTTTGGAGGCCCAGACCCCTGGGGTTACAGGAACCATTCATTCCTGCACCATCACCGCAGACAAGGGAAATGTGGAAGTCCGCTTTTCCAGCAGCGGAGATATAACAGGGACAGACGGCCAGGTCTATGTGTTTGAGCTTCAGCCTATGAGGACGGAGTGGGGGAGCGCAGAGACTTTCTCGGCCAGGCGGCTGCAGGGACAGAGGGCGCCCTCACGGTGGCCCTGGGCAGGGGGACGGCCAAGGACCGCCTTTACAGCTCCTTTATTCTCACCGTGTTTGACGGCGCAAAGTTTATAGAGATCAGCCCGCGCCACTATATCACAAACCCGGAGGCGGTGGCTGCCAACACGGCGGAATTTAAGGATCCCCTTACGAAAAAGGGCCTGAATATAGAGATAGACATGTTGAGCGACGCATTTGACCTGGGCGTAAAGCATGTGACCACCAATATAGCATTTTCCCAGATTTGGGGTACAGGGATTGAATACAGCTACGACGGGGAGACTTACCATTTCAACAAAGCGGTAATGGACGCATACGACGCCACAATCAGCGCCCTCTCCAACAAGGGAATGCTGGTTACGGTAATTATTCTCAATGACTGGAATCCCAATACGCCCAATCTTATTTACCCGGGGACGCAAAAGACGGACAGCGCCTATTATTACATGTTTAATGCGGCTACCGAGGCCGGTTTTAAACAGACCAGAGCCATGGCCGCCTTCCTGGCGGAGCATTACGACGGTTCCAATCCTAATTACGGAAAGGTATCCAACTGGATTATTGGAAATGAGATAAACTGCCAGATCTGGAACTATATGGGGCCTGCGGATGTGTCCACCTATGTGCGCGCCTACCAGAAGGCCTTCCGCATGTTCTACACAGCCATTAAGAGCACCAGCGCCAATGACCGGGTATATTTCTCTCTGTCCTACAACTGGGGCCAGCCCTTTGATAATCAGGCTGAGATAAACTACAAGGGGAAGGATATTGTGGACTATTTCAATTCCATTGCCAACCGGGAAGGACAGATGGAATGGGGGCTTGCCTACCATCCGTACCCGGCGCCTCTAACAGAGCCGGAATTCTGGGACGACGCGCAGATGGGCGTGATCACTGCCGATTACAATTCCCCGGTCATCAACTTTGCCAACCTGAATGTGCTGACCGACTACTTTGCGCAGGAAACCCTCAGGACGCCGTCGGGACATGTGCGGCATATTATCCTCACGGAGCAGGGCTTTACATCCCAGAGCCAGGCCAGGGGGAATGTAGCTGATATACAGGCGGCCGCCTATGCCTATTCCTACTATATTGTGGACAGCAACCCCTATATAGACGCTTACACCTTAAGCCGCCAGGTAGATGCGCCTGTGGAAGTAAATCAGGGATTAAGCTTCGGCCTTTGGGAATGTGATATGAGCAAACCAAACCTGATTGTAGCGACCAGGCGGAAGAAGATATGGCAGGTATTCCGGGATATTGACAAGAAAAATGCCACTCTGGAAGCCACGGAGTTTGCAAAGGAGATCATCGGCATACAGAAATGGTCCGATGTGGTGCCGGACTTTAAATGGAAAAATCTGGAGAATTAAAAATAAATAAATCTGTAAATACGCCTGCAAGATGGAAGATATCTGTCTTGCAGGCATATTTTATTTTCAACATTTGACGATGTGTATGTATATAAGACAGGGATTCAATACGGCGTTTCATCCCGCCGGACGGAATACGTCTCAGGACAGAAAGGCGGTTCCGGACTCCCTTAACGCTTCCATCACCTCCTGGGAAAAAGGCGCGTCGCTGATGAGGAGATCGATGCTGCGAAAGGTTGTCAGCTTAAAATATCCGTCTGTAAACTCTTTTGTGCTGTCGCAGAGCAATATTTTCTTATCGGCATTTTTCAGCATGCTCCTCTTGGTAAGAGCCTGAAAATCGTCCCCCTCAAATATCCCCAGCTTATTGACTGCCTTGCAGGAGAAAAAGAAGGTGTCCGCCCGGAAATTATCCAGGAAATTGGAGGAATATTCTCCGATAATGGACAGGCTTTTGTTCTTTAAAAGGCCCGGACACACATAGACCTCACGCCCGGCGCGTTGCTCAGCATGGTAGCCACATTCAGGCCGTTGGTGATCACCGTCAGGTTCTTGCATGCCTTCAGGAAGGGGCAGAGATAGCTGACTGTGGAGGAGGAATCCAGGAAGATCACCATATTGTCATGGATGTAGTTCCTGCAATGTTTGGCAATCATGGATTTTTTGTCCGGGTTTTCCAGCTTGCGCATCATCACGGGATTTTCCGTTGCGCTGGCTGCGATCAGCGCAACGCCGCCGTGGTGGCGCCGGATGATTCCCTCCTCCTCCATCTGAATCAGATCCTGCGCAGGGTAGACCTGGAGGCAAACATCTTTTTGCAGAGAAAATCGATGGAACAACCCCCTCCCTTTGTATCCAGCAGATCAATGATTTCAAACTTTCGCTGCTGATATGACATAAAATCCCCTCCCTATGGCTGCACCATGGCTGTATTATGGCCAAAACCGTGAATCAGAATGAACAGTTTTGGATAATTATACAGGTAAAATTGATAAAATGTCAATAGAATATCCAAATATTGAAATGATATTGGTCAAATAGTATACTGAGAACTATGAGAAAGGAATGAAATGTTCAAAGAGATGATTTCGGAAGGAGTTGGAGATGAAGAAAGTTCTGGCAATCGATATGGGAGCCACTTCCATCAGGGGTATCCTGGGATATATTGAGAAAGGCTCCCTTGTAACAGAGGAGATTATGCGGATGCCCCATGAGATTGTTATGAATCAGGGCGCATGCGCTGGCAGTGGAGCAGACTGCTGGATAAAGTGGCGGAAACCATACTCCTGGCAGGGGATGAGATATCTTCTGTGGGAATTGATACATGGGGTGTGGACTTTGGCCTCATCGGCAGCGACGGCCGCCTTGTGGCGGATCCGGTTTCCTACAGGGACCCGGAGAACATAAAGGGCTACGGGCTGGCCCTTGAACGGATGAGCCGGAGGAGATCTATCTGAATACCGGAAATCAGGTTATGCCCATCAACTCTCTGTTTCAGCTAATCACCCTGAAGGAGCTGTACGGGGAGGAGTGGAGCCGGGCCTGCAAGGTGCTTCTCATGCCGGATTTGTTTAACTATATGCTGACCGGAAATATGGCTGCGGAAGAGACGATATTGTCGACCACACAGCTCTTTGATTTGAAGGAGCGGAAGATGAGCAGAGAGATTCTGAAGAGATTCTCCATAGAAGAAAGCTTGTTTCCGCCTGTTGTAAAGGCCGGGACTGTGGCGGGAAATACACGCAAGGGAAGGATTGAGGCCCTGAAAGGGCTGGATGTGGATGTGATCTCCGTCTGCGGACATGATACGGCAAGCGCAGTGCTGCTTACAGATGCATTCAGGAATCCGGACTGTCTCTTCCTGAGCTGCGGCACCTGGTCCCTTCTGGGAGGATTAACGGAACAGGCGGTGATCAGTACCGAAGGGTTTGAGCATTCGCTTACCAATGAGTTAGGCTATGGCTCACGCAATCTGTTCTTCAAAAATATAACAGGGCTTTACCTTCTGGAAAAGTTCAGAAAGCAGTTGGGAGAACGCCTGGGAAGAACTCCCCGCTATGACGAGATTACAGCCTTTGTCCAAAATGATTGGGAGGACTGCAGATTAATCGATATAGAGGAGCCCGTTTTTGGGGATGAGGATGTGGACGCCAGGAAAGCCATTGACGCATATCTTCTGCGGACAGGGCAGGGTTTGCCCCGGGAGGAAATGGGGTATTTCAAGATTATATATCAAAGTCTCGTGGAAACGTATGATAAGACGGTGAAAGCCATTGAGGCGGTGTGCACAAAGAAATACAATCGCCTGCACATCATCGGAGGCGGCGCAAAATCGCCGCTGCTCTGTGAAATGATTGCCCGCAGGCTGTCCCTTCCGGTTACTGCCGGCCCTTATGAAGCCACCGCTCTTGGAAACATTATCACCCAGCTGGTTGCGCTGGGGGAGGTGGAGAGCATGGAAGAAGGGCTGGAGTCAGCGTGGAAGCCGGCCGGCGTATGCAGGTACTGAGCCCTGGAGGATATGTAAAAGAAGGAAGGGGAAGGGACACCAATGCTTTAGCAGGAAACAGCAAACAGTTAGTCAGCCCGGGAGAAAAAACCGGTAAAAACAGAAGGAGGAAGAACGTATGAATTATCCCAAAATAGGAATCAGGCCGGCCATCGACGGACGCTGGGGAGGAGTCAGGGAATCCCTTGAGGAGCAGACTATGGGAATGGCCAATGCAGCCAAGGAACTGATCGAGGCAGTCTGCGCTGCCCCGATGGGACGGCTGTCCAATGTGTTATATCCCCAACAACCATCGGGGGAGGCGCCGAAGCCTATAAATGCGAGGAGTTTTTTGCGGCCCGGAATGTAGTGGGAACCTCACCGTAACCCCATGCTGGTGTTATGGAACGGAAACCATGGATTTAAATCCCACCACCATCAAAGCGGTCTGGGGATTTAACGGAACCGAGCGTCCGGGCGCCGTGTATCTGGCTGCCGTTATGGCTGCCTACGCACAGCGGGGCCTTCCGGCTTTTTCTATCTACGGTCATGACGTGCAGGATGCAGGGGACAGGACTATCCCTGAGGATGTGCAGAAGAAAATACTGGACTTTGCCAGATGTGCGGTTGCAGTGGGAACCATGAGAAACCAGTCCTATGTGAACATTGGCTCCGTGGCAATGGGAATTGCAGGATCCGTGGTCAATGTGGACTTCCTTCAGAAATATCTGGGTATGCGGACGGAGTGGGTGGATATGACCGAGGTTCTCAGACGCATACAATTGGGGATTTATGACCGCCAGGAGTACGCCTCCGCTCTGGAATGGGTGAGGGCCAACTGCAAAGAGGGGTACAACTGCAACGCGGGCAAGGATTTTCCTGAGGTGATTACAAAGAGCAGGTATATACCTGAGGATCAGCAGTGGGAATTCGTGGTAAAGCACGCCATCGTTGTGAGAGATATCTTAAAAGGAAACCCCAGGCTTGGGGAGATGGGCTGGCATGAGGAGGCCCTGGGACGAAACGGCCTGGCAGGCGGTTTCCAGGGACAGAGAATGTGGACCGACTGGCTGCCCAATGCAGATTTTACTGAGGCGGTTTTGGCCTCCAGCTTTGACTGGACAGGAGCCAGACAGCCCATTCCTTTCGCCACGGAGAACGACACCCTGAATGGGATCGCCATGATGTTCGGATGGCTTGTGACCAACAAGGCGCCTATCTTCAGCGATGTGCGCACTTACTGGTCCCCTGAATCCGTTCAGCGCATCACGGGAAAATCCCTTCATGGCCACGCCAAAAACGGCATCATCCATCTGATTAACTCCGGCGCAAGCTGTCTGGACGGCTGCGCAGGGGCTAAAAACCAGCAGGGAGAGGGATGCATGAAGGAGTGGTGGAATATGACTCCTGAGGACATCCGGGGCTGCCTGGAAGGAACCGACTGGTGCAGGGCCAACTATGAGTACTTCAGAGGCGGCGGCTTCTCCTCCCATTTTAAGACGGGAGCGGAAATGCCCCTCACTATGATCCGCTGCAATATCGTGGAAGGCGTTGGCCCCACGCTGCAGGTGATGGAGGGATATACCTGTGTGCTGGAGAATGACGTACATAAGATTCTGGACGAGAGAACCGACCGCACCTGGCCCACCACCTGGTTTGCACCCAATATCGGAATCGGGGCTGCAGACAGCGTATACAATGTGATGGCAAAATGGGGGGCAAACCACGGGGCAAGCGTGTACGGCCACGTAGGAGACCGTCTCATTACCCTGGCCTCCATGCTCCGCATTCCGGTGGCTTTCCACAATATAGAGGCGGACAGAATTTACAGGCCCCATTCCTTTAACGGATTCGGCACATCGGATCTGGAAGGGCAGGATTTCAGGGCTTGCGCATATTATGGCCCCCTGTACAAATAAATACGAAACCGGCTTGTATCACCGGGCCTATTATATCTCAGGAAAAATAAAAAGGTGGGAAACATGATGTTGATGGAGAAAGAAAGAGCAGAACTGGTGAAGTTCGGAAGAAAGCTTGTAGATACAGGACTTACCAAGGGAACAGGCGGAAATTTAAGCGTATTTGACAGGGAGCGCGGCCACATGGCCATCACTCCTTCAGGAATCGACTTTTATGAGATCAGGCCTGAGGATATTGTGATTCTGGACGCGGAAGGCGGAAAGGTGGAGGGGGAGCGCACCTGCTCCTCCGAATGGGAAATGCACCTGCTGCAATATAAGACCAGGGAGGACATTGACGCAGTCATACATGCCCATACCATGTATGCAACGGTTATCTCCTGCCTCCACTGGGATCTTCCGGCGGCCCACTATATGATTGCCGTGGCAGGGCCGGATGTGCGGTGCGCGGAATATGCCACCTACGGAACCCATGAGCTGGCTGTGAATGCAGCCCGGGCCATGGAGGACAGAAAGGCCGTTATTCTGGCGAACCATGGGATCCTGGCGGGGGCTCAGGATTTGCTCAATGCATTTAATATCATTGAGGAGATTGAATACTGCTCCCAGATTTACTGCAACGCCCGGAGCATCGGCAATCCGGTGGTTCTCTCTGAGGAGGAAATGACGCTGATGGCGGAGCGGTTTAAAACCTACGGCCAGAGGAAAAACCTGGAGCGTGTCTGAAGCTTGCTTTCTGTCGGCGGTGCGTCCCGTTTTGTGGGAGATTTGGCCCAAATGTCAGCTGATCTGTAAAAAGGAGTTTTATATGGGTGACGTAATACTGAAAATGCAGGATATACAGAAATCCTTCTCAGGCGTCCAGGCGCTGAAAAATGCCCGGCTTGAGCTCCGGTCCGGCGAGGTGGTGGCCTGATGGGAGAAAACGGAGCGGGGAAATCCACACTGATGAAAATACTCACAGGGATCTATTCCAGGGATGGAGGTACAATCCATTATCTGGGCAAAGAGGTTGAGTACAAGAATCCGGCCCAGTCAGAGGCTGCGGGGATCGCCATTGTCCATCAGGAGCTTAACATGATGAACGATTTGACGGTGGCTCAGAATCTGTTCATCGGACATGAATCCATGAAGGGATTTATCATTAACGACAGGGCCATGATAGAGAAGGCCAACGGGCTTTTCCGGCTGCTGAATATTGAGATAGACCCTCTGAGAAAATCGGGAATCTGACTGTGGGACGGCAGCAGATGGTGGAGATTGCAAAGGCCATATCTTCCGGCGCCAGAGTGATTGTCTTTGACGAGCCCACTGCGGCCCTCACAGACTCCGAGATTGAGGAGCTGTTTAAGGTCATAGGGGATCTCAGGGAGAAGGGAACCGGCATTATATACATTTCTCACCGGATGGATGAAATCAATGTGATCTCAGACAGGGTGACGGTAATGAGAGACGGGGAGTATGTGGGGACGCTGGTGACTAAGGACTGCACCAAGAACGATATCATTAAGATGATGGTGGGAAGGACGGTGTTCAGCGAGCCCAAAACCGCCTCCTGTGTGGCGGAGGATGCGCCTGTGGTGCTGCGCTGTGAAAACCTGTCCAGGGGGAAGGCTGTAAAAGGCGTCACCTTTGAGCTGCGCAGGGGAGAGATACTGGGCTTCAGCGGCCTTATGGGCGCCGGCCGGACGGAGACGGCGAGGCTGCTGTTCGGAGCGGACAAGATGGACTCGGGCAGAATTTTTGTGAAGGGCAGGGAAGTAAAGATTCAATCCCCTGAGGATGCGGTGAAGGCGGGGATCGGCTATCTGTCCGAGGACAGGAAACGGTTCGGCCTCATTCTTGACAAAACGGTGGAGGAAAACACGGTTTTGGCCACCCTGGACCATTTTGTAAACGGGCTTTTTATCAACCGGAGAAAGGCCAGGGAGACGGCGGAGCAATATGTGGGAGAACTGAAAACAAAAACCCCCAGCGTCAGGCAGTATGTAAAAAAGCTTTCAGGAGGAAACCAGCAAAAAGTAGTGATTGCAAAATGGCTGGTACGGGACTGCGACATATTGATATTCGACGAGCCTACCAGAGGGATTGACGTGGGAGCTAAAAGCGAAATTTACAGCCTGATGGAACGTCTTGCAGGAGAAGGCAAATCGATCATCATGATCTCCTCGGAGCTTCCTGAGGTGCTCAGAATGAGCGACCGGATTATCGTTATGTGCGAGGGGAAAATTACAGGCGAGCTTCCCATTGAGGAGGCGAATCAGGAAGTAATTATGGAAGCGGCCACAAATCGCTAAAGGGGGACTATAACAGTGAAAAGTAAGTTTAAGAGGATATGTTCTAATCAGCAGGCGGTTGTTGTCTGTGCATTGGTGGTCATTTGTATTGTGTTCTCACTTATGACGGACAAGTTTATGCAGCCTTCTACATTTACGAATATTGCAAAATCTGCATACTATATAGCATTTATGGCCATTGGAGTCACCTTTGTGATCGCCACAGGCGGCATCGATCTCTCCATTGGAACCGTAGCCATCTGCTCCGCCCTGATCGGCGGGACTCTGATGGAGAGAGGGCTTCCCATGGCGCTGGTGCTGCTTGTTATTCTGGCTACGGGCTGCGCCTTCGGCCTGCTGAACGGTCTGATGGTGTCCATGCTGGAGCTGCCCGCCTTTATCGCCACCCTGGGGACCATGATGATGTCCAGAGGCCTGGGCTCCATTGTGTCCAAGACGAAAACCATCTCGTTTCCCCAGGGGGATCAGGAGGGGGCGTGGTTCAGGGAGCTGTTTATGGTCACCAGGAGCGATTCCTTTCTGCCCAGAAATTTCCCCACAGGCTTCGTTCTGCTGGCTGTCACGGTTTTTATTATGGCTGTGCTTTTGGGAAAGACCAAAATAGGCCGCTACATTCTGTCCATCGGTTCCAACAAGGAGGCAACCAGGCTGTCGGGCATTCCCGTTGCAAAATATGAGACGATCGCCTATGTGTTGTCGGGCTTTTTCGCATCCCTGGCCGGAATCGCCTATGTGGCGGTGTTCTCAACCGCCCAGCCAATACGGGAAACGGCTTTGAGCTGGATGCAATTGCCGGAGTGGTGATAGGAGGAACCTCGCTGGCGGGGGGAGTAGGCTCCGTGTTCGGTACGATTGTGGGCGTATTTATTATGACTGTGTTAAAAATCGGGTTCCCCTATATTGGCGTACAGTCACATTATCAGCTGTTTATTACAGGCATTATACTGGTGTTTGCAGTTTATATGGATATTCTGAACAGAAAGCGGAAGAGCTAACGTGTAATTACCTGCGAAAAGGGGCGGATAAAATATGAGGAGGATATAGAATGAAAAAACGAGAAATGTAATGGCATTGGCAATGGCGGCGGCAATGGTTCTCACTGGTCTTACGGCATGCGGCGGAGGAGGAAAGGAAGCGTCCCCCGCCACACAGGCGGCGGCAGCCGGGGGCAATACGGAGGCGGCGGCAGCCCAGCCCGAAGGCGGCAGCGGAGAGCAGAAGCGGATTGACGTTATAGCCAAGGGCTTCCAGCACCAGTTCTGGAAAGCGGTGGAGCAGGGGACGCAGCAGGCGGCGGCGGAATTCAATGTGGAAGTGAATTTCCAGGGGCCTGACAATGAATCTGCCATCGCCCAGCAGGTGGAGTATTTAAACGCAGCGATCGCCAATCAGCCCGATGCAATCTGCCTGGCGGCTCTGGATACCAGCGCATCCCTGGACTCTATCAAGTCGGCTATGGAAGCGGGAATCCCCATTATAGGATTCGACTCCGGCGTTCCGGATGCTCCAAAAGGCGCAATCAAAGCCAACGCTTCCACAGACAACACGGCGGCGGGAGCCATGGCGGCGGAAAAGCTCTATGAGATTGTCAAGGATCAGGTTACGGATCCGGCTGCTCCTGTGCGCATCGGAGTTATCGCCCAGGAATCCAATTCCCAGTCCATCGTTTCCAGGACGAGAGGGTTTGTGGACAAGATGACGGAGCTTGTGGGCGCAGATAAGGTATCTGTGGAAGGCCACGACAGCCTTAAGAATGAAAAGGCCGGGGCTTTGGTAATCCTCGACGTGGGCATCCCGGCGGAAGTTAAGGATGTGGACGCGGCGGCAGTGGCTTCCGCAATTCTTGAAAATCCGATCTCATTGCAATCTACGGCTCCAACGAGTTTGCCTCCAACGCTATCATTACAGCCAACGAGGGCCTGGATAAGCTGGGCGAGGGCAAAGTGGTTGCCATCGGGTTTGATGCAGGCGCAAAACTTCTGGATGCGGTTTCTTCCAAGCTGTTCGCAGGCGCCATCACCCAGGATCCTGTGCAGATTGGCTATCAGGCGGTCAAGCTTGCAGTGGAGGCGTCAGAGGGCAAGGCAGTTTCCGACATAGACACAGGGCACTGTGGTATGATTCCACAAATATGGAAGATCCGGCCATTGCTCCCTGCCTTTACAGGTAATTTACAGATTGAAGGGAAAAGAGGTTGAGGCGTTATGTTAAAAGGAATACCGGCTATATTATCGCCGGATTTGCTGAAAGCTTTGTGCGAGATGGGACACTCGGACCGCCTTGTGATATCGGACGGAAATTTCCCCGCCCAGTCTTTGGGAAAGAAGGGGACGGTCATACGCATGGACGGACACGGCGTGCCTGAGATTTTAGATGGGATTTTGAAGGTTTTTCCTCTTGACACCTATGTTGACAAGCCTGTTACTCTCATGGAGAAGGCGCCGGGAGATGAGGCTGAGACTCCGGTCTGGGATCAGGTTGCCGAAATCGTGGCCCGGTACGATCCCAGGGGAGCAAAAACGGTGGGACACAGGGAGCGGTTTGCCTTTTATGAGGAGGCGGGGAAAGCCTATCTTATAATTGCAACGTCAGAACAGGCATTGTATGCCAATGTAATGCTGCAAAAGGGAGTTGTGACCTGACGGGAACCATATAATCCTTAAGATACCCTTGGCGCGGGAGCGTGTCCGGAATCCGCTTTTCCCCGGCTTATTCACAGAGAAAACAAGGGGATTCCTGTTGACAAATAAATGTCTGTGTGTAAAATATTTAATAGAAATACACGTTTGGGAGCGGTGGCCTTGCGGGGACGCCGCTCTTTTGGCAGGCGGATACCGGGAAATCAACATGGAAAGGAACCATATATGGGCTTAATTGTACAGAAATTCGGAGGCACCTCTGTGGCCGGCAGGGAGCGCCTCTTCAACGTGGCAAAGATAATCACAGATACTTACAAGGCGGGAAACCAGGTGGTGGCAGTGCTGTCGGCGCAGGGGGACACCACGGACGATTTGATCGGGAAGGCAAGGGAAATCAACCCCAACGCCTCCAACCGGGAGATGGATATGCTTCTTTCCACAGGGGAACAGATCTCGGTATCCCTGTGCGCCATGGCCGTGGAGGCCCTGGGTTTTCCTGTGATCTCTTTGACCGGCTGGCAGGCGGGCATGGTTACAAACACAGTTTCCGGAAACGCCCGGATCAAGAAGGTGGATACGGAGCGGATCGAGACGGAGTTGAACCAGAAGAGGATAGTAATCGTAACCGGGTTTCAGGGGATAGACAGGTATGAGGACATCACCACTCTGGGCAGAGGCGGATCGGACACTTCGGCTGTGGCTCTGGCTGCGTCTCTGAGGGCGGATTTGTGCCAGATTTATACGGATGTGGACGGAGTGTACACTGCTGACCCAAGGACAGTGAAGGGGGCCAGGAAGCTGCAGGAGGTTACTTACAACGAGATGCTGGAGCTGGCCACTCTGGCGCCCAGGTCCTGCACAACCGCTCTGTGGAGATGGCTAAGAAGTATAACGTTAAGCTGGAGGTATTGTCGAGTTTCAGCGGCAATCCTGGCACAAAGGTGAAGGAGGTTGTAAAGCGTATGGAGAAAACGTATATAAGCAGTGTTGCCAAGGATAAAAATATTTCCAGGATTGCCCTGATTGGGGTGCCCAATGAGATTGGAACTTCCTTCCGGGTATTTTCACTTTTGGCCCAGAATCACATTAATGTGGATATTATTCTTCAGGGGATCGGACATGAGGAGGGGAAGGACATCTGCTTTACCGTGCTGAATCGGACTTGGAGCGGGCCGCTGATCTTCTGCGGGAGAATCAGGAGCGGATACGGTTTGCCCGCCTGGAGACAAATTCCGATATTGCCAAGGTTTCAGTTGTGGGGGCGGGAATGATTAACAGCCCCGGCGTTGCGGCTAATTTGTTCGAGGCGCTGTATGATGCGAATATCAACATTAATATGATCTCCACCAGCGAGATTAAGATATCGGTTCTGGTGGATAAAAAGGATGCGGAGAAGGCGGTGCAGGTGATTCATGACAAGTTCTTTGCCATGGGGTAGATTGTCTGCGCGCCCCGTTTCGCGGTATATCAGGAAATGCAATAAAAATAACGGAAGAGTCTCCGGGTTTTTGAATAATTTGTAAAAACCCGGAAGGCGTCCCCCTGCCGTCCAATCTTAAAATTCGTTAATATTTTCACTTTTCTGGCCGAAATAGCTTGAAATTTGACAAATTTACTATTATAATTGTAAACGGCAATATTTCTGCTTTTTTTGCGTCGTCCCTGTGGGAAGATGCTTAAGTATTGTTAAACTTATGAATGATGGAGGACTGGAAAATGAGTAATTCAGCACAAACTTCAGCAAGCAGCCGCATTGCATCCCTGCTTGATGAGAACAGTTTTGTTGAAGTCGGGGCATATGTCACTGCCAGAAGCACAGACTTTAACATGACTGAGCAGGAGACCCCGGCTGATGGCGTGGTGACCGGTTACGGTACCATCGGCGGATGCCTGGTGTATGTATACAGCCAGGACGCGTCCGTATTGGGCGGTTCCATGGGTGAAATGCATGCAAAGAAAATCTGCAACATCTATTCCATGGCTATGAAGATGGGAGCGCCTGTAATCGGTCTGGTAGACTGTGCAGGGCTGCGTCTGCAGGAGGCTACCGACGCTTTGGATGGATTTGGCAAGCTGTATTTAAGCCAGACGATGGCTTCCGGTGTGATTCCTCAGATAATGGCAATCTTTGGAACCTGCGGCGGCGGCATGGCAGTTTCAGCAGGTATTGCAGACTTTACCTTTATGGAGGAGAAATCCGGCAAGCTTTTTGTGAATTCTCCCAATGCAATTGACGGCAATTACAAGGAGAAATGTGATACATCCAGCGCTGCATTCCAGATGAAGGAATCAGGACTGGCGGATTTTGCAGGAGACGAGGCGGCTGTGCTGGCGCAGATCCGCAGCCTGGTATCCATCTTGCCTGCCAACAACGAAGATGACATGTCCTTTAGCGAGTGCCAGGACGACTTGAACCGTATGTGCGAGAACCTTGAGAGCTGCACAGGGGATACCGGTCTGGCATTGACCCTGATTTCTGATAATAATTTCTTTATGGAGATAAAGAAGGCGTATGAGCCTCCATGGTAACCGGCTTTATCCGCCTTAACGGGACAACCGTGGGCTGTGTGGCCAACCGCACCCAGCTCTATGAGGACGGAGAAAAGAAGGAGGAGTTCGAGGCGGTTCTGTCCGGCAAAGGCTGTGACAAGGCTGCGGAATTCATCAATTTCTGTGATGCCTTCAGCATTCCGGTACTCACCCTTGTTAATGTAAAAGGCTATAAGGCCAAGAAGTGCAGCGAGAGAAGAATGGCCAAGGCGGCTGCCCGTCTTACCTACGCTTACGCAAATGCAACGGTGCCCAAGGTAACCGTAATAATCAGGGAGGCCTTCGGAAGCGCATATCTGACCATGGGCAGCAAGTCCATCGGCTCAGATATCGTATATGCATGGCCCGGTGCGGTTATCGGCATGATGAATCCGGCTGAGGCCGTTAAGATTATGTATGCGGCAGAGATAAGCGCTGCAGACGACGCTTCAGCGCTTATCAGCCAGAAGGCGGCTGAGTATACGGCTCTCCAGTCCAGCGCGGCGGCGGCTGCAAGGAGAGGCTATGTAGACGATATTATAGAGGCGGCAGAGACACGTCAGAGAGTCATTGCAGCCTTTGAAATGCTGTTCACAAAAAGCGAGGATCGTCCGTCTAAGAAGCATGGTACGGTTTAGAGAGAGGTGACAGGTATATGAGACGATTAATGAGACGAGTGGCAGCGGCAGCCCTTATGGCCGTCTGCCTGGTAAGCCTGTCGGCCTGCTCTGCAAAGCAGGATGACAGCGCCTCCGCCATCAGCACAGACGGAACCCCCGTTGCGGACGCCATGGGTGAGAACCTTAAGCTTTCTGCGGCAAGCTCCCTGGGAATGTCCGACGAGCAGCTGATTATTCAGGCGAAGCTGGCAGAAGCTCAGGGCGATATGTCCAGCGCCAAGATTTATAAGGCGCAGATGGAGGCCAGGGGCGAACTGGGCAGCTTAAAGGATGTGGATTTGGAGAATGCCCAGGTAGTGATGCTGGCCGACGGAAGCTACACCGTCAGCCTGCCGGTTATTTTCCATGAAGGTTCAATGATGTATGTATGAACCTGAACATGGCAACCCAGCAGGTTCAGGCGGAATTTACGGACATGGGCGCAGGAGAGACGGACGGGTCCGTAGGCGCGCTGCTGGAGTCGGCCTCTGTTTATTCAGCCATCGGCATCGGCACTGTGTTCAGTGTACTTGTATTTATCAGCCTGCTGATTGCATGCTTTAAATTTATCCACAAGTGGGAGTCCGGAGCCTCAGTGAAGGCGGAGCCGGTTAAGACCCCTGCACCGGGTGCCCCTGCTGCGGCAGCAAGCGCAGAACTGTCCGGGGATGCAGAGCTGGTGGCAGTGATTACGGCAGCCATTGCCGCTTACGAAGGAACTTCTTCTAACGGACTGGTGGTGCGTTCCATCCGCCGTGTACAGGGTTCTGTTCGGAGATAAGGAACGGGAAACCTTCCATTACAATTATTCTTAATATTTCAGGAGGAATGAAATAATGAAAACCTATACTATTACAGTAAATGGAAAAGCATATGCAGTAACCGTAGAAGAAGGCGCTACAGCAGGGGCGGCAGCGCC
Source organism: Clostridia bacterium UC5.1-1D2 (assembly GCA_001304855.1). Lineage (GTDB taxonomy): Bacteria > Bacillota > Clostridia > Lachnospirales > Lachnospiraceae > Enterocloster. Next base: position 26,634 of record BBZN01000019.1, read on the forward strand.
CGCAGCAGCGCCTGTAACAGCGCCCGCAGCTTCGGCCCCGGCAGCGGCTCCGGCCCCTGCGGCAGCCCCTGCAGGAGCAGCCGGCTCAGTAACCGTATCCGCTCCAATGCCGGGCAAGGTAGTGTCCGTTAAGGCGCTGTCGGACAGGCCGTTAAGAAGGGCGACGTTATTCTGGTTCTGGAAGCAATGAAAATGGAAAACGACATCGTTGCTCCGCAGGACGGAACCATTGCCAGCATTAATGTATCCACTGGCGATTCCGTTGAATCCGGCGCGGTATTAGCTACTCTGAACTAACTAAAAAGATGAAACCATAGAATTTATGGATTCATTATGGAGGGAACATTATGGATTTTGGCAATATAGTATCAAACCTGCTGAATCAGATGGCCTTTTTCCATCTGAGCGTGGGTAATTATGTAATGATAGTAGTAGCTGGTGTTCTTATACCTTGCTATCAGAAAAGGTTTTGAGCCCCTGCTGCTGATTCCGATTGCCTTTGGTATGCTGCTGGTAAATATCTATCCGGATATTATGTACTCCCCGGAACAGACGTCCAACGGCACCGGAGGACTTTTATGGTATTTCTTCCAGCTGGACGAGTGGAGCATTCTGCCGTCCCTTATATTCCTGGGCGTGGGAGCAATGACGGACTTTGGTCCCCTGATTGCGAACCCATCAGCTTCCTGATGGGAGCGGCTGCCCAGCTGGGCATTTACTCAGCCTATTTCTTTGCGATTTTGCTGGGATTCTCAGGAAAGGAGTCGGCAGCCATCTCCATCATCGGCGGCGCTGACGGCCCTACCTCCCTGTTCCTCTGCAGTAAGCTGGGACAGACCCAGATTATGGGCCCATCGCTGTGGCGGCCTACTCTTATATGGCTCTGGTTCCGATTATCCAGCCGCCGTTTATGAAGCTTCTCACTACTGAGAAGGAGCGCAAGATTAAGATGGAGCAGCTGCGTCCCGTATCCAGGCTGGAGAAGATATTATTCCCCATCATCGTTACAATCGTAGTGTGTCTGATTCTGCCTTCCACAGCTCCGTTGGTAGGTATGCTGATGCTGGGCAACCTGTTCCGGGAGAGCGGCGTTGTTAAGCAGCTGGCCGACACTGCCTCCAACGCCCTTATGTACATCGTAGTAATCCTTCTGGGAACTTCTGTGGGAGCTACCACCAGCGCAGAGGCATTTCTCAATGAGACTACAGTAAAGATCGTGGTATTGGGACTGGTCGCTTTTATCTTCGGCACCATCGGCGGCGTGCTTCTGGGAAAGATTCTCTGCAAGATTACAGGGGGGAAGATCAATCCGCTTATCGGTTCTGCCGGTGTATCCGCAGTTCCTATGGCAGCCCGTGTATCCCAGAAGGTTGGTTCTGAGGCAGATCCCACCAACTTCCTGCTGATGCATGCAATGGGCCCCAACGTGGCGGGCGTTATCGGTACGGCTGTTGCCGCCGGCACATTTATGGCGATTTTCGGAGTATAGAGAGTGTTCTTAAACATTTGACAATAATAGGAGGATTATAACTATGGCAGAGATAGAGAAGAGGCCAGTTAAGATTGTGGAGACCGTCCTTCGTGACGCTCACCAGTCTTTGCTTGCAACCAGAATGTCTACTGAGCAGATGCTGCCCATCATCGATAAGATGGATAAGGTGGGCTACCATGCTGTAGAGTGCTGGGGCGGCGCTACTTTTGATGCTTCCCTTCGTTTCCTGAAGGAGGATCCATGGGAGAGGCTTAGAAAGTTAAGAGACGGTTTTAAGAATACAAAGCTGCAGATGCTGTTCCGCGGACAGAATATCCTGGGATACAACCATTATGCAGATGATGTGGTAGAGTATTTTGTTCAGAAGTCTATATCCAACGGTATAGATATCATCCGTATTTTTGACTGTTTAAATGATATCCGCAACCTGGAGACGGCAGTTAAGGCTACCAATAAAGAGAAGGGACATGCACAGATTGCCCTTTGCTATACCCTGGGAGACGCCTATACGCTGGATTACTGGAAGGATATCGCCAAGAAAATAGAGGATATGGGCGCAGATTCCCTGTGTATCAAGGATATGGCCGGTCTTTTGACTCCTTATAAGGCGGCGGAGCTGGTACAGGCTCTCAAGGAAGGCACCAGCCTTCCCATCGACCTGCACACCCACTACACCTCCGGCGTAGCTTCCATGACCTACTTAAAGGCGGTTGAGGCAGGCTGTGAGATCATCGACTGTGCAATGTCGCCTCTGGCTCTTGGAACCAGCCAGCCCGCTACAGAGGTTATGGTTGAAACCTTCAGGGGAACTCCCTATGATACAGGATATGACCAGACACTTCTGGCCGAGATTGCCGATTACTTCCAGCCTGTCCGTGAGGAGGCCCTCAAAAGCGGCCGCCTGAATCCAAAGGTTCTGGGCGTTAATATCAAGACTCTCCAGTATCAGGTTCCGGGAGGCATGCTTTCTAATCTGGTAAGCCAGCTGAAGGAAGCGGGACAGGAGGACAAGTACCGTCAGGTTCTGGAGGAGATTCCAAGAGTCCGCAAGGACTTCGGCGAGCCGCCGCTGGTAACTCCTTCCTCCCAGATCGTAGGTACTCAGGCTGTTCTGAATGTGATTATGGGCGAGCGCTATAAGATGGTTCCAAAGGAGTCCAAGAAGATTATGCTGGGCGAGTTCGGACAGACCGTTAAGCCCTTTGACCCTGAGGTTCAGAAGAAGATTATCGGTGACGAGACGCCCATTACCTGCCGTCCGGCCGATCTGCTGGAGCCTCAGCTTCCTCAGTTTGAGAAAGAATGCGCCCAGTGGAAGCAGCAGGATGAGGATGTACTGAGCTATGCTCTGTTCCCGGCTGTTGCAAAGGAGTTCTTCCAGTACAGGGCGGCCCAGCAGACCAAGGTGGATGCGGCTGTTGCGGATAAGGAGAGCAAGGCATATCCTGTATAGGATGTGAGAATATAATAGGGAAAGGAGCCGTTGCAAAGCAGGTGAATACTCTGCCGGAGCAACGGCTCCCTTTTTATGGATTAAAACAGAAACCAGGGCCGGGCGGGATTCTGTTTTAATTGGGGGCTCTCTGGGGAAGACCCCACTGGAGGGCCGCGAATGCGTCCACCATCCCGCCGGAAAACACTCTGCCCTTCAGAGTATCCAGCTTGCGGGCGGAAGTAATCAGTATATTTTTAACGTCTGTGACACTTAACTCGGGCCTTGCAGAGTAAACCATAGCTGCAATGCCCGGTGACCATAGGCGCCGCCATGGAAGTACCGCTCATAAAGGCGTAGCCTTTGTCCGGGATTGTGCTGAGGATATAGGTTCCCGGAGCCGCTATATCCACGCTGACGGGGCCGTAGTTGGAGCTTCTGTCCAGTTTGCCGTTAAACATGAGATTGCCCACAGTGAGAATATTATCGTAGGGCAGGCTGGCAGGATAGACAGGATCCTGGTCAATATTGTATCCAATCTGGTTCTCGTCGCCGTTGCCTGACGCCACGATGAAAAGCATATTGGAGGCTTTCATCATGGCGGCCATCTCTTCTGTGCAGCCCTGGGAGCCGAAACTCAGGTTGCAGATTTGTGCGCCGTTGGCCTCTGCGTAGCGGATGGCGGCCATAACCGTTTCAGGCGTACCCTGGCCGTTTTCGCCGCCCAGAGCTTTCAGCGACATGATCTTTACGAAATGATTGTCTGCAATGCCTGCGATTCCTCCGTCGTCCCTGGATGCTGCAATGGTGCCGGCTGCATGGGTGCCGTGAGAATCAATTTCACCTGAATACAGCACGTTGTTGTTGTCCAGGAAGTTCCAGCCGTTTACATCGTCTATATAGCCGTTGCCGTCGTTGTCAATGCCGTCGCCGGGAATCTCTCCCGGGTTGACCCACATGGAATCTGCCAGATCCGGATGGGTGGCGTCGATGCCTGTATCGATGACGGCCACCGTCACTGTCCGCTTGTTCTCCATCTGCTTGTAAAGTTCCCAGGCCGGCTGAATATTGACGTCGATACCGGGCTCGGCCAGTGTGGACGTGATTTTGAAATTATTAGGGGCCAGAGGGGGCAGGGAGATGGTATCCACTCCGTTGCTGTCTGTGGTTACATTCAAATCGACTGTCAGAAGATCCAGCTTTCTCTCCAGCATCTCAAACTGTCCGTCATTTTTCAGCCCCCACTGATAGGAAGCGTAGTCTCGCCCAGCGACAGGTTATTAAGTCCCGGTCCGATTCCAAAGGCCGTCATGGGCTGAGCGGCCAGGGCTGTATGGGGAGGAACGGCTCCCAGGGCGGCAGATAATGCCAGACACAGGGCCATTACCTTAGATTTTTTCATAATGTTCAGCTCCTTTATATGTTATTCCAGAACGCATCGGAAGTTTGCCCTGTTCCTGCCTCCGCAACCGTGAGGCAGACGGCAGGAATCATTTTCAGGCATGTTTTAATAGTGTATGTCTGCTTTCATTCAGGCATGCTCTGAGGCGCGCAGATGACGGGAATGAATTTTTAAATACACCCTAGTATAACACATAAAGCAGCAAATAAATTTGAAGATTTTATGAAAACTTCGTGATAATTTATTACAAATTGGAAGTTTCTTCCTCCAGCTTCCAGATATCCCTGTTGTACTGGCTGATGGTGCGGTCTGAGGAGAAGAACCCGGCTTTACTGATATTTATGAGCATCTTTTTTGCCCAGGCCGTACGGTTTTCATAGTCTTCAAAGGCCTGTTCCTTGGCTTTTACGTAAGCGTCAAAGTCGGGGAAGGTCATGAACCAGTCCTTGGTGAGGAGTTCCTTTTGGAGCCGTTCCAGATTTTCCCCGGAACCTGCCGCCATCATGCGGGGCCGGTTATAAAATCCACAGCCTCCCGGATGGCGGGATTGGAGTCGTAGTAATCCCTGGGGCAGTAGCGGCCCTCCCTGTAACGGTTGATTACCGTCTCGCTGGAGTCGCCGAAGATGTAAATGTTCTCATCCCCCACAAGATGGTGGATCTCCACGTTGGCCCCGTCGTCGGTTCCAAGGGTTACAGCTCCGTTGAGCATAAATTTCATATTGCCTGTGCCGCTGGCTTCCTTGGACGCCAGGGATATCTGCTCGGAGATATCGCAGGCGGGAATCAGCTTTTCCGCCAGAGTGACGTTATAGTTGGCCACCATAACTACCTTGAGATAGGGGTTCACCTCCGGGTCATTGTCAATTATCTGCCGGAGGCAGAGGATCATATGAATGATGTCCTTGGCAATGATGTAAGCAGGCGCGGCCTTGGCCCCGAAGATGGCGGTTACAGGTGGTAGGTTTTCTGCCTCTCTTGATTTCCAGGTATTTGTGGATCAGGTACAGAGCGTTCATCTGCTGGCGTTTGTATTCGTGGAGGCGCTTGATCTGGATGTCAAAGATAGAGTCCGGGTTGATGTCCAGCCCTTCAGTCTCCTTCAGGTATGCCGCCAACTGGGCCTTTTTGCAATCCTTCACGGCAATGAGACGGTGAAGGGTTTTCATGTTGGCGGTAAACGCCTTATTTCCCAACTCCTCCAGCAGGGAAGCGTCCTTTTTAAAGCCGTCGCCGATAAGTTCCGATATCAAGGCGGCCAGCTGGGGGTTGCTGTGAAGAAGCCATCTGCGGAAGGTGATGCCGTTTGTTTTGTTGTTGAACTTCTCAGGATAAAGCCTGTAAAAATGATTCAGCTCATTGTCCTTTAAAATGCCGGTGTGGAGGGCCGCCACTCCATTGACGCTGAAGCCGTAGTGGATATCGATGTGAGCCATGTGGACCAAATCATTTTTATCAATAATATAGGTGGAAGAGTCCTCAAATTTGCGGCGTACCTTGTCGTCCAGCACTTCCATGATGGGAATCAGCTGGGGAACCGCCTCCTTAAAGAAATCCACAGGCCAGGTTTCAAGAGCCTCCGCCAGAATGGTGTGGTTGGTGTAGGCGCAGGTTCTGCTCACCACCTGGATGGCGTCGTCCATCTCCATTCCGTGTTCTGTGGTGAGAAGGCGGATTAATTCGGGGATCACATGGTGGGATGGGTGTCGTTAATCTGAATCACGGCATAGTCCGGCAGATCGTAGAGGGTGGAACCTTTGGCCAGAGCCTCATCCAGTATCAGGCGCGCTCCGTTGCTTACCATGAAATACTGCTGATAGATGCGGAGTATGCGGCCTGCCCGGTCGCTGTCATCGGGATAGAGAAAAAGGGTGAGGTTTTCTTTAACGTCCGTCTTGTCGAAGGATATCCCTCTGTCACCAGCTCCTCCTTAAGGGTCTCCACGTCAAAGAGATGAAGCTTGTTGGTGCGGCTGCCATAGCCTGTTACAGCAATATCGTACATCCTGGAGGTGAGGGTGAAGCCTTTGTAGGGAATTTCATAGGTTACATTGGTTCTGGTAAGCCAGGATGTGTTTGTAATCCACGGATTGGGCTCTTCCTTCTGGAGATTGTCCTCAAAAAGCTGCCTGAAAAGGCCAAAGTGGTAATTCAGCCCGATGCCGTCCCCGTTGAGCCCAGAGTGGCGATGGAGTCCAGAAAGCAGGCAGCCAGGCGTCCCAGACCGCCGTTCCCCAGGGAGGGCTCAGGTTCCAGCTCCTCCAGGGCGCCCAGGGACTTGCCCCAGGATGCAAGGATGGATTTCACATCCTCATAAATCCCTAAGTTAATCATATTGTTGGACAGGAGCTTTCCTATAAGGAATTCTGCGGAAATATAGTAGAGCTTTTTCTTTCCGCAGTTGGATTCGCGTTTAGCGGCAAGGGTCTGTACCAGGGAGAGAAGGGCGGCGTAGAGCTCCTTATCGGTGCAGTCCTCAGGGTTTTTGCCGCAGTTGGATTTAAGCATTGCTTCCAGTTGTAATTTGTTCATATTGGAATCTTCCTTTCTGAAATCAGTTTATGCGCAGGTCCCTATGGGAATTTGGGGTATTTGGACCCGGAAAAATACTTGTACATTTATCTGTATTTTATTCCATTGAACTTTAAAAATCTTGCATAATACTGCCTGAATATAGTACAATACTATCAAATTTAAGCAACGTACCTGCCGCCTGCGCCTCATAAATTTCTGCACAGCTGACAAAAAATCATCCTGCAAAATCAGGCGCAAAGAGATTCCCCGGGTACATTCAAAATTATGGGAGGGCATCCGATGGAAATACCTGAGAAGGACTACTACCGCAATTACCGTGAGACAAAGGAACACGCAGCCAGAGATTTTCCCTTTAATATATATCCCTGCTCCATCCCTGTGGATTTTAAACAGGTCCCGGTTCATTGGCATGAGGAACTGGAGGTGATCGCCGTAAAAAAGGATATGGGATTGTGACCGTGGATATGGAACCCTGCCAGGTGGAGGAAGGGGAGGCAGTGATGGTGTTTCCGGGGCAGCTCCACGGTATCTGCCTGTGGAAGGGGGATACGATGGAGTACGAAAATATTATATTCCGGCCCTCCATGCTTATGACGGCTGAGGCGGATGTGTGCACTGCAGGATATTTAATGCCTGTTTTTGAGGGACGTTTAAAACGCCCCCTGCACATAAAGAAGGAGCTGGAGGGATACGGGGAGATGATGGAATGCATCGGCTGCCTGGATCGTTTGTCGGGGGAAAAGGGATATGGATATCAGCTGGGAGTGAAGGGCGCCCTGTTCAGGCTGATGTGCCTGGCGGCAGGGGCGGGAGTGCTTGCTTCGGATGAAAAACCTTCCAAGTCCAGGGAGAAGATGAAACGCCTGCTGGATTATATTGAGACTCACTATGGAGAGCCTATAGGCGTGGAGGAGGGGGCTGCTCTCTGCTATTACAGCAACTCCCACTTTATGAAGTATTTTAAGCAGTATATGGGAATGCCGTTTATTCAGTATCTCAATGACTTCCGGCTGGAAAAGGCAGGCGGCTTTCTTCTGGAAACGCAGGATTCGGTGACGTCCATAGCCCAGAGATGCGGGTTTGACAACCTATCTTATTTTAACCGTATGTTCCGGAGGAAGTACAGCCTGAGCCCGGGGGAATACAGGAAAGAGATGGGGGAAGCTTGACTTGTACAGGCCCGGAATATATGATACAATAAAGCGAAAATTTTCGGGGCGGGACAGTGTCCTCCGGTATGGAAGCCCCGGACATAAAGGAGATGGACGGAATGCGGGAATGTGGTATGCTGCTTCCTATTGCCAGTCTGCCCTCGAGGTATGGCATTGGAGCATTTTCAAAGGAAGCTTATGAGTTTGTAGATCAGCTGAAGGCTGCGGGCCAGCAGTACTGGCAGATACTGCCTCTTGGACCTACGGGATTTGGGGATTCTCCCTATCAGTCGTTTTCTGCATTTGCGGGAAATCCCTATTTTATTGATTTGGAAAAGCTGACGGAGGAAGGCCTCCTGACAAAAGATGAGTGTGAGGAGGCGGATTTTGGATACAATGAACAGGATATTGATTATGAGAAGCTTTATGAGTCCCGGTTCCCCCTTCTCAGGAAGGCCTACCAACGATGGAAAAGGGGGCCTGAAGGGGAGGGACATTTTCAGGCGGAGGAGTTGCTGGGCCGGGAGACAAGGGAATACTGCTTCTATATGGCTGTCAAAAATTTCTTCGGCTCCGGAAGCTGGAACCTCTGGGATGAGGATATAAGACTGAGAAAGCCGGAGGCTGTTCTGGAGTACAGGCAAAAGCTCTCGGATGAGATCGGTTTTTATGAATTTCAGCAAATAATGTTTAACAGGCAGTGGGAGGCTCTGAAGGCTATGCCAATGACCGGGGAATCAGGATTATCGGGGATATTCCCATCTATGTGGCCTTTGACGGCGCCGACAGCTGGTCTCATCCGGAGCTGTTCCAGTTTGATGAGAACAATATGCCCTGTGCTGTGGCAGGCTGCCCGCCGGACGGATTTTCAGCCACAGGCCAGCTGTGGGGGAATCCCCTCTACAACTGGGAGTACCACAGAGAGACGGAATATGCATGGTGGATGGAGCGGATGGAGTACAGCTTCCGTCTCTATGATATGGTGAGAGTGGATCATTTCCGGGGGTTTGACGAATATTATTCCATTCCTTACGGAGCGCCTACCGCCGAGAACGGCCACTGGGAGAAGGGGCCCGGAATCGAAATATTCAGGAAAATGGAGGAGCGGTTCGGGAAAAAGGAGCTGCCTATTATTGCGGAGGATTTGGGATATCTCACTGATACGGTGCTGAAGCTGGTGAAGGACACCGGATTTCCGGGGATGAAGGTGCTGGAGTTTGCCTTTGATTCTACGGAGGACAGCGCTTACCTGCCCCATAAATACCACAGCAACTGCGTAGTATATACAGGCACCCACGATAATGACACAGTGGCCGGATGGTTTCCGTCCCTGGACGAGAGGGACAAGGCCTTCGCCAGAGAGTATATGGGAAACAGGCGGACGCCGGAGGATGAGATACATCTGGATTTTGTGAGAACGGCATTAGCCAGCGCTGCAAAGCTGGCTGTAATTCCGGTCCAGGATTATCTGGGGCTGGGGACGGAGGCCAGAATCAATGAGCCCTCCACTCTTGGGAAAAACTGGAGATGGAGGATGAAGGCCGGAGGGCTGGACGAGGGTACGATCAACTTATGCGCCCGCATGGCTGAAATCTATGGAAGAACAGGGCGGGCCGGGGATCAGGGGAGGCTCTGGGAACAGGATGAAACAGAGAAACCGGAACAGGGAATATCCGGGGAGCCGGGACAGTGCCGGGGGTGGCTGGATTGGGCGGTGGAGCTTCAGAGCCTGGCCCAGGCAGGCCTGTTTTACACGGAAAATGAGTTTGACAGGGAGCGGTTTGAGCAGATACGTGAGATTGCGGCCGAGATGGTAAGCTTTAAGTCCGGCATATCTATGGATAAAGTGAAGAATCTGTTTTGCTGCGAGTTCGGCTATCAGACTCCCAAACTGGACTCCAGAGCCGCTATATTCAAAGACGGAAAGATACTTCTGGTGAAGGAGAATACCGGTACATGGTCCCTTCCGGGGGGCTGGGTGGATCCGGGACTTTCCGTGAAGGAGAATATAATTAAGGAAGTGAAGGAGGAGGCCGGCCTGGATGCAGATGCGGACATGGTAATTGCAGTGCAGGACAGGGAGAAGCATAACCTGCCTGTTTATGCCTACAAGATCTGCAAGATATTTGTCCTCTGTTCTGTTGCGGGAGGCGCGTTTACAGAGAATTTGGAGACGTTTGAGAGCCGGTATTTCGGCCTGGATGAGCTGCCGGAGCTGGCGGAGGAAAAGACAACCAGGGAACAGATAGAAATGTGCTTTGAGGCCTGGAATTCTAAAAATTGGAAAACGCTTTTTGATTAAGAGCCCAGGGGGGAAACCCGGCTATAATATTAGCCGGAAGAGATTAAGAAACGCCTGTTTTTTGTCGATAGATAGAGTATGGCCTGCCGGAGGGGAACCGCCGGCGGCTGCACTCTATTATCAACAGAGAAAGGGCGGAGCGCTATGACCAATGGGTCCAATACGGAATTCATCAACAAACTGTTAGCCAATTGTTTTGGGTATCTTTTTATAATAGATCCGCAGAGTCAGAAGTGTTATTGGTCTCGTTCTATTCTCCAAACAATCGGAAAACTGGACCAGGGGGATTCCATCGAGGCCTTTTCCCGCCGGGTTTTTCAGGAGAAAGACTGCCGGCGTTTTGTGGATGACTGCCGGGGAATGTGCGAGGGCGAGCGTCCCTACCTTGTCCGTATGTACCGGTGCCTTACCCGGAGCCAGTGGGCAGCCGGAGAGAAAGTCTGCATAAGAATGTGGATGCTGGAACCGGGCGACGGAACCGCCCAAAGCCTTCTGGTGGGAATGATAAGTGAGGAAACCTCCAATTGTTTCTTTGATCTTATAACCGGCATTCCAAATAACAGCAGCTTCAGAAAATATCTGGCATGGAAGGTACGGCAGGGAGGGAGCTGGTGCGTCCTTATGCTGGGAATCGATGATTTTTCCAATATTAATGAGCTGTATTCCTACCATGTGGGAGACATGATACTCGGCGCCTTTGCTTCCCGCATTCAGAAGCTTCTGCCGGATCGGGCTTCTGTGTTCAGACTGGACGGCGACAAATTCGGTATCCTTTTCGCAGGCTGGAATGACGAGAAGGGAAAAGAATGGTATTACAAATTTAAGGAAACCTGCATTGCAAAAAAATTTAATGCGGATGGTCACTCCCTTTTCCTGTCCGTGTCGGGAGGTCTCTGCTGTTTTCCAAGAGACGGGGTTGACTTTGAGACGATCTATCACAATGCCAGCAAGGCTTTGCAGAAATCCAAGAAAAACGGAAAAAATAATCTGGTTGTGTACAGTGAAGAACTGGCCGGTAAAGACAAGCGTACGGCTGCACTGTTAGAGGCTCTGAGAGAATCTGTAATTATGGGGTTTCAGGGACTTTACATGGTGTATCAGCCATTGTAAGCGCTGAAAACTTAAGACTGGTGGGGGGAGAAGCTCTTTTGCGGTGGAAGAGCCCGGAGTATATGGACCATGAGGAGGTTTCCCCTTCTGAATTTATACCTGTGCTGGAGGAAAACGGGCTGATACTGGAGACTGGAAACTGGGTCCTGGAAACTGCCATCCGTCAATGTTCCCAATGGATTAAGCATGAACCTGATTTTCAGATGCATATCAACATGTCCAGCCGGCAGTTTGAGGTTCCGGCCTTTAAACACCATCTGATGGATTTATTGTCCCGGTATCATGTGAAGCCGTCCAATATAATGCTGGAATTGACGGAGAGCGGCAAAGTAAAGGAACCAGCCCTCCTTGCAAAGGAGTTCGACTTTATCCGCAGCCAGGGAATCCGCATCTCTCTGGATGACTTTGGAACAGGTTATTCATCCCTGGAGGTGCTGCGCCTGCTCAGTGCAGATGAGATGAAAATTGACCGCTCATTTCTGGAACGAATCTCCTACGACACAACGGATCAGGCCCTTCTGTCCACGCTGATTAATCTGAGCCACAAGATGAACATGGTAGTGTGCGTGGAGGGAATCGAGAATGAACAGATGCAGGAGCAGGTCTGCCGCATGAAGCCGGATCTGCTGCAGGGATATTTTTATAGCGTTCCTCTCAGGGCGGAGGATTTTGCAGACAAATACTTTGGCCCTTCCTCCCAAAAGTCTCCAAAGCAGAAAGATATCTTCAGCCGGGAGTACAGGCAGAGCCTTGTGTATGCAGAATTCCGTCCGGCGCAGTCCATCAATTCCCAGGAACTGATAGATAATGCCTATGCAGGAATATTTCAGGTGGGAATGGATGAAAAGTTCACGTTCCTGTCCTGCAATGAGGGGTACAGGCGTATGCTTGGCTATACCCCCAGGAGATGGAGGAGCTGTTTAGAAACCGGGCCCTGGGCTTTGTCCATGAGGATGACATGGAGTACGTCAACAACGAAATCCGCAGGCAGCTGGGCGAAGGGGATACGGTGACCATCGAGTTCCGCGTGGTGCGGAAGGACGGCACTCCCGTCTGGATTATGGGAACCGGCAATGTATACCACAGCAGTGACGGAAGCGTAAGCCTCATTGTGGTAATCATCAACAATGACAAGGCAAAACGCCGTCAGCTGGAAAAGGAACAGGAAGCAATCTTCCGGAAAAAAATGCTGAATAATCTCCCCACCGGGATAAAATGCGTCCGTTTTGATGCGGATTTTACCATAGAGTATATCTCTCAGAGCCTTCTTGACCTGATCGGTTATACAAAAGAGGACATAGCGCAAATCTTTGACAACAAGTATATGAACATGATATATGAGGAAGACCGGTCTTTGGTTATCAATGATATCCTGGAACAGCTGAAAGTCAGCAATGTTGTGACAATGAAGTACCGTTCTCCCTGCAAAGACGGACATCTGGTGTGTCTGGAGACGGTATCCAGGCTTTGTCCTGCTGACGCCGACGGAATACAGCGGGCTTTCTCAGTGGTGGTGGACATTACAGATACTGCGAAGGGCGCTTTTCAGAAAAAGGAGAGGGGATTAAATATTGCGAACCGCTATGAAAATGTAGCGGAGCAGTGGGGAGAATACTTTATGGAGTATGATCTGGAGACAGACAAGGTGGTATTTTCCGATAATTTCAACCGGATATTTGGATACCCGGGGAAAATTTCCAGTGAAACCCTGGTAAAAGCGATCCATAAGGAGGATATCGCCGCTCTGTCCCGGGCAATCGGGGAGGCCAGAGATGGAATCCGCCCCAGCCCCTTTGAGCTGCGTCTGCTGATTCCCGGGGAATCTTACCACTGGTTTTCCGTTTCCATAACGCCCCCGGACAGGCTGGGCGACAAGCCGGTTACAGTACTTGCCAAAATTATGGATATCGATAAGGAGAAGCGGGAAAAGGAACAGCTGTTGATGAAATCCCAGCAGGACTGCACCACAGGCCTGCTGAATAAGGCCTTTACAGAAGAGAGAATCCGCAATGTTCTGGACGAGGCCGCTCCCGGAAGCCATTATGCCCTTTTTATGTTGGATATAGACCATTTTAAAAAGATTAACGATATCTACGGTCACATTGCAGGTGATGTGGTCCTGCGTCTGCTGGCCGAAAGCATGTGCGGGGAGTTTGGCAAAGAAGATATCATAGGGCGCATCGGGGGAGATGAGTTTCTGATCTTTACGTCATACGGCGGGGATGTCCGGGATATCATCAGGAAAGCAGAGGAAGTGAGAAGGGCCGTCTGCCGGCCTGTATTTGTGAAAGATTTGTCCGTAAGTCTTACGGTCAGCATGGGCATTGCCTGTTACCCGGAGGACGGAAGTGAATTTTATACGCTGTACCGCAGCGCAGACAGCGCGCTTTACAGATGCAAGGCCATGGAGCAGAACGGATTCTGCCTGGCCACCCAATGCTATTTAGACGGGATCCGGACGGAGCCTATGATATAAAAGGACGGAGAATGAGGGGCAGGGAGACTATAGATCACGTAAGTCTTTCTGCCCCAGTTCTGTAACAGGAATAAAATCTTCCGGTTTCTCAGGGTGTTCCCCCAGCATTTTTCCATCCAGACCATATCCCACCAGCGGCCCAGCTTATAGCCGCACTTGGTGAAATGTCCCGCCTTTTTGTAGCCAAGTTTTTCGTGGAAGGAGATACTGCCCGGGTTAGGATAGGCAATACAGGCATTGACATTGAGTACGTTCTGCTTCTTAAGAATGGATTCCAGGGCGTGGTAAAGCCTGGCGCCGATACCGGATCCTCTGGCGTCTCCCGCTACATAGATGGAAACCTCGGCAGACCAGCTGTATGCAGACCGCCTGTTGAAGGGGGAGGCGTAAGCGTAGCCCACGACTTGACCCTCCTGAAGGGCCGCCAGGTAGGGATAGCGCTTCAGGGTGCCGCCGATGCGCCGGGCGAATTCCTCACGGGTGGGAACCTGATATTCAAAGCTGATGGCCGTGTTCTCCACATATGGGCCGTAGACAGCAAGAAAAGCGTCGGCGTCGGCTTGTGTGGCCATGCGCAGAGAGATAGGGGAGGGGGTTGTATGTATGCCGTTCATAAAATGTTCCTTTCTGTTTTGAGGTATACACTATCCTATCACCAATTTCACAAATTTTCCACTCTGTGTTCATCTTTTTTTCACTGATTACCTGTTAAAATAGAAGACACAAGTAATGTACGCTGGGAAAATCAGGTGCAAGGGAGATTCCCGGCGTACATTGTAAGATGAGGAGGTTAAATCTATGAATCGTATGAAAATGCTGGCTGTAATGGGAACGGGAATCATTCTTGCCTTGGGGGCGTCTCAGACGGCTTTCGCCGCTTCCGGGTGGACCAGTGAGAGCGGAACCTGGAAATATGCAGATTCCAGCGGTAATTATGTGACAAACCAGTGGAAGACCTCCAATGGGGATTCCTATTATCTGGGAAGCAGCGGGGAACTGGTGACAGAGGCCTGGATTGACGGCACATACTATGCTGATGAAAATGGAGCCATGGTAAAAAATGCCTGGGTGCAGGTCACAGAGGAGAATACGGGGAAGGAGCCGGGCTGGTACTATTTTGGGGGCAGCGGCAAAGTGACTCAGGACGGCTGGGCTTCCATAGGAGATGCCAGGTATTCCTTCGATGATGAAGGCAAAATGCGCACAGGCTGGTATTTTGACGGTGATCATGTTTACTATCTGGGGGAGGACGGAGCCATGAAAACAGGCTGGCTATGCCTGGCCTACGACGAGGACGATCCGCCTGAGGAGGGTGATATTTCCCAGGCGTATACCTCAGCCAGGACGGGGCAAAGTGGTTCTATTTTCTCAGCAGCGGAAAGGCCAAGCGGGCTGAGGACGGTGATTATGCAACGGCAGCCATAGACGATAGAAAATACTATTTTGATGAGAACGGAGTCATGCTTACAGGGTGGCAGGAGCTGAACGATGCAGAGTCCGGGGACGCCGCAGGCATCAGCCGCTATGTGTACCTGGGCGGCGAGGATCAGGGATGGATGGTCAAAAGCCAGTGGAAGAAGCTGACAGAACATCCCGGCAGTTCCGGGCGGGAGGACGACAGCAGCCCGCTGACCGATGTGGGAGACTACGGGGCGCCGGAGAATGGGGACAGCGTATGGTACTATTTTGAGAGCGACGGAACCCCTGCCTATCTGAAGACAACGGCCTCCACCATGAGCGCAGCCACAACCAAGGTGAACGGCGAGAGCTATTTCTTCGATCAGTACGGAGCCATGAAAACCGGGCTTATAAAGATTACAAACGGCGATACGGAACTGGTGGGATATTTTGGAAGCAGTGATGACGACGGCAAAATGCGCACAGGGAAGCAGTCCGGGATCTACGACGACTCGGGGGATTCCATGACATTTTACTTCGGCTCCTCCGGCACCGGTAAAGGAGCAGGCTATACGGGGGAGAGGGACGGTTATCTCTACTGCAACGGCGTGCTTGTGAAGGCGGAGGAAGGAACTGACTATGAGGCCTTTGAGGTGGACGGAGATATTTACCTGGTGAATGAATCCGGCAAGGTGCAGACCAGCAGCAAAGCATATAAGTCCGACGGCACATATACATACCGGATTTCCGGAGGGACCTTGTATTATACGGATGATGACGGGGATAAGGAGGAGGAGGTTACAAGCGGCGGCGCGCTGCCTGACTTTAGCTGCCATCAGGAGTACAACCTTTAAAATATTAATGAAATCTTTTGATTTGGCTTCTGTTATTCCACAGCCCTTTCTGTTAAAATAAAGATAGAATCGTTTATCTGTATGAGAGCGTGTTTTGTAATTCATTTCCGCCGTCTGAGGCGCCCAAAATGCAGGGCGCACAGGAGGGAACGGATGTCAGCCGCGCTCTGGCGCAGGCAGAAGGAGGTTGGCCTTATGAGAGTTAAAAAGCTGGTTTCGTTACTGGGTATAAGCCTGTGTCTGGGAATTCTGGGGACAGGAACGGTCTTTGGGGACCAGGCAGGGTGGAAAAAAGAGGGGGATGTCCTGAAGTATGTGGACAGCAAGGGCAATTATGTGACCAACGACTGGAAGGATAAGGATGGAAAATCCTATTATCTGGGAAGTGAGGGGGAGATAGAGAAAAATACATGGATTGCCAATACGTACTATGTGGACGAAGAAGGCGCCATGGTTAAAAATGCCTGGATCCGCACCGGCGGCAAGGACGGCCTGAAGGAGGAGATGGTACTTCCTGGGCAAGGACGGCAAGGCGGAGGAGGACGGCTGGAAAATATCGGCGACGGGAGATATTCCTTTGACAGCGACGGAAGGATGCGTTCCGGTTGGTTTTACGACGGAGACAATATCTACTACCTGGGCGGTAAAAACGACGGGGCCATGAAGAAGGGCTGGCTGTGCCTGGAATTTGATGAGGAAAAGCTTCCTGAGGAGGGAGCGGTTTCAAGGGAATATAAGACAGCGGGGGATAAAGCCAAATGGTTTTACTTCCAGTCCAACGGAAGGGCCAAACGGGCTTCCCAGGGCAGCCTTGAAGCGGCGACAATAGACGGCAGTAAATATTACTTTGACCAAAACGGCGTGATGCTCACAGGCTGGCAGGCTGTGAAGGATTCGCCTGAGTCGGGAGACAAGACGGGGATCAGCCGTTTTGTGTATCTGGGCGGACCGGACGACGGGAACGTGGTCAAGAACCGGTGGCTGGAGCTTTCGGAGCATCCGGGAACCTCGGAGCACAAGGAAGCGATCTCCGATGAGAAGTTTGACGGCGCTCCCCTCAGGGAGAGAAGGCCTGGTATTATTTTGAGAACAACGGAACTCCTGCTTATCTGAAGGCGACGGCAGTCACAATGAACGGCGCAGCCGCCAAGATTGACGGGGAGAGCTATTTTCTGGATCCCTTCGGATGCAGAAAGACAGGTCTTGTAAAGGTAGTGGCCGGACAGAACGTTCTGGTAGGATATTTCGGGCCGGAGGACGGCAACGGCAGAATGCGCACCGGAAGAAACGCAGAGGTTCCCTATGAGGAGGACGGACCTCTCACCTGTTATTTTACAATCTCAGGCTCCAACAAGGGGGCCGGTTACACGGGTGAGAAGGACGGATTTCTGTATTACCAGGGAATTCTTGTGAAAGCGGAGGCAGGACAGGATTATGAGGCCTTTAAGGTGGACAATAAAACCTATCTGGTAAATGAAGGGGGGAAGGTCCAGACGGACAATAAGGCCTACCGGTCCGGCGGAGAGTATGCCTATGTGATAGAGGGCGGGACTGTGTACCAGGCGGATAATGAAGGCGTAAAGGCAGGGCGTGTGGAAGCTCTGGGCACCCTGCCTCTGCTGGAGACAGAGCAGACATACCAGTTGTAGAAGGGCTGCGGCACAGGGGACGCTGCAGCCAAGGGATACAGGGAGCTCTTTAGGCGGAAGCTTAGAGGGCTCTCCTTTGTTATTGATTTAACGCTGTATCAGAGTGAATTGTAGTTGAAAAATAAAATCCGGTTTGATATACTGGAATAACGGAAAGAATCCCATATACAAACAGAGGCCCCTGAGCCTGGACATGAGGAGACCCCGGCTGTCAGACAACCGGGGCAATTATGAAAAATCTATGTGCAATTTCACTAGTAAACATGTTTGTTCAAGATTCTTTCTTATGAAAATAGTATAAAAAATAAATATGAACGAAATGTGAATTTGTTGTAAACAGATTATGAAAGATTGGATTGCCGCAAGGTAAACACAGAGGGAGAAAGAATGGAACAGGATTTAAAGAGAAAAACAACGGTTATCGGACACAGGAATCCGGATACGGATTCCATTTGTTCTGCTATCTGCTATGCCCATTTAAAGCGCAAGCTCACAGGCGGGGAGTATGTGCCTGCAAGGGCAGGCCATGTCAACGGGGAAACCCAGTTTGTGCTTAATTACTTTGGGGTGGAGGAGCCAAAGCTGGTGGAGGATGTGAGAACCCAGGTAAAGGATATTGAGATCCGTAAGACCAAAGGAGTGGCAGATAACATTTCCCTGAAGATCGCCTGGAAAATCATGCAGGAGAATAATGTAACCACTATCCCGGCGGTGACGGAGGAGGGACTGCTGGAGGGACTGATTACAGTGGGAGATATTACAAAGACCTATATGAATATCTATGACAGCAGCATTTTGTCAAAGGCCTACACCCAGTATTCCAATATTATCGAGACGCTGGAGGCGGATATTCTGGTGGGAGATCCAGACGCCTATTTTGATCAGGGAAAGGTGCTTATCGCAGCGGCCAACCCGGATCTGATGGAGTTCTATATCGAACCTCATGATCTGGTGATTCTTGGAAATCGCTACGAGTCCCAGCTCTGCGCCATTGAGATGGGAGCGGCCTGTATTATCGTGTGCGAGGGAGCAGGCGTTTCCATGACGATTAAAAAGATAGCCCAGGACCGAGGCTGTACGGTGATTGCCACCACATACGATACCTACACTGCGGCCCGTCTGATTAATCAGAGCATGCCTATCAGCTACTTTATGACCAAGGAGCACCTGATTACATTTAACAGTGACGACTATACGGACGAGATACGGGAAGTGATGGCCAGCAAAAGGCACAGGGATTTCCCGATTTTGGATAAGGAAGGGAGATACTTAGGGATGATCTCGCGCCGGAATCTGCTGGGCGCCAAAGGCAAGCAGGTGATTCTGGTGGATCACAACGAGAAGAATCAGGCGGTAGCCGGAATCGAGAGCGCTGAGATTATGGAGATCATCGATCATCACAGGCTGGGCACTGTCCAGACCATGTCTCCGGTGTTTTCCGCAACCAGCCTCTGGGCTGTACGGCAACGATTATATACCAGATGTACAGAGAGGCGAATCTGGAGATTGAGCCGAAGATAGCCGGTCTTTTGTGCAGCGCCATTGTGTCCGACACCCTTCTGTTCCGCTCCCCCACATGTACGCCTGTGGACGAGGCGGCAGGACGGGAGCTTGCCGGACTTGCCGGGCTGGATTTAGAGTCCTACGCCATGGAAATGTTCGGAGCCGGAAGCAACCTGAAGGACAAAGCGGACGAGGAGATATTTTATCAGGATTTCAAGCGGTTCATGGCGGGAAAGGTGCAGATCGGAGTAGGACAGATAACCTCCTGAACGGGGGGGAGCTGGAAGCTCTCCGGGGAAAGATGCTTGCTTTTATGGAGCACGCCCAGCAGGGCAACGGGCTGGATATGGTGTTCTTCATGCTTACCAATATATTGACGGAGTCCACTGTGCTGCTCTGCCAGGGACAGGGCGCAATGCAGCTGGCAGCCAAGGCCTTTCACCTGGACATAGGGGAGGCGACGGAACAGGAGGAGCCCACCCTCTATCTTCCGGGCGTGGTATCCCGAAAGAAGCAGCTGATTCCTGAACTGATGCTGGCAGAGCAGGATTAGGAGAGGGGCTTATGAGTAAGGAATACTGGAAGCCGGGCAACATGCTCTACCCCGTACCTGCTGTGATGGTTAGCTGCGGCCGCGAGGGGGAGCGTCCCAACATCATCACTGTGGCCTGGGCGGGAACTATCTGCTCAGACCCGGCTATGGTGTCCATATCGGTGCGCAGGGAGCGGTTTTCCTACGGCATTATCAAAGACACAGGCGAGTTTGTTGTCAATCTGGTAAATAAAAAGCTGGTGCGGGCTGTGGATTACTGCGGCGTGAAATCCGGCAGGGATACGGATAAATTCAAGGAGATGCGGCTTACGCCTCTGCCCTCCGGTATGTGAAAGCGCCTGGGATTGAGGAAAGCCCTGTTAATATTGAGTGCAGGGTAAGAGAGGTAAAGGAGCTGGGCAGCCACCATATGTTCATTGCAGAGGTAGTGGGAGTCGCCGTTGACAATAGGTACATGGATGAGAGGGGAAAATTTAATCTCAACTCCTCCGGGCTTGTGAGCTATTCCCATGGGGAGTATTTTGAACTGGGTAAAAAGCTGGGGAGCTTTGGTTACTCTGTGAGGAAGCCGGGCAAAAAGAAGGGCCGGCCTCAGGGGGGAGTAAAAAAGGAACGAGGAGGAAACAGGGATGAAACCGAATATTACCATGATAGGAATGCCTTCCTCCGGCAAGAGCACCATTGGCGTGCTATTGGCTAAGAGGCTGGGGTTTTCTTTTGTGGATGTGGATATTGTGATTCAGGAGAAGGAGGGACGCCTTTTAAAGGAGATTATCGCCCAGGAGGGAATGGAGGGCTTTTTGAAGGTGGAGGAGCGGATTAATGCACAGCTGGATGTAAAGCTTTCCGTCATTGCTCCCGGCGGCAGCGTTATCTATGGTGAGAAGGCTATGGAACATCTGAAGGAGATCAGTGAAGTGGTTTACCTGAAGATGAGCTATGAGGAGATGGAAAACCGCATCGGCAATGTGGTGGACCGGGGGGTGGCCCTGAAGCCCGGATTTACCCTCAGGGATCTTTACAATGAGCGGATTCCCTACTATGAGAAGTATGCGGACATTGTGATTGACGAGGAAGGCAAAACCCCCGGGGAGACGGTGGATGAGTTAAGAGATATCATTGAGGCCATGATGGATCGGAATATGATTCAGCTGATTGTAGATGAACAGAACCGGGAGCTGGAGGAGAAGCGGCAAAGGCTGGCGGACTGCGAGGCGGAAATTGCTTCCCTCCGCGCCGAAATAGAACGTCTGAGAGCAGGCGGCGCCCAGGCATGATTTGACGGCAGGAACAGCGGGGCGGCAGCCATAACCATTATCCCTGGTTATGGCTGCGCCCCGTATTTACGTCACAGACGAGGGCTCATTTGTCTTTGAACAGGATTGGAGCCGTTGGCTCTCCGGCGCAGGCTGCTTGTAGGGCGTTATGTCGTGGCAGCAGAGAAGGCAGGCATCTTTTCCTGCCCAGCGGATTAAGGAAGCGTCTGCCAGGGACCATACCTGGAGAAAGGGATTGAAGATTTCCATCGTATGGTTGACAGTTTGCCGGATTCCTTTGGCCGGGCAGAGGCTGCAGGGAGTCCCCCGTTGAAAGAAAGCCTGATGGCAGTGCATTCCAACCTTTGCCTCCGGGGCGATTTCTCTGGTTTTTGCATTGATATAGTTCAGCCTGAAGGTATCAGGGTCAATGACGTAAATCCAGGAATTCTGAGTGTTCAGAAGGGTGTGCAAGTCTTCTGTAGCCTGAGTCAGGCGTTCCTGGGCCCGCATTTTAAGCAGAGTGGTGGAGAGCAGCTCTGCAAAGACGGTAAGAGCCTGATGTGGTTCTGATTCCACAGCCGCGTTCCGGTACAGTCGTCAAAGCCCACGAAGCCTACACGCAGGCCGTTATTGCTGATGGCGCATTGGAGAATCGCCTTAATATTCTGGTTTGCCAGAACTTCATATTGAGCCTTGGGCAGCGAGGCGATATCGGAGCAGTAAAACACACCGTTTATGTCGAAGTTTTCGTAGTAATCTCCTATATGGCCGTATGATACATGCTGCAGAGAGTCCTTCTGAGCCTGAACGCCTTCGCGGCACCATTCAAATGTATTCCTGCAGTAGAAGCCGTCTTGCGATTCCTCAAAGATATAGGCCCGGCTTACATCGTATTTGCGCCCTATCATTTCCAGGGCGGTGTTGATTGCAGCTGCAACATCCACTGCCTGGTACAGGACGCCGGATACCTGCTGGATCATAGCCGCAGTTTCAAAATCAATGGTTTCGTCGGACTCGATCCGTGTGTTGGCAGTCACAAGCTTCTCCGAGTTCATGCCGAATATCCTGGACATGGAGCGCTTGTCATACATGGCGTACTGGTTTTTTCCTTTGGCCTTGGCGGCATACAGGGCCAGATCACAGCACTGATACAGATCTTCAAAACAGGATGCGTCTCCAGGACAGGCGGCCACGCCTACACTGCATGAGAGGGGCAGATGGCGGAGCTGATCTGCCAGAATTTCCCGGAGAGAGGTAACCAGCTGTTTGGCTCTGGCCGTCAGCTGGTCAGGACTGGATATACAATGCATATACACCAGGAATTCATCCCCCTATGCGGAGATGATGTCCTGGGGATGAAAGATCTTCCTGAGCTGGGAAGCCGTCTCTATCAGCACTGCATCTCCGAACATATGCCCGAAATTATCGTTGATATGCTTGAAATTATCTAAATCAACAATCATCATAGCCCCAGTTTCCGAAGAATCCAACTGTTTTATAAAATGTTCAATACGGCGGCGGGCGGCATTTTTGTTAAAGAGGCGGGTAAGATTATCCTGTTCCGCCCGCTCCAGCAGATCCTGGGTATGCCGTTTTTCACTGTCAATATCCAGAATGACGCCTATGGCTTTCACCGGCTCCCCTGTATCGTTAAACTGGGTGGTAGCCCTGACACGGCACCATTTGTAATGGCCCTCTGCATTTGCGATGCGGAGCTCTGTCTCGCCATAGGGCCTTCCTGAGAGGGTCTGCTCCCGGAATTTGACGAAATTCGGCATATCCTCAGGCATTATATGGGAGGCCTGGGGGATCCGCAGGGCTGATCTCCTCTGTGATGGGCTGATATCCAAATTTTTTAAGCCAGTTGTGGGAGTAGTATATTTTGTCCAGAAAAATATCCCATTCAAAAATAATGTCATTGGTTTGGTTCAATATAATCTTATGGCGTTCCAGCGTCAAACGCAGCTTTTCCTGCTCTGACTTAGTCTGATTGATATCCATGAGAACAGAGTCCATATATTCCAGTCCGTCGCTGCCGGTGTAGAGCTGGGTTTTATCCATAATCCAGATAATCCGGCCGTCTTTTGCCGTAATCCGGTATTCCAGTTCGATGTTGTTGCTGGCAGACTGCTGTTCCAGAAATTGCCTGCGGACATTGGCGCGGTCGTCGGGATGGATCATCTCGATAAAACGATTGTGAAAAGACTGCTCCAGTTCCTCCCTGCCGTACCCAAACAGTGAGATAAAACCGTCATTGACATTCAGCAAAGTGAGGTTGTTGTCGTTCAGGCATTGGAGAAACCCTATCATGGAGTGGTACATAATGGAGTTTACGGGCGCATCCAGGTCACAGGAGTTTTTGTGCTCCGACGACTGGCGCCACACCAGAAGAATCTTGTGCTGGTTGGGATCCGACATATTGATTCTCAGGGTAGTCAGGTCGTACCATGTGTAACTGCCTGAGGCGTGATGATAGATTCTGCATTTTCTGAAATGCTTGACGGCGCCGCTGGTCAGAAAGTCAAAGATATGGCTGCGTTTCAGCATCTCCATCCGATCGTCGGGGTGGACGGCTTTTTCTACAAAAGTCTGGTAGGATTCCCGGAACAGGCCTTCCGAGCGCAGCAGATCAAAATCATTGTTCTCCATATATACCAGATGGTAGATGCCGGTGTCTATGTCCAGTTCCACTACGGTTGAGTTCTCATAGCGGAGCATGGCAAAATATTTTAACTGTCCCAGCTCCAGCGTGTTTTCCAGACCTGGTTTGTACTGGTCCAGAGGAGGCTGGGCCTCCAGATCTGTATGGGCGGACATACCGTCCCCATAGTCGTGGGTCAGTTTTATAAAGGCTTTTTTTACATTTTTAAAGCACTCTAAAAGGCGGGGGGAAAATACACCGCACTCCTGGTTGAGTATCATGTTGTAAGCTTTTGCAGGGGAGTAGGCCTTTTTGTATACCCGGTCTGTTGTCAGGGCGTCATATGCGTCTGCTATGCCTACGGCCTGGGCGCAGATAGGAATATTTTCGCCCTTTAAACCGTCGGGATAACCGTTGCCGTCCCAGCGCTCATGGTGGTAGCGGCAGATATTGTAAGCGTAACGCAGATATTTTTCATCGTGCATCCGGTTCAGGGAGGCGAGGATCTCACAGCCTTTTACGGAATGGGTTTTCATCTGCTGGAATTCTTCTTTTGTGAGAGGGCCGGGCTTGTTAAGGATAGCATCGGGAATCGCGATTTTCCGATGTCGTGGAGGGCGGAGGCGCTGGCAATAAGGTTGATGGTGCGGTTGTCAAGGCCGTATTCCGGATAATTAACCATTACGTCCTCCAGCAGGATCTTTGTAAACATACGGATGCGGAGAACGTGCTGTCCTGATTCCAGGCTGCGGTGTTCGATGACAGAGGACAGGGCGTCGGTCAGGGCCGCTTTGGACTCCCGGAGCCTGGAGGCCTGTTCCTCCACCAGATCTTCTAAGTGGAGCTTGTGCCTGTTTAATTCCACCACGTTGTTCACCCGCCGCCGGACTACAGAGGACTCAAAGGGCTTCTTTACAATATCCGAGGCGCCCAGGTCGAATGCCCGGACTTCACTCTCGGAAGTATCTTCAGCTGTAATTACAATCACCGGGACTATTTCCAGCAGACCGCTGACAGACATGTCGTTCAATACCTCATAGCCGTTCCTGCCCGGCATTACGATGTCCAGGAGCATGGCGGCAATGGTATCTTTATAGTGATTCAGAAGCATCAGCCCCTGTTGGCCGTTTTCGGCCTCCAGAATATTGTAATCCTGCTGAAATAAAGAGCGGAGGATGGCGCGGTTCATTTCCATGTCTCTACGATTAAGAGTGTATTCCGGTTCATGAGAGCCCCTTTTGATTGGTTGGTATCCTTCTATTATATCGGATATTCCCTGTTTCTACAAGCATAGGTTCTTCTGGGATAAGGGACAGGAGGAGGGGGAAAAAGCGGGCTTTCGGCCAAAGATGGGAGAACAAAAAATCATTCATCTTACGGCAAAAGGAGCGTATAACATGGAAGCAGTCCATGCTATACGCTCCTTTTGTTGTAACAGGGGGATGTATTTTTCGCAGATTCCCTTAATCTGTGAAAAATAAACGCTTCGGTACACTCCGAAAAAACAGATTTCATCTTTTCTATTGTAGTATATCGGCAGAATTCCGCGAAAAGATAACCTCTGATTCTATTAATTCTAATATTTATAAAAAATAATGGAGGAAATTGCAAGTACAATTCAGCTGAATCTTAGGGCATGTATGTTGAAAAACCAGGCTGACCCTAGATAGAGTGCGTTTATTTTTCACAGATTAAGGGAATCTGCGAAGAATTCTATTCATCTTCTAATAATTATAGTTCATATTAAGTAAATTGTATCTGAGAGCTTGGTTAGTGCAGCAAAGGAAGAACAATGACCCTGAATAAGGTATGTAAGACCGTATGCCAGCATAATAAAGAACCTGTCTCACCGGAAGATATGCAAAAACTTCAGGAGATAGCTCATGATTACAGCAAAGTTAAAAATTACGTTTACCAGAGGTACGGAGGTATAAAAAGTCTTTCAAAGATTTATCCGGGCTACACAGTCCAAAATGAAATGACAAAAAGCGGGCTCCGCACACAACTGGGTTTGCCTTCCGTATATTTTTATCTTGCTGTTTTTGATGCTCTGGGAGATATAAAGACGCAGTGGACAAGGACAAAAAGCGCTGTGACAGCCGCAATCAATGATAATGTGAGATTTACGCCTGAGGATCGGCATTACCTGCGGTTTGTGATAAAAGTGGACGGGTGCCTGGATTCGGTTCTCAATGGAAAAGAGATTCTTTTACCGGAGAAAATGCAGGAATCCTACAGAGGCGCAGCTTCAGGCGCAGATGTGAAAAATCTGAACAGATACCTGTGCAGACAGGTGAGAAGGCGGCTGCCCAGGCTTCACACAGACAATGCAAATGGGTTTTCTGTGGCAGAGAGGGCATACCGTTATGGCTGCAGGGGGAAGGAGCATGGGATCTTCCTGTCAACTAAGGAGAGCCGCAGGCGGATTTTCATTCCTCTGACGGATCCGAATGAATATAAAAAACAGCTTTACATCAAGCTGAAGCCGGCAGAAAACAGCATAGAGATCGCCGCTTTGGTAGAGGCCTCTATCCGCCGGCACAAAGATTATGAGAATGAAATCGGACTGTCCCCGGGAATATGGCAGATGTTTACCACCCACAGGGAACTGTATACGGCGGTCAGTTCGGGGAGCTTCACAGGGAATTGACGGAATTCATGACAGCGGGCAGCCGCACTTACCGCAGGGAGGGATGCAATAATCCCGGGCGGAAGAAATATGAAAGTCAGAGACAAAGGCTGAACGCAAAGCTGGAAACCTATGTGAACCAGGAGATCAACCGTCTGCTCAGACAAGAGAAACCAAAAACTCTGTACATTCCAAAGCTTCCCCGCAATTCCAAAAGGGGGAAAAACGGAAGAATAAACTATTCTGTAACTGTGTGGAGGAGGGGCTATATCAACAAAAGGCTGATGTACAAATGCAGGGAGAATGGGGTTGAGACAGTGGAAGTAATTGGAAAGGATATCAGCGCAGAGTGCAGCGCCTGCGGAGCCTGGGAGTGTGTGAGAATCATCAGTTCAGGTGTGAGCGCTGCGGTTATAAAGAACATAAAAAGATAAACGCAGCCAGAAACGCCCTAAAGCGGGGGAGGCTGGGACAGGGGTGCGATACCGCCCTTTGTACGGAAACATAGTTTGTTGGGAACATCTTGCAGATGAGTCACGGCGCCTGCTGTGGTTTTACCGGATGGCCGGACTGCAAAATAGTTCCTGATATATAAAAAACACAACGGCGTTAGAATAAGCGGAAACGTGAATTGGGTACGCCAGGACCTTTGGAACACAGGCCTCTAAGGCTGTGATGTACAGAGGAGCGAAGCGGATAAAAACGCATTACTTTCAGATGGAAAGTAACCAATGTGTCTTATTCATTTTACAACAGACAGAGGCGGTAAAAGTACAATTTATATCAGGTGCTTTAAAGTACTCCGGGAGGAATTTAAGTGAGAAGATGTCAGAAAAAAAATTTCTGGAGCAGATTGATATGCTCTGCGAGGCCTGCAGCGTGCTGGAAAAGCAGCCGCCGGGGCCTGGGTATGTGAACCTGTGTGCAGATATGCAGGAGTTTGTGGCGGCTATCTTTGATTATCTTGAACATATTTCAGGCTCAGAGACGGAGACGGCCGGGCTCCTCTGCCAACTATACAGAATGTTATTTAACGCAAGCCAGGGAGAAAGTACGGCCGGGCAGCTCCTTAAACTGGTTATGGACATCGGTGCATGTGCCGGCCGGGAACTGAAAGCGGATAAAATAGAAGCGGCTTTTTTTGTTATAAGGCAAGTATGAGCGATTGCCTGGAAAGCATCTATTTTGCCGCCAGGGAGGATCCGGCCTGTGACGCGTACTTTATTCCAATTCCATACTATGACAAGAATGGTGACGGTACTGCGGGGCAGATGCACTTTGAAGGAGCGGACTGTTATTCTGACAAATATGAGCTTGTGGACTGGCAAAATTACGATGTGGAAGCCAGAAGGCCCGACATCGTCTTTATCATGAATCCTTATGATGAGTATAATTATGTGACCGGCGTGCACCCTGATTTCTATGCTAAACGGCTGAGGAATTTTACCGATCTGTTGGTATATATACCTTATATTATACACAGCGAGGTAGTTGATTCTGTGGTGGGGAGTCTGCCGGGGGTGACTTACGCACACAAGGTGATTGTACAGTCGGAAAATGTAAGGAGGCAGTATATTGACAGCATTCTCCAGCAGATACAGGGGATTACACGGACATATGCAGAAGAAAAAGTCGCAGCCCTGGGTTCGCCAAAGACAGATAAAATCACGGCCTGTAAAAAGACGGATTACCCTCTTCCGGAGAGCTGGAGGAACCTGTTATATTCAGGAAATTCCGAAAAAATGGTTTTGCTCTACAACCTTTCCATTGAGACTGCCCTCAGCTATTCCAGGGGAGAGAGTTGTGACGGGTATCTGAATAAAATACGCAGTATTTTCCGCTATTTTGAAAACCGAAGGGATGTTGTGCTCTGGTGGAGGCCCCATCCGCTTCTGGAACAGACCTTCCGCTCCATGCGCCCGCGGCTGTATGGGGAGTATAGGAGAATGGTAGAGTACTTCAGGGAGAACCGGCTGGGAATCTATGACGACAGCGCTGACATGGACAGGGCCGTTGCTTATGCGGACGCCTGCTATGGGGATGAAAGTTCGGTGAATTTACTGCTGCAGTTCGCAGGTAAACCCGTCCTCATTCAGAACATACATAACGCAGGAAGGGAGCCTGCCGTTCCTGAGGATGAGGAGCAGGTGAGAAACGCCATGGACAAATTTGTGGCCCGGCAGCACTATAACAGCTACATCCTCTATGAGGCCCGGGACGCGGCTGAGGGAGGATTCAGCCTGGCCGGTTTTATCAGGCATTTTGACCTAATTAAGGAACGAAGCGGGGAGCAGTCGGCAAAATACCGTCAACGGTACACAAATGCCGATGGTACGGCAGGACAAAGGATATACGAATATACAAGCTCAATAGTAAGGAGTATGGATAATGAATAAAGCAAAACGGTTTCGGGAATTACTCAACGGGGACAGGCACTTTTTTCTTATGGAAGCCCACGACGGCCTTTCTGCAAAAATTGTGGAGGAAGCGGGCTTTCCGGCCATCTGGGCCAGCGGCCTGTCCATAACCGCTTCTCTTGGCGTGCGTGACAATAATGAAATTTCCTACACCCAGCTGCTGGATGTGCTGGAGTATATGAACGACGCTGCGGGCCTCCCTATACTGGTTGACGGGGATACGGGCTACGGCAACTTCAATAATGCCTGCAGGCTGCTTCAGAAGCTGGAGCAGATGGGGATTGCGGCAGTCTGCATTGAAGATAAAAAATTCCCAAAGACCAACTCGTTCCTGGAGACGAAACTGGACGCCCTGGCGGATCCCCTGGAGTTTGCAGGAAAAATACGCGCGATGAAGGCTACACAGACAAGCCCTGACTTTGCGGTCATAGCCAGACTGGAGTCCCTGATTGTGGGAGCCGGAGTTGAGGACGCAGTGAAGAGGGCGGAGTTATATCTTGACGCGGGAGCCGACGCCATACTGGTACATTCCAAGCGTCCCAACTCCAAGGATATTGATGATTTTCTGGCGGCATTTACCCTGGACGTTCCAATCTTTATCGTACCTACAAAATACTATACTGTGCCTGTAAGCCATCTTATCAGAGACAAGAGAGTCAGAGGCATTATATGGGCCAATCATAATGTCCGGGCCTGCGTCACCGCAATGCAGGAGGTGAGCAAAAAGATTTACAATGAGGGCTCCATAGCAAGCGTTGAGGGGACAATTGCATCTGTATCTGAGATATTCAGGCTGCAGAAAAATGAGGAGTACCTTGAAATGGAGAAAAAATACCTGCCCCTGTATCCGAATCTCAGCGCTGCTATACTGGCGGCGGGAGGCCCCGGTTCCCTGGACTTTAACAAACCCAAGGCCTTGCTGAAAATAAACGGAAAAAGCATATTGGAGCATCAGCTGGATGTGCTGAAATCAGTGGGAATATCCAACATTACAATTGTCAGAGGATACAAGAGGGAAGAGATCCAGGCCAGTGATTTGACTATGATAGATAATCATAAGTGGAACAGCACAAACGCAGTTTACTCCCTTTCCCTTGTGGCCTCCGCCATGGGACAGCCTTATCTGGTATTGTACGGAGACGTCTTTTTCAAGCGGTATCTGCTGCGGTCCATCATTGATTATGCCGCAGAACGTCCTTCGGCAGATGTGATTTTGGTGTGCGTAAAAGAAGACTATATTGACGCCGGTTATTCACTGAGACTTAATAAAAAGATGGATCTCTTCGGCGACGATTCGGAGCTGAAGGTTGTGGGAGTCTGCGCGGACGGCGAAGGGATGAGGGACGGCTGCGACGTGTATTTCAGCGGCCTGTTGATGATAAACAATCATCTGGCTGTAAAACGGCTTCTCAGAGGCGAGGACATCGAAGGGCTGCACACCTCGGACTTTATGCGCAATGCTCTGAACCAGGGGCTGACTCTTGCCGTAATCATGTCCTCCCGGGAAGCCATTGTGGATGTAAATTCACTGAATGATTTGATGAAGGCAGGTGAAATACTGTGATTGATACAAAGGAATTTGTGGACGGGCTTATTTCAAAAGGGATAAATAAATTTGCAGGGGTGCCCTGTTCCTTCCTGGGACCGCTCATCAATGAGGCCGGGAACCGGGGGCTGTATGAGCCCTTTGTAAATGAAGGCGATGCGCTGGCTTATGGGGCCGGAGCGGCTCTTGCAGGGCACAGATGCGCGGTGGTTATGCAGAATTCGGGACTCTCCAACGCCCTTTCGCCGCTGACCTCCCTCAATGAACTGTTTGGGCTGCACACCCTGCTGATCATTGGAAACCGGGGGGCCGATGATGAACCCCAGCACAGGATTATGGCAGGCGCCCTTAAGCCCTTTCTGGATACGCTGGGCATACCGTATTTTAACGCCGAGGACAGGGAAGCCGCCGCTGAGGCCTGCTCTTATCTGGACAGGGGCAGCGCCGCAATTCTGGTGAACGGCAGAGATACCTTTTCACAGACGCCTGCAGAAAGAATCTCCCGGAACAGGGGCTGCCCCTTCGCTACGACATTTTAAAGGCCATATCGGACTGGGGTGAGGATTCTGTGATTGTCACTGCCACAGGGTTTACCAGCCGCGAGATGTTCTGTATAAAAGACCGGCCGGAAAACTTTTACATGGTGGGTTCCATGGGATGCCTGTCATCCCTGCCTCAGGCATAGCCGATTATATGGGCAATAAAACCGTCATTGCCATTGACGGGGACAGCGCCTGCCTGATGCGGCTTGGAGCCCTGTATACATTGACCCAGAGGCGGCCGTCCAACTTGTGCTACATCGTTCTTGACAACGAGGCTAATGAGTCTACGGGCGGACAGTGCAACAGTCTGGGGGAGAGCCGCCTGTTCGGCGTGATGGACAACCTGTATCCCACGGAAAAAGTAAATTCTCCAGAAGCCATGGCCGCCGCCCTGCATAAATTCCGGCAATCGCGTCCTACAAGCAGATTTACGTAAGAACAGGCCTTGGGACAGTGAAAGGCCTTCCGCGGCCGGACAGACAGCTGATTTTTGACCAGGCAAAACGGTTTCGGCAGGCAATGCTATGAGGACGGCGGTTTTATCTGACGTACATGGAAACCTGCAGGCCCTGAAAGCGGTTCTCCAGGACTGTGAAAGGCAAAAGGTGGATAATTTCTGGCTCCTTGGAGATTACGTTGATTACGGAGGGAATTCCATAGAGACGGTGAAGGAGCTGGCGGCTCTGAAAGCAGAATATATGATAGCGGGCAACCATGACGCCTGCCTGTACATACCTGCCGTAAGAAGCAGCTCCACACCTCACGGGCGGCTGGCTTATGAGTATACCAGGGAGCTTGTGGCCGGGAACCGGAAAAGCTTTGAGATGCTGGAGTCCATTGTTCATAAACCGCTGCTTTATCTTGAACATAGAAGGACGCTGCTGGTTCATGGAACACCGGAGGATCCTTATTGGGGGAAAATTCCTGCCCGGGGAAAATGCAGATTCGCTGTATGCCGTCATGGAACAGCTGGGTGCAGACACCATGTTCATGGGACATTCCCATGTCAGTTTTATGCTCACAAAGGGAGGCCGGAGGATCATCAATCCAGGCAGCGTCGGACAACCCAGAAATGGCTGTCCCGGGGCTGCCTATGCAATTGCCGGCGGGGACGGGATAACGTTCAGACAGGTGGAATATGATATTGACGGCGCTGCAGAGGCCATCAGGCGGGCGGGACTGCCTGATTATCTGTGGAGGCGGTTATATAAGGCATATAATGGGCCGAAGGAGGTTTTAAATTAATATGAAAGTTTTAATTACAGGCGCGGCAGGGCTTACAGGGGCTCATCTGGTACGGAATTGTCTGGCCGGAGGGGATACCGTTGTGGGCATCGATAATTTTTTCAGGGGAACAAGAGACAACATTGCAGAATTGCTGGACAACGACCGTTTTACATTTCTGGAATGTGACTTCCGGGAGTACATAAAAATGGAGAGAGAGGCTGACTTTGACGGAGTTTACCATCTGGCGGCCATCGTTCCCACCAGATATTTCTATGAGGAGCCCTGCCTTACCTACGAAGTTAACTGCCAGGGAACCTACGAGATATTCCAATGGGCGCTGCGCAGCCGCATTCCCCCGTTTTGTCAACGCCTCAAGTTCGGAAATATACGGACATTCAAGGGAGTTTCCCACCAGGGAAACAACGCCCTCTCTGTATGATTCTGTAGACGTTACAACCCGCTGGTCCTATGCCCACGGAAAGATAATGACAGAGTATCTGCTGAACCACCACAGCAGCCGGATTAATGTGTGCCATCTGCGCTATGCCAATGTGTATGGTCCCTATGATGTTGACGATAATCATGTGATACCTTATATATTGAACTGCATTGTTCATAACAAACCATGTCATTTGAATGTCCGCGCAGGAGAGATAGCCCGCTCCTTCCTGTACATGAGCGATTGTGCGGACGCCACCAGGCTTGCCATGCTCCATATGAAGAGCGGGACAAGCTATAACATAGGAAATCCGGAGGAAACGACGGTTCTGGATCTGTTTCATACCGCAGTTAAGGCGGCGGCGGGCCTGGGATATACATATGAACACAGCCCCCGATTTGACGTATCACGGCGCGGCGATCCGGCGCGGCGTGTGCTGGATATCTCCCGGGCAAAGGAAGAGCTTGGCTATTCGCCCGGAGTGATGCTGGAGGAGGGCCTGAGGAGGACGCTGGAATGGATACAAAGACAGCAGCTATAATACTCTGCGCAGGTGTGGGCAGCCGTATAGGCCTGCCGCCTGAACAGAATAAATGCGCAGTGTCCATGGGGGGAACGTCGCCTGTGGGGCATTGCGCCGCATCCTTGCTGAAGGCCGGAGCAGATAACATAACGGTCGTTGTGGGACATGCATCCCAATCGGTGAGAAAGGCCCTGGCTGATGGCGGGGAGAGCGGGCAGATTATGTTTGTGGAAAATCCTTACTTTAATTGGCATGGATGCAACTATTCCCTGGCCTGCGGCATGGAAAGCGCTTTTTCCGAAGAGGCGGAGAGGATTGTAATCGCAGAGGGGGATTCAATGCTCAACAGCGGTTCCATCGGACAATTGCTCCGCTCCGCCGCAAATGCGGCCTCCCTTGTAAGAGACGGGGAGTACGCCGATTACACCAGAAGCGTGATTGCAGTGGGGGAACAGGGGAACATCCTGGGCTATGAGTATGATATGGGGCACACCGGAGATTTACAAAGCCGCCTGGACAGCCGGCGTATTGTTGGGGAGAGTATGCAGCTGTGGCTGTTTGCAGGCCGGGAGCTGCGCAGGCTGAAAGAACTGCTGAAAGAGTACCGCAGGGCTGCCGCAAGGGCCGAAACGCCCTTTCTTCACTCCGGCGTTCATTCGATTAATATGCTGAAGGCCAATATCCAGCCTGTCTTTTCGGATTTCCCGGACGACTGGATCAACCTCAACACACAGGAAGATTTAAGAAAGGCAGGTAATGTGAAATGGCTGACAAGGTGATGATTATCGGTTATGGCAGCACAGGAAAATATGTTTTGGATATGCTGACGAGGCTGCCCGAACTTAGGGACTGCAGGTACACAATCGTTTCCAGAACGGCAAAGGAGGAGGCGGAAAAACGAATAAATCTTACGCTGGTTTCCGCCGGTATTTTCGGATTGTATCCCAAGGTTACATATATTGCCTGCGACATCAATGATACGGAAGGACTGAGCAGAATTCTTGCTTTTGAGGAGCCCGACGTGATCGCTTATACAGGACGGTATATGAAGGGGTTCAAATACGGCGAATTTTCCTATCCCAACCATATGGGATACGGCGTGTGGACGCCTATGGCTGCAGTTCTGGCCTGGAAGGTTATGAAGGCTGTAAGCCGTTCACAGGTGAATGCCCGGGTGATTAACACAAGCTATGGAGATGCGGTATCTCCTTTGCTGGCGGCCCGGGGCCTGGCTCCCTATACCAGCGCCGGCAACCTGAACCACCTGATTCCCCGCATTGCCCGGGCCTATGAGGCTTTGTCAGGTGAACCGGCCGGATCCGCGGATGTGACCTTTGCAGGGTCCCATTATGCCAATACCTATATATCCAAAGAGGGAACAGCAAAGGGCTCGCCCTATCTTCTGAACATCCGGGGCAGCAAGGATATAAGCGATGAAGCTGTCTTTAAAAAATGTGCAATACCAACGGCGTCAGGGCAGGATCGCAATATCATGATCGCCTCGGATGTGGTTATGCTGGTGCGGCTTTTGCTGGATAAAAGCGGCGCAGAGCATAAGATTCACGCCCCCGGGCCCTTTGGCTATATCGGCGGCTATCCTCTTTTGTTTAAAAACGGGGAGATGAAAGTGGACGAAACATGTTTTACCCTGGATGAGATGAGGGCGGTGAACGAGAGCAGCCTGCGCTGCGACGGCATTGACAAGCTGGATGAGAACGGAATCCACTTTACAAAAGAGGCTGTGGATAAGATGAAGGCTGTATTTGGAATCGACTACCCAAAGACAGTGGCTCTGGAGGACTGCGAGCGGTTTGCGGCGCAGATTGCCGAAACGATAGGGGCTTTTATGCGGCCGCCAACTGAAATTAAAATTACGCCCTGTGAACTGCGCAAGCTCCAGATGGTTGAGCTGGACATTCTGCTGGAGCTGGACAGAGTCTGCAGGCAAAATCATATAAGCTATTTTCTTTGCGGCGGAACGCTCCTTGGGGCGGTACGCCATGGGGGATTTATACCCTGGGACGACGATGTGGACGTAGCTTTTTCCGCCGTGACTACGAGCGGTTTTGCCAGGTGTTCCGGCAGGAGGCGGATCCTTCCAGATACTTTCTGCAGACATGGAAAACAGACAGGCATTACCGCTGGAATTATGGCAAGATCCGTCGGGTTGGCACCGAATATATCCGCGCCGGACAGGAGCATATGAAATACAAAACAGGTATTTCAATCGATATATTTCCATATGATTACCTGCCAATCGATGAGGAACTGCATAGAAAGATCCTTTCCGATGCGCAGAAAAAATTCATCCGTCCGGATCTTTTCAAATGGGAGCTGAGCAGGGAGTTTCTGAATTCAAGGGACATGCGCCCCATACGGGTACAGGCCCGGAAATGTGCATGCCTGAGGAAAATCGCATATTCCATAGTGGGAAAATACCAGGCCCCCCAATGGTATATGCGCCTGTGGTACGGCCTGCTGTCGCTGCTTCCGGGGAGAGCCATGGCCGCTTTACTGGAGAAAACCGCATGTGCATATAACGACGCCGAAAAATACGGGGGAAAAGGGGTCAGGCAGTTTGGCTACGCCTTCGATTGGAAACAGCCCAGCCTGGGCTGGCGTTCAGATAAACTGGCGGAACGTGCCGAGATCGAATTTGAGGGATTCAGCCTGTTTACTGTAAAAGACACCCACTGGTATCTTAGCAGCGAATTCGGGGAGAACTACATGGAACTGCCTCCCAAGGAGCTGCGCTATGCAGTGGCGCCTGCATCGAAAATCGATTTTGGCAATGTATTCAGTCAAATGGAATGGTGTACAGAAGACTACTTACACCCGGAGGAATCCATAAATGGTTAAAGAAAAGCAGATTCAGCCTCTGTCACCTGGCGAATTGCGGACATTACAGCTGACGGAGCTTGAGTTATTAATAGAGTTTGACCGCATCTGCCGCAAGAATCATATTAAATACACAATTATAGGCGGCACGCTTCTGGGGGCAGTGCGCCATAAGGGGTTTATACCCTGGGACGACGACGCGGACGTGGCATTGCTGCGGTCTGAATATGAAGCCTTTGTCAGGGCGTGTGACCATGATCTGGACAGCGGGCGGTATTATTTCCAGGATCGGTTTCAGACGGAAGGCTACAGGTGGGGCTATGGGAAACTGCGCATGAGAGGCACTTCCTTTGTGCGTCCTAATACGGAGCATATGCCTATGAACAGGGGGTATATATTGACGTCATGCCTGTGGATTATATACCCGACAGCAAGGCCGGGCAGCTGATCTGCAATGTCATTTCCTTCTTTTTCCGCAAAGCGTCCTGGGCGGAAGTAGGGAAATCCACAGAAAAGAATTTCTTTTGCAAAGCTCTGTACTGTCTGATGGCTTTGATTCCTCTGAGAACGCTGAATAAGGCCTATGAAAAATTTGTGAGGGGCCTGAACCGCAGCCCCACGGCTTATCTGCGCTGCCTGGCAGTGCCTGTAATAACCTCAAAAGGACACAGCGGCTACTGGCGCTATAAAGCGGATTGCTGGAACGCCTGACGGAATATGAGTTTGAAGGATATTCATTGTTGGGAATTGCCGATTGTGACTTGGCCCTCAGCCGTATGTACGGGGATTATATGCAGCCGGTGCGGTTTCCTCCTGTTAGCCTTTCTTCGTGTTCCCTTCCCTGTCCTGGGGATATCAGAATTGCATCAGAGTTAAAAGAAACCTTGGAGAGGGATGGGATAGAAGGCCAGGCTTCAGGGGGAGACGACGGAACGGTTACGTAAAATAAGATGGGAAGAAAGAGAAAGGATAATTATCTATGGACAAACGTAAGGTTCTGATTCACGGCGCTGATACCCGTGGACAAAAACTTGTAAAACGTATTAACTCAATTTTTGATATTGTGGGATTTATTGAAAGGGATCCCGGTATCAGAAATGCCGCAGGCAGCGAATATGCCTGCTACAGGGATATCAGCGAGTTTATGAGGGATACAGACGGGGAAGGCGGTATCGATTTTATCCTTTCCATCGTTGAAGATTTCAATGGGCTCCAGCGTGAATATATGAATAAAGGGATTCCGTTCCACAAGATATTGGACTTGCGGCATGTCCATCAATATGAAAAGCATATTTTACACCAATGCCTTGCAAACGAGATTCACCGCCGCAATGTGCCTGGTTCGGTTGCCGAACTTGGGGTGGACTTCGGCGATACCGCAAAATACATAAACCTCTATTTTCCTGACAGAACCTGTTACCTTTTTGACACGTTCAGAGGATTTGACAAGAGGGATATAGACCCCACCCAGGCGCGGACGTCAGAATTGCTTGAGTATTACGATGTCCGTTCCACGGCAGGGGACGTGCTGGACAAGATGTTTTATCCTGAAAAATGTGTTGTCAAGGAGGGATATTTCCCGGAATCATTGGACGGACTGGAGGACAGGTTTGCCTTTGTCCATATTGATTGTGATTTATATAAACCTATAACAGCCGGACTTGAATATTTTTATCCCCGGCTCAACTACGGCGGTTTATAGCAGTTCATGATTACTATAGCTTGTCTTTTCCCCAGGCCAAAGAGGCTGTCAGGGACTTTGCCGAAAATCATCATCTTACGTTTGTGACTGATTTTTTCTCGGAGACGGCGGTGTTCTGCAAAGGAGGATCTGAGGACCTGACGCTGTAAAAGATTAAGAAGAGGTGCACACAAAATGGTTGATAAGAAATATTGTATGAGTTCCTATTTGGCATTCCGCTATATTGAGAAAGACAATGTGGATTTTTATGAAGAAACAAAACATTATAACTTTGTTCCTCCAGAGGAAAACCAAAGAATATATGTATCTGCAGCCAAGGAAATAGACGAAGAAATTGCTTTGAAATTCCGGGAGATGAAGGGACAGAAGCTTGGTCTTATGCTTAGCGGCGGTATGGATTCGGCTAGTCTGGCGTCCTATATGCCGGGAGGGGACGCATATACATTCCGCTTTCTGGGGGGAGAATTTGAGACGCAGGAATTGAAACGGGCGGAATATTTTGCGGACTATTATCATTTGAATCTCCACTATGTGGACATAGACTGGGATACGGTGACGCAAAATCTTGTTCCTGTTATGAAAGCCAAGGGGGCTCCCGTACATTCCATCGAACCCCAGCTATACCAGGCAGCGTTACAGGCAAAAAGAGACGGGATCCAACGGCTGATTGTGGTGAGAGCGCAGATCTGATATTCGGAGGAATGGATCAGCTCCTGTCGGAGGACTGGAAACTGGAGGACTTCAGGGAGAGGTATATTTTCACGAAGCCCCAGGCTGTTTTGAGAGAACCGGCTGATGTTTCCTATGTATTTGAACGGTACAGACAGGGCGAAAAAATAGATTTTCTTACGTTCATGGATGATATTTTTTCCATTGAGAGTTCCGGTTCCTACTTTAATGCCTTTGGCGCCGCCACATGCCCTATACCGATCCCTACGCCAATTTTAAAATG
The DNA here is from genome assembly GCA_001304855.1 of Clostridia bacterium UC5.1-1D2. Lineage (GTDB taxonomy): Bacteria > Bacillota > Clostridia > Lachnospirales > Lachnospiraceae > Enterocloster. The sequence continues at coordinate 65,204 of BBZN01000019.1, forward strand.
AGAGATAACCTTGACTTATACAGAGTACGCCACGGCGAACCCAAATACCTGATCCGGGAATTGTTTGCAATGAAATATCCCGGTTATCCAATTCCCCAAAAGGTTACCATGCCAAGACCCGTTGACGCATACTTTAAGGGTGGGAAGGACCGAAAAGAGAGGAATTTCGGAAGGATATTGAAATGAGTACGCTGACGGGCAACCAGAAATGGCAGTTGTATTGCCTGGAAGAATTTTTGAATTTATACGAACCTGGGAAGGATCATAGACTGTAAATTACGGAATCACTCTGGGCCTGGTATTCACGGAAGGAAATGAAAGGGTTCTTAAAGAAATCCCTGTCCAGGCGCTGATTCCATAAAAAGGAAAGACAGATTGCAAATGAATAAAAGAAAAAATTACCGCTGCCATCCGCGCCTGACTGAAAAGCCGATTATTCTATATCCGGCGGGGGAATATGGGCGTGAAATGCTGAAAGAACTGCGCCGCCTTAAGGTGGTGCCCGCCGCATTCTGCGACTCCAGCGATGGCAAAATCGGCACAAGAATAAACGGAATTGCAGTGGAATCTCTGGAATGCCTGCTGGAAAGATATGGGAAGGAAGGGGCGCTTTATGTAGTTAACTCGGTTTATAACTATTCGCAGATAGAGGCAAGGCTTATGAGCAATGGAGTGCCTGCAAGCTGCATTCTTTCACCGGACATCTATTCCTACTGTGATACAGGAATAATTGAACGTCCCATTGAATTGAGTCCCTATGATCACACACAATTAAAGGCCTGTTACCTGGATTTGCTTCTGTTTTTTCCACCAGGTATGCGAAAAATATGATATCCCTATTATATATCGTCCGGAACGCTGCTGGGGGCGGTGCGGCATAAGGGCTTTATCCCCTGGGACGACGACATTGATGCAGCGATGCTGCGCAAGGATTATAACAAATTTTACAGGGTGGTGAAAGCAGAGCTGGGTCAAAAATATGCGGTGCAGGAGATGCAGACGAGAAACAATCTTGGCTGAAGAACAGTATGTATCGTGTTTTTGCCGGTAATCAGAGAATGATGATATCGATTGACACCTTTCCCATCGATTATGTGTTTGCTTTTCCTAATTCCTTCAACTTTGTTCAGGAACGGCTGTCTATTTTTCTGAGCAGGCTGTCTGTAAAGTACAGATGGTACCACAGGAAGACCCGCTTAAGCATCCTTGGACGGCTGCTTCGCAGAATGGCAATTGCCGTCAACCAAACCTGTAATTGCTGTAAGACGGGATGGCTGCATTATTTTACACCGGATGCGCCGAATCTTTACCGGAACAGAGTATATGACAAGACTTGGATTGGCAGGCGCACATTGCTTGAATTTGAGGGTCATCAATTCTACGGGCCGGAACAGTACGACAAGGTGCTGCGTCAAATGTTTGACAGTAATTACATGGAACTGCCTCCGCCGGAAAAACGCATTTTGCCACATGCAATATCAGACTTGAAATTTCCCCAGAACCGTTAAAATTTTCCCGGTGACAATATTAGGCCGGTGATAGAGAGGTAAAGAATGAACGAATCGTTGGACTTTATTAAAAAGGATAAATTATATATTCGTTTCCTGGTGGCAGTGGTTGGCCAGGCATGTAATCTGCGCTGCCGGGATTGTGCTAATTTTGCGCCGTTTGCCCCGAAAGAGACGCTGAGATATGAGGTGAATGACATAATTGAGCATCTGAAAATAATTACAGACTGCTCCAGGATCCGGTTATTACAAATTCAGGGAGGAGAGCCCTTCGTCTACCCGCAGCTGGGGAATTACTGGATTTTGTGCAGAAATGTTCCGAAATAGAAAAATGCCTCATTGCTACAAACGGTACGGTGTTGCCAAATGTGAGCCCCAATTGCTGCAGCATAAAAATTTATAGTCCGTATCAGCAATTATCCTGTGGCCGTAAATATCAGTAAAAAAATTCAGGAATGGCTCCAATCCAATTCCATCCGCTATGAGGTTTATCATTTTGTTTCAAAAGAGGATAAATGGTTTGATATGGGAAAATGGATTGTTAGGGCATTGTTCCCGATCGGTGATTGCGCGAAAAGTGCAGTTGTTCCAGCTTCCCTTGCAGATAAAGGCAGGGAAGGAGGGCGGGGGGTATGTTCCGGTATCCCGCAGTGGGGAGTTTAAGGAATTGCTCAGTGAGTACATAAGCAATCCCCATTATATGGAGGCCTGCCGTTATTGTAACGGAACGGATCCAGGGGCGTCTGTTGAGCCGCAGTCCAACTGAAGCCCAAGGAAAGATGGGAGGATTTCCTTTAAGGGTCTATGCCCTTGGAGGCAGGTATGACGATTCAGGGACAGTTCTGTTTGCTGAAAACAGGAAGTCAATCATCTTCCGGGCTACTGGGAAAATCTTAGTGTGCTCAGACTTGAATGTTTAGGAATGGAGGGGAAGGGTAGTGACAAAATATAAAATCGGATATACCACCGGTGTGTTTGATCTGTTCCATATCGGACATCTGAATCTGCTCAGAAGGGCAAAGGAGCAATGCGATTATCTCATTGTGGGGGTAAGCAGCGATGAACTTGTTTCGTATAAAAATAAACGGGCGGTGATACCCTTTGTAGAACGGATCCAGATTGTACAGGCAATTAAGTATGTTGATGAAGCTGTGCCTCAATATAATATGGACAAGATGGAGGCATGGAAGAAATACCAATTTAATGCAATTTTCGTGGGCGACGACTGGAAAAATACAGAAAGATGGAACAGGTTTGAACAAGAGTTTGCAAAAATTGGCGTAGATATTGTTTATTTCCCTTATACCAGAAACATCTCCTCCACACTTTTAAATGAAACTCTTTTAAAGCTAAGGGCGGAAAAATAGAGCTTGTTATATGGCCTTCCTCCTTTTTACTGCGCCCGCATAAGAAACTGCAGCGTATCTTCGGGGATGTTCATACTCTTTTCCTGCATCTGTGTGAAGGCTGTAAGCACCCGTCCGATATCCTCCGGCCGGGCGGGAATGAGGTGGTTGTCCAGGGTGATGGTCAGGACTGTGAGGACAATTTGCGCCGTCTCCTCCGGGTACTCACAGCAGATGGCCCCCTCCCGGATGCCCTGGCGGATGATATCGGTGAGAATTGGCTTCAGCTTGGTTATGATAATCCGGCAGAATTTCTGGTGGATAAAGGCAATCTCCTGCTGGCCGTTGAAGGAAGTGCTTTTCTCCTGGCGGCGGAGTTCTGTGGAGGAGTCCAGGCAGGCATGGTAGATAATCTCCATTTTCTGGAATGCATTTAAGCCCGAGGCGGCAGCCAGCTCCCTGCCCTTGTCCAGAACACGGGAGTAGGAACGCTCAATCACCCCGTCAATAATATCATTTTTGGAAGAAAAATAGTAATAAATACTTCCTTTTCCAATCCCTGCTTTCACAGCAATATCACTGACGGTAATCGCCTGGGCCTGGGCTGTGTGCATCAACTCCTGCATGGCATCCAGGATACGCTCCCGTTTGTTATAATTCTGCATAAAAAATCCTCCGCCTTCTCCTTAGAATACCTCCTAGTATACCAGAATAAAAATGAAAAAGCCAGACTTGACTGACGGTCGAAAAGATGGTAAGGTTAATCCGATACGGTTTCGACTGATGGTCGAAAACCGGATATGGATAAATCTATAAACTAAGAATAAAGAGTCAGGGAAGGTTTTATGATGAAAGAAAAGAAGAGTATCACGTATGAGGAAGTATTTGAGAAAGTGAAGAAGCTGTTTATGAGTGCAGATGCAAGCAAGGTGGACGAACATCTGGCATTTCAGTTTAATATTACAGGGGAAGGCCAAGGCATTTTTTACGCTGAAGTGAAGGATGGCCGGATTTTTGTAGAACCGTACGAGTATTATGACAGGGACGCAATTTTTATCTGTACTGCAGATACGCTGCTGAAGCTGGCGGCAGGAAAATTGGACCCTGTTTTTGCATTTACAACAGGTAAACTGAAAGTGGAGGGCAGCCTGGAGCAGGCTCTTAAGCTTCAGAAGTTTCTTTAAGGTCCGGGAGCGTTTGCTGCCCGGCGCACAGGAAAGGAGTACATATGGGAATTGGAAAATGGATTGTCGGACTGACGGCAGCTGCTGGAGCAGGCGAGTATGGGATAGCCAGATATTTCTTCCGCCGCACAATGATAAGGGGCAATGCCAAACAGGAGAGGACACAGAAAATGGCGGGAACCGATTGGGATCTCCACCTTCCGGGAATCCGGGCCAGCAAGGAGTGGCTGGCCGGTCTGCCCCAGGAGGATGTGTATATCACTTCCTTTGACGGCTGAAACTTCATGGAACATATTTCCCCTGTGAGGGGTCGAAGCGGGCGGTGATCTGTTTTCACGGCTATACCAGCGAGGGACTGAATGACTTTTCTTCTATGGCAAAGTTTTATATACAGCATGGATTTCACCTGCTGGCAGTGGATGAGCGGGCTCATGGCAAAAGTGAGGGAACCTACATCGGTTTCGGATGCCTGGACCGCCAGGACGGAAAACGGTGGATGGAGTACATGGTGAACCGCCTGGGCGAGGATGCAGGGATACTGCTTCACGGCGTCTCTATGGGAGGAGCCACTGTGTGTATGTGCGCAGGACTGGATCTTCCGGAGCAGGTGAAGGGCGTGGTGTCGGACTGTGCATTTACCTCCGCCTGGGAAGTGTTCAGTTCCGTCCTGAAACATACATACCATATGCCGGCCTTTCCTGTGATGCACATTGCGGACAGAATGGCAAAGCGCGAGGCGGGCTACGGCCTGAACGAGTGCAACGGCCGGGAGGAAGTAAAGAAGGCCAGGGTTCCTATGCTGTTTATCCATGGGGATGGGGATACCTTTGTACCCTGTTCCATGGCCTATGAACTCTATTACGCATGCCCGGCGAAGAAGGAGCTTCTGGTGGTCAGAGGGGCCAGCCATGCGGAAGCTTATTACAAGGATCCTGAAAAATATGAGGCGGCAGTTTTGCGACTGATGGAAGCTGCATTTGAAAAAGGGAGAGATTGAGTATGAAGACCAGAAAAGGTTATAAGGTTTATCCGCTGACTGCGGCACAGAGGCTTCATTACTACTGCCTGAAGTACTGCCCCAAGAAGCAGGTGCTGAATATCGGTTCCAGCCTGACCATAGAGTCGGAGTTGGACCGGGAGGTACTGAGCCAATGTATCAGGGAGGCAATCAGCCGCTGCGATACTATGCGCCTCCGGTTCTGCAGGGACAAGGAGGGCAATGAATTTCAGTATGTTGTGGATGAGGATACCAGGGAGCCGGAGCATTTTGACTTCACGGGCTGGAGAGAGGAGGACGCCGAGGCCAAGCTCCGTGAGTGGACGGAGATTCCCTTTGAGCGCTATGATTCTCCCATGAACCGCATTGTGATGATCAAGATGCCCGACGGATACCAGGGACTTTATATCAATGTGGATCATATGACGATGGACGCCCAGTCTCTGATTGTATTTTTTAAGGATGTCATTGAGCTTTACTGCAATAAGCTTTACGAGGGTATCAGCTATCCCAAGGAGATGGCTTCCTATATCAGGCAGCTGGAAAAGGATCTGGCCTATGAGGCAGGCAGCAGCGCCAGCAGGCGGGACAGGGAGTTTTTTGAAAATTTGATCAGCTCCTCGGAGCCTGTTTTCACGGATATCTATGGGCCGGAAAAACTGCTCCGGGAGAGAAAAGCCTTGAAGAATCCAAAGCTGAGAGCCGCCACCAACACCTCCGACAATGTGGAAGCCAATATCACCAATTTTCACCTGGAGGAGGAACCTTCCCGGATACTTCTGAAATTCTGCGAGGAGCATCAAATCTCCATGGTATGCCTGCTGCTCATGGGACTTCGGACCTATCTGCAGAAGGAGAATGATGAGGATGATATCTCCATCACCACCACCATTGCAAGGCGGGCGACTCTTCTGGAAAAGAGAAGCGGCGGCAGCCGAATCCATTGTTTTCCCTTCAGGACGGTGGTGGCCAGGGAGGATACCTTCATGGAAGGCCTGCTGAAAATCAGGGATGCCCAGAACCAGTATTTCCGTCATGCCAATTACAGCCCCGGAGCGTATTTTAATTACAGGCATGATTACTACCATCTGAAGGACGGGCAGACCTACGAACCTCTGAGCCTGACCTACCAGCCTCTCACCATGAAGTACGACGGTCCGGGGCTGGACAAGCTGGGAGATATCAAATACAAGACCGCCCGGTATTCCAACGGCGTGGCAGCCCACACCCTGTATCTGACTGTGAGCCACAGGGCCTCGGATAACGGGCTGGATTTCGGCTTTGAGTATCAGACCGGAGTGGTGACGCCGGAGAAGCTGGAGTATATTTATTATTATCTCTGCAGGATTATTTTCCGGGGAGTTGAGGACTGCGGGCGCAGTGTGGGCGAGATAATCGAACTTGTATAAATGTACGCCGGGAATCTCTCCTGCACCTGCCTTTGGGTCTGATTTTCCGCCGGCCGCACACAAATTTAGTTAACGTACCTGCGGCGTACGCCTCATAAATTTGTGCACAGCTGACAAAAAATCATCTCGCAAAATCAGGTACAAAGAGATTTCCAGCGTACATATAAATGGAAATGAGAGAAGGAGGTTACAGCTATGTTTGAAGAATTAAAGGGATTAATATGCGAGTATGTGGACGTGGACGCTGCATCCATCACGGAGAACTCACGGTTTATCGAGGATTTGGGATTCAACTCCTATGACTTTATGAGTATGGTGGGGGAGATTGAGGAAAAGTTCCAGGTGGAAGTGGAGGAACGGGAAGTGGTGAATGTGAAGACTGTGAAGGACGCTGTGAGTATATCAGGTCGCTTCAGGAAGATTAGGATGCAGGAGGGAGAACCGATGCAAGTAGAAACCTTAAGGGATATCATTGGACACGGAGCCAGAACCTACAAGGAACAGGCGGCTTTCCGGTATAAGGTGAAGAAGGAGATCGTAGAAAAATCATACATAGATGTGGACTGCGACTCTATGGCAGTGAGCCGTATGGTGGAGGGAATGGGCATGAAGGGGAAGCACATTGCTCTCATTGGGCCTACCACCTACCAGTGGATTGTCAGCTATTTTGGAATTGTGGGAAGCCGGAGCGTGGCGGTGCCCATAGACGCCCAGCTGCCTGCAGAGGCCATTTTCCAGCTTTTAAACAGGGCGGATGTGGAAATGGTCATATTCGATGAGCTGAGAGCGGACGTGGCTGCCGGCCTGAGGGAGAACTGCCCTGGAATAAAGCATGCGGTATCTATGCAGGCGGATCGGGCGGCAGAAGGGTACCGGTCCCTGGCAGAGCTGATGGAGACTTACCGGGGAAGCTATGAGACGGAAATTTCCGGGGACCAGCTTGCCACCATTCTTTTTACCTCCGGCACAACAGGGCAGAGCAAGGGCGTTATGCTGAGCCACAGGAACCTGGTGGACAACGCCGTTTGTCTGGATATGAAGATTCCCGCAGGGACCGTATCCATGACGCTTCTGCCTATTAACCATGTATACTGCCTTACAATGGATATTATCAAGGGACTCTACATCGGCCTTATAATCTGCATCAATGATTCTATTATGCATGTGCAGAAAAATATGAAGCTCTTTAAACCTGAGATTGTTCTCCTGGTGCCTCTTGTCATCGAGTCAATTTACGGCAAGCTCAGGGACGCAGGAAGCCTGATCCCCAAGAAGATGGTGGCAAAAGCGGCGTTTGGGGGCAACCTCAGAGTTATATGCAGCGGCGGCGCCTATCTGGATCCTGATTATGTAGACCGGTTTAAAGAGTACGGAATTACCATTCTCCAGGGGTACGGCATGACCGAATGTTCGCCGGTTATCAGCACGAATCTGGAGTGGGAGAACAAGAAGGGGTCTGTGGGGAAGCTTCTCCCAACTGTGAGGCCAAGGTGGTGGACGAGGAGATCTGGGTGAGAGGCACCAGCGTGATGCAGGGGTACTATAAGATGCCTGAGGAGACGGCTGAAACGCTGGAGGACGGCTGGCTGAAAACAGGGGATCTGGGCTATGTGGATGAGGACAAGTTTGTCTATATCACAGGCAGGAGAAAGAACCTGATTATTCTGGCCAACGGAGAGAACGTCTCGCCGGAGGAACTGGAGAACCAGCTGAGCCGGTCTGAACTGGTGAAGGAGGTTCTGGTACGGGAGAAGGACAAGATTATTGAGGCGGAAATCTTCCCGGATTACGAGTATGCAAAGAAAAAGCATATCAGGGAGGAGGCGCTGAAGGGAAAACTTCAGGAGCTCATCGACGAATTTAACAAAAATATGCCGGTTTATAAAAGAATTTACAGTTTGATTGTGAGAACGGCAGAGTTTGAAAAAACGCCTTCCAAGAAGATAAAAAGGTATTGAGACAAAAAAGGTCATTGTGCTGAGAAATCGGCCCAGGGGCCTTTTTTAAATTGTAGATACGGCTGTATAGGCAGGGCATATTGCGCTTCTTGAGAAACAACCTTCGTCAAATTGTGAAACATGCATAAAAATGTCGTGGATAAATTGGCAGTATAGCCTATAGGCTTTCAAAAATCGTGAAAGAACTTTCTCTATGTGTTCAAGCTATTGAAATTAAATTCACATCTGCTATACTAAGGTCACAAGGACAAAGGAGGAGCAAGACATGAATGAAAAAGTTGAAAACCTGAAAGGAAAATTGATTGTTTCCTGCCAGGCGCTGCCTCATGAACCACTTCATTCTTCCTTCATCATGGGACGCATGGCTCTGGCTGCGAAGGAAGGCGGAGCCTGGGGCATACGGGCTAACACCAGGGAGGACATCGCTGAAATCCAAAGCCAGGTAGACCTTCCCGTTATCGGGATTGTCAAACGGGATTATGAGGACAGCAAGGTATACATCACGCCGACTATGAAAGAGATACATGAGCTTATGGAGGTGAAACCTGAGATTATCGCAGTGGACGCCACTTCGGACCTGAGGCCAAAGGGCCGTACCCTGGAGGAGTTCTACCGGGAAATCAGGGCAGAATATCCGGAGCAGCTTCTGATGGCAGATTGCTCCACTGTGGGGGAAGCGCTTCATGCAGATGAACTGGGATTTGACTTTATAGGGACAACGCTGGTAGGCTACACGGAACAGAGCAGAGGACTTAAAATTGAGGAGAACGACTTTGAGATTATCCGGGAGATTGTGGCAAAGGTAAAGCACCGGGTAATAGCGGAGGGAAACATCAACACGCCTGCCAAGGCCAGACGGGTTATCGACCTGGGGGCATTCAGTGTTGTGGTGGGTTCTATCATTACAAGGCCGCAGCTGATTACGAAAGCATTTGCAGAGGAACTGAGGTAGATTCAATAGTGCTCATAACGAGCCTCTCCACTAAGTTCGTGGGAGACCTCACTAAGTGGAGGAGGCATGTATCGCGCGTAAGCGGCCAAAGGACGCCCGCTAAGCGCTCATAACGAGAGGAGAAATGGATATGGCAAATTTGGAAAAGTATAAAGGTGTTATCCCGGCATTCTATGCATGTTATGACGAGGATGGGAATGTGAGCCCTGAGAGAGTCAGGGCGCTGACTGAGTATCACATCAGAAAGGGCGTCAAGGGCGTCTATGTAAACGGTTCCTCCGGGGAGTGTATTTATCAGAGCGTAGAGGACAGAAAGGTTACGCTGGAAAATGTGATGGCTGTTGCAAAGGGCAGACTTACAGTGATCGCGCATGTGGCCTGCAACAATACCAAGGACAGCGTGGAACTGGCAAAGCATGCGGAGCGTTTGGGCGTGGATGCCATTGCCGCCATTCCTCCAATCTATTTCCGCCTTCCTGAATACGCCATTGCAGCCTACTGGAATGCCATGAGCCAGGCCGCCCCCAACACCGATTTCATCATTTACAATATTCCTCAGCTTGCAGGCGTGGCTTTGACTCAGAGCCTCTTTGCCGAGATGAGAAAGAACCCCAGGGTCATCGGCGTGAAGAATTCCTCCATGCCTGTGCAGGATATTCAGATGTTCAAGGCTGCAGGCGGAGACGACTATGTGATTTTCAACGGCCCCGACGAGCAGTTTATCAGCGGCCGGGTGATCGGAGCAGAAGGCGGTATCGGCGGAACCTACGGCGTGATGCCTGAACTGTTCCTGAAGATGGATGAGCTTGTAAAGGCGGGGAGCTTGCAGAAGCCATGCCTGTCCAGTATGCAGCCAACGAGGTGATCTATAAAATGTGCTCCTGCCACGGTAATATGTACGGGGTTATCAAGGAGATGCTCCGAATCAATGAGAATCTGGATCTGGGCGGAGTGAGAGAGCCGCTGCCTCAGCTTGTGGAATCCGACTATGAGATTGCCAGGGAAGCGGCGGCTATGGTAAAAGACGCAGTGGCCAAATACTGCTGACATCCAACTGACCGGCGGTCCCCAGGGGAATTTATAACATATTCAACGGGCGGAGAATATTACTGAAAGAAAAAGGAAACATGCCCGTTCCCCTTTCCGGCAAAGAGAAGGGGCGGGCGCTACATGGCATTTAGAAAGGGAGTTTCGTGATGCAGGGATTTACAACAATAGATTTGGTTATTCTGATCCTATATCTTGCAGCAGTGCTGTTTGCAGGGCTCTTCTTCTCCAAAAAGGAGATGAAGGGGAAAGAGTTTTTTAAGGGAGACGGTACGATTCCATGGTGGGTTACTTCCGTATCCATATTTGCAACGTTATTAAGCCCCATCTCCTTCCTGTCACTGGCAGGCAATTCCTACGCGGGAACCTGGATTATGTGGTTTGCACAGCTTGGAATGCTGGTGGCCATTCCCATTACCATCAAATTTTTCCTGCCCATATACAGTAAGCTGGATATTGACACTGCATACCACTATCTGGAAATCCGTTTTGGCAGCAAAGGGCTCAGGGTGCTGGGCGCCGTCATGTTCATCGTATATCAGGTAGGCCGTATGTCCATCATCATGTACCTGCCCTCGATGGTATTATCCAATCTTACGGGAATCAATGTAAATATCTTAATCATTGCCATGGGCGTTATCGCTATCATTTACTCCTACACAGGCGGTCTGAAATCGGTTCTCTGGACTGACTTTATCCAGGGCAGCGTCCTTCTGGTGGGCGTAACCTTTGCACTGTTCTATCTTGCAAACGGAATTAACGGCGGTTTCGGCGCCATCTTCGGAGCGATGGGGGAGGGAAAATTTCTGGCGGCGGATCAGCTATCTTCAATCCCAATATTCTGAAGGACAGCGTATTCCTTCTGATTGTGGGAGCCGGATTTAACACCTGTTCCTCCTACGTATCCAGTCAGGATATTGTACAGCGTTTACAACCACCACAGATACGAAGAAGTTAAATAAGATGATGCTGACCAACGGCGCTCTGTCCATCTTTATTGCCACCGTATTCTACTTAATCGGGACAGGACTGTATGTATTCTACAGCCAGAATGCACTGCCCCCTGCAGCGCAGCAGGATCAGATTTTCGCATCCTACATCGCTTACCAGCTTCCGGTAGGAATCACCGGCCTTTTGCTGGCGGCCATCTATGCAGCCTCCCAGTCTACCCTGTCCACGGGTCTCAACTCTGTAGCAACCAGCTGGACTCTGGATATTCAGGAGCGCCTCTCCAAGAAGGAGATGAGCTTTGCCCTGCAGACCAGGATTGCCCAGTATGTTTCCCTGGGCGTAGGGATTGTGGCAATCGTTGTGTCCATGATTCTGGCAAACGGCGAGATCAAATCTGCCTATGAGTGGTTTAACGGTTTTATGGGCCTGGTGCTGGGCGTACTTGGAGGAACCTTCGTTCTGGGCACCTTCACTAAGCTTGCAAATGCAAAGGGAGCTTACGCGGCATTTGTTGTGGCGGCGGCAGTCATGGTAGGGATCAAATACCTGGCTCCTGCAGGTTCCGTTTCCATCTGGTCCTATTCCATCATCTCCATAGCAATCTCTCTGGCAGTTGGCATTCCTGTGAGCATTATCACCAGGAAGATGGACGGCGACACGTCGGTTCCGGCAGCGGACGCAACCGTTTACCATAATTAGCAGTATACAGTTATGGCGGCGGCAGACCGGGTTTTAATTTTTCACATATCTGATTTTCGTTTAAGGAGGCGCGTATGATTTTTGGAAATATGAGCCAGGAGGAGACTTACAGCTTTCTCCCAAAGGCGCTGAAGGAATGCTTTGAATATGCAGACAGCCATGATTTGGCCGGATTTGAGAAGGGAAGCCACCCCATCGACGGGGAGCGGCTGTTTGTGAACATAGTGGAGTATGAGACTACATCGGCTGAAAACCGGTTTTGGGAAGCCCACAGGAAGTATCTGGATTTACATTTACTCCTTGACGGTCAGGAGCAGATTGATTTAAACTTTATAGAGAACATGACCCCAAAGGAGTTTGTGGAGGCCGACGATTTCCTGCCTCTCACAGGAGAGCCCAACTGCCATGCAGTGCTGAGAAAGGGAGATTTCTTAATCTGCTATCCCGGGGACGGGGCACCGCACAGCCGTACAGGTGGAAGGACCGGAGAAGATTAAGAAGGCAATATTTAAAATTAGAATTGGGCAGTAGATAATAGAGCGATGAACGTTAAAAGGCAAACCGTAGGCGCAGAAGCAGGTTTGCCTTTTACGGATAGGATATAGTTCAGAACAGGAGCGGGAGGAGACAAACGGTATGAAGCAATACATATGTATTGATATCGGAGGAACAGAGATTAAGCATGGGGTGATAGACGGATCGGCGCAGTTTCTGGCAAAAGGAAAGACTCCCACAGAGGCCTGGAAAGGAGGCCGGAGTATTCTTGAAAAGGCGGTGGGAATTGCATCAGACTACCAAAGGCAGTGGAAGGCAGAGGGGGTCTGCGTCTCGACTGCAGGGATGGTGGATGTTGAGAAGGGAGAGATCTTTTACTCGGCTCCCCTCATTCCCGGATATACAGGTACAAAGATTAAGGCCCGGATGGAATCGGAATTGGGACTGCCATGTGAGGTGGAGAATGACGTGAACTGCGCGGGCCTGGCGGAAGCTGTCTCAGGCGCAGCGGCAGGCTGCGGCCTGGCCCTTTGTCTCACCATAGGGACAGGCATCGGCGGCTGCATTGTCATGGATGGGAAGGTGTTTCACGGCTTCAGCGGCAGTGCCTGCGAGGTGGGATATATGCATATGGACGGAAGCGATTTTCAGACTCTGGGCGCCGCCAGCATACTGGTCAGGAAGGTGGCCGCCGCCAGGAATGAGCCGGAGGAGGAGTGGGACGGCCGCCGGATTTTTGAACTGGCGAAAGAGGGAGATTCTGTCTGCGTCAGGCTATCGATGAGATGTGCCAGGTGCTGGGAAAGGGTATATCCAATATCTGTTATGTAATAAATCCACAGATAGTGGTGCTGGGAGGCGGCGTCATGGCTCAGGAGGCGTATTTAAAGCCAAGGATAGAGGCTGCCATTACAACGTATCTGGTGCCCAGCATCCGGGAAAAGACCACCTTGTCTTTTGCCGCACACGGAAATGACGCCGGCATGAGAGGGGCTTTCTATCACTTTATGGCGAGAACCTGCAAAAGATAGGGCCCCGCAGGCTTTGGCAGCGGAAAGGAGCATCCTATGGAATATCTGAGGTCAGTGATTCCGGTAATTGAATCCAACTATGACAACCTTACCCCAGTAGAGAAAAATATTGGGGATTATTTTATTCACAATAAAGAACGGGCGGATTTTTCTGCAAAGACTGTGGCGGAGCGGCTGTTTGTATCAGAGGCCTCCCTCTCCCGTTTTGCAAAAAATGCGGTTTCCGCGGATACCGGGATTTTATCTACCAGTATGAAGAAAATTTCGCGGTGAAGCAGGAGACAATCACAGGCAACACCCGGACAGTGCTCAACGCCTACCAGGAGCTTCTGAACAAGACATATAATCTTGTAGACGAGAAACAGGTGGAGCGGATCTGCCGGTTTATAGCAAAGTCAGGCCGTGTGTTCGTCTGCGGCCTGGGCAGTTCCGGCCTGGCAGCCAGGGAGATGGAGCTGCGGTTTATGCGAATCGGCGTGGATATTACTTCCATAGACTATGGAGACATGATACGGATGCGGGGAGTGTTTCAGGACGAAAACAGCGTGGTGTTCGGAGTCAGCATAAGCGGAGAGTCTGAGTCCATCCTCTATCTGCTGGAGGAGGCCCACAAACGGAAAGCCAGGACGGTGCTTCTCACAGCCAAGAACAAGCCGGAATTGGATGAGTCTGCGACGAGGTGGTGCTCCTCCCCTCCCTTCTTCATCTGAATCATGGAAATGTCATTTCGCCCCAGTTTCCGATTCTGGTTATGACCGATATTTTTTATTCCTATTACCTGTCCCAGAACAAGTATGAAAAAGAAGTCCTTCACGACAGTACCTTAAAGGCGCTGGCTATGGGCAGGCAGAGGCCCGTGGTGTGAAAGCAGGCCGGGAAGGGCCCAAGGGCCCGGCGTTTTTTCCGCGGGATGAACGCTTTGGCGGTACGGCGGGCGGCTTTGGATGCCGGTCAGGGGGACAGGGCCGAAGGAATCACTATGAAGGGAGGGTGTGTGCTGATGAAGACCTATAAGACCTCTGAAGTTGCGCAGATAATTGGAATTCACCCAAACACAGTGCGCCTCTACGAAGAGTGGGGATTTATCCCGAAACCGGAACGGCAGGAAAACGGATACCGTGTTTTTACGGACCTCCACATACTGCAAATAGGGCTGGCCCGGGCTGCATTTCAGATTGAATTCGTACAGGGGGGCTTGAGAAAGAAAATTGTAGAGATGGTAAAAATATCTGCAAAGGGTGATTTTGACGGCGCAATGATTCTAACGAAGGAATATTTGCAACAGCTTGGCCGGGAGCGTGACAACGCAGAGGAAGCCATACAAATTGTAACGGAGATTTTGTCCGGCGCGGAAGAGGGAAACATGGTTTCCATGAGGCGGAAGGAGGCGTCCCAGCACCTGGGTGTTTCCATGGATGCGTTGCGCAACTGGGAAATGAACGGCCTTTTGACTGTAAAGAGAAAGAAAAACGGATACCGTGTTTATACGGACGGCGATATAAGGAGGCTAAAAATTATTCGCTCCCTGCGGCGCGCCAATTACTCCCTTGAGGCGATTCTGAGACTGCTTCAACAGATAGCCGAGAATCCCCATGCCGATGTCAAAGCGGTTCTGAACACGCCCAAAGAAACCGATGAAATTATATCCGTTTGTGACAGGCAGATTGTATCTCTGCAGGAGGCAGAGAAGAACGCTTACAAAATTCTGGATATGCTGCAGGAAATGAAAAACCGATTTTCTTGAACCCTCCACTTTGCCACCAATGTTTTCATCGGTGGTATTCTTTTGTTTGTAAAGAAGAT
>BBZN01000020.1 GCA_001304855.1 Clostridia bacterium UC5.1-1D2
CCCCGTTTCTTGTGGGGGTATCAAAAGGGGGCGGGATTTTCGACTGATAAGGAGAAAATCGCCGTCCGTTTTCATCAGCAGACAGAGCGTATATGGAAACCTCTGGCTTATGTAATTCTTCCGGCTTTGGGCCAACTTGGCCCGAAGTAGCTTAAATGGCTGATGTTGGCAAAATGGAATTTATCAGCCGTACAAACAGGAATTATAAAAGTATTTTATAAAACGCATTTAATGTTTTTTCTTCATCTGACCCATTGTCTGTGCATAATTGTAGTTCATACTTTATATCCTTATGTTGCAAGCACAAATCAAGAAAGCATAAGAAAATTCCAATATCAATTTGATTATAGAAGGACACTTTATCAGCAGGCATTATTCCTCGCTTACCTTGCTTTTTATACCTATAAACATTTAAAGCGGTATCAGTATGTTCTACTAACCAGGGCTGTGTATTACAAGCACTGGGGGCAAATCTAACAATATCGTATATCCTCCCAAGTGGTTCTCCCAGCCAAATTTCATCGATGGACTTTCGTTTGCTTTTGAACATATCTTTGCGAAATTTTCTTTCGTCATCGACTTTTGACATTGCAATCATAATGATAAAATCGAGTCCATCAAATGACGGTTCATTTGTCTTTCCAATGCCGAACCAAAGTGTTCCAATATTTTGTGAAACAAGGTATAAATCTAATTGCTCCCCTAAATACCCAATATTCTGCAAATAATTATCTTTCTTCTCACTATATAGTAAAATACAGAACTGCTGACCACGTTTACAAGTAGTTTCATTCGCAGGAACAATTCTAATTGCGGTTTTTATATCAGGACAAAGCGGGATAAATGTCTTATATATTTCTTTGATATGCTCAATGTCATTTGTAGATATGGTATCTTTTCCAATATTTCTAAATAAATGAAATGATTTCCTTTTAAAAATCATACCATATAATTCTTTGTTTAAGCTCATAACCTTGTCCTCACAACTGTTGATTTGTCATTTTCCTATTCTGTGAACTTCGGGCCAACTTGACCCGAAGTAACCATACCTAAAACATAGCAGAACGGCCAGCAATGGTCAAGGCTAAAATGAACGGCTCCGCCGTCCTTGACAATTACTGGCCATTCCGCAAATCGGTAGACAAGACGGACAATCCCATACTGCGTTTGTCCGCCCACAATTTATTTTATAAAGCCTATCAGACTTCGGGGCAAGTTGGCCCGAAGCTACAATTTTAACTATGATATAGTATTCTGTTCTTTGAATAAGGCCGGAGGCGTGGGGGCAGAGCCACCACAGGAACCAGATTTTATCCTGTTCCCCGTTGTCGGCATGGCCAATGTACGGTAAAAATCCGGGCAGTCAAGGGTCTAAGGGTGGAGATTTTCGGAGCATAGCGGAGAAAATACTACCCGGCCCTTGACTGCCTGGATAGGTGAAGCGGCGGCGGTGTGTCAAACTTCCGGCCCGTCCTCGCCTTTCAGAATTTCCAGCATGAGCAAAGCGCCCAGCTTAAAACCGCATAAGAAATTTTCATAGCCATACATGGCGGAGGTTTCTATATACATTTATCCCAATGCTTCTAAACGCTCGCTGTCCTCCGCATTAAGTTTGGTCTGTAATGCCTCCCGTTCGTCACTGATTTTTCGGGTTAAGGGACGATATTTTCTGACGGGTAAATCTCACCATTATAAAGCTGTTCAAGAATTTTATTCATTAAACCGTACCTCTGTATCTAAGGCATTAAGGAAAGAGAGGATTTGAACACAATCCCGCATACCCTGTAAATAGGTTTCGTCCAACTCGAAGCTCTGCTTTACCGTCTCACCCTCATAATGGCGGCGTATAGTAATGCGCTCACGCTTATTCAGTTTGTGAAGCAGTTTATCAACTTTTTCCTCACCCTTTTCCTGTTGGCGGCACCGCTCTATGTATGCCGGGTTATTGCGGAGCCGCAACAACGCAGTCTCTATTCTTGCGATTACAAAATCTTTGTACGCTCTTTGCTCTCCTCCCATCATGCTGTTTCTTCCTCCGCATCAAGAAGCAGGCCGCTGGCTCCCATGAATACCTCAATCATCATAAGAGCGCCTACACGATACCCACGAGCCGCTGGTTGACAAGGACGTGTTCCGGCAGGTACAGGAGCAGATAAAAGGCAGACGCAGAGAGCACAAAGACAGGACTACCCAGATTTTCGCGGGGCTGGTGAAATGTGCTGACTGTGGCTGGTCACTCCGGTTCGGAACGAATAACCAGAACAAAACGCCGTACAGTCATTTTTCCTGTTCCTATTACGGACAGTTTGGAAAGGGCTATTGCTCCGCCCACTATATCCGCTATGATGTGCTTTACGCCTATGTCCTTTCCCGTCTGCAATATTGGTCACAGGAGGCCTGACAGGACGGGGGAAACCTGCTTCATCGCCTGTTAAAAACAGGTGACAGGGAACGCGCCACCGCAAAGAAAAAAGCCGCGTCTGAACTGAAAAAAGCGGAGAAGCGGCAGCGGGAAATTGATACCCTGTTTATGAAAATGTATGAGGACAGGGCGGCGGAGAAAATCACGGAACGCAACTTCTCCATGCTGTCCACAAAGTACCAGAACGAACAGGCGGAACTTGCTGAAAAAATCCAGACCTTGCAGAAACGGCTTGCAAAGTCCGAACAGGAAAACAGCGACGCGGAGAAATGGATTGCACTCATAAAGCAATACTCAAATCCCGCCGAACTGACCGCCCCGTTTTTAAACACGCTGATTGAAAAAATCGTTGTCCACAATGCTGTTATAAACGCAGACGGGGAACGGGAGCAGGAAGTAGAAATTCACTACCGCTTTATCGGCAAAATTGATTGATGCGATACCTATTGAAACCAAAATCTTTAACTATGGGAAACCGGGGAAGGGGCTCCGGCAATTGCGGATGGGAGCAGGAAGAACAGACAGAAAACATTGGCAGGTTTATGGGGAAACAGAGGAGGATCCGCTGTGCCGGTTCTCCTCTGTAAAAGGAATAAAATCAGGATGCTCGTAAGTGTACGCTTCTCTGATCTCCATAGACCTGTTTTCGCTTATGGGTTCTGCGTTTTTTGCGTCATATGGGGACTCCGTTGAATAGAACCAGGGATGATCCGCGTCCCTCATCCCGTCATATATGACTGACTCCTTTAAGTGAAGTTCCCAACGCTCAAAGGTAAAGTAAGCGTAATTAAAATTGGCAGCGCCGCTGGAACCCTCATGAGCAATCATTCCATTTTCACAGAGATAATACCGGCTCCTTTCCCAGCCGTTTAATACATGAATAAGAGCTCCGTCTGAAATCGTATAGATATCATAGATGACTCCGTCCCACGTGGGAGAGAGCTGCGGATCTCTTACATTCTCTCCAAAAATCAGTTCATCGGTTCCGTTCCCGTCTATATCCTTTATCAGATATCCGGGGCTCCCTCCGGAGCTTAGGAGTGCAATGCTGAAATCGTAACCTGTCTGCGCTTCCAGATCCTTGTTCATTATAAAATCGCTGGCCGCCTCTATCAGATCCTCGTAATTAAGCGCCTGGGCATCCGGTTCCTGAGGATTTTCAGACAGAGCCGCTGTCTCTATATCACTGGCAGAGGGAGTCCCAGCCCTGTCGGGAGCCTGGCGCCTGCTGCCAGCAGAGCCGCACAAATACACAAACCGCCCAATAAAAACTTATTCTTCATAGATTTACCTCCATAATTGTGATTATAAATTCTGCCTTTTTGATGAGATTTAACTCTAGATCCTGTTTTTCCGGAATTTCGCGGGGGAGATAGAAAGGGCCTTTTTAAATGCCCGGCTGAAGTAATATTCATCGGAAAAACCGGTTCTGGAGGCAATCTCATGGATGGGCAGGTGGGTTGTGAGGAGAAGCTGCTTGGCCTGTTCCATGCGGATATTGTTCAGGTAAGCAAATATGGTGCTCTGGGTTCTCTTTTTAAATATCCGGTTCAGATAGTCGAAGTTCATGGAAAACTGTTCTTCGATACCTGATCCGGATATTTTTGTGTGGTAGTAGGTGTGAAGGTAATTCAGCAGCTGATCTGTTTTTTCGTAGACAGGGCTGCTTATATCCATTTGGGATCGGGAGAAAACGCTGTCCATCCATGCTCTTGAAAGATTGTATAAAAGCTCCATGATGCAGCAGGATTCGGCAGTTTTGTAATAGGGCCTTTTGGCTGGCGGCACTGGAGGGCGGTTTGGAGGGAGGTGAGGATCCTGTTGAAAACAGATGCCTGATCTACATGGAAGTATTTGGGAAACAACAGTTCCAGCTGTGAATAAAACTGGTCGGAAAGGGAACTGGCGTTATAATTCATCTGGAGAATATTCTGTACCTGTTCACGCTGCCACTGGGGTGAACCGGATGTCACTGTCAGCTGGGGAATGGGAGGAAAATGTACATAGTAATAGCTGCAGGAGGAGGGACGATATCCGGTATGGCTTTTACCGGCTTCCAGGAAAAACAGATCCCCTTTCGCCAGGCGGTAATCAACCCCCTCCTCGCGTATAAACATCTGACCTTCGTATACGGCGTAAAGATATGTTCGCCCACTGTCCTGGAAAAATGGTTCCATCTTTCCGGCGTGACATGGCGTCCGATATAGGTTATGTGAAGCAGCGTATCCGGCTTCAGAAGAAAAAAATTATCCGACATAGGTATACTCCTCGTTTTTCAAACCATATTAATTAATATAAGATAGAAAATCTCCATAATTCAATAGTAAATCTATGTTTTATATTTTACCATAAAAGTCGCTATAATGCAAAAAATTATCTCCTGAATTCATTTACCCCGCAGGAGGCCAGAGGGTATACTGGTACATATGGGAGCTTTACGGCAGATGCTATGATAACCAGGGAAAACCCGCAGTGAGACAGGATGGTTCAATATGATTACATTAAAGGAAATTGCAGAAGAAGCAGGAGTCAGCATGACAACTGTGTCAAATGTGCTCCACGGAAAGGCGAAGAAAGTGTCTCCCGGCACAGAGGAGAAGATCAAACGGCTTTTGATTAAGTACAACTATATACCCAGATTTGGCCTGAACGCATTGACGAACAAAGGATCTAAGATTATCAGCATCCTTGTAAACACACCGGACTTTGTGGAGAGAACGCCCTATGAGCGCCCCTTCTATGGCAACATCATCGGAGAGCTGGAAAGCAAGCTGAGGAAAAGGGGCTATTACATTATGCTTTTTTCTTCCAAAAACATCCCCGAGATTATGAAGATGACCATGGGATGGAATGTGGATGGAATTATATCCATCTCCATACCAGCCAAATATTATAAACAGATAGGAAAACAAACCGGAAAACCGATTGTATCCATCGATATGAACGAGTACGACCCTGCCAAAATAGCAGGCTGCTACAATGTGACCTCCAGGGATTATGAAGGGGGAAAAGCCATGGCGGGCTATCTGCTGGATCAGGGCATTGAGAAGATAGTATACCTGGCCAACACCAAGTCGGGCGCCGATTACTGCCGGTATCTGGGGGCTTCGGAGACTTACAGGGAGCGTATGGGAAAGAAGGCGGAACTGGAAATACGCATGCTGGGAAGAACTTATGACGAGCGGGTTCTGGCCTATGACGACATGCGCAGGCTGATGGGCCGCAGGGCGGCGCTGTTTTTTTCCACAGACTTTAATGCAGTGGAGGCCATTGGTTACTTCCAGCGCAGGCAGATACATGTGCCTGAGGATATTTCCGTGGTGGGATTTGACGACGACGTCTATGCCAGGCTTTCCAATCCCAGGCTCACAACCGTGAGCGTGGATGTGAGCCAAAAAGCAGAGCTGGCTGTGAATCTTCTCATGCGTTTGCTGGACGGCGAGGAGATCCGGGAGACGGAGCCTAAGATTGACGTGAAAATTGCAGAGCGGGAAAGCGTGCTCAGGGAAAGTGCGGAAGGCCCCCTGACGGCTGGAACGGCGGGGAGGAAGAACAGTGAGACGGATAGAGTTAGTTGAAAACGGAATTTATATGGTACTGGAGATAACGGACGGTAACGAGGTGAAGCTGCTTCATTTTTCCTCCCTTCCTTTTTGTGAAAATACCATAAGAAGCAGGGAGGAGAAGCGGGCCTTCCGGCTGGTGGAGATTGGCCTTTCCGGCCTGGACCGGCCGGAGGAGCGCCACGGAATAAAGTATACGGTCACGGCTCCCGGCTACAGGATGAAGTACGTAGAGCATAAGGATGAACGGAACTCTTTGGGAAGAATTTTGTCCGTTGTGACGGCGGATGAGGCCACCCAGGTCTATGTTACCTGTTATTTCCAGTTCTATGAGGGAATCTCCATGGCAAGGTGCTGGAGCAAGGTTGAGAACAGAGGGAAGGAGTCCCAGGGGCTGGAGTATATCTCCTCCTTTAACCTGAACGGAATTGAGAAGGAAGGAATTCTGCCCAGAGACAGCAAGATGGAAGTGTGGGTGGCCCACAATTCCTGGCAGAGGGAGCTTCAGTGGAAGGGCTATACTCTTCCCCAACTGGGCTTGAGCAGTCCAGCCCGATGAAAAACAGCGTTCCTCCAAAGAATTCGGAGTTACAAACACAGGGAATTGGTCTGCAAAGACCTGCCTTCCATGGGATGCGCCGCAAACAGGGAGACAGGGACAATGCTGTTCTGGCAGATCGAGCATAACGGCTCCTGGCATTGGGAGATCAGCGACCAGGCGGGCCACCTTTACCTGCAGCTTGGAGGGCCCACGGAGAATCATTCCCACTGGTATCACGAGCTGAAGCCCGGCGGAGCCTTTACAAGCGTTCCCGTGTCTGTGGGAGCAGTCTCGGGAGGCATGGATAGGGCGGCGGCGGAGCTTACAAAATACAGGAGAAGAATACGGCGAAAGAATAAAGATAACGAAGAGCTTGGCATTATTTTCAACGATTATATGAACTGCCTGTGGGCTGAGCCCACAACGGAGAAGGAGCTGCCTCTTATTGACGCAGCCGCCCGGGCCGGCTGCGAATACTACTGTATAGACGCCGGATGGTATGCGGACGGCTACTGGTGGGATGAGGTGGGAGAATGGCTGCCGTCTGCAGCGCGGTTTCCCGGAGGCATAAAGGAAGTGATGGATTATATACGTTCCAAAGGTATGATTCCTGGACTGTGGCTGGAGCTGGAGGTCATGGGCATTCATTGTCCCAAGGCGGGTGAGCTGCCCGAGGAGTGCTTTTTTTGCCGTCATGGAAAACGGGTCTATGACAGAAGCAGATACCAGCTGGATTTCCGCCATCCTCTGGTAATACGCCATGCAGATGAGGTGATCGACCGCCTTGTACTGGAGTACGGCGTGGGCTATATTAAGATGGACTACAATATTGAGCCGGGCATTGGTACGGAGGTTGATGCGGACAGCTTCGGCCAGGGACTTCTGGAGCACGAGAGGGCATATCTGAAGTGGCTGGACGGCGTGTTTGAGAGATATCCTGACTTGGTTATTGAGAATTGTTCCAGCGGAGGACTGAGGATGGATTATGCAATGCTGTCCCGTCACAGCATACAGTCCACAAGCGATCAGGAGGATTACAGACACTATGCCACCATCGCAGCCAACTCTCCTATGGGAGTCGCCATGGAACAGGCTGCCGTCTGGTCTTACCCAAAGGCTGAAGGAGATGTGGAGGAGACGATATTTAACATGGTCAACGCCCTGCTTATGAGAGTCCACCAGAGCGGGCACCTGGCGGAGCTGCCGCCGGAGCGCAGCGCTCTTGTGAAAGAAGGACTGGACTATTATAAGTCCATCCGGAAGGATATTAAGGAGGCGACGCCCTTCTGGCCCCTGGGTTTTTCCTCCTTCGGGGACGACTGGGTGAGCCTGGGGCTGCAGAAAGGGAATAAGAACTATGTGGCAGTGTGGAGGAGGGGAGGAAAACCCTGGGCGGAGATTCCCATTCCCCACCTGAAGGGAAAGAACGTAAAAATCAGGTGCGGATATCCCTCTTGTGAAAAGTGTACATACAATTGGAATCCGGTGGGGGGAACTTTGAGCGTTGCCATCCATGAACCTGTAGCGGCAAGGTTATTTGAAGCAGAAGTGATTTAAAAGTGAAGATAAAAAAGCAGATATTTTCAGTAAAATCTGATATACCTGCTTTTTTGTGCCTGAAAGACAGATTATTTTCTATTATCGCGAAAAAATAGAAAACATAGTAATTTGAAATCAACAGATAGGTTATATAGAAAACCTACAATAAAAACTTATATAAATTTTAAAATAGGCCAATTAAACCATGAAAAAGTTATTAAAAAGCAAAAAAATATGTTGACATTGCACAAATGATGATTTACTATAAAAGCAACAAAACAAACAGGTAGTAAAAAGAGGGAAGGAGATTTTTATGGGAAGAAGGAAAAAGGAGTATGGGGAATGTATCTTGTTCACTCTGCCGTCCATAATTCTGGTTTTGATAACCATTTACATCCCATTTGTGATGAGTGGATATTACTCACTGATGGAATGGAACGGCATTTCCAAGAAACCGGTGTTTATCGGATTTAAGAATTTCGCAGAGTTGTTCAAAGGGTCCTCGGACTTCGCAAAGAGCCTTATTTTCACAGGCAAGTATACGGTGTTGTTTATGATATTCACCAATGTGCTGGCTATCGCCATTGCCGTGGCTCTGGTACAGAAGATTAAAGCGGCCAACATCATGAGAAGTATGTTTTTATACCTTACATTATGAGCATGACCATCGTAGGCTTTATCTGGAAATTTATCTTTTCCCAGGGATTTGCAGTGCTCTTTGAGAAAACACAGCTTGGGTTCTTGAACTGGAGCTGGCTGGGGAGCAGCGGGCTGGCCTTCTGGGCGGTGACCTTTGTGGGAATCTGGCAGTCGCTGGGATTTTACATCGTACTTTATATAGCCGGGCTTCAGGCTGTGCCCACAGATGTTCTGGAAGCCGCCACAGTGGATGGAGCCACTTCCTGGAAACGGTTCTTTAAAGTAACCCTCCCTCTTTTGGGGCCCTCCATAACCACCTGCGTGTTCATGTCCCTGACAAATGCAGTGAAGGTATTTGACATTATTCTGGCTTTGACAAAAGGAGGTCCGGGAGGTTCCACCTACAGTGTAACCCTGGATATTTACAGGGAGGCCTTCCAGAATAACAACTACGGTCTGGGCGCGGCCAAGTCCCTGGTGTTCTTCGTGGTAATCCTGGCAGTAACCCAGCTGGTGCTGAAATTTATGAAAAGCAGGGAGGTTGATTTATAATGAGCTTGGTGCAGAGACGAAAGGCAAAAAAGGTTCTCCTGACGGTTGTGATGGCGCTGCTGGCTGTTACTTACATATACCCTATCATATTGATGGTTATAAACTCCGTAAAGCTTCGGGGAAGTGGTCCTGGATGTGATTGCGCTGCCCAGCAAGATAGAGTGGGGCAACTATTCCTATGTGGTGGATAAGATGAAGTACGGCAGGCTGTTCATCAACAATGTGATTATCACGGTAATCGGTATTGCAGGAATTATAGCGTTCTCCTCCATGTCCGCCTACATCATGAGCAGAAAGAAGAACAAATATACGAAAATTGCCGCTCTTTTGATTACAACGCCTATGCTGATTCCCTTCCAGGCCATTATGATAACCCTTTTAAAGGTTATGAATGTGATTCACCTTTCCGGAAGCAGAGTGGGCCTTGGCATCCAGTATTGGGGGTTTGGAATCCCTATGGCGGCGTTTATCTACAGCAACTTTATGAGCACCATACCTAAGGAGATCGACGAGAGCGCGTACATAGACGGGGCTGGAACCTTTAAGACGTTTTTATTTATCATCTTCCCTCTGCTTAAGTCCGTTACGTTTACGGTGGTGGTAATCGACGTTATGTGGATATGGAACGACTTCCTGCTTCCTCTTCTGATGGTTAACAGTTCCAATGAGACAAAGACCCTGGTGCTGTCGGCCTACACCTTTGTGGGACAGTTCAATACCCAGTGGCATTACGCCATGGCGGCCATGGTGCTTGCGGTTCTGCCCTCTATCATTATTTTTATTCTGCTTCAGAAATATATTGTGGAAGGTGTTGTGGCAGGAGCGTAAAGGGTTAGATATTTGCCGGGACCACCCGGCGTGATGAATATAAATGGTCTGCGGACCTGAAAAGAAAGGAAAAATATTATGAAAAAAAGATGGATAAGCGCGCTGCTGTGCGCAGCTGTGGTCTCGTCCACAGTGATGGGATGCGGTAGTAAAGAAACAGGAAGCGGCACAGGGGAGACTGGAGGAGACAGCGCAAAGGGAGATTTATATGTTTATATCCCAGCCGGAGTATGCGGACGCTATCAACACGCTCATTGAGGAGTATAAGACGGTTGCGCCGGATGTAACCATCAATTATGAGACGACCCAGAACGATTATCCCACTCTGCTGAAGGCCAAGCTGAATTCCGGCGAAGCGCCCGATATTTTTCCTCCACTTCCGGAAAGGAAATTGAAATTTATAAGGAATATTCCTGGATCTGTCGGATCAGCCTCTGATGGAATCCATGCTTCCGGCTGTGGCGGATACGATGAAAGACGCCAACGGGGAAGGGGTATACGGACTTGCAATCAAGGGAAATTACTTCGGCCTTCTGTACAATAAGGATCTCTTCCAGCAGGCGGGAATTGAAAAAGCGCCTGAGACGGTGGCCGAGCTGGAGGATGCGGTAGGGAAGTTAAATGAGGCGGGTATCACTCCATTTACCGGCGGTTACGCCGAGTGGTGGGTATTTAAACATATATTCCAGCACTATGTGGCTGCCGCAACGGATGATTACCAGGGGCTTTGTAACAGCCATGGAGTCAGGCGGGGACTCCCTGAACAACTACCCTGTGCTTAAAGATAACTTCTTTCACTTTGTGGATCTGGTAAAGGAGAACGGAGATGCGAAACCTCTGGAAGCAGATTTAAGCGCAGAGGAAGCCGCATTTGCTTCAGGCAAGGCTGCCATTATGGTTGGACAGGGCGCATGGGTGGAGGCCGATCTTAAGAAGATTAACCCTGACATCAATATCGGTTTTACCGGTTATCCTGTAGATGAGGACGCAGCCCACTGCCAGGTTATCACAGGTTCGGATCAGGCCCTGCGCATTAACAAGGATTCCAAGAATAAGCAGGCGGTTCTGGACTTTATCAACTGGTGGTATACATCTGATTACGGCAAATCGTGGTTCACAGATGTGGCAGGAGTTGTTCCGCCTATTAAGACGGAGGGCACGTCTGAGTACGCTGTTATTGAGCAGGGCAATGCTTCCGCAGCAGAGAAGGGAAGCGCGCCTCTGGGCGTTATCTATTCTACAGACAGCTTCCACACAGCTTTCGGCGAGGCGATGCAGGCCTATGTGGAGGGCGGCGCTTCCAAAGAAGATACAATTAAGAAGATTGAGACAAAATGGGTGGAGATTGACGGCTCCTCCAACTGACAGATGACGGGAATGAGTGTTCATACACGCCCTGGCAGTAGAACGCTGGAACTTGAGCAACGCAGTGCCGGGGCGCCGTTGCCATGGACAGTAACGGAGTGCAGGGGGAAAGCGCGTATGCTTTCCCCTTTTTGAAAAGGAGACATCATATGAAATTTACTGAAGGTTACTGGGAAAAAATGAGAGGGCCAATGCTTCCTACGGCTCTCAGGCGTTTGTGGTGGAGCGGATTCCAAAAGGGATGCGCGTGGTGGCTCCGGTCCGGGTAATAAAAGACCGTTCGGGAGCGCTGGACGTAGGCACTATAACCACAGAGTTTACCTCTGTGGGGAAGGATATTATCAGCGTCAGAAGCTGGCATTTTGAGGGGTATGAAAAGGGCGAGCCCAGATACGTTTTGAATGAGGATTATCAGGACACGGAGGTTGAGATAACGGATACCCAGGCCCTTATGAGGGCCGGGCGGGTGGCTGTGCGGGTGGACAGGGAAAACTTTGGGTTTACCTTTGAAGCCGACGGGAAGGCATTTACCGGCTGTGGGTTCCGGAACCTGGGCTATATGCAGTATGACCGCAAAGCGGCGACAAAGTTTCCTGAGGAAAATTATATGGCTGCGGATTACAGGCCCTATATGCTGACGGAACTCTCCCTGAGTCCGGGCGAGTGCGTATATGGCATGGGAGAGCGGTTTACGGCCTTTGTGAAAAACGGCCAGGTGGTGGACTGCTGGAATGAGGACGGAGGTACAGCTTCACAGATTGCCTACAAGAATATTCCTTTCTATGTGACCAGCAGCCATTACGGCGTATTTGTGGATCACAGCGACAACGTGTCCTTTGAGGTAGCCAGCGAGAAGGTGGAGAACGTGGGCTTTTCCGTTCCGGGGGAGGAGATACGTTACCATGTGATCTACGGGGATACCATCAAGGATGTGCTGCGTACATACACGGATCTCACAGGGAAGCCGGCTCTGCCTCCCGCCTGGTCCTTTGGACTGTGGCTTTCCACTTCCTTTACCACCAATTACAACGAGGAGACCGCCGCTTCCTTTATCCAGGGAATGGCTGACAGGGATATCCCCGTATCCGTATTCCACTATGACTGCTTCTGGATGAAGGAACTCCACTGGTGTGATTTTGAGTGGGATGAAAGAACCTTCCCCGATGTGAGGGGAATGCTCAAACGGTACAAGGACAGGGGCCTTCATATCTGCGTGTGGATTAATCCCTATATTGCCCAGGGCACCGGATTTTTCAGGGAAGGGATGGAGAAGGGATATCTGGTGAGGCGTGGGGACAACAAGGGAATCAAACAGCTGGACAACTGGCAGCCGGGCATGGGTCTGGTAGATTTCACCAACCCCGGGGCAGTGGCCTGGTATACGGATAAACTGAAAACCTTTTGGACATGGGGGTGGATTGTTTTAAGACGGATTTCGGAGAGAGGATTCCTGTGGACGTATCCTACTATGACGGCTCCGATCCGAGAGGAATGCATAATTACTATACACAGCTTTACAACAAATGTGTTTTTGAGCTTCTGAAGCGGGAGAAAGGGGAGAAGGAGGCGGTTCTCTTTGCCAGAAGCGCCACTGCGGGAGGACAGCAGTTCCCGGTTCACTGGGGCGGCGACTGCTCCGCTACCTTTCAGTCTATGGCGGAGAGCTTGAGAGGCGGACTTTCCTTTACGCTCTCAGGATTCTCCTTTTGGAGCCACGATATCGGCGGATTTGAAATGACGGCCACGGCAGACGTATATAAGCGATGGCTCCAGTTTGGCCTTTTGTCCACCCACAGCCGGCTTCACGGTTCCAAAAGTTACCGTGTGCCCTGGCTCTTCGACCAGGAGGCAGTAGAAGTGTGCCGCAGGTTTACCAAACTGAAATTGCGTCTGATGCCTTATCTTTACCGTGTGGCTGTGAGATCCCATGAGACGGGAATTCCCACCTTGGGCGCATGGTGATGGAGTTCGACCGGGATCCCGCCGTCAGATATCTGGATATGCAGTATATGCTGGGAGAAAGCCTGTTGGTAGCCCCTGTGTTCCGTGAGGACGGGGAGGTGGAGTACTACCTTCCAGAGGGAACATGGACGCATCTTCTGACAGGGGAGACAAAGGAGGGAGGAAGATGGCACAGGGACGTGTGTGATTACTTTACCCTGCCTCTCTATGTGAGAGAAAATACCCTTCTCCCCATAGGGCCTGCGACGAACGGCCCGACTATGACTATGAGCAGGACGTGGAGCTGAGACTGTATTCCCTCGGGGAAGGCAAAGAGGCTCTTTGCCGGATACCGGATACCGGCGGCAATATAGTCATGACCGTCAGAGCCAGGAGAGAGGGGAACAAGATTGTGTTTGAGACAGATAAGCTGGCCCGGGGAATGAAGTATGTGCTTGAAAATATTTCGGAAGCAGAGAGGGTTTCCGGAGGTGAGACAGCAGGCTGTGATCCGGCAAAGGGCAAGGGCTTTGAAGCCGCAGACGGGGAGCGCCGGAAGGGACTTGTTATTTTGCCCGGAGAAAAGCGGGTCACCGTTACATTAAAATCCAGTTAAGGAAGGTACGGGGAAATGGAGTCATTTAGATTATTAGATAAACAGGAGTGCAGGGTAAAGGATCCCTTTTGGAGCCGGTACATTTCATTGGTCAGGGACGTTGTGATTCCATACCAGTGGGATATTTTGAATGACCGCATCCCTGATTCTGAGCCAGCCATGCCATTGACAATTTCCGCATTGCAGCAGGGATATGGAAGGCCATTTTTACGGACAGGTGTTCCAGGACAGCGATGTGTACAAGTGGCTGGAGGCCGTGGGAAATGTGCTGATGCTGGGGCGTGATGAGAAGCTGGAGGCCCAGGCGGACTCTGTCATTGACATCATAGCCAGAGCCCAGCAGCCAGATGGATATCTGGACACTTATTTTATTATTGAGGAGCCGGATAAGCGGTGGACCAATGTGCTGGAATGCCATGAGCTCTATTGTGCAGGACATTTTATCGAAGGGGCTGTGGCCTACTATCTTGCCACAGGCAAGGAAAAGGTCTATGAGACGGCTCTGAGGCTGGCTGACCATATCGACTCTGTTTTTGGCCCCGAGGAGGGAAAGCTCCACGGCTATCCCGGACATCAGGAGATAGAGATGGCGCTGTTGAGACTCTGTGATGTCTCCGGGGACGAACGGTATCAGAAGCTGGCTCAGTATTTTATCGATGCCAGAGGAACCAACCGGTTTTTCGAGGAGGAATTTGAGCGGAGGGGGAGCCGCTGCTTCTGGACCGGGGAAAAGGTGGAGGAACCCAACCGTTGGTTTAATCAGTTCCCCTACAATTATTACAACCAGTTTCATCTTCCTGTGAGAAAGCAGAAAAAGGCTGTGGGCCATGCGGTGAGAGGCGTCTATATGTACGCGGCTATGGCGGATCTGGCCTGGCGTCTGAAAGATCGGGAACTTTTTGATGCGGGGAAGGCCGTCTGGAACAATATTGTGGAAAGGCAGCTCTATATAACCGGAGGAATCGGAGCCACCCATTCCGGGGAGGCCTTTACCGCAGATTACGATCTGCCCAACGACACCAATTACTCTGAAACCTGCGCGTCCATCGGGCTTATCTTTTTTGCCCAGAAAATGCTTCAGACGGAGGCGGAAGGAGTATATGGAGACGTGATAGAGCAGGCGCTGTACAATACGGTACTTGGAGGAATGAATTATGAGGGAAACCGGTTCTTCTATGTAAATCCTCTGGCTGTGGTTCCGAAGGCCTGCGCCGACAATACAGAGCGCAATCATGTGAAACCTGTAAGGCAGAAGTGGTTTGCCTGCGCCTGCTGCCCGCCTAACATCGCCAGGCTGATTGCAGGCCTGTGGAAGTACATATACACAGTGAAAGCAAACTGCGTGTACGTGCATCTGTATATGGGAAATGAATCCTCTGTAAAACTGGGAGACTGTACGCTGCATTTGACGCAGGAAACAAATTATCCCTGGGACGGAAAAGTGGCGCTGAAGGTAAAGGCAGATACGCCAGAGCCTCTTGAAATCGCGCTGCGAATCCCCCGCTGGAGTCATGAATATACTCAGGGTTAACGGGAAAACAGCAGCCGCCTCCAGGGAGGAGAAAGGGTTTGCCTATCTGAAGGGCTCCTGGGAACAGGAGACAGAGATTGAGATTGAGTTTGACATGAAGGCCCGGCTTATAAGGGCCAACCGCAAGATACATTACAACGGAGGCCGCGCTGCCATCGTCAGAGGCCCCCTGGCCTACTGTCTGGAGGAGGCGGATAACGGAAGGTATCTGGATCTGATCGCTGTAAAGGGGAAGGCAGAACTTACCGAGTCCTGGGACGAGGGGATGCCCGGGGGCTCCGTGACTGTGACGGCGCAGGGCGTCAGGGACATCGCCGGGACAGAGGAGGCTCTCTATGAACCATATGAGTGGAGGGAGGAAGAGGTCGAGGTGAAGGCCGTTCCTTATTTTCTGTGGAATAATAGAAAACCTGGGGAGATGCAGGTGTGGATGCGGGTTAAATAGATATGAAAAAGCAGATTATAAAGGGAACCGGGCTGAAGGTGAGCAGAATATGCCTGGGCGCAGGAAACTTCGGAGATACAATAGACCGGAGGCAGGCATTTGAACTGCTTGACCGGTTCCGGGACCTGGGAGGGAATTTTATAGACACTGCAAATGCATATTGCAGATGGATTCCAGGCATGGGAAATTCCAGTGAACAGTATATAGGGGCCTGGCTGAAGGAGAGAAATGCATTCAGCGAGATGGTCGTCGCCACAAAGGGCGGTCACTATGACTTTACTGCGCCGGAAGTGATGAGGGTGAACAAGGAGGCCGTAGGCCGGGATCTGGAGGAGAGTCTGAGGACTCTGGGTAGGGACCACATTGATCTGTACTGGCTTCACCGGGATGATCCCTCTGTGGATATAGGGGAAATCCTGGGCTTTATGGAGGAGTTTGCCGTCCAGGGGAAAATCCGTTATTACGGAGCGTCTAATTTTACCGGAAAACGGCTGGAGGAAGCTGCAGACTATGCAGCCCTTCACGGAATCAGAGGATTCTGCGGGGTATCCAACCAGTGGAGCGCGGCTTCCGTGAATCCGGGAAAAACTTAAACCATGATAAGAGCCTGGTGATGATGAACCGGGAGCTGTACCGGTGGCACAGCCAGGGCCGGGTTCCCATGGTTCCCTTTTCCTCCTCTGCCCACGGTTTCTTTTCCAAACTTGAAAGGGAGGGAATTCAGGTGCCTGAGGGAGCGCTGACCCGGGAGGATGTGATGAAAGTGTGGAAAGCCAGTTCCATGGAACCAAAGTTGAAAGAGGCGTATATAAATGAAAGAAATCTGCGGCTCTACAGGATTTTTGTCCGGGCTGCGAAGGATTACGGTATATCTGTGTACGCCATGTCCCAGGCTTATTTCTTTCACAGGCCCTTTCAGGTATTCCCTGTGGGAGCCGTGTCGAAGGCAGAGCAGCTTTCGGATTTTCTGGCGGCGGATTCCTGGGAGCCGGATGAAGAATTAATCAAGACATTAGAAGAATGCGGGGTAGAGTAGATGGATCAGTGGTGGAAGAGAAGCGTAGTATATCAGATATACCCCGGAGCTTTGCGGACAGCAATGGGGATGGGATCGGAGACTTGAACGGGATAACAGAGCATTTGGATTATCTGAAGGAGCTGGGAATAGACGTTATCTGGCTGTCTCCCATCTATGCATCCCCCTGTGACGATAATGGATATGACATATCGGATTACAGGGACATTTTAAAGGATTTCGGCACTATGGAGGATTTTGACCGGATGCTGAGGCAGGCCCATCAGAGGGGAATCAAAATTGTCATGGATCTGGTGGTGAATCACACTTCCGATGAGCACGCCTGGTTTGTGGAGAGCCGTAAATCAAAGGATAATCCCTTCCGGGACTACTATATCTGGAAGGAGGGGAAGAAGGACGAACAGGGAGCGGCGGTTGGGCCTCCGAATAACTGGGGCTCCAATTTCGGCGGCCCGGCCTGGGAAGCGGATGAAAGGACAGGGATGTATTATCTGCACTGTTTCTCCAAAAAGCAGCCGGATCTTAACTGGGAAAATGAGAAACTCAGGGAAGAGATTTATGATATGATGACATGGTGGTGTGAGAAGGGGATTGACGGATTCCGCATGGACGTTATCAGCATGATATCCAAGCAGCAGGATTTCCCGGACGGCATTGTGAAGGACGGACTTTACGGGGATCACCAGGAATTTGTCTGCAATGGGCCAGAGTACATGAGTATCTGAGAGAGATGAACCGGAAGGTCCTTTCAAAGTACGATATCATGACTGTGGGGGAAGCCCTGGGAACCACCCTGGAGCACGCCAGGCTGTATGCAGGTGAGACAGCAGGAGAATTGAACATGGTATTCCATTTTGAACATGTGTCCCTTGGGGGAAAAGGTTAACGGGAAATGGACGGATAAGCGGGTCCCCTTAAAGGAGCTTAAGTCTACCCTGAACAAATGGCAGACAGGTCTGGAGGGCGTGGCCTGGAACAGCCTTTACTGGGATAACCACGACCAGCCAAGGGCAGTATCCAGATTTGGAAATGATTCAAAACAATACCGGGTCCTCTCAGCCAAAATGCTGGCTACCTGCCTTCACATGATGAAGGGAACCCCCTACATCTATCAGGGGGAGGAGCTGGGCATGACCAATCCGAAGTTCTGCCGCCTTGAGGATTACCGGGATATAGAATCCGTCAATGCGTTCAGGGAGCTGACGGAAAGCGGCCTTGTAAGCGGGGAAACCATGATGAACTGCCTCAAGACAATAAGCCGCGACAATGCCCGCACACCGATGCAGTGGAACGATGAAGCCCATGGCGGATTCACATCAGGAACTCCCTGGATTAAGGTGAATCCCAATTATAAAGAGATAAATGCCCGGGCGGAGTTGAAGGATCCGGACAGCGTCTTTCACTATTATAAGAAGTTGATTGCACTGAGAAAAAAATACGACATCATTGTCCACGGCGTATTTGTAAGTCTGCTGGACGACAGTGATTCCATTTATGCATATGAGCGGCAGTGGGAGGGAAAGCGCCTTGCAGTCGCCTGCAATTTTACGGACAGAGAAGTTCCCTGTGAGGCCGGTGAAGATATTCCGAATGGAGAGGTTTTAATAAGCAATTATAGTGAGAGAAAAAAGGGAGTTCTTATGCCCTGTGAGGCCAGGGTTATTTACGGCTGAGGGGAGGGAGCCCGTCATATGGTTCAGACGGCAAATTCCGCCTGAACGGATATGGACGTCCCCCGGTTTGACTTGTTAAACCGGGGGATTCACCTATGATTCTCTTATGAGATGCAGCTGCCAGGCCTGGTATTGGTCCGTCATAAAGGGAACCGGAATTCCTGCTGCCATCAGCGCGCCGCCGGGGTACAGCCTGCCTGTTTCTTCGTCCCTGTAGAGGCTTTGGGATCCAGGCCCTTCAGTTTTATGCAGATGGGAAGGGGATTTCCGTGAGTCTCAAGGGTGATTACGTTTAAGAGGGCCTCCCCCTTATCCTCACTGGCGAACAACCAGGCCGCCGCCTCCCTGTCTGTAAAGGGGTTGGTCAGCCGATAGTAATCGCCGTTGTGAATCAGATCCCAATATTTGTGGAAATCTCTGATCTGCTCTTTGATACATGCCTTCTCGGAAGCTGTGACAGCGTCCAGGTTCAGTTCATAGCCAAAGCTTCCGGCCATGGCCACCACGCCTCTGGTCTTTATGGGAATCCTTCGTCCTGTCTGATGGCTGGGAGATGCAGACACATGGGAGCCCACTGCAGATACAGGGAATCCAAAGGAGGTGCCGTATTGGATGCGGATCCGGTCAATGGCGTCCGTGTTGTCGCTGCACCAAATCTGAGGGGTATAGTATAGCATACCTGCGTCAAAGCGCCCGCCGCCTCCGCTGCAGCCTTCTATGAGAATATGAGGATACCGCGTATTCAGCCGTTCCAGAAAATCATAGAGCCCCAGCATATACCGGTAGAGGACGGCTCCGGGGTTTTGAAGGCCGGCATCCCCCTGGCCGCTGCCCGTCTCCTTGAGTTCTGCTGCAGGTACAGCCGAATACACATCGGCAATGCTGCGGTTCATATCCCATTTTACGTATTCGATGTTAGCGCTGTCCAGCACCTTGCAGATGGCTTCAAACAGGTAGTCCACCACCTCCCGCCTGGAAAATCCAGCACCAGCTGGCTGCGGCCCATAACCGGTTTTCTGCCGGGAATGGTAAAGGCCCAGTCAGGATGGGAACGGTAGAGGAGGCTGTCCTCGGACACCATCTCCGGCTCGATCCAGATACCGAATTTCATTCCCAGACTGTTGATGCGTCCGGCAAGACTTTTCAGGGAACCGCCCAGTTTTTCCTCATTTACAAACCAGTCTCCCAGGCCGGTGGTGTCGCTCTCGCGTTTTCCAAACCATCCGTCGTCCAGCACCAGCATTTCCACTCCCAGCTGAGAGGCCTGTTTGGCAATGTTAAAAATATCATCCCCGGTGAAATCAAAATATACAGCCTCCCAGCTGTTGATCAGCACAGGCCTGGGGGAGAGTTTGTACCTGCCCCGGCACAGGCTGCGGCGGATTCCTCTGTGAAATTGTCTGGAAAGGGTTCCCAGGCCTGCGCCGCTGTAACTCAGTATTACTTCCGGACCAAAGAAAATCCCGCCTGAGGTGAGCCTATAGGAAAACTGTTCATCCTGCAGCCCCATCAGAAGCCGGGTCTGGCTGTACTGGTCCTTTTCCGCCTCGGCCTTAAAGGCACCGCTGTACACGAACGACATTCCGTAACAGGAACCGGTATCTTCTGTGGCGTCCTTTTCCGCCAGAATAACAAAGGGACTGTACTGGTGGCTGGAGGTTCCGCGCCTGCTGCCAATAACCTGGGCGCCGTGTGCCACCTCTGTTCTCTGCCAATTCCTCTCCATTGCATGTCTGCCGTAAAACAGTATCCAGTGATAATCCCCGTAAAGGAAGTCCAGACATGCGCTGTGAACCTTTTTGAGAACCAGAGGTTCATTCCCGCTGTTTTCCACTTTCACAGCCCGGGTGATAATGTCGTAACAGGGAAATACTCCATAGAGCAGAAAAACCGTAAGGCCGCTTACCTGGTCTTTCAGGCACAATTCCAATGTCTCACTATCCTCCGGCCCGCCGTACATGGAAGGAAGTCCGGGAAGGGTGTATTTTCCCTTTTTTATAAGATGGCTGTGATAATGGAGGCTGCAGCAAACGGAACCGTCGGCATTTTCCACTGCCAGGGCGGGGCTTCTGTAGTCTCCGGTTCCCAGCGCAGGATATTCCTGGGGCAGGGCGTCCAGGGAATAGGTCCGATTGGAACCTGCTTCATAGGGATTGCCTGAAAACCCCCGGTCTGCGTAGGTCAGCAGGTATTCCGCCGAACCGTCAGTCCTGCCGCCGTAGTAAAGATGAAGAAGATTCCCAAAGGAGTCCACCTTCATCTGGTAGGTGGTATTATTGGTATGAATTGTGAAAAGCCCTTGGTCACCGTTATAAAGAATTGCCATTTACAAGTCCTCCTGTGGCTTATTGCTGCAAACCGGAATTTAAACTAAACCATTATGCCGCTTTTTATCCGAATCATTTACCTGTTATGGCTATCATACCATGATGATTTACTCAGGTAAATATTCAGCTTATGCCACTTATATACCCAAATGCTGCTTTTGCGTATGGATGTTAATGTCACATGGCATTTGGGTATATGGTGAATTCACGCCTCTGGTGGAATATATTCTCTGTCTGCGTGGGGAGCGTTACAGTATACGCGCTTCAAATAAAGACGGATATTTCCCAAGGGCAGATTGGAGTTTTATATGAGTAATATGATGTTTTCAATTTTCCCAAACGAACATTTTGTGGATTTGGGCCTATATCAGTACGGATGGGAGAAATGTGAGCCTCTCCATTCCTTCGGTCCCTGTTCCAGAAATCACTATCTGTTTCATTATGTCATATCCGGTTCAGGAGTCCTCCAGTCGACAGACTCCAGAGGCGTTACAAACACCTGCCTATAAGGAGCGGAGAGGGGTTTTTGATACACCCCAGACAGATAAATACCTACTGGGCGGACAGGGAGCGTCCATGGGAATATGCCTGGGTGGAATTCGACGGCCTCAGGGTAAAAGAGGCGCTGGAACTGGCAGGACTTACCCCGGACAGCCCCGTATACCGGTCCGATGTGAAAGAGCTGAATCTTAAGCTTAGGGAAGAACTTCTCTATATTGCCAGACATCCGGATCAGTCTCCTTTTCATCTCATAGGACATATGTACCTGTTCCTGGACTGTCTGACCCGGTCCGCCGTCTCCAGAAAAGCGCTCAGGGACGGCAGAATTCAGGATTTCTATATCAGGGAGGCGTTGTCTTTTGTGGAGCAGAATTTCCAGAATGACATAACTGTGGAGGATATGGCTTCCTTTTGCAATCTGAATCGCAGCTATTTCGGCAAAATTTTCAGAGACGCAGTGGGAAAAAGTCCTCAGGAATTTTTAATCGCCTACCGCATGTCAAAGGCAGCGGAACTGCTGAGGCGGACGGAGCTGGCAATCAAGGATATTAGCAGCGGCGTGGGGTATCCCAGCCAGCTGCATTTTTCCAGGGCCTTTTAAAAAACCTATGGGATAGCTCCCAGAGAGTGGAGAATGGTGAATCGGGTTTAAGGCCTATTTATTCTAATTTTTGCATAAAAAATACGAGTTTTTGTAATGCTGGTTGTATTTATGGGTGTAAATGCTATGCTGTGTAGATTGCATTATTGGAAACGGACATGGCAGATTTGTTGTGTAGGTTATGATCGCGCCGTCATCACCGGCGGAACGGTAAGCGCCCAGCCAATTGGGCAGTGCCGGCCATAGGGGTGTCGGCCCGCCAGGAGGAGGCGGGCAGCATCCAGATTGAGAGAGGAACACTTGACCTGAAAGGAGCACTGATAGGCTCCTTTCCGCTGCAGCGTAAGCGGAAGTGGAAAAAGTAAGAAATATTATGAATGGGCTCATACCCATAATGATATTGAGGTATACGATGGAAGAGGTAATCACTTAGGATGGATGGATCCAACAACAGGAGACATGTATAAGCCTGCTGTTCCAGGAAGAACTATTAAAATTAATTAATGTGGAGGCATTATCGGTGAAATATTGTTGTGAAAAAATGTTGTATTTTTTAAATCAAAATAAAGGTAAAGGAGACTTTGATTCGGATGATATAATATATTATGAGCCTCGATTTGATGAATATGGAATTGTAATACATGATTCAGGGAAGTCTTACATCAAAATAGAGTATTGTCCGTGGTGTGGGGAAAAATTGCCGGATTCCAAACGAGATTTATGGTTTGATGAATTAGAGAAAATGGGTAAAGAAAATCCATTAGAGGAAGAATTACCAGAAGAATTTAATTCTGATGAATGGTGGCAAAGATTTAAGAATTAATAGCCAGTGTCGCCCGGCTTTGCCGGGCGATGTCCTAAGATTGCGCTTTCCAGCATAACCTCTTTAACCAGCAACCTTTTCGCCCCTGGCAATATTGACCGATTTGGTAAAAAACACCTCTGTTCCATATCGGCCCAACGAGCCGGAATACCCGTTTCATAGCACATCTGCCAAGCCGCGTCTTAAAACCGTCACACGAGCCGCTATGGCGCGCCACAGGCTAAGATACGCCGGGGAGGAAGCCCTTGCCGGCACATGGTTGGGATATCCGCCCTGTTTTTAGGGAAATTCCGTAAACCGGCTGATTGTTGTGTTAAATCAGAATATTTCGCTGCCCGAAGCTGCAAAACGCCTTAAAACCGTGTGAAAGATTTGTCGGAAACCAAAAGGGACGGTATTCGTCTTGAATTACATGCCTGGCTGTGATACCATGAATGCAGATCGCACCGGGTCTAAAGGATAGTGAAAGAGGTAAAACATATGTCGGAGCTGTTATTTTTACAACCGGTATTTAAAGAAGCAGTATGGGGCGGAAGAAAATTAAGGGAGTCTTTTGGCTATGACATTCCAAGTGACGCCACAGGCGAGTGCTGGGCGGTCAGCGCCCATGCCAACGGCGACTGCAGAATTTTCAGTGGAACCTGGAAAGGAAAACATTTGTCGGAACTCTGGAAGAATCAGCCGGAGCTTTTTGGCAATGAGGAGGGGCGTATGGGGAAGGAGTTCCCGCTCCTTGTGAAGATGATTGACGCAAAATCGGATTTGAGTATACAGGTGCATCCTGACGACGTTTACGCAGGTGTGCATGAGAGCGGATCCCTGGGAAAGACGGAATGCTGGTATGTGCTGGATTGCGATCCGGGAACAACCATTGTCATCGGACACCACGCTAAAAGCCGGGAGGAAGCGGCCCGGATGATTCGGGAGAAGCGCTGGGAAGCTTTATACGGGAGATTCCTGTAAAGAAGGGGGATTTTTTCAGATTAATCCGGGCTGCATCCACGCCATAAAAGGGGGAACCCTGATTCTGGAAACCCAGCAGTCCAGCGATATTACATACAGAGTCTATGACTATGACAGAGTCTGGAACGGCAGTAAGCGGGCGCTTCATATAGAACAGTCTCTGGACGTAATCACAGCGCCCTTTGCTCCGGAGGAGGAGCAGAGGAGTTGTACCAGGACGGAAGATGTGGATCTGGAACACCTGGAGACATGTAAGTTCTATACGGTGGAAAAGTATGACATACACGGAACATGGAACCATGTATTTCCGGGAGCGTTTACAAATGTAAGCGTACTGGAGGGCTCAGGCGCTATAGACGGCTGCGAAATCAGCAGGGGAATGCATTTTATCATACCGTCAGGTTATGGGAACTGCCGGATGCAAGGAAGGTTTTCCATTCTCTGTTCCTGGGCGCCTGATAAGAAATAGAAAGCGCAAACCATCTATCAGATACAGCCAAGGTCTTTAAAACCATAGAACCTTGCCGTGATTGTCAGAATCTCCTCGTTGAGGCTGCGCCCTTCTTTCTGGAGATTATCCATATGCTTCAGGCAGAGC
Source organism: Clostridia bacterium UC5.1-1D2 (assembly GCA_001304855.1). GTDB lineage: Bacteria > Bacillota > Clostridia > Lachnospirales > Lachnospiraceae > Enterocloster. Next base: position 24,505 of record BBZN01000020.1, read on the forward strand.
TGGAGGGTTTTGACGGAATAGGTCTGCAGCTCCCCGTATAAATATGTCTCCGTGGAGGTTTCCGTGGAGCTGTCCTCAGAGGAATACAAGGGCCTTCCGCGCCGGACGGCACGCGGATACTTTTTATCCAGAAGCTCCAGTGAATTCATCTGCCTGGCCAATATGTCCCTCACCAACTTCATTTTTTCCGGAGGAATCCGGGGGAGGCGTCCCTCCAGCTGCCGGTATTCCTCCGGCCAGGTGCGCTCCATCATGCGGGCATATTTTTCAGTCATTAGATTCAGTCCCCGGTCCCTGGCGGCTTTTACGTCCTGGAGGTAGCTTTCCAAAGTAGCCTCGTCCCAGGCCAGAAACTGGCTGATCCGCATGATGGTGAAGGTCTTTTTATCGTCCTGGCAGGGGGCTCTTTTGGCCCTGTTGTTTACATTGGTAAACATTTCCCATTCCGTAGACAGAAGGTCTTTCAGGGCCCGTTCTGTATGAGTCGCAGTTTCTTTCATCTTATCCCTCCATAATGTGCAGCTTCTTTATATAAGGATCCTGAATTCCCGCTATTATCCGGGGACTGTAGTCAATGAGAAATTCGCTGGACCCGTCGATAATTCCCTGTCTTTTCCATTCACATCGGACCATAGTGCAAATTTCCTCAATGAGATGTATTCTTTGTTTTCCATTTTGACATGTGTGCAGTTCCTCCAGCTTCCCGAAAACTCCGGGCAGTGCAGGGAGATACTGAAGGCCATGGTGGGCCCATTTGTAAAAGGGCATGTATTTGTGATTCAGCAGATAGACCATGGAACAGGTTGCGTTGGTAAATTCCGACAACGCACAGGCCGCAGCCACCAGTTCTCCCCGTTTTAGGCATCTGGGATAGTTGTACTGGCCGCTTTGGGCCATAACAGCCGCTCTGACGGATATCTTTTTCAGCCGCACCTCAGAGGGATAATAATTTAACAATGACTGGCGGATCTTACTGAATTCGCCGGGCCCGTCCATGAAAACCTGTCCGCCTGCGGCCTTGGCCAACATGCTCTCAGGTATCCGCAGCCATTCCGCCGGGGTTTCAGGGGCCCGGTCAAGTCCTGTGTAACTGCGGTAAAAGTCTGAAATACGGATTACGCCCACACGGCCTTCACCGCCCTGAAATACGTTGCGGGCAGGGTATCCCATATACTCGCCCGGCAGACGGCTGTAAGCTTCATTCAGCTCCCGGCCGAACTCTGCGGCGTCCCGATCTGTCAGCCAGATGCAAAAGGATGGTCCCCAGTCGTGATCTTTGGACAATTCGTCGTCAAACCCCAGAACTTCTGAGCCTTCTCCGGCCAGACCTGCAGCGATTCTCGATTCATAGGTTCCAAAATCCCGCCGTATCATAGGAAGGCCTATGTCTTTAAAATAATTCCTGGCCAGTTCCAGTCCCTTCATGCTTGTTCCTCCTCCATTGCCTTTCGCGCAAGGCTGATATTTTGATTTGCCCGGTCGTAATCCTCATTTTCACCAAAATATTGGAAGGCGGCGTCCCTGGCTTTTAGAAATGCGTGCTCCGCGCCCCTGTAGTCTTTCTTCTCCATGCAGACGGCGCCCTGCATATTGAGAGCCGCCCCCATAGTGGACCCCTTTGTCCTCCAGCCGGTTATAGATTCTCATGGCTATGTCCAGATACTCCTCCGCCTGGGAGATACGTCCCAGCTTCTGACAGGCGGCAGCCAGATTTACCAGGGTTATGGCTTCCTCTTCTTTTTGCCCGGGTGTCCGGTGAATCCGGTTCAGGGCTTCCTTCAGGTACTGGATTGCTTTCTCGTATTCCTCCATATCAAGATAGAGGAGAGACAGGTTGTTGATAACTGCCGTGTAATAGTAACTTTCTTTTCCTGTCGTCATATTATAGATGTGGGCTGCCTGGGTAAAAAGCTCAAGAGCCCATCCGTAATTTTTTATCATGCGGACGGCGCCTGCCAGGTTACAGCGGTTGGTTGCATATTCCACAGATTTAGCGCCCATAAGTTCCAGGATATATCTTCCGGCTTCCTCAAAGGCTTTTATGGAATCTTCATACCGGCTGATGCCCCTGTAATAAGAGCCCAGCTCGTTGAGGCAGGATATGGCGAGAATCTGGCTTCCTTCGGGGGCGTTCCTGTTTTCCTCCATTATTGTGAGGATATAGGGTTCAATTTCACCGGTTTTTCCGGTCTGGTACAGGTGATCCAACTCTTTATAAAAATTCTTTAATTTTTGGGAAATATTCATATAACAGTCCTTTCTTATCCGGATCTCCCAACAGGTATTCTATGTAAATTATACGTTTTTGGGAGGCCCGGGTTAGAATACTTTTCGGACTGAATATGTGTAACATCCAAACCTGCCTGCGGTGAAGGCCGGAAGGGAGGTTTCGGACTGTTTGAAATTATATATTATGGGGACGCCGTAAGGGCTATAAACCGTTTATGTACAGACAAATCGCTGTCCAGCTCCGGGTGAAAAGCTATCCCTATCTGGTTTTTATATTCAACGCCTACGATTTTCCCGTCCACTATGGCGGCAACCAGCACATTTTCCCCGGTTTTTTCTATATAGGGGGCGCGTATGAAGGTCATTGGGATTTTTCCTATTCCTGCATAGGAGCCCCTGGCTGTGAAGCTTCCCAACTGCCTGCCGTAACCGTTGCGGCGCACAGTTACCGGGAGGACTCCCAGGTGGCGCCCCTGGTTTTCGGACAGCGTTTCAGCCAGCAGAATTAAACCGGCGCAGGTGCCAGCACAGGGAGTCCTTCTTCCAGCATTCCCTTTATGGGCTGAAGAGCTCCAGATCCCGGAGAAGCTTTGCCTGGACAGTGCTTTCTCCTCCGGGAAGTATAAGGCCGTCTATGGGCGATTTCAAATCAGAAGGCTTCCGAATCTCACGCCAGTTTTCGCCCAGTCTGTCAAGAATCTTTTCGTGTTCTGCGAAGGCTCCCTGAAGAGCCAGAACTCCAATCATAAGTCTCTCCTTTTCCTTTTAATCCATTGTCTGCATCACTGGCGGTTATTTTCCCCGCTCAGCCATGAGAAGCTGGATTTCTTCTTCATTGACGCCCACCATGGCCTCCCCAAGATCTTCGGAGAGGGCGGCTATCATTTCAGCATCCCTGTAGTTGGCCACGGCCTTCACAATGGCCTGGGCTCTCCGGGCCGGATTGCCGGATTTAAAAATACCTGACCCTACAAAGACGCCCTCAGCCCCAAGCTGCATCATCAGAGCCGCGTCTGCGGGGGTAGCGATACCTCCGGCTGCAAAATTAACGACAGGCAGCCTTTTTTCCCTGTGGACGCTCTCCAGCAGTTCAAAGGGAACCTGAAGCTGCTTTGCTTTCTCATACAATTCATCTTCCTTCAGGCGGCCACCGCCCCTATTTCTCTGTTCATCATGCGCATATGCCGCACTGCCTGGACGATATCGCCTGTTCCCGGCTCACCCTTGGTTCTTATCATGGAAGCGCCCTCCTGAATTCTTCTTAAGGCTTCGCCTAAATCCCTGGCTCCGCACACAAAGGGGACTTTGAATTTAGATTTATCAATGTGATACATATCGTCCCCGGGGGACAGTACCTCGCTCTCGTCAATATAGTCAATCTGGATGGCCTCCAAAATCTGGGCTTCCACAAAGTGGCCGATCCTGCATTTAGCCATGACGGGAATGGACACGGCCTGCTGGATACCCTTGATCATCTTCGGATCGCTCATCCTGGAAACTCCGCCTGCAGCCCGGATATCCGCCGGAATCCGCTCCAGCGCCATAACTGCACAGGCTCCGGCCTCCTCTGCGGTTTTTGCCTGCTCCGGTGTGGTTACATCCATGATGACGCCGCCTTTTAACATCTGCGCCAGTTCTTTATTCAGTTGATATCTGTCATTCATTATGGTTAATTTCCTCGCTTTATTTTTATTCTCCTATAGGGGTTACAGGCATTATATCATCAACTGGCATTATTGAAATATCCAGTTATATAAAAATGAACAAGTCCAGTTTCGAGCTGTGAGATATAAAATTGTTGTCTTACATGATCAGAAGCCCATAAATTCTTTACAAAAGAATGCGCCATCTTCCCCAAAAATGGATTCTATAGAGAAAATATGAATAAAGTAATGTTTTGAGTCTGATTTTATGTTTTGATTGACGCAGGTGAGTTCTGATGATACAATTCAAGTGTTCAAAAATATTATAAATAGATAAAAAATGAACAAAAATGCAAGGAGGTGAAGAGATGCAGGCGATTATACTGGCGGCAGGTATGGGAAGGCGTCTGAAAGAACTGACAAAAGATAAGGCCAAATGTATGGTTGAAGTTAACGGAATAAGCCTGATAGAGCGGATGCTTCTCCAGCTGGATATGCTGAAACCGGAGCGGATCATTGTTGTGACAGGATATGAACGGGAGAAACTGGAGGCTCATATTTTAGGGCTGCCCCTTTCTGCGCCTGTTATTTTCTGTGAAAACAGTATTTTTACAAGACTAATAACATTTACTCTCTGTATCTGGCGAAAGAATATCTGAAAGAGAAGGACACCCTTCTTCTGGAATCGGATCTTATTTTTGAAACCAGCGTTTTAGAACAGCTGTTGGGTAATCCTTATCCAAACCTGGCCCTTGTGGCTAAATTTGAGAGCTGGATGGACGGAACCGTTGTTACACTGTCCGGGGATGGAAGGATTCAGCAGTTTCTTACAAGAAAGGATTTCCGGTTTGAGGATATCGGGACATATTATAAGACGGTAAATATCTATAAATTCAGCAAAGAATTTTCAAACCGCCATTATGTGCCCTTCCTGGAGGCTTACAGCAAGGCGCTTGGAAACAATGAATATTACGAACAGGTTTTGAAAATTATCTCCATGATTGACGTTTCAGGAGGAATCAGGGCAGAAGGCTGAAGAGCGGATTCTGGTATGAGATTGACGACGAACAGGATCTGGACATTGCCGAATCCATATTCACGAATCTGGAAAGCCGCCTGAGCAAGCTGGAAGGGCGGTACGGGGGGTATTGGAGATATCCCTATATGAAGGATTTCTGCTATCTGGTCAATCCCTATTTTCCAAATCAGCGCCTGCTGGACGAGATGAAGGCCAGCTTTGAGCGCCTGGTGTACAGCTATCCTTCGGGTCTGGAGGTAAATTGCCTGCTGGCGGCTAAGTCTCTGGGCCTGAAAAGGGAGCATGTCTGTGTGGGAAACGGGGCCGCTGAGCTGATACGTGCTTTTCTGGAGGAAAGGGAGGGCCCTGCTGGGATCATCCGCCCTGTGTTTGAAGAGTACAATGCTATCTGAAACACCCTGTGGTCTTTGAGACGGAGGATCGGGATTTCCGCTATGGGAGCGGAGATATAATCGATTTTTTGAATCCAAATCCCTGGAGACGCTGATACTTGTTAATCCCGACAATCCGTCGGGAAACTACATATCCCCAGAGGAACTGATGAGGCTGATCGGCTGGACGGGAGAGCGGGGGATACGGTTTGTAGTGGACGAATCGTTTGTTGACTTTGTTAACGAGGAGGATACACTTTTGAGAGAAGAAATTCTGGCCGCCTATCCCCATTTGATTGTGATAAAGAGCATTTCAAAGTCTTATGGCGTGCCCGGACTCCGGCTGGGGGTGCTGGCCAGCTGGGATCAGGAGCTGACAGGGAAGGTGAAGGCCGGACTTCCGGTGTGGAACATAAATTCCTTTGGAGAATATTTTCTTCAGATTTTTGAAAATATATGGATGATTACCGCGATTCCCTGGAGAAATTTAGGGAGGCGAGGGAGCGTTTTGTAAAGGCTCTTCAGGAAATACGGCAGCTTCGGTTTTTGTCGGGCAGCGCCAATTTCCTGCTGTGCGAGGTTAAAGACGGGTGCAGCGCCTCTGTGCTTACAGAAATGCTTCTAAACAGATATAACATCCTGATCAAAGATCTGTCGTCCAAGAAAGGGATGGGCAAAAGGCAGTGCGTACGCCTGGCGGTGCGGAGAGAGGAAGACAACATGCAGCTTGTAGCTGCTATAAAGAGCATTTTACGGTAATGCAGGGATTCACTATAACAATACCAATAGCAGGAGGAATGGAAGCAATGGCAGAGACATGGAAAGAAATATGGACGAGAAAAGGAATGGCTGAGGGTGGAGCAGAGCAGCTTCTGGCTTTTGACGGATATGAGGCCACCAAGGTAAATATGGAGGAGGTAGCCGCCTTCATTACAAAGGAGCTGGATATAAAGCCTGAAGATTCGGTGCTGGAGGTGGGCTGCGGAGCAGGAGCCCTGGCCAGCTGTCTGGACTGCCGTTACGTGGGGGTGGACTATTCGGAAACCCTAGTCCGCAGGCATATTGAGATTCTGAATCATTCTGTGCTCACAGGGGAAGCCAATGATTTGATTTTCAAAGACAAATCCTTCGACAAGGTGATTTTGTTATGGAGTATTTTTGTATTTTGACAGTAAAGCCTATGCCTGGCAGGCTGTTAAGGAGATGATGCGGGTGGCCAGGAAGGCTATATTCATAGGGGAGCTGCCTGTCACCTCCCACAGGGAGGAGCATCTCCTTTTCCTGCCGGAGGATTTCGCCGGATGGAAGATTTCGGAGGGATGCTATGATCCCTACAGGAAGGAGCGTTTTAACGCCGCTCTGACCCTTCTGTAAGCAGCATTTCTCCCTGCTTCCCTCCCGGCAGTCCCATGAGATTTAGAAAAAAGGGAAAATTTGGAATATGTTTTGGCGAAAAGGTTTCATATACTTTTAGGGTAAAAGATGATAAAATAAATGAAGAAAGCTGTGAAATCGGAAAACATGTACATTATTTTACACGACCGGGAGGAAAACAACTATGAGTGCTGCCGACTTGGCTAATTTGCTTGACGCGCTGGCCGACACCAGCGTTTATGTAATTGAAGAAGCAACCCACCGGCTTCTGTACTATAACCGGCGCTGCCAGGAGAACAGCCACGGAAAGGCTCTGGAGGGAGCCAAATGCCATGAGGTTTGGCCGGAGGTCTGTTCCAGCTGCCCTCTCAAGAGCATTGGCGAGAAAGGGTCTAACCATATCGTATGTTACAATCCCATCCTGAAAACTACTGTTGATATTACGGCCAGCCGTATCCTCTGGGAGGAACATATAGAGGCGGTTGTGATCACATCCACGCCTCACAGAATGAACTTTGAGGAGGAGCAGGGGCTTCGCAAGATTGAGCAGATGTATGCACAAAGCCTTGTAACTGTTTTCGGAGAGTGTATCATTGCAAACCTGACCTCCGACTATTACGTCAACTGCCAGAAAGACAGTATGTGGACCGAGATTCCTGAGCAGGGGAATTTTGGAACAGAGAATCAGAAATATGCGTCAGTGGCGATTCATCCTGACGATTTGGAATTATTTAACAGCCATTTTTCACGCCAGGCCATGCTCCGGCTCTTTTCAGAGGGGAGAGAACAGATTGTCAAGCGTTTGCGCCGCCTTACTTCCGACGGCGCCTACCATATGGTGGAATTTACGGCAACCAGAATCCGTAAATGGAGGAGGACCAGTGCTGGTGCGTCCTGGTTTTCGGGATATTCAGGAGGAATATCTGCTGGAGCAGCAGAGAAATGTGGAGATGAGCCAGCTGGCAACTGCCGCCAAGAGGGCATACCAGATGCTGATTGCAGTGAATCTGACGCGGAATTCATATCACATGCTGGGGTACGACAGGAGTTATATAACCATCCCCAAGGAGACAGGGCGCTTTGACGCCCTCATAGAATCCGAACTTTCCACCGTACGCCCGGACCACAGGGAGGAGTTCCTCAGCAAGTTTTCCCGACAATCCCTCAGGGAAGCCTTCGCAAGCGGAGTGCACATCGTGTCCATGCGGGTTCCCCACAGGGGGAGGACGGGCGGTATCACTGGAATTTTACCCAGGTGGTGCACGTTGAAAGCCCCTATACGGAAGATATGATTGAAATAACCTTGTCAAGAAATATCGATGAGGAACTGCGGCTCCAGGACGAGATGCTTGAAAAAGAAAGGCGGGCGAAAATGCTTTTGGAGGACGCCTTGGAAAAGGCGGAAAAGGCCAGCGAAGCCAAGAGCGAGTTCCTCTCCAGGATGAGCCACGATATACGCACCCCAATGAACGCCATTGTGGGAATGACAGAGCTGGCGCAGCTTCATATCGGTTCTGAGGAGAAGATGAAGGATTATCTGGACAAGATTGCAGTTTCCGGCAAGCATTTGCTGGAGCTTATTAATGAAGTTCTGGATATGAGCAAGATCGAAAGCGGCAGGGTGGAGTTGACGGAAGAAAATTTTGATCTGCGGGAACTGGCGCAGGAAGCGGTGGAGATGGTTTCTTTGGCTGTGGAGAGCAAAAAGCAGTCTCTTTCACTTCATTTAGACGGGGGGCTCCACTCCGGCGTTGTGGGCGATGCAAGGCGTCTGAGCCAGATCCTGGTCAATATTCTGGATAATGCCTCAAAGTATACAAAGGAAGGCGGCAGCATTGCCTTTACACTGGAGGAACTGAAGAAACAGGAAGAAAAAGTGGGAACGTACCGGTTTACCATTGAGGATACGGGCGTTGGCATGAAGCCGGAGTATTTAAAGCAGATATTTGAACCTTTCAGCAGGGCTGACGACAGCCGGATCAGCAAAATCACAGGCACAGGACTTGGAATGACTATTGTGAAAAATCTTGTAAATATGATGGGAGGCGACTTGCAGGTGGAGAGCAGCTACGGCAAAGGCTCCCGTTTTACCGTTACTCTGTGCCTGACCAAGTGTGAGGAACCCTCCTCTGCCAAAAGCAGGGAGGAGGAACCGGATCAGCCCCTCTCGGAGCTTCGCGTCCTTTTGGCTGAGGACAATGAACTTAATCTCCAGATAGCCGTTGAGATGATTGAACTGCTGGGCGCCCGGATTGAGTGCGTCCGGGACGGGCAGAAAGCGGTGGAAGCCGTGTGTTCCCATCCGCCCCTCTATTACGATATTGTATTCATGGACGTTCAGATGCCGGTTCTTAACGGATACGATGCAGCCCGGGCCATCCGCAGCTCCGGTATGGAACGAATTGAGGAGCTGCCTATTATAGCCATGACAGCCGACGCTTTTGCAGAGGATATCAAACAGGCCCGCCTGGCCGGGATGAACGGACATCTGGCGAAACCCATTTCCATGGATCGGTTGAAACATTTCCTTTTAAACTGTCTTAATTGGAGAAAACAGAATCAGAAACGGTTTTATATCTGAAAAATTCTGAAAATATGAAGAAAAATGTGAAAATTAGCACTCGCTGCTTGACAGTGCTAACAATAAGTGGTATAACGAAGTCAGAACAAAGGAAGAGGAGTAAAAAGAGGGTGGGAGGTAAGCCCTATGAACTCCTTAAACATCCCAGTTCCAAAGAAACAAGGTAAACAATGCAGTTGAGGAAAAGGAGAGATGACTTATGTTGATGCCTAGTATTTTTGGAGAGAACCTGTTTGATGATTTCTTTGGCGATTTTCCGTTTTACGACGACAAGGCAGAACGCAGACTGGAGAAGAAACTTTATGGCAGAAGGGCGCAGAACCTGATGAAAACGGATATCAGGGAGACGGAGGATGGTTACGAGGTTGCCATCGATCTGCCCGGCTTTAAGAAAGATGAGGTGAAAGCCTCCCTGGACAGCGGCTACCTGACTATCAGCGCAGCCAAGGGCTTTAATAAGGATGAGCAGGATAAGGATACCGGCCGCTATATCCGCAGAGAGCGTTATGCCGGAGCCTGCGAGAGAAGCTTTTATGTAGGCGAAGATGTGACCCAGGAGGATGTCAGGGCAGAATTTCAGCATGGCGTTCTGAAACTGTTCGTTCCCAAGAAGGAGGCGAAGCTGCTGTGGAGGAGAACAAGTACATCGCTATTGAAGGATAGCGGAAGGGATAACTGAAACCCGGTTTGTAATTTCAGACTATATAGAGGGATACGCCCCAGGAATTTTTGGGGCGTATCTTTTTGCTTTCTGGTTTGTCAGTCAAATACGGATTCGGAGTCCCACTCCAGGACTGTTCCGGTAGAGGCATCGATCTCAAACTCATATTCCACATTGTCGTAAACGATCTTCCCCTCGTAAACCGTTCTTCCGTCATCCATATCGGTTTTAATCCGGATGTGGGAAGCGTCTGCTCCGGGAACACGGTCAAGGGCCGTCTGCTGGGCCTGCACAAGGGTGACAGGGCCTGTCTGGGAACCCTCCGTCTGGCCGGCCCATGCGTGATCCTCCACCTCGTAATCATAGCTGCGTATTTCTCCGGTAGATGCAAGAATATCGTAATCGTACTCCTTACCCTGGGTAAAGAAATTGACGTCGTATTCCTGCACGCCGTCGTCGTATTCCAGCTTGACTTTTGAGAAAAGAATGTCTTCCGGCTTTACTCCCGCGTGTGTATAGGCGATCTCCAGGCTTTGGCCTCTGTGATAATGCCGGCTGCCGCGTCCGGTGCGGTGACGGTGGGAGCCGCCGTAGCTGCGGTTTTGGCTGCGGATACCGTCTGTTCTGCAGCCGTCTGGGATATGGCCTGGGTGGCGGGCTGGGGCGCCACGGCCTGGGTGGCGGCTGTGGTGGCCTGGGGGAACCGGAGCTTGCGCATCCGGCGAGAGACAGGGAAAGGGCTGCGGCAGCCAGAGCTGCGGTTAACTTCTTTTTCATAATTAGTTCCTTTCTTTTCCGGTAATTTCATATAATCATGCTGCTGTTAACGTCTGTAGACACAGTATAAGGTGCAAAAATTAAAGGCAGATTAAAATTTAGGCGGATTGAACGCTTTTTACGGGGATTCATTTAAGATGGGAATGTAAAGGAGAAGCAACTGCCCTCACCTAAAGCGCTCTCTGCACAGATGGAGCCCCCGTGGGCGGAGACGATCCATTTAACCATGGAAAGCCCCAGGCCTGCGCCCCGTCCCTTTTCGGCTGTGCGGGAAGGATCCACCTGATAGAAGCGTTCCCACACATGGTCCAGGCAATCCGGGCGATGCCGATTCCGTCATCCTTAACATAGCCCCTGATACCTGTTTCACCAGAGGAAAGACCTACCTCTATATGCCCGCCTTCCCTGCCGTAGGTGATTCCGTTGGATATCAGGTTGATGAGGAGACGCATCATCAGTGTTTCATCCGCCCTCATGAGGATATCAGGCTGGATTTCAGGGATATGGTAATCTTCTTTTGCTGGGCGGCTTCTTCCAGTTCAAGCGTTACCATCTCACAGAGCTCGCTGAGATTTACCGTCTCCAATTGAAGCTGCCGGGCGCCGTTGTCTGCTCTGGACAAAGTAAGGAGCTGGGAAACCAGCCGGGCCATTCTCCGGGCCTGTTCCAGAATACTGCATAGGCTGTCCCTCTCCTGGCCTTCCTGGGGGCCTGCTCCAGGGCATATTCGCACTGGGAGATAATTACGGAGATAGGGGTTCTGAGTTCATGGGACACATCGGAGGTGAACCGTTTTTCCTTCTCAAACTGCTGTTCCAGCTGTTCCAGCATCTCGTCGAAGGCGCCTGCCAGCTGGTGGAGCTCATCCTTTCCTTTATCCAGCCCGATTCTCTGGGACAGATCCCCCCTGTGCGGATCCGTCTGGCAGTGGCGGACATCTGGCTTACCGGCAGAAATGCCCGCCTGGTAATAAGGTATCCCCCCACAGCTGCAAGCACTGCCAGAAATGGAAAGAGAACAAGGGCTATCCGGCTGATGGCGGCAAATGCTTCCTCTGAGTCTGTCTGGGAGGAGACGCCCCGTATCCACAGGGTTCCGTAACCCGGAACATCCAGATGGCTGTCGTAGACGTGCCACACAGAGCCCCCATCCGTATGACCTGCTGTATGCCGTCTCTGAATACGATTCCGTCGGGGAAATTTCCTGGCGCCTGGCCAAAGAGGGGATAACCCAGGCTGTCATAGATTCCAAGCCACACCTCATTCTGGAATATATTTAAATCATCATCAATCTCCAGCCTTCCATCTTTCCGGTCCCACTCTATTTCCCGGAAACTGGAAAATACCCGTTCTTCCAGACGGCTTTTAACGTTGTTCTGTATATAGCGGTTGCTGGCGGACAAAAGCACTGCCAGCGCCAGGCCGGACAGCAAAACCAGGATGCCTGTGTACCACAGGGTTACGCGCATCTTTATTGACAATTTTTTCATTCTTCCACCTTCAGCACATACCCGGCCCCGCGGATGGTGTGAATCAGTTTCTGTTGGGAGCCTTCGTCTATTTTTTTCCTCAGGTAGCGGATATACACGTCCACCACATTGGAACCCCCGGCATATTCGTAGTTCCATATGTGCGCCTCGATTTTTCACGGCTGAGCACAATCCCCTTGTTCCGTATCATGTACTCCAAAACGGAGAATTCCTTGCTGGACAGGGTGATTTCCCTCTCACCCCTGAATACCCGGTGGGAATCGCAGTCTACGGACAGATCCGCCAGTTCGTAACGGTTGCTTACATGGTCGGATGTGCGCCGGAGCATAACCCTGATTCTGGCCAGAAGCTCGTCAAAGGCAAAGGGCTTCACAAGGTAGTCGTCCGCTCCCAGGTCCAGCCCTGCAACCCGGTCCTCTATGCCGTCCCTGGCAGTGAGCAGCAGAACCGGAGCCTTGATCCCCTCGCTGCGAAGCTGCTTCAGCGCCTGCATCCCATCTTTTCCCGGCATCATAATATCCAGAATAATGGCGTCGTACTCAGCCATACGTATATAATCCAGGGCCGTATCTCCGTCATAGCAGGCGTCCACTGTATAGTGTTCCCCTTCCAGGCGTTTTTACAAGCACCCGGTTTAATTCTTTTTCATCTTCAGCTATAAGCAGTCTCATAAGATGCGCCTCCTTTGTGCCTATCATAGCATATATTCATTAAAGTTGGATTAAAAATTTTACCGATTACCGTTGACCGGTGTGTTTCATAACCTCCATAACCTCACAACATACTAACCATTCTTATCATGTATTATTATTATAGTAAACTTTGTGGTATGCTATATAAGCAGATGCGAAAATTCGTATAATCTATCAGCAGGAGGGATTACCTTATGTCGGGCGGAAACATTTTTAAATTTCACAATGACCTGGATACGGACCAGATTATTGGCTCCCAGTATCTTTTATTGCCAACTATTGAGGAGATGAAGGAGCATGCCTTTGAATCCCTGGACCCGGAATTTCCAAAGAAGGTGAGGGAAGGGGATTATGTGGTGGGGGAGAAAATTTTGGCTGCGGATCTTCCAGGGAGCAGGCTCCCAGCGTTTTAAGGCTTTGGGGGTAAAGGCTGTGATTGCCAAATCCTTTGCCAGAATATTTTATAGAAATTCAATCAACATCGGTCTGCCTGTGATCGTGTGCAAGGAGCTTCCCGATGAAGTGAAAACCGGAGACACCATGGAGCTGTCCCTCTCCCAGGGAACCGCCAGAGCCAACGGAAAGGAATATTCCTGTACCAGGCTTCCTGAATATATGCAGAATATACTGAACCAGGGCGGACTGATTGCGTCTTTAAATAAGGAGGAGGCATAGTTATGGGAATGACAATAGCGGAGAAAATTATTGCGGCTGCCGCAGGGGTGGACTGTGTGAAGCCGGGGGATATACATACGGTCAATCTGGACCGGCTGATGAGCAATGACGGAACTACCCATCTTACGGTTGATATGTACAACCATAAGCTTAAGAATCCCCGCATTGCAGACAGCTCCAAACTGGTCTTTATCGTGGATCACAATGTGCCTGCGGACAGTCCGAAGACAGCGGCGTCCCAGAAGAAGATGCGGGATTTTGCCAGGGAGCATACGATCGATTTCTGGGAAGGAAAGGGCGTGTGCCATCAGATTATGATGGAGAATTACGTATGTCCCGGAGAGCTTATCTTCGGTGCGGACAGCCATACCTGCACCTACGGCGCTGGGGGCTTTCGGCACAGGGGTGGGCTGTACGGATTTCCTGTATGGTATGGTTACCGGAACCTCCTGGGTTCTGGTGCCTGAGACTGTGAAGTTTAATCTGGTGGGAAAACTGCCTGAGGGAGTCTATCCCAGGGACTTAATGCTTACCATTATCGGCGAAATTGGGGCCAACGGCTGTAATTACCAGGTGATGGAGTTCACCGGGGAGGGTGCGAAAACCTTGAGCATTAACGACCGCATGGTGCTCTGCAATCTGGCGGTGGAGGCCGGAGCAAAGACCGGCATATTTGAGGCGGATGAAGCGGCCATAGAATACCTGAAGGCTCGCGGACGGGAACCAAAGGCTGTGTATACCAGCGACGAGGACGCCGTCTATGCCGGAGAATACACGTTTGATTTGTCAAAGGTGCAGCCTGTGGTGGCGAAACCTGATTTTGTGGATGACGTGGCGCCTGCAAAGGAGGTGCTGGGCGTTAAGATTGACGAGGCCTTTTTGGGCTCCTGCAATAACGGCAGAATCGACGAACTGCGGGTGGGCGCTGCGGTTATTAAGGGCAGGAAGGTGGCGGACGGCGTCCGTTTCCTGGTGGTGCCTGCAAGTCTCGAGGTGTATAAGCAGGCCTTAAAGGAGGGGCTCGTCAAAATCTTTATGGAGGCCGGCGCCATTGTGATGAATCCCAACTGCAGCGTATGCTGGGGAAGCTGCCAGGGTGTAATCGGCGAGAATGAAGTGCTCATCAGCACAGGAACCCGCAATTTCAAGGGCCGGGCCGGACATCCCAGCTCTAAGGTTTACCTGGGCTCTGCCGCCACGGTTACGGCCTCCGCCATCGCCGGGGAGATAGCCCTGGCAGAGTGAGCGCTTTTGGATCCGCAGGGGGCTTAGGTCTGCCGCGGCGCTTCCGGCAGGGAGGCGGCAGACCGGGCCCGGAGAAACGTAGTTTGGAGGAAAGGAAAGGGAGCTATGGAGACATTTACAGGGAGGGTCTGGGTACTGGGAGATGATATCGATACGGACATTATCATTCCTACGGAATATCTGGCCCTTAAGACCATTGACGATATGAAGCAGTACGGCTTCAGCCCGCTCCGCCCGGAGCTGGCCGGACAGATGAGAGAGGGAGATATCATTGTGGCAGGCAGGAATTTTGGCTGCGGTTCTTCCAGAGAGCAGGCGCCGGAGATTATCAAGGCATTGGGGATCAAATGTGTGATTGCCAAATCCTTTGCCAGAATCTTCTTTCGCAATTCTATTAATAACGGGCTTCTTCTCATTGAACAGCAGGATCTGTATGATGATATGAGGGAAGGGGACAGCGTCACCGTAGCTGTAAACCATCATGTGGAGTATAAGGAAAAACAGTACCCCATCGCCTCGCTGCCTCAGAACCTGGTAGACATCATAAACGCAGGAGGGCTGGTTAAGGCCATGAGAAAACTTAACGGGCTGGAGGAAAGGCCGGTTAATGTTGAAGGAAACTCATTGAGCTAAGGACGGGTTAAGGAGATTACAATGGGAAATACAATCATTGAAAAGATTATAAAACATAACACAGGCGTGTCCTCCGTAAAACCGGGGGATATCCTTACCGTAAATGTGGATCGGGTGATGATACACGATATTTTTATCCCCTTTGTGGCTGAAAAGTTTGAAGAGATGGGATTTACGAAACTCTGGGATCCGGATAAGGCGGTGCTGATATACGATCACCTTGTTCCGGCCAGCCAGCTGGATGATACCAGGCATTTTCGGGTGGGGGATGCATTTGCAGCCAAATATGGCATGAACCACGTACATAGAAGCGACGGTATCTGCCACCAGCTTATGACGGAGGCCGGATACGTGAAGCCGGGGGACGTGGTGTTCGGCACAGACAGCCACACGACAACCTACGGATGCGTGGGGGCGTTTTCCTCAGGGATCGGGTACACGGAGATGGCAAGTATTCTGGGTACGGGAACCATGTGGATTAAGGTCCCGGAGACAATCAAGGTGGTAATTGAAGGAAAGCTGCCTGAAAATGTGATGTCCAAGGATATTATCCTCCGGCTCATCGGAGATCTGGGAGCGGACGGAGCCACCTACAGGGCTCTGGAATTTACCGGGAACACGGTGGAGGAGATGACGGTAGCCAGCCGTATGACTATGGCCAATATGGCTATCGAGGCAGGAGCAAAATGCGCGCTGTTTACACCGGATGAAAAAACTGCGGATTACTGTGAGATTGAGCTGAACGACTACCAGAAGTCCCTTAGGGGAGACGGGGACGCCGTGTATATGAAAACTATGGTATACAGGGCGGAGGACTTTGTGCCTGTTATGGCATGTCCTTCCCAGGTGGATAAAATCAGGGACGTAAGCCAGCTGGAGGGAACGGAGATCGACCAGGTGTTTATCGGATCCTGCACCAATGGGCGGCTGGAAGACTTAACCGCTGCGGCCCAGGTCCTGAAGGGCAGAAAGGTGGCCGACTATGTGAAGCTCATTGTGACGCCGGCCAGCCGCAAGATTTACAATGAGGCCGTTGCCTGCGGAGCGATTGAGACTCTGGCGGAGGCCGGAGCCATCATCACCCATCCGGGATGCGGCCTTTGCTGCGGCAGAACGGGAGGATCTTAAGCGACGGGGAGCGTGTGGTGGCAACTAACAACCGGAATTTTCTGGGCCGTATGGGAACCTCCAAGGTAGAGATATACCTGGCTTCCCCAAGAACCGCTGCGGCCTGCGCTGCGGCAGGGAAGATTGTGACGCCGTAGAAGCTGTATCCTTATGAAGCGCGGCAGCTGTTTCCGTCACAAAAAAGTGGCACAGCCTTATGCTATGCCACTTTTTTATAGGTTCTTATGCAAGGGCTGCCGTAATGATTGCCATGGAGTATACCTCTGAGGCGTTGCATCCCCGGGACAGGTCATTGATAGGAGAATTCAGGCCCAGCAAGATCGGTCCGTATGCATCAAAGTTGCCAAGACGCTGTGCAATCTTATATCCGATATTTCCTGCGTTGATATCCGGGAAAATAAAGGTATTTGCATGTCCTGCAATCTCGTTGCCGGGGCATTTGGTGCGGGCCACCCGGGGAGATACGGCAGCGTCAAACTGAAGCTCGCCTGCGATAGGAATGGAAGGGAACTTTTCCATTGCCTTCTTAGCTGCGTTGCGCATCTTGTCTACATCCTCGCCCTTGCCGGAGCCGTAGGTGGAGTAGCTTAAGAAAGCGACCTTCGGGTCAACGCCGAAAATCTTAGCGCACTCCGCCGCTTCGCCTGCAATCTCCACCAGCTCGTCCTCAGTTGGCTTGATATTAATCGCGCAATCGCCCATGGCAAGGACTTCATTCTCGCCGGTTGCGGAGGGACGAACCAGAATAAAGCAGGAGGATACGATGGTATTGCCGGGTTTGGTCTTGACCAGCTGCAATGCAGGACGTACCGTATCTGCGGTGGAATAGGTGGCTCCCCCAAGGAGAGAATCGGCAACGCCCATCTTTACAAGCATAGTTCCAAAATAGTTTGCCTGAGCGAGGGTTTTCTTCGCCTCTTCAGGGGTTACGCCCTTGCTCTTTCTAAGCTCGCAAAAGAGCTCTATCATCTCGTCAAAACGGTCGTAGGAGGCCGGGTCGATAATTTCCGCACCGCGAATATTAAATCCGCATTCCTCGGCAGACTTTGCGATTTCTTCCGGATTTCCTACGAGAATCGGATGCAGGAACGTACCTGCAAGAAGTCTTGAGGCCGCCTCCAAAATACGAGGATCCTTTCCTTCTGTAAAAACAATCTTTTTGGGGTTTTTCTTTAAAATGTCAATCAACTGGCCAAATCCAAACATATACTCTTCTCCTTTTATATAATAGTGTGAACACCTGTCAACCTGTTCCTGCCGGTTGAGCCCTCATTTACGTTCTTATTATATAATAAATTTTTGAAATTTCAATGCTTGTACTAAAATAAGTGCATTTTTTATTGACATTTATTCTTGAATCTGTTATTATATAATATTTGTGAAAATATTAACACTATTTTTGCTTTAATTATGCCGCAAAAAACCTTGAAAAATTCCAGCCTTTTGTGGTAGAATAACTACCGTCGAGTTGCACACATGCGTAAGTCCGGATATTCCGGGCCTGCGCATTTTTTATTTTAAGGAGGCATTTTAGTATGGAACAGAAATCAAACTCATTTTTAGAGACGGAAGCCGTAGGACGTCTTATGGGGAAATATGCAGTGCCCTGCATTATTTCCCTGCTGGTAGCCGCCCTGTATAACATTGTGGATCAGATATTCATTGCAAACGCCGACTATCTGGGCTCCTATGGAAACGCGGCCAATACAGTTGTATTTCCGCTGACAGTGGTGGCTTTGGCAATCGCCGTCATGATAGGGGACGGCTGCTGCGCTACGTAAGCCTTTGCCTGGGGGCCGGACAGAATGAGAACGCCCACAGGAGTATCGGAAACGCAGTCCTTCTCTGCGTCGGAAGCAGCCTGGTTCTGACGCTGCTTTATTTTATCTTTCAGGCTCCCATTCTGACTATGTTTGGCGGAAGGGTAAATGAAGAAACCTTCGCATTGTCCAGAGAGTATTTCACATGGATTTGTACAGGGATACCCTTTTATATGTTCGGTCAGGCCATGAATCCCATTATCCGCTCGGATGGAAGTCCCAAATTTGCCATGGTGTCCACACTGGCAGGCGCGGCCGCCAATATTATATTAGATCCCATTTTTATCTTTGGCTTTCACTGGGGGATGATGGGAGCGGCGGCCGCTACGGTTATAGGGCAGTGCATTACGGCAGTGCTGGCAGTGTGGTATCTGCGCCGCATGAAAGCGGTGGCTCTGAGAAGAAGCAGCTTTCGGATGTACGGAACCCTTATGAAAAAATTCCTTCCCCTGGGCATATGCAGTTTTTTATCACAGATTTCCCTGGTAGCCGCTATGGCAGCCATCAATAACATGATTCAGAAATACAGCGCGGTGGATCTCATATTCGGCCAGCCCCAGTATGCCCAGATTCCAATGGCAGTTGTGGGGATTGTAATGAAGTTTTTCCAGATAGTCATTTCCATTGCAGTGGGAATGGCAGCGGGATGTATCCCCATTGTAGGGTATAACATGGGCGCAGGCCGCAGGGACCGGGCGAAATCCCTGTTCTCCCATCTTCTGGCCTGGGAAGCAGCGGTGGGAGCGGCTGCTGTGCTTATTGTGGAGTTTTTCCCCGGACGGCTGATCGCAGTTTTCGGAGCAGCCAACGAAAGCTTTTATTATACGGAGTTTGCAGTAAAATCCTTCCGTATCTACCTGTGTATGATGGTATTCGCCTGTGTCAACAAAGCCACCTTCATCTACCTCCAGTCTCTGGGGCAGGCCCTGGTTTCCACGCTTCTGTCCATGATCCGCGAGGTAGTGTTCGGCGTGGGGCTGGCGCTTTTGCTTCCGGTGTTCTGGGGACTGGACGGAGTCCTGTATTCCATGCCTGTTTCAGATATCCTTACCTTTCTGATCTCAGCCGCAGTCATCCGCTACACCTACAAAACCTTGAAAACGCCTTCAAAAGCTTCCCTGTCCTCCTCAATGCCTGCGGAGATCTCCGCCAATTAATGAGGGGCTTTGGGACGGCAGAAGCCAGAGAACGCAATCGTTTCAGAAGTTGGAACTGCCCGTCCGGCTGCTGCGTTTGAGCGCTGAATTCTTCCTGGTGAGGGATGGGTAGTAAATGGAATTATTAGCACTCGATAAAAATGAGTGCTAATTTTTTATTGACATTTTCCTGTATGCGTACTAAAATATAGTTTGTGAGCAAATATCTGAGTAATAATAAAAAAAGCAATACTAAACTCATAGAAAAGAGGCGGATAACCAATGGCAAAGAAAGGCAGTTTATCAATTACCAGTGAGAACATTTTCCCAGTAATTAAAAAATGGCTGTATTCAGACCATGATATTTTCTACAGGGAATTAATCAGCAACGGCTGTGACGCTATTACCAAACTGAAGAAGCTGGAGCTGATGGGTGAGTATGAAAGACCTGAGGATTTGGAATATAAGATTCAGGTGACGGTGAATCCCAATGACAAGACCATAAAGATTACCGATAACGGTATCGGTATGACGGAGGAGGAGATCGACAAATATATCAACCAGATCGCCTTCTCCGGCGTCCAGGACTTTATGGACAAGTATAAGGATAAGGCCAATGAGGATCAGATTATCGGACATTTCGGACTGGGCTTTTACTCCTCGTTTATGGTTGCAGACAAGGTAACCATCGACTCCCTGTCCTATCAGAAGGACGCAGCAGCCACCCACTGGGAGTCTGAGGGCGGCATCGACTTTGAGATGGGCGAAGGCGGCAGGGAGACAGTGGGAACCACCATCACCCTTTACCTCAACGAGGACAGCGCCGAATTCTGCAACGAATACAGAGCCAGGGAAGTGATTGAAAAGTACTGCGCTTTTATGCCTGTAAATATTTTCCTGGACAATGAGACGGCGGAACCTCAGTATGAGACTATCGAGAAGGAGGAGCTGACGGATAAGGATAAGGTGATCGAGACGGTCATCGAACCTGCCAAAACCGAGGAGAAGGAGAAAGAGGACGGTACAAAGGAGACGGTTGAAATCGAGCCCTCCAGGGAGAAGTACAAGATCTTAAAGAGGCCTGTGGCCCTCAACGATACCAACCCCCTGTGGTGCAAACATCCCAACGAGTGCAGCGAGGAGGAATACAAGGACTTCTACCGCAAGGTGTTCAGGGATTACAAGGAGCCGTTGTTCTGGATCCATCTGAACATGGACTATCCCTTTAACTTAAAGGGGATCCTGTATTTCCCGAAGATCAATATGCAGTATGACAGCCTGGAAGCACTATCAAGCTTTATAACAGCCAGGTATTTATAGCAGATAATATTAAGGAAGTAATCCCTGAATTCCTCATGCTTCTGAAGGGTGTTATCGACTGTCCGGATCTGCCGCTGAACGTATCCAGAAGCGCTCTGCAGAACGACGGGTTTGTTAAGAAGATTTCCGATTATATCACCAAGAAGGTGGCGGACAAGCTGTCCGGTATGTGCAAGACGGACAGGGAGAATTATGAAAAGTACTGGGACGACATCGCTCCATTTATCAAATTCGGATATATCAAGGACGAAAAATTTTCCGAGAAAATGGGAGATTACATCCTCTATAAGAACCTGGAGGCAAATATCTCACCCTTACAGACTGCCTGGAGGCCAACAAGGAAAAGCATGAAAATACGATTTTCTATGTGACCAATGAGCAGGAGCAGGGCCAGTATATCAACATGTTTAAGAAAGAGGGCATAGATGCGGTCATTATGCCTGCAGCTATCGACTCCCCCTTCATAAGCCATGTGGAGCAGAAGAAGGAGGGGCTTAAATTCCTGAGAATTGATACGGATCTGGACACCGTATTTAAGGAGGAGGTAAAAGAGGACGACGAGGACTTTAAGAAGGCTTCGGAGGAATTGACCGAGGTGTTCAAGAAAGCCCTCTCCAACGACAAGCTGGAGATTAAGATTGAAAAAATGAAGAATCCAGAGGTGGCTTCCATGATTACCGTATCTGAGGAAACCCGCCGCATGCAGGAAATGATGCAGATGTACAGCATGGGCGGTATGGATATGGGTATGTTCGGAGGCAATGGAGAGAATCTGGTGCTGAATTATAATCATCCTCTGGTACAGTACGTTCTGAACCATAAGGAGGGGGAGAACACAGTTAAAATCTGTGAGCAGCTCTACGATCTTGCGGGCATCAGCAGAGGCGCCCTTGCTCCGGAGCGCATGGAGAAGTTTGTGAAGCGCAGCAATGAGATTATGATGATTCTTACCGGAGAAGCCGGTAAATAAAAATGTGGCGAGCACTGCCGGCGGAGGAAACCTCAGCTGCCGGCAGTGCTTTTTATGTTTCCCCCAGCGTTCTTATGCTTTTAATCCCTTCCTTGCTTCTTTTTCCGGTTTTTTCGGTCAAGAAGACGCGCCGTCTGAACTGCTGAATCTCCCGTCTCCATGGGGCCGGACGGCGGCATATTAAGGATTGCATTTTGTAATGTATACTGATATAATAAGTAGTAATGAATACTACATGTTAAAAACATGATGAAAACCGGAGGACATAATTATGACCTATAAAATTATCGGAGACAGTTGTCTGGATCTGACCGAGGAGATGAAGCAGGACGGAAGATATCAGATGATCCGCTGACATTGCAGGTGGGAAATGCACAGGTTGTAGATGACGCCACCTTTGACCAGAAGGCCTTTTTAGAGCTGGTGCGCGCCTGCCCGGAATGCCCCAAGACAGCCTGCCCTTCGCCTGAGATGTTTAAAGAGGCCTACGCCTCTGCCGACGCCGACGCCGTCTTTGTGATCACCTTATCCGGACATCTCAGCGGCAGCCAGAATTCAGCGGCGCTGGCTAAGAAGGTGTATGAGGAGGAGATGACGGAGCGGGGACTGGCAGGAGAGATGAAGAAAATCCTGGTGATCGATTCTCTGTCCGCCTCCTCCGGAGAGCTGAATATAGCAATGTTTATCAGGGATTTATGCGAGGCCGGCTTAAGCTTTGAGGAAGTTTCCGGGCAGGCTCTGGCTTACAGGGACAGGATGGCCACCTACTTTGTTCTGGAGAGCCTGGATACCCTGCGCAAGAACGGGCGGCTGTCCGGGCTTCAGGCATTTTTTGCCACGGCCCTTAATATCAAGCCTGTCATGGGCGCGGACAAGGGCGTGATCATCAAGCTGGATCAGGCCAGAGGCATTTCTAAGGCCCTGCAGAGAATGTGTGATATTGCCGTGAAGGAGGCGGGAGACACTTCAGGGAAGCGGGCGGTTGTGTGCCATGTGAACAATCCTGAACGTGCGGAGTATGTGAAAGGGGAGCTGGAGAAGCGGGCTGATTTTAAGGAGATTGTAATAACAAACGCTGCCGGTGTGGCCACGGTTTATGCCAACGACGGGGGCATTGTGCTGGCGATATAGGCCAGGGCGGTTATGAAAACGGACGGATTGAGGACTTGAATGAAACGAGATAGATGGATACTGGCGGCAGCCGGGCTTCTGGGCCTGCTGCTGGCAGGAATGATAGGTTATCTGGTATGGCATATGAGCCAAAACCCTTATGTGGGGGCGGAATTTGCAGGCCCGGCCCCTGAAGGGGTTCAGGAGCATGAGCCTGCAGCGGCCCCGGAGAGCGGCGCAGAACCGGCCGGCGGTTTAGAGAAGGAAGGCAGCCCTCAGGGGGAGGCCGGAACTGAGGCGGCAGGCGTCACATCCGGGGATCCAAGGGAGGAGGAGGCTCCTTCTGGCGGAGCCGTTTCTTCGGATTCACCTCTCCGGCTTGTGTTTGCCGGGGATGTTCTGCTGTCGGATCATGTGCTGAATGCCTACGGCAAAGCAGGAAATATAAGCGGCGTGGTGGATGAGAGCCTTCGCAGCGTCATCCAAAGCAGCGACGTATTTATGGTGAATCAGGAGTTCCCCTTCAGCCTCAGAGGGACAGCGGCTGCGGATAAGCAGTATACATTCCGCCTGCCTCCCGAGAAGGTGTCGCTGTTTAATGAACTGGGGATTGATATTGTAACCCTGGCCAATAACCATGCTCTGGATTTTGGCGCAGACGCTCTTTTGGACACCTGCCAGGCGCTGGATGAAGCGGGAATATACCGGGTGGGGGCAGGCGCCAATCTGGATGAGGCGAAGAAGCCGGTTATCATGGAAATCAGAGGGAAAAAGATCGGTTTTCTGGGAGCTTCCCGGGTAATCCCTGTAGGCTCCTGGAATGCTACGGAATCGGGCCCCGGAATGCTGACGACCTACGACCCGGCTGTGCTTCTCAGGGAGATTGAGGCTGCCAGGGAGGAATGTGATTTTCTGGTTGTCTATGTCCATTGGGGCATAGAGAGGGATGAGCGGCCCCAGGAGTATCAGCGGACCCTGGGACGGCAGTATATAGACGCAGGGGCGGATATAGTCGTGGGAAGCCATCCCCATGTTCTCCAGGGCCTGGAATATTATAAGGGAAAGCCCATTGTGTACAGTCTGGGGAATTTTATATTCGGCAGCAGCATACCCAGGACGGCGCTTCTGACTGTGGACTGGGACGGGGACAATGTAAGGCTTAAGCTGGTTCCCGGGGTGTCCTCCGGGGGATATACGCGGGCAGTGACGGATGAGGAGGGAATCGATCAGTTTTATGAATATATATCGTCTATCTCCTACGGAGCAGTGGCGGACGGGGACGGGTGCAGGGAGCAGTAGGCCGAAAGGCCTGCTGCTCTATGTGTCTGTGTATTCCTTTCCCTGCCAGCTTCCTGATTCTCTGAATCTTTTGTGGAGGGCGTTTAACACCAGCCTTTTGCTGCCGCTCCAGGCCGGAGCCAGGAGGAG
Organism: Clostridia bacterium UC5.1-1D2; assembly: GCA_001304855.1. Taxonomy (GTDB): domain Bacteria; phylum Bacillota; class Clostridia; order Lachnospirales; family Lachnospiraceae; genus Enterocloster. The sequence continues at coordinate 48,826 of BBZN01000020.1, forward strand.
GGACTTTGGGCCGTCTCCTGTGAGCCTGTGGATTACTACCTCAGGAGGAAGAAGCTCCACACAGCGTATAACTGTGTCAATGTATTCCTCCATTGTGAAAACGGGGAAGGGGCTGCTTTCATATAGAGCGGCCAGGTCGGTTCCTTTCAGCACATGGAGAAGCTGGAGCTTGAGGCCCTGAATATTTTTGTGTGCCAGATAGCGGACCGTGGAATACATCATAGAGGGCGTTTCGCCTGGAAGCCCGAGGATGACATGGACTACGGCGGTGAGGCCGCCGGCGTTCAGACGGTCCAGAGCCTTCTCAAAGACGGGGAGAGGGTAGCCGCGGCGGATAAAGGCAGCCGTCTCCTCGTGGATAGTCTGCAGCCCCAGTTCCACCCAGACAGGCTTGATCCTGTTAAGCCGGGCCAGGAGATTTACCACCTGTCCGTCGAGACAGTCAGGTCTTGTGGCAATGGACACAGCGGCGATATCCGGGTGGCTGAGGGCCTCGGTAAACAGGGCTTCCAGATATTCAAGAGGCCCGTAGGTGTTGGTGTAGGATTGAAAATATGCAATGTACCGGAGCCCGCCGGCTGAGGGGGCTTTCTTTTGAACCTGCAGCTTGGCCTCCTCAATCCGGGAAAATACCGAAGCGCCGGCAGAAGCCGGAACTGCAAAATCTCCGGAGCCGCCTTCACTGCAGAAAATACATCCGCGCCGTCCGATGGCGCCGTCCCGGTTTGGACATGTCATGCCCCCATCCAGTGACAGCTTGTATATTTTTTGCCCGAATTGCTTTCTAAGCTCATAATCCAGAGAGTGATAGGGCTTTCCCTTCCATTGGTTCATACGGTTATCTCCTATGAGGATTTTTAGAAATTATATCATTAAAATAACAGCTGCGCCACTGTTACATTTTGAATAAGAATGTATATAAATAGAAGAATATTATATTGTAGTCTAACCTGATTTTGTGTTAAACTAATCGCAAATAGGGCATGCCCAAAATTTTGCGGAAAAAGGAGAGGTCAGTCATGAATGTAAATGAGACGGTTAAGCTTCTGAAGGGGGAAAAAGCGGGAGGTTTTTTGCGCAGCTTTACGGCGGCGGGGCGGTGGCTGAGAACGTGGAGCGCTATGAAAATATTCTTAAAGGATATGAAAAAGCCTTCGGAGATCAGGGGGATGTACTGCTGTTTTCTGCTCCCGGACGGACGGAGATCAGCGGCAACCATACGGATCACAATCACGGGAAGGTGCTGGCAGGCAGCATTAACCTGGACTGCGTGGGGGCTGCTGCAAAGAACTCCTCCAGCCAGGTACATATTATCAGTGAAACATACAATCAGGACTTCACCATCGATTTGAACGATCTGGCGCCCAGCCCTAAAAAAGCAGGCACCATTGACCTGGTGAAGGGCCTTCTTATGGGCTTTAAGGAATCGGGCTGCAGCGTAGGGGGATTTAACGCTTACATTACCAGCAACGTCATTGCCGCAGCAGGCGTCAGTTCCTCGGCAGCATTTGAAATGCTCCTGTGCTCTATGCTGAACACCTTTTTTAATGAAGGCCGCATGAGCGCTGTGGACTATGCCATATAGGGAAGTATTCCGAGAACCACTACTGGGATAAGGCCTCCGGCCTTCTGGACCAGATGGCCTGTGCGGTAGGCGGGCTTATTACCATTGATTTTGTGGAGCCTGCACAGCCGGCGGTGGAAAAGATTGATTTCGATTTCGCTTCCCACAATCACAGCCTGATTATTGTTCAGACAGGAAAAGGCCACGCCGATTTAAGCGCGGATTATTCTTCTGTCCCAAGCGAGATGAAGAAGGTGGCCCAGTATTTCGGCAGGGAGGTTCTGGCTCAGGTGACGGAGGAGGAAGTGATTGACAGGATTCAGGATATCCGCACCTTTGCAGGGGACCGCTCTGTACTGAGAGCCCTCCATTTCTTCGAGGAAAACAAGCGGGTGGAAGCCGAGGTGACGGCGCTTAAGGAAAACCGGTTTGAGGATTTTCTGAAAAATATCACAGCCTCCGGCAATTCCTCCTGGAAATGGCTGCAGAACTGTTTCACCAACTCCGGCTTTCAGGAGCAGGGAATTACAGTTACCCTGGCTCTGACGGAACTGTTTATAGAGGAAAAAGGGACGGGGGGCCTGCAGAGTTCACGGGGGCGGATTTGCAGGCGTCATTATGGCGGTGCTGCCCAATGACCTGGCGGATGAGTATATTCAATATATTGAGGGTTGCACAGGGAAAGGCAGCGCATACAGAATGAGCATCAGGCCCTATGGACCGTCTGCGTCAATGATTATTTAAAATTAGGTAAAATATATCCGGTATTTCCGGGGAAAGAAAAGGAGCATTATTCACAGAGTACAGCAGCCCCTGGATGAGAAGGGGATATGCGCTACAGGACCTGCCCCTTCCTGGGAGGAATGAAAAACACAGGCATACCTGCGCAGGTGCGCCTGTGTTTTTGCCTGTGTCTGCCGGAATGTTCTTTCCCGCCGTCTGCACGTCCCGGGGGACTGTTTATTTCCTGTGATAGGAATCCAGAAGCTGGTTTTTTATATGCCACAGCTCATTGGACAGGTCCACATGAACTGTATGGGGATTTATGAGACGTTTGGACTCATCCCACAGCGTATCCAGCTCGCCCCTGCAGTATGCCTGGATGTCCATGACTTTGGGAGAGTCGTAGACGCATTTGCCGTCAAGGAATATGGGAACCAGCAGTTCTCTCAGGGTGTAGCTGCCCGGAGCTACCATGGTTTTTTCCAGGTTTCAATGGGGTCAAAGAGGAGAAGGGAATTATCGGTGTTGAATTTCTCCCCCACCAGACAGATCAGGTCCGCAATGATCTTGCCTGTGGCTTTGTCGTAAATTCTCTGTATGGTCTTGTTGCCGGGATTGGTGATCTTCTCCGCATTTTCCGACAGCTTAATTTTGGGGACAAACTGGTTTGCAGCCTTGTCCTTAACTGCGGCCAGCTTGTAAACTCCGCCGAAGGAAGGGCAGTCCTTTGCCGTAATCAGGTTCGTTCCAACGCCCCAGGAATTGATGGTTGCCCCTGCATTTTAAGGGAATTAATCAGATTCTCGTCCAGATCGTTGGAGGCTGAGATCACCGCATCTGAAAAGCCCGCCTCATCCAGCATTTTCTTGGCCTTCTTGGAAAGGTAGGCCAAATCGCCGCTGTCCAGGCGTATGCCGTAGAACGTCAGGGGAATGCCTGCCTCCCGCATTTCCTTAAATACCTTAATGGCATTGGGAACGCCGGAATTCAATGTGTCGTAGGTATCCACAAGGAGGATACAGGCGGTGGGGTAGAGCTTTGCATAGGTGCGGAAGGCCGTGAGCTCGTCGGGAAAGCTCATAATCCAGCTGTGGGCGTGGGTGCCCTTTACAGGCACGCCGAAGAGCTTGCCGCACAGAACGTTGGAGGTGCCGATACATCCGGCAATCATGGCGGCTCTGGCGCCGTAGACGCCTGCGTCCGGCCCCTGGGCGCGCCGGAGTCCGAACTCCATCACGCCGTCGCCCTTGGCTGCATACACGATGCGCTCCGTCTTGGTAGCGATAAGGCTCTGGTGGTTTATAATATTGAGAAGGGCTGTCTCAATCAGCTGGGCCTGCATGATAGGCGCAATTACTTTCACCAGCGGTTCTCTTGGGAAAATAACGGTGCCTTCCGGGATAGCGTAGATATCGCCTGTGAATTTGAAATCTCTGAGATACTCCAGAAAATCTTTATCAAAGATTCCAAGACTGCCCAGATACTGGATATCCTTATGGTCAAAATGGAGATCTTTGATGTACTCAATGACCTGCTCCAGGCCGGCGCAGATGGCAAAGCCGTTGCCGTGAGGGTTGGTGCGGTAGAACATGTCGAAGATAACCGTCTCGTTGGCGTCCTTCTCTTTAAAATACCCCTGCATCATAGTCAGCTCGTACAGGTCAGTCAATAGCGTAAGATTTCTCTGTTCCATATAGGTTCCTCCCTGGTGCGCGGCGTCCGGCTGTCCGCGGGAAATAATGGGAACGGCTGTGTTTTTAACGGCTGCGCTTAATTTTGGTTAGTAGTATAACACAAATTTACAAAAGGTAAAAGGAATGTTAAAAAAATGACAATATACAGAAAGCATGGACAGGGCCGGGAAGGATAAAGAGGGAAGAATATAAAAGGAAAACCAGCAGGAATTGAAGGAAATGCGCAGATAAGGTTGACATTTCCAGGCGGCGTTATTATAATAAAGAGGTTAAATAGGAAAAGCTGTGATGGAGACAGTAAGCCTGCGGGAACGCTTCAGAGAGCCGGGGATGGTGGAAAACCGGTGTCAGTAGCGCAGCGCCAAAGATCACTCCGGAGCTGTCCGGCTGAAAGCTTAGGCAGTAGCCCAGGGTAAGCCGGGACGTATTTCCTGCGTTAAGGGAACTCATATGATGGTATGGAGTAATAGGTGGTTAAACGAAGGAGATTTACGGCTTTCGTCCTGTTCGGGGACGAAAGCTTTTTTATATCATCTTTTTATTAACGTTCACGGAAAATACCAGAATATTTATTATATCAAAGAACGGAGGAATACCAGAATGTATGACAAAGTCTCCACAGACCTGAAGTTTGTGGAAAGGGAAAAGGAAGTAGAGAAGTTTTGGGAAGATGAGCATATCTTTGAAAAGAGCATCAAGATGCGCGAGGGCTGCAAGCCCTATGTTTTCTATGACGGACCTCCCACAGCCAACGGCAAACCTCATATCGGCCACGTGGAAACCCGCGTAATCAAGGACATGATCCCCAGATACCGGGCGATGAAGGGATATATGGTTCCCCGCAAGGCCGGCTGGGATACCCACGGGCTTCCCGTGGAACTGGAAGTGGAGAAGAAGCTGGGACTGGACGGCAAGGATCAGATTGAAGCCTATGGTCTGGAGCCGTTTATCAGGGAATGCAAGGAAAGCGTGTGGAAGTACAAGGGCATGTGGAGGATTTTTCCAATACCGTTGGCTTTTGGGCGGATATGGACGACCCATATGTAACTTATGAGAATAACTTTATCGAGTCCGAGTGGTGGGCCCTGAAGCAGATCTGGGATAAGGGCCTTCTGTATAAGGCTTTAAGGTGGTTCCCTACTGTCCGCGCTGCGGAACTCCCCTGTCCTCCCATGAGGTGGCCCAGGGGTACAAGGATGTGAAGGAACGCTCCGCCATCGCCAGATTTAAGGTGAAGGACGAGGACGCCTATATTCTGGCATGGACAACCACGCCCTGGACGCTTCCAAGCAACCTGGCCCTCTGTGTAAATCCCAAAGAAGACTATGTGAAGGTAAAGACCGGGGACGGGTACACCTATTATATTGCACAGGCTCTGGCGGAGACTGTTCTGGGAGAGGATTTCCAGGTGCTGGAGAACTACAAGGGCAGTGACCTGGAGTTTAAGGAGTATGAGCCCTCTATGAATGCTCTGTGCCTCTGTGCGAAAAACAGCATAAAAAAGCGTACTATGTGGTCTGCGCAGACTACGTAACGCTGACGGACGGTACGGGAATCGTCCATATTGCCCCCGCTTTCGGCGAGGACGACGCCAACGTAGGACGCAAATACAACCTGCCCTTTGTCCAGCTGGTAGACGCCAAGGGCAACATGACGGAGGAGACTCCCTTTGCGGGAACCTTTGTCAAAGATGCGGATCCTATGGTGTTGAAGGATCTGAAAGACAGAGGCCTTCTTCTGGCGGCGCTCAACTTTGAGCACAGCTACCCTCATTGCTGGAGATGCGGCACCCCTCTGATCTATTACGCAAGAGAATCCTGGTTTATCCGTATGACGGCTGTGAAGGAAGATTTGATCCGTAACAATAACACCATCAACTGGGTTCCCGACTCCATCGGAAAGGGGCGCTTCGGCGACTGGCTGGAGAATATCCAGGACTGGGGTATTTCCAGAAACCGTTACTGGGGAACTCCGCTGAATATCTGGGAATGCCAGTGCGGACATCAGCACTCCATCGGAAGCATCGAGGAATTAAAGAGCATGTCCGAGAACTGCCCCGATGATATTGAACTTCACCGCCCCTATATCGACGCTGTAAATATCAAATGCCCCAAGTGCGGCAAGGCGATGAAGCGGGTGCCGGAGGTGATTGACTGCTGGTTTGACTCCGGCGCGATGCCGTTTGCGCAGCATCATTACCCATTTGAGAATAAGGAGCTGTTTGAGTCCCAGTTTCCGGCCCAGTTTATCTCTGAGGCAGTGGATCAGACCCGCGGCTGGTTCTATTCGCTTCTGGCGGAGTCCACCCTGCTCTTTAACAAGGCGCCTTATGAAAATGTAGTTGTTATGGGCCTGGTTCTGGACGAGAACGGACAGAAGATGAGCAAATCCAAAGGAAACGCAGTGGATCCCTTTGACACCCTGTCGGCCCACGGCGCAGACGCCATCCGCTGGTTCTTCTACACCTGCAGCGCGCCATGGCTTCCGAAACGCTACCAGGATAAGGCTGTGACCGAGGGCCAGCGCAAATTTATGGGTACTCTGTGGAACACCTATGCATTCTGGGTGCTCTACGCCAACATTGACAGCTTTGACGCTTTCAGGTACAGCCTGGAATACGACAAACTGCCTGTAATGGATAAATGGCTTCTGTCCAAGATGAATTCCATGGTAAAATCGGTGGACGGCAATCTGATGAACTACCAGATTCCTGAGGCTGCCAGGGCGCTCCAGGAATTTGTGGACGATATGAGCAACTGGTATGTCCGCAGAAGCCGCGAGCGTTTCTGGGCGAAGGGGATGGAGCAGGATAAGATCAACGCCTATATGACCCTGTATACTGCCCTTGTGACCGTTGCCAAGGCGGCTGCTCCCATGATTCCTTTTATGACGGAGCAGATTTACCAGAACATTGTAAGGAACATTGACGCAGATGCGCCTGAGAGCGTTCATCTCTGCGACTTCCCTGAGGTTCGGGAGGAGTGGATTGATACCGGCCTGGAATCCGACATGGACGAGGTGCTAAAGGCGGTTGTCATGGGACGGGCTGCCAGGAATACGGCAAATATCAAGAACCGCCAGCCAATTGCCACCATGTATGTGAAGGCCGATCACGTCCTTTCCGAGTTCTATGTAAAGATAATCGAGGAAGAACTGAATGTGAAGAAGGTGGAGTTTACGGAGGATGTGAGGGCCTTTACCTCATATACCTTCAAACCCCAGCTAAAGACTCTGGGACCGAAATATGGCAGGCTTTTGAATGCAATCCGCAGTACGCTGGCCCACATTGACGGCAGCAAAGCCATGGACGTTCTCAATGAGAAGGGCAGCCTTTCCTTTGAACTGGAAGGACAGGAGGTCGTGCTCACAAAAGAGGATCTGTTAATCGATGTGGCGCAGAAGGACGGCTATGTCACAGAGGAAGATAATTATGTGACGGTTGTACTGGATACAAACCTGACCCCCCAGCTGATCGAAGAGGGATTTGTCAGAGAACTGATCAGCAAGGTTCAAACCATGCGCAAGGAGGCCGGTTTTGAGGTGATGGATCACATCACGGTTTATCAGGATGGAAACGACCGGATTGCAGAGCTGTTAAAGGCTCATGCCGATTCTATCAAGTCCGAGGTGATGGCCGACCGTATCTGTCTGGGACAGATGGGCGGATTCGCCAAGGACTGGAATATCAATGGCGAAGATGTGATGCTCGGCGTTGAAAAGACGATGAAATAAATGAATCATCGGAGATATAAATGCGTATCAATAGAAAGCAGGAGGATAAAAACCGATGAATAATAATATGGGATTTGACAAGGAGACCTTTAAGCACAGCGTCATATATAATGTAAAAAACATGTTCCGCAAGACCATCGACGAGGCTTCGCCCCAGCAGGTTTTTCAGGCCGTGGCCTACGCTGTGAAGGATGTGATCATCGATGAGTGGATCGCAACCCACAAGGAATATGAGAAAAAGGACGCCAAGACCGTCTATTATCTGTCCATGGAGTTTCTTATGGGCCGCGCCTGGGCAACAATATTATCAATATATGCGCAAGGGAAGGCATACGGGAGGTCCTGGAGGAGCTGGGCTTTGACTTAAACGTAATAGAGGACCAGGAGCCGGATGCGGCTCTTGGCAACGGAGGCCTGGGCCGGCTGGCCGCCTGCTTCCTTGATTCCCTGGCGACTCTGGGGTATCCGGCTTACGGCTGCGGTATCCGTTACCGCTACGGCATGTTCAAGCAGAAGATCGAGAACGGTTTCCAGGTGGAGGTTCCGGATGAGTGGCTGAAGGACGGCAATCCATTTGAAATCCGCAGATCCGAGTACGCCCAGGAGGTAAAGTTCGGCGGTTATGTGCGCATTGACAACAAGGATGGCGTAAATCACTTTGTGCAGGACGGCTACCAGTCTGTCATGGCTGTTCCCTATGATCTGCCGGTGATCGGATACGGCAACAATGTTGTGAATACCCTGCGTATCTGGGATGCGCAGCCTATCAATACCTTTAATCTGGATTCCTTTGACCGCGGCGACTATCAGAAGGCTGTGGAGCAGGAAAATCTGGCCAAGACCATTGTGGAAGTCCTGTACCCCAACGACAATCACTATGCAGGCAAGGAGCTCCGCTTAAAACAGCAGTATTTCTTTATCTCTGCCAGCGTTCAGAGAGCGATTGTGAAGTACAAGGAGAAGCATGAGGATATCCGCAAGTTCCATGAGAAGGTAGTTTTCCAGCTGAATGACACACACCCCACAGTGGCGGTTCCGGAGCTGATGCGCATCCTTCTGGACGAGGAGGGGCTTGAGTGGGATGAGGCCTGGGAGGTGACCACCAAAACCTGCGCTTACACCAACCACACCATTATGTCCGAGGCGCTGGAGAAATGGCCCATTGAGCTGTTCTCACGTCTGCTGCCCCGTATTTATCAGATCGTGGAGGAGATTAACCGCAGATTCCAGAACCAGATACAGGCCATGTATCCCGGCAACCAGGAGAAGCTGCGGAAAATGTCCATCATCTATGACGGTCAGGTGAAAATGGCTTATATGGCCATTGCAGCCAGCTTTTCCGTAAACGGCGTGGCAAGGCTCCACACGGAGATCCTGAAGCATCAGGAGCTGAAGGATTTCTATGAGATGATGCCTGAGAAGTTTAACAATAAAACCAACGGCATTACCCAGAGAAGGTTCCTGCTCCACGGCAATCCGCTGCTGGCGGACTGGGTGACTTCCAAGGTAGGGGATGAGTGGATTACCAATCTTCCTCACATTAAGAAGCTGGAGGTCTATGCGGACGATTTGAAATGCCAGCAGGAGTTTTTAAATATCAAGTACCAGAACAAGATCCGCCTGGCCAGGTATATTATGGAGCATAACGGCATTGAGGTGGATCCCCGGTCTATTTTCGACGTTCAGGTTAAGAGGCTTCACGAGTATAAGCGTCAGCTGATGAATATTTTACATGTAATGTATCTGTATAACCAGCTGAAGGATAACCCTGACATGGATATGGTTCCAAGAACCTTTATCTTTGGCGCAAAGGCGGCTGCCGGCTATAAGCGAGCGAAGCTGACCATCAAGCTTATCAATTCCGTAGCGGATGTGATTAACAACGATAAGTCCATCAAGGGCAAAATTAAAGTGGTATTTATAGAGGATTACCGCGTGTCCAACGCAGAACTGATATTTGCAGCCGCTGATGTGAGCGAGCAGATTTCAACAGCCAGCAAAGAGGCTTCAGGCACAGGCAATATGAAATTTATGCTCAACGGCGCGCTGACGCTGGGCACTATGGACGGAGCCAATGTGGAGATTGTGGAGGAGGTGGGCGCTGATTACGCGTTTATCTTCGGCATGTCCTCCGACGAAGTCATCAACTACGAGAAGAACGGCGGCTATTATCCAATGGATATTTTCAACAATGACCAGGAAATCCGCCGGGTTCTGATGCAGCTGATCAACGGTTACTATGCGCCGGATAACCCTGAGCTGTTCCGGGATATCTATGATTCCCTGCTGAACACCAAGAGCAGCGATAAAGCGGACACCTATTTTATTCTGAAGGATTTCAGGTCCTATGCGGAAGCCCACAAGCGGATCGATGCAGCTTACAGAGACGAGAAGTGGTGGGCCAAGGCGGCTATCCTGAATGTGGCCAACAGCGGCAAGTTTACTTCCGACAGGACCATTGAGGAGTACGTAAAGGATATCTGGCATCTGAAAAAAGTGACGGTTGAGATGTAAATGGCGCTTCAGACACGCCCTGGAGGCGTGAATGCTCCGGCAATCCTGATACAGCAGGAGCCGGAGCATTTCTATAAAAAAGGCGGCAGTTACAAAAAAAGAACTGCCGGAATGGTTGGACCTGAGGCAAAAGGGAGGATATGAAAATTGAAGATACGGGATATACTGGCAGGGGACAAGCCCACTCTGTCCTTTGAGGTGTTCCCTCCAAAGACAGAGGACGCCTATCATACAGTGGCGGCTGCGGCTGCGGAGATTGCCGGGCTGAAGCCCTCTTTTATGAGCGTCACCTATGGCGCAGGAGGAGGAACCAGCGACTATACGGTGGATATTGCATCTACCATTCAGGAAAAGTACAATGTGACGCCTTTGGCCCATATTACCTGTGTTTCCTCCACCAGGGAGAAGGTGGAGCAGGTGCTGGGGGAGCTTAGGGCCCACAAGATTGAAAATGTTCTGGCTCTGAGAGGGGATATACCGGAGGACGGAAGAACACCGGAGGTCTACCATTATGCATCGGAGCTTATCCGAGAGATCAAGAAATCCGGAGATTTCTGCATCGGGGCGGCCTGTTACCCGGAAGGGCATGTGGAGTCCGCCAATAAGTCGGTTGATATGGATTATTTAAAGGAGAAGGTGGAGGCGGGATGTGATTTTGCCACCACCCAGATGTTCTTTGACAACAGTATTCTGTACAGCTACCTGTACCGCATCCGGGAGAAGGGAATCACGGTTCCTGTGATCGCAGGGATTATGCCTGTGACCAATGCCAAGCAGATTAAGAGGATCACCCAGATGTCGGGAACCTACCTGCCTTCCAGGTTTATGTCCATTGTGGATAAATTCGGTGACAACCCAAGGGCTATGAAGCAGGCCGGGATCGCCTATGCCACAGACCAGATTATTGATCTCATAGCCAATGGCGTAAAGGGAATTCACGTGTATTCCATGAATAAGCCGGATGTGGCCATGAAGATTAAGGAGAATCTGTCGGATATACTGGAGTGGGAATAAAGAGGGGACCGGGCACAGGCAGTAACCTGCAAAGCGCTGCTGAGGACGAAGTGAACAGGGGCGAAAGAGAAGCTTTAGGAGGTGCAGATGGAAGCGGACAGTATTGACAGGAGAGAGGTGCTTCGTTACCTGGGATACAGAGGCCATGAGGCGGATGAAAGGGTGAACGCCTGGTGGAAAGGTGTATCGGGGAGCTTTTTAACGCTATCAGCCCCAGACATCTGGTTCGGGAATTTCCTTTGATTCTGGAAGGCCAGGAGGGAATCGACGGGCTCTGTTTTCAGACCCGGAGCAAAAATCTTGCAAGGAATTTGAGGGACTGCCAGTCGATTCTTGTATTCGCAGCTACCTTGGGAACGGGAGCGGACCACCTGATTCAAAAATATAACCGTCTGCAGATGAGCAAGGCGGTAGTGATGCAGGCTGCGGCAACTGCCATAATCGAGGAGTACTGCGATGAGGTATGCAGGGAGCTGAGGCAGAAGTTTGAAGGGGAGGGAAGGTATCTGCGGCCCAGGTTCAGCCCGGGATACGGGGATTTTCCCCTGAGCTGCCAGCCGGCTCTCCTTGGGGCCTGGAGGCGGGGAAACGGATCGGCATTAAACTGACAGACAGCCTGCTCATGATGCCGTCCAAGTCGGTGACGGCAGTTATGGGGGTCAGCGGCAAGGCCTACAGGTGCGACGTGAAGGGATGCGAGGTGTGCGCCAAAAAAGACTGCGCCTACCGGAGGCAGAGCTGAGCCTGGGACAAGGGGAAGGAACGCGGTTTGAACCGATCCTTGCAGAAAGCAGGGATAGATATAACAGTTACAGCAAAATATAATATACGGAGGAGTTAGAAATGATTCGTTTTAATTGTGATTACAGCGAAGGCGCTCATGAGCGTATTTTGAGGAAGCTTGCAGAGACAAATCTGGAGCAGACGCCGGGCTATGGGGAGGATTCATACTGCCTGGAGGCGGCCGGGATAATCAGGGAGCTCTGCAGGAAGGAGGAAGCCGCCGTCCATTTCCTGGTAGGCGGAACACAGGCCAACCAGACGGTGATTGCTGCGGCCCTCCGTCCCCACCAGGGGGTTGTGGCCGCTGTAACGGGACATATAAATGCCCATGAGACAGGGCCATCGAGGCCACCGGACATAAGGTTCTGGCTCTTCCTTCCGACGACGGAAAGGTCAGGGCCGGGCAGGTGGAGGAGCTCTACACAGCCCATGTGGAGGATGACAGCTTTGAGCATATGGTCCAGCCCAAGATGGTGTATATCTCCAATCCTACGGAGCTGGGCACGATCTATACAAAGAAGGAACTGGAGGAGCTGTACGAAGTCTGCAGGAGGCATGGCCTGTATCTCTTCGTGGACGGAGCGCGCCTGGGCTATGGGCTGGCGGCTGAGGGAAACGACGTGGATCTGCCCGTACTGGCTTCCAACTGCGACGTGTTCTATATCGGCGGCACCAAGGTGGGAGCCCTGTTCGGAGAGGCGGTTGTGATTACCAATAAGGAACTTATGCCCGATTTCCGCTACCATATTAAGCAGAGAGGCGGCATGCTGGCCAAGGGCAGGCTTTTGGGTCTGCAGTTCGGAGAGCTTTTAAGGGACGGGCTGTACTTTGAGCTGGGAGCGCATGCGGACAGGCTGGCAGCCAGGATCCGCCGGGCATGTGAGGAGAAGGGATACCCCTTCCTTGTGTCCAATACCACGAATCAGATCTTTCCCATTATGCCGGATTCCGTTCTGGAACAGTGGAAGGACAAATACAGCTATACCCACCAGGGCCGGGTGGATGAAAGCCATACGGCAATCCGCCTTTGCACCAGCTGGATTACCAGCGAGGAACATGTGGACGCGCTTGTAAAGGACATCTTAAACAGCTAAAATAAGCGTCTGTATGAGAGCAGACAGACTTCAATTGCTCATAACGAGGAAAAAGAATGAACATATTAGATGCAATGAAAAAGCGCCGCATATTCTGCGACGGGAGGTATGGGGAGCATGCTCCAGGCCAGAGGACTTACTGCAGGAGAGCTGCCTGAGCTGTGGAATCTGAGCCACAGGGAAGTCCTGAAGGAGATTCATGCAGAGTATCTGGATGCAGGAGCCGATCTGGTAACCACCAATACATTTGGGGCTAACGGCCTGAAGTATAAAGATAATCTGGAAGCCATAGTGACCGCCGCAGTGGAGAACGCCAGGGAGGCGGTCAGGGAGGCGGGACACGGCTGGGTGGCGCTGGATCTGGGACCTACAGGGAAGCTTTTAGAACCTCTGGGCGATCTGCCTTTTGAGGAAGCGGTGAGGCTTTACAGGGAAGTTGCCTCCATAGGCGCAAAGGCCGGAGCGGATTTGATTCTTATCGAGACAATGAGCGACAGCTACGAGCTTAAGGCTGCTGTGCTGGGGGCGAAGGAAGGGGGGAGGTTCCCGGAACCGGGAGCTGTCTGCCTGTGTTTGCCACGGTTATCTACGACGAGCGCGGCAAGCTTCTTACAGGAGGAAACGTGGAATCTACGGTCGCCCTTCTGGAGGGGCTGGGAGTAGACGCCCTTGGCATCAACTGCGGTCTGGGACCGGTACAGATGAAAGGGATTCTCAAAGATATCCTGGAGGTATCCTCTGTTCCTGTGCTGGTCAATCCCAACGCAGGCCTTCCCAGAAGCGAGAAGGGAAAAACGGTATATGATATAGACGAAAAGGAATTTGCCCAGGTGATGGAGGAGATTGTCTCCATGGGAGCCGTGATTGTAGGCGGCTGCTGCGGAACGACGCCGGACCATATAAGAGAGACGGTGAAGCGTTGCAGGGACATTCCTGTAAAATGGCCGGAGCCCAAGAGGCGGACCGTGATTTCCTCCTACGCCCAGGCCGTAGTTATAGGACGCAAGCCGGTGATCATCGGCGAGCGCATCAACCCCACAGGCAAGTCCAAATTTAAACAGGCATTAAGGGAGCACAACCTGGAATATATTCTCAGAGAGGGAGTGAGCCAGCAGGACAACGGGGCGGACGTGCTGGACGTAAATGTGGGCCTGCCGGAGATTGACGAGCCCTCCATGATGGAGGAGGCGGTCCGGGAGCTTCAGAGCGTCATTGACCTGCCCCTGCAGATCGACACCTCCAATATGGAGGCCATGGAGCGGGCTATGCGCATATACAACGGCAAGCCTCTCATAAACTCGGTAAACGGCAAGGAAGAAGTGATGGAGCAGGTGTTCCCGCTGGTGGCCAAATACGGCGGCGTGGTAGTGGGCCTGTGCCTGGACGAGGAGGGGATCCCTGAAACAGCCGAGGGAAGAATCAAAGTGGGGCGCAAAATCATTGACAGGGCGGCGGCCTACGGCATCGGTCCTGAGGACATCATACTGGACGGACTCTGCATGACGGTGAGCTCAGACAGCAAGGGAGCTCTCACAACCCTGGAAACTCTGCGGCGCATCCGGGATGAACTGGGGGGCAAATCGGTTCTGGCGTCTCCAACATTTCCTTCGGTCTGCCCCAGAGGGAGATTATCAATGCAGCCTTCTTTACCATGGCCATGGAGTCCGGGTTAAATGCCGCCATCATCAATCCCAATTCCGAAGCTATGATGCGGGCTTACTACAGCTTTAACGCATTGATGGATCTGGATCCCCAGTGCAGCCGGTATATCAGCGTCTACGGAGGTCAGGTGGCCGGACTGGGACAGACCATAGGCACAGGCGGCGGCAAACGTCCGGGCAGCTCCCCAAAAGCGGCAGGGGAACCTGGAGCAGAGAAAGGCCCTGGGGCCTGGGAGCTTCCATTGAGCGGGGGCTGAGAGAAGGCGCCCAGGAGGCGGTGACGGCTCTCCTGGAGGAGAAGGATCCCCTGGATATTATCAATGAGGAGATGATCCCTGCGCTGGACCATGTGGGAAAAGGCTTTGAGAAGGGAACAATATTCCTGCCCCAGCTTCTCATGAGCGCAGAGGCGGCTAAAGGGGCCTTTGAAATTATAAAGACCAAGATGGACAGAAGCGGCCGGGTCCAGGAAAAGAAGGGCAAGGTGATACTTGCTACAGTGAAAGGTGACATTCATGATATTGGAAAGAATATCGTGAAGGTGCTGCTGGAAAATTACAGCTATGATGTGATCGATCTGGGAAAGGATGTTCCGCCTGAGCGGATTGTCCGGGAGGCAGCCGGACAAAATGTATCCCTGGTAGGTCTGTCGGCGCTTATGACAACCACGGTGCCCAGTATGGAGGAAACCATCCGCCAGCTGCGCAGCAGCGTCCCTGGCGTTAAGGTGATGGTGGGGGGAGCCGTACTCACTGAGGATTATGCCAGGACCATCGGCGCAGACGCATACTGCCGGGATGCTATGGCGTCCGTGAATTATGCGGAAAACTTATTTGTAAAAGCGGCCGGTTCAGACGAAGCTTCTTCCTGACGGAAAAACGGTCAGGCGGCCGTCTGAATTGTTACTGTAACATAAAAACAGGATTCCCTGCTGCACCTGCAGCCTCCGGGAGTCCTGTTTTTTATGTTTTGATTTCCTTTGCCCGGAAACCAGCTTTAAGAGAGGCGGCGGACAGTGGTTCAAATGCTGTCAAACTGTATACGCCCAAGCTGTTTGGTGATATGGTATGCGGTAAACAAGACAAGAGGCGTCTGGTGTTCATCTATAATCAGTTTGCCTCTCAGCATAAACCACAGAGGCTGCCCCTTCTTTTTTCTGATTCTTATGATACAGTTGTTCACGGAGTCATCCCTGGTAAACATGGACAAAGATTCCCGGAAGGAGGGAATATCGTCGGGATAAATATCCTCCAGGAAAGAGAAGTCAGGACTTTTCTGCCTGCGGTATTCGGAAAAGCTGGAATAATCCAGAGCTTTCAGAAGCCTGGTGTTCATGTAAACGACCGAAGGCAGAGCCGCGTCATAACCGGTTATCAGAATACCGCCATCTGTTATCTGGCTGAGAATGCTCAGCCCATTGTTCCCAAACAGCTCGAAGTAATGCTGGTCGGTTACATCCTCCAGGATGCAGCCGCAGCAGCCCTCGTGAAATTGAAAACATTCTATTTTCAGGTATTTGCTTATCTCCGGCCTGAAATCATAGATGGTTTCCCTGCCTCCATTAAGCGCAATTTTGTGATAGGAGGAGATCCGGTGTCCGCCTGCGCCGGGGTAGTGTCCGAGAAAGCTTCTGGAATAGATTTCGTGTCTTGAAATGCATTCCAGCCTGGCGCAGGCGTCATTTATGTATATATAACAGAAATCCTGTTTTCCACAGGCGTTTTCAGTGACCTTAATCACAGCAAAAGGGGAGGCGCTGTTTTCATAGATGAGCCTGGCATTTTCCAGCTTGTCCTCAAAGGAAAGGCCAAAACTGTGGGGGATATCCAATTCCCGGAAGGAAAGCATATTTTTGCCGTGATTTTTAGAATAGTAAAGCTCATGGTCGGCCGCTTTTACCAGATTATGGTAGTCCTCCATGGAGGACAGTACGGTACAGGCAACGCCCAGGCTGATGGTGACATAGGGACTGGCGCTCTGGTCGGCGGCCGGAATTTTAAGGCGGGCGACAGCCTGGCGCAGACGCTCTGCCGCTTTGATGGCGTCGGAGGATTTAATGCCGTACAGGAACATCTGGAATTCTTCCCCTCCAAACCGGCAGATTAAATCTTTTCCCTGATGGATGTTAGACGACAGGGTATATGCTATTTTTTTCAGGCATTCGTCTCCTGCTATATGTCCGAAGGTATCATTATACTGTTTAAAATAATCGATGTCCACCATAATCACAGCTACAGGTATTTGCAGGCGCATGGTGTAGGGAAGCAGATCCTCCAGACGGAGGGAGTAGCCGTTTCTGTTGAGAATCTGTGTCAGAGGATCATTGTCAGCCCGGTTCTGAAGCGTTACCTGTTCATCCCAGGCCTCCCTCAGCTGAAACAGATGGATCTTTATAATGCGGCAGCGCATCTGGGACAGGAAAATACTGATAAAGCAGTATAAAAACAGGGTTGCATATACAAGGGGCGGCGCGTTCTGATAGAGAAAGGCCGGGATGGAACAGAGCGTTGTAAGCAGAACCGCGCTGAGGGTTTCCGGCAGTGAGTAGATTGGGCCTGCTGCAATATAGATGTAAAATATAACCACGCTTTCTGCAGTCATCCGGTTCTTCAGACAGATATAATTAACCGTAAGGCAGAAGAAGCTGAATGCAATGGTAAAAAAATAGGTATGATGCTTTAAAATGAAACGCGTTTCTTCAGTGCGTTCCAGCTTTAACAGATGTTCACAGTAGAAAATGTTTCCTGCAAGAATCAGCAGAAAGCTTATAATTGCCATACTAAGAGGCGTGATAAGACGTCCGCGAAAATCGGCGTATAAATAAAACGAAAAGATTTAGTCCTTCCATCACCAGCAAAATAAGTGAAAAATTCAGAGACTGGCTGATATTCATAGTCTGCACCGTATCATATACATCATTCTGGAGCCGGAAATCCATGGCGTTTTTCAATGTAGGAAAGGAACGGCGTATACTCGTTCTTACGTGTTCTAACATAACGGAAACCTCAATCCAGGTATAAAATTGTGAAGAAATTGTCAGGTTACTGGCATTTTGCGTGATATGGTAAGTATATGACGAAAAAAGGAGAATATAACCAGAGTGTGGAATAGTTTCCAATAACTCCCAGGCACAAAGAGGGAGAAATGTGTTATCATTGGTTTGTAACAAAAAAGAAATATATTTGTAACATTTATGAAAAGAAAGCGAGGAACAAATCATGTTATCAGTATCAACGATGGCGCTTGCCACAATGTTAGGCGCAGGATGCCCAACCAACACGGCCAATGTAAATACATATAATCCATCCCAGTACAACGCATCCGGCTGCCCTCAGAACGTGCAGTACCAGAATGGCGGACAGCAGCTTGACTCCATTCTGTCCCAGATAGGCGTGTGCGTTCAGGGAGACGCTTCCTGGTGCGGCCTGAATCCAGACTGCAATGGCGGAAACTGCCTGACAAATGCCTGCCGTGGAAACAGAATGAGATATTAATTCAGAGATAAGATGGATGCTACATAATTAAATAAAATTGCATTACATTCCAAAGGCTTTGCAGAAAAAGGAAGGATTCCTGATTTTGCAAAGCCTTTGGCTGTTATAAGGTAAAACATATTCTGTTAATAATCAATAAGCTGCGGAAGTACTGCATAGAATATAAACGGAGAATTAATTCCCATTTCCGTGTACATATGCTACAATATGCCGGACAATGGGTAATAGATAAAGGAGCGAATGGATGAATCGGAATCGGGAGCATATTATAACTGTGTTAAAAGGGATGTGGATTGGGGGGACGATGACTGTGCCGGGGGTCAGCGGAGGGTCCATGGCCATGATTTTAGGAATTTACGACAGGCTCATCGCCTCGGTCAGCTCCTTTTTTAAATATCCCAGGAGGAGTATGGCTTTTCTTGCCACCTTTTTACTGGGGGCGGGTGTGGGGATGGTGCTGTTTTCACGTTTTATCAGCTTTCTTTTTACAACCAGTGCGGATGTGCCTCTGCGGTTCTTTTTCCTGGGCGCGGTGGCCGGAGGCGTGCCTATGATCTACAAGGAGGCGGGGGTACGCCGTCTGGACGCGCCGGCTGTGGTTTACCCTTCCATTGGGATTATGGCTGTGGTAATTCTGTCGCTGCTTCCCACGGGGATGTTTGCGCCGGATACCGGTTTTGGGCCCGGCTCGATCCTGATGCAGCTGGCAGGAGGGATTATCATAGCTGTGGGACTGGTCCTTCCGGGTATCAGCGTATCCCAGATGCTGTATATGCTGGGGATTTACGAGCTTATCATCGGAAACTTAAGCACACTTAACATACTGCCCCTGATACCTTTGGGGATCGGAGCGGCAGGAGGAATATTTCTCACTACAAAAATTCTGGAAGGCCTGATGAGACGGTATCCCCAGCCAACCTATCTGATAATTCTGGGCTTTATGCTGGGGTCTTTACCTGAACTGTTTCCCGGAATTCCGGAAGGAATGGAGTTTGTATACAGTCTGGCAGCGGCGGCGGCGGGATTCACTGCCTTATATTTAATGGCGGGGAGAGAAAGGAAAACTTTGATTTAATCTGTACGCTTGTCGCCCCAGTAAAAGACGGCTACTGTGCCGGGGCCCGTGTGGGAGCCTATGACCGTTCCAATATCTGTGACGAATACCTTTCCCTTCAGCCGGGGAAAGGTATCTTCGATGAGGGCGGCCACTGCGGCTGCGTCATCCGGGCAGGAGGAGTGGGACAAAAAACATTTGCCGCTGTAGTCCAGACCGTTTTCCGCATGCTCTTTCATCCGTTCTACAAGTTCACGAATCACTTTCTTCTTGCCCCTGCATTTTTCCCGGGGAGTCAGCTTGCCCTCAAAATTAACATTCATCAAAGGACAGATATTCAACATGCTGCCAAAGAATGCGGCGGAGGCGGAGAGACGTCCGCCCCTTCTCAGATGGGTCAGATCCGAGGTGAAGAACCAGCTTTGAAGCCTCAGCTTGTTCTCCTTAATCCATGCGGTCAGATCCTCAAAGCTTACGCCGGCCTGCATTTTCTCCCAGGCCGTATCCACCAGAAGGCCATAACCTGCCGATGCTGACAGTGAATCAATAATCTGGATGCGGCCCTTTGGATACCGCTCGAGCAGCTCATCCCTGGCAATGACTGCGGAGTTGTAGGTGCCTGAAATACCGGATGAGAGCGTGAGGTGAATGATATCCTTTCCCTCCTTTAATAACGGCTCAAACATGGCTGTATATTGTTCTGGGTTCACCTGGGAGGTTGTGGGCATGGCTCCGTCCCGGATTTTCTGATAAAATTCCTCAATTGGGACAGAGCGTCCCAAATCATCATTGAATTCCTTGTTATTTATATAGAAATGAAAGCAGGCATAGGGGATGCCCCGCTCACTGAGATAGCTTTCCGGCAGGTCAGCCGTTGAACTGCAGGTTATAGCATAGGATTTATTCATAGTTTGCTCCTTTGGGTGCAGCATGTTGATGTGTTCATCTTGAAAAAGTATAGCATGGAGGGGGAGACCTGTCAAATCTATCTGGCACTGGTCAAGCGTTGCATTTTGTGCTATGATTGAGGTTATGTTAGAAGATATTGGTATATAAAAGGAAAGGATTGGTAATTATTATGTATAAATGCTGTATTTTTGATTTAGATGGAACACTGGTGAATTCTATCTATGCGATTCAGCGTGCAGTGAATCTTACACTGGATACATGGGGCATGGGCCCCGTTGACGTGGAGCAGACCAAGGCGTTTGTGGGAGACGGCTACAGGACGCTGCTGGAACGCGCCCTGACCGCCTGCAAAGATGTGCGGCTGGAGCATTTCCAGGAGGCCGACAGACGGTATGTGGATATTTTTAAAGAGTGCTATATGTACCGGATGGAAGCTTACGAGGGAATCGCGGACATGCTTGCATTTCTCAGGAAGGAGGGAATCCATATGGCGGTTCTCTCCAATAAACCCCATGACAGGACGGTTGAGAATGTGGAAGCGGTATTTGGAGCAGGCTGTTTTGAGCGGATTTATGGGGAGCGGGAGGATAAAGGGATTGAGAAAAAACCTTCTCCCGACGGCGTCTGGTCGATTATGAAGGAATTTGGGGTGGAGAGGGAAGAGGTTCTGTACTTTGGCGATACCAATACGGATATGAGAACGGGAAAGAACGCAGGGGTAGATACGGTAGGCGTTACCTGGGGATTCAGGGGGAGGGAGGAGCTGGAGGCGTTTGCGCCCAGGCTTATAGCAGATCATCCTGCCCAGGTAGTGGAATTTATAAAGGAAGTGAATGGGATTGAATATTAAAAAATTACCTGGAGGGAGCCTGCTTTATCATGGGGCTGCCCTTCTCCTGGGTATGGCCCTTATGACCGGGTGCGCGCAAGGCGCTGGGGCAGGCGGCCTGTCGGAGCTTCAGGACGACCGGCTTTTTGTAGTGACCACTATTTTCCCTTATTATGATTTTGTGCGCCAGGTGGCGGGGGACAGGGTGAAGCTGAAGCTGATTGTACCTGCGGGAATGGACAGCCATTCCTTTGAGCCTACGCCTGCGGATATGATAGATATGGAGAGGGCGGATGTGCTTATCTGCAACGGCGGAGAGATGGAGCAGTGGGTTTCCCAGGTTCTGGATTCGTTGGACACCAGCCATATGAAAATCCTTACAATGATGGATTATGTGGATGTGGTTGAGGAGGAGCATGTGGAGGGGATGGAGGACGGCGGCCATGCCCACGAAGAGGATCATGTCCACGAAAGCGGCCATGCCCAGGAAGAAGGCCACGCTGCTGCGGAAACTCAGGGCGGCAGTGAAGGTCTGGGGTCTTACGGCGGGGGCGCAGGGGAATATCAGGAGTTTTTCGACCAAAACGACGGTCATGATCTGGGGATCGAGTATGACGAGCATATCTGGACTTCCCCGGTAAATGCCCAGGCTATTGTAAAAATTATCAGCGAGGCTCTCGGCGAGGCAGATCCAAAGAACCGGGAACATTTCCGAAGGGGCAGAGACGCATACCTTGGGGAGCTTAAGGAACTGGATGCGCAGCTGCGCCAGGCGGCGGCCCAGGGAAGGCACAGGATGATTGTGGTGGCGGATAAGTTTCCTTTCCGCTATTTTGCAGATGAGTACGGTCTCTCTTACAGAGCCGCATTCTCCGGGTGCAGTACGGATACGGAGCCAAGCGCCAAGACCATCGCCTACCTTATTGACAAGGTGAGGGAGGAACAGATTGGGGCTGTGTATTATCTGGAGCTTTCCAGCCACAGAACTGCAGAGATTATCAGCGAGGAGACGGGAGCGGTTCCCCTGCTTCTCCATTCCTGCCACAATGTGACCAGAAAGCAGTTTGACGAGGGCGTTACCTACCTCCAGCTGATGCGGGGAAATGCAGAAAACCTGCGGAAGGGATTAGAATAGATATGACACCATTGATAAAATGCGACCATGTAGATTTCGGATATGGAAACCAGGAAGCGGTTGTGGATGTGAATATGGAGGTGAATTCCGGGGACTACCTGTGTATTGTGGGGGAGAACGGTTCGGGGAAAAGCACCCTTATGAAAGGCTTTTTGGGGCTTATAAAGCCGTCGGCCGGAAGCCTGTCCGTATCGGAAAACTTAAAAGCCACAGGAATTGGCTATCTGCCCCAGCAGACTGCGGCGCAGAAGGATTTCCCTGCTACTGTTTACGAGGTGGTTCTTAGCGGCTGCCTGAGCAGAAGAGGGCGTCTGCCCTTTTATTCCAGAGCCGAGAAAGAGATAGCCGCAGCCAATATGGAAAAGCTGGGAATTACGCCTCTCAGGAATCACTGCTACAGGGAACTGTCAGGGGGGCAGCAGCAGAGGGTTTTGATTGCCAGGGCCCTCTGCGCCACGAAAGAGCTTTTGATTCTGGATGAACCTATTACCGGCTTGGATCCAACTGCCATTCAGGAGTTTTATGCCATGCTGAGGAAGCTGAACCGGGAGGATAAGGTGGCAATCCTGATGGTATCCCACGATTTGAGAAATGCGGTGGAGGAGGCCAACAAAATTCTTCACCTTCAAAAGCGGGTGCTCTTTTACGGGCCTGCAGGCGACTATATGAACAGCCGGGCGGCGGGACATTTCTTCCATGAGAAGGAACAGGGCATCTGCAAGCCCTATGCCGAATGCCACAGGTGCTGTCAAAGGGAGGAGAAAGTATGATGAATGTGATTAAGGAAATGTTATCCTACCCTTTTCTTGTAAGAGCTCTGGCCGGAGGCATGATGGTTTCCCTCTGCGCCTCCCTTCTGGGGGTGAGTCTGGTGCTCAGGCGTTATTCCATGATTGGGGACGGGCTTTCCCACGTCTCCTTCGGCTCTCTGTCCATCGCGCTTGCCATGGGCTGGTCCCCCCTTAAGGTATCCATACCGGTTGTGGTCGTAGCCGCATTTTTCCTTCTGCGTATTACAGAGAACAGCAGGATAAAGAGCGACGCCGCCATCGCCCTGATATCTGCAAGCGCCTGGCCCTGGGAATTATCGTTACCTCCCTCACCACAGGGCTTACCACCGATGTAAGCAGCTATATGTTCGGAAGTATTCTGGCTATGAGCCGGGAGGATGTGAAGCTGAGCGTAGCGCTGTCTCTTGTGGTGCTGGGGCTGTTTGCGGTGTGCTATAACAAAATATTTGCAGTGACCTTTGATGAAAATTTTGCCAAGGCTACAGGTGTGAACGTAGGGCTGTATAATGTGGTTATTGCAGTGCTGACGGCAGTAACGATTGTTCTGGGCATGCGTATGATGGGGGCTATGCTTATTTCCAGCCTTATTATATTTCCATGTCTCACCTCCATGCGGGTATTTAAGAGCTTCGGCAGAGTGGTGATATCCTCAGGCGTGCTGTCCGTGGTGTGCTTCTGCCTCGGAATGGTGGCCTCCTATCAGTTTTCCACGCCTGCGGGAGCCAGCGTAGTGGTGGTGAATCTGCTGGCATTCTTATTATGTCTGGCCTGGCAGTCCTTAGGCCGGCTGAGAGGGTAGAGGTAGGAGAAGATGAGAGAGAGTCTGTTAGAAAAAAAACCGAAGCGTTTTCGGCTGAAAAAACAAATATCCCAGACGCAGTTCATCGCCTATGGGTTTTTCCTTATAATTATGACAGGAACGCTTCTTTTGATGCTGCCTGTATCCAGCAGGGACGGACAGAGCCAACCCTTTTTGGACTGCCTGTTTACGGCCACCAGCGCTTCCTGCGTCACAGGGCTGGTTGTGGCTGATACCTGGAGTCAGTGGAGCCTGTTCGGTCAGGCGCTTCTGCTGATTATGATCCAGCTGGGAGGCCTTGGCTTTATAAGCATCGGTATTTTCCTGTCCATTGTGCTCAGGCGGAAGATTGGGCTTAAGGAGAGAGGACTGATGCAGGAGAGCGTCAACACCCTTCAGATTGGCGGCATGGTGAAGCTGGCCAAGAGGATTATTATAGGAACGGCTATTTTTGAAGGCGCGGGCGCGGTTATCCTGTCTCTCAGGTTTATTCCCCAGTTTGGCTGGGCCAAAGGAATCTGGTACGGAATCTTTCACTCCGTATCCGCCTTCTGCAACGCAGGCTTCGATCTCATGGGGCATGTGGAGAAATATAATTCCCTCTGCAGTTATACGGGGGACTGGCTGGTAATCGGCGTCATTTCTGCATTGATTGTTGTGGGAGGCATCGGATTCATTGTGTGGGATGATATCGCCAAAAAGAAGCTGGATGTGCGCCATTACATGCTGCATACCAAGATTGTGCTGGTGACTACAGGGATTATGCTGGCAGGAGGAACGCTGTTGTTCTATCTGATGGAACATGACAATATCCTGGTGGGGATGAGCGGATCGGAAAAGTTCCTGGCCTGCTTCTTCAGCTCGGTTACCCCAAGGACAGCAGGTTTTAACAACGTGGATACGGCGGCTCTCACGGACGGAAGCAAGTTCCTGACGGCAATCCTTATGTTTATAGGGGGAAGCCCGGGTTCAACAGCAGGCGGTATCAAGACCAGCACTTTGGCGGTGCTGCTCCTCTATGTGTCTCGAATATCCGCCAGACCCATGGCGTGGAAATATTCGGAAGAAGGCTGGAGGACGAGTCCATCCGCCAGTCGGCCTGTATTTTGACAATCAATCTGAGCCTTATGCTCACAGCCACCATACTTATTATGGTAGCCCAGAATCTGCCTATGTCCGATGTGTTCTTTGAAACCTGCTCGGCCATGGGAACCTCGGGGATGAGTACAGGAGTCACCAGGAGCCTTACCTCCTTTTCCAGGGTGGTTTTGATTCTGCTCATGTACTGCGGCCGGATTGGAAGCTTGTCCTTTGCGCTTGCATTTACCAGATCCAGCCCCAAGCCCCATGTACAGTATCCGGCTGAGCGGATAACCATTGGATAACCATATGTACGCTCGGAATCTGTACGCCGGGAATCCCTTTGTGCCTGATTTTGCGAGATGATTTTTTGTGCGGGGCCGGCCATACATCAGCCCCAAAGGCAGGTGCAGGAGAGATTCCCAGTGTACATCCATAAAAACGGGAGGTAAAGATAGATGAAATCAATTCTTGTAATTGGAATGGGAAGGTTCGGACAGCACCTCTGCGAGAACCTGGCAAAACATGATAACCAGATTATGGCAGTGGACATATCCGAGGAAAAGCTGGAACCAATACTGCCTTACGTCGTGAGTGCGAAAATCGGCGACTGCACCAACGAGGCAGTGCTTAAAAGCCTGGGGATCGGCAATTTCGATCTCTGCTTTATCTGTATTGGAAATAATTTCCAGAACAGTCTGGAGGTTACAAGCCTCATCAAGGAAATGGGCGCTAAATTTGTGGTCAGCAAGGCCAACCGTGATATCCATGCAAGGCTTCTTCTGAAAAACGGAGCCGACGAGGTGGTTTATCCGGACAGGGATGTAGCTGAGAAGGCGGCTGTGCGTTACAGCGCCAACAAGGTGTTTGATTATACGGAACTGGCGGACGGTATTTCCATCTACGAGATACTGCCCCTTCAGGCCTGGATAGGAAAGAGTATCAAGGACCTGAATATCCGCCGTGTTTACGGGATATCGGTGATTGCAGTGAAGAATGAGGACGGACATATGAAATTTATGCCTGGTGCGGATTATGTTATTGAGAAAGGAATTCATCTGATGGTGATCGGAAACCAGGAGGATGCGGAAAAGATCGTTAAGCAGCTGCGGTAGGAGAAACGCTTCACACTTGACTTTGACTGCAGATTGTGCCACAATAGGCAATTGACAGGTTGTTTGACCGGCAGGATCCGACGCGCCGGTGAACGTGATGGAATGATAGAAAGAAGGAACGGGTAAGATGACAAAGATTGATATTATCTCCGGCTTTTTGGGAGCAGGAAAGACTACATTTATTAAGAAACTTCTGGAGGAGGCCATAGCTGGTGAGAAGGTGGTGCTGATTGAAAATGAGTTCGGTGAGATTGGCATCGACGGGGGGTTTTTAAAGGATTCAGGTATTGAGATCCGGGAGATGAATTCAGGCTGTATCTGCTGCTCCCTGGTGGGGGACTTCGGGGCTTCCCTGGCTGAAGTCCTGACGAAATATCAGCCGGAGCGCATTATTATAGAGCCCTCAGGCGTGGGCAAGCTGTCGGATGTAATTAAGGCGGTGGTGGATGTATCTGCAGATATGGATGTGGAGCTTAACAGTGCGGTAACCATTGTGGACGCCGCCAAGTGTAAGATGTATATGAAGAACTTCGGTGAGTTTTTTAACAATCAGATTGAAAACGCAGGCACCATTGTGCTGAGCCGTACGGATATAACAGATGTGGACAAGGTTCAGAGGGATGTGAAATTGCTTCGCAGTAAGAATGAGAATGCCGTGATTATCACTACGCCTTTAGGCGATTTGAGCGGTGAGCAGCTGCTGGAGATTATTGAGAAGCACGATACCATGCTGGACGATTTGCTGTCTGAGGTGAGGGAGAGCAGAATGCACAG
>BBZN01000021.1 GCA_001304855.1 Clostridia bacterium UC5.1-1D2
GCAGTAGCGGAGCAGGCGGCCAGGAGAGTGGAACAGGCGGAAGCAGCGGAGCAGGAAGCCAGGAAGCGGTGCCGGAGGAAGCAGCGGAGCAGGCGGCCAGGAAGGCGGCGCCGGAGGAAGCAATGGAGCAGGCGGCCAGGATGCAAATGGCGGTATTGAATCAGACGAAGAGGACAGCGCAAAAGGAGGCGGTTCTTCCGGAGCCCCAGTTGGCAGCGGGAACCAGCAGGAGGAGACAGGGGACAAAAACAAGGAAGATTTAGAAGAAGAATTTCCGGATGACGAAGGGGACAGCGATATAGAATATATCACAGAGCAGAAGATTGAAAATCCAGATACTATTTTCTTTGGGGGACAGACCGGGTTTGCTATCTGTTCTTCCTACAATCTGACCTTTATAGAAGCTGCGGAGTCTGCCGGTTATCAGGCGGCGGACAGAATCGTAACTCTAACCCTAGACAATCAGGTGGATATGGAGCTTCCGGCCATGGCCGGACAGATCCGTCTGCCGGGATGCCCTGAGGAAATTACAAGTCCATTTGAAGACGAAACCTTTCTAACCAGCGAATTTGCAGGATGGTCAGGAGAAGGAAATGATCCGGCCTCATGGAAGCCGGGGAATACATGGATGTTGGCTGGGATGAACACATATATCTCTATTCTGCCTGGAGAATGGTGGGAACCTGCCGGTTCCGCGTTCAGGGGCAGCGGGCAGGCGGGATTGCGACCTATACCCTCATTGACAGCGATA
This sequence comes from Clostridia bacterium UC5.1-1D2, assembly GCA_001304855.1. Taxonomy (GTDB): domain Bacteria; phylum Bacillota; class Clostridia; order Lachnospirales; family Lachnospiraceae; genus Enterocloster. Next base: position 752 of record BBZN01000021.1, read on the forward strand.
CAGGGGGAGCGCCGGAGGTTCCGGCGGGCTATGCCTTTCTTTACCAATGGCAGATGGCTCCCAAGGGGGCGGATTCCCGAAGCGGTGAGGTGCGGGTAATGGGAAGCCTGAAATCCGCCTCTGCTTCAGAGCTTTCCGGGGAAGAAGCGGCGGCTGCCGCCTGGGAGAAGCTGGATTCGGCCGGGGAAAAGGATGAATGGACGGATATAGACGGGGCGGACGGCCCTGTATACCAGCGCCTGGCGGAAGAAGGAGATACGGAGAAACAGTTCCGGTGTGCGGTAAGAATTGTAAGCTTATTCCGGTCGGGAACAAATACTGGAGATGTGGTGCTGTACTCTGAGACGGCGGCGGCGGCAGCTGAGCTTAAAACCGTATATGTGAAGCAGAGGGGCGAAGATGGCGGAGCAGGGGGAGACGACAACAATGACGGTACGGAAAGCAGCCCTGTAAAGACCCTGGAAAAAGCAATATCCCTTTTGACAAAAGCGGAGGACGGCGGCGCTGCGGATAGCAACCAAATTATTCTTATGGGGGATTATCAGGTTGACAGCGCAGCCGATGGAAATTTCCTTAACGGCCTTCCTGTTCCGATTTCTATTTACGGAGCCGTCAATACGGTTAAGCTTAGCGGTTTTTCAAGCCCCACGGTTGGCAGCGTGGTTGAAACAAACCTCAATCTGGAAGGAGATCTTTTTTAGACAGGCTGACCATAATGGAAAACTGGCATATCTATGGATCCGGACACAACATCACAGTAGGTTCAGATGTAACTATGCCATCTGAGGGTAATAAAAGACTGGGAATTGTTTATCTGTACTGTGCGGGCAGGGGCGATAACTCCGGGAATGGAGTGGTAACTGCCGCCGGAGACATTTCTGTTTACAGCGGTTATTTTTCCAGGATTTCAGGATATGGGAGAACGAAGCATGAATATAAAGTAGACGGCACAACGCCCAGTATTACCGTAGGAGGGACAGCAAACGTCGCGACAATTATAGCGGGCAGCGTCAGCGGAGGCATCTACTCAGGCGGGGATGTAACAATTAATGTAGAGGGCGGCCATGTGACAAATTTAATGGGGGGTTGTCAGGGGTTTAATAACGATCAGTCGCCCTATAACGGCCGGACTACGATTAATATATCCGGCGGCAGTGTGAGCAACATATACGGGGCCGGTTCCGGAAGAAACGTGAGTACGCTACATTTGAAGGGGATTTGTATATCAATGTGACAGATGGAAACGTGGGAAATATTTATGGTTCGGGCTCTGCCGCTTATGTTGTAAGCAGCGATACCCATAAGCCGTCCACCGTGAACGTTTCGGCTGTAGGAGGGACAATTGGTAATATTTATGCAGCCGGAAAAGGCGGCGACAATTCGGTGGGGATATATAACGATAAGGTGTTAGATCCTGTGGAAGCAGCCAACTGCGGCAGCCTGACCGGCGACGCCAATATTACAATTGGCGGAAACGCCAAAATAAACGGTAATATTTATGCAAGCGGAAGCGGGTTTGACGGGAAAGGCGCCTCTACCATGGAATATGGACTTTACAATGCGTACCTGAAGGGAAACGTGCATATTAAAATGACCGGAGGTACGGTGTCAGGAAATATATTCGGAGGAGGACAGGGAGTAGCAGACGCAGACGGAAACCTTAAAGCCGGCTATGAGACTTGCGCCCGTGTGGAAAAGGGCTCTAAGGTAACAATCGAATTAACCGGCGGAGTGGTAGGCGGCAACATCTACGGCGGCGGAGAACTGGCCAGAACGGAGGCTCCACGTCGGTTACGATCTCCGGCTCAACAGACGTTAAAGGGAATGTCTACGGAGGGGGGAAGTCGGGCCTGGTAACGGAAAAGACAAATATAAACATTGAGAATGGAGAAATTGAAGGCTCGTATACGGAGGAGCGCTGGGAAAAACGGGGCAGACCCTTGTATACAATGGTTCCACTGTGAATATGACAGGAGGGTGGATACACGGTAATCTTTACGGGGGCAGCGAATTGAGCAACGACGGCCCGGAAAACCCTACTGAGGAGGAACAAACCAATAATCTGGAGGGACTGGTATTTGTGAATCTGGTTGGAGGGACGATATCGGGCCGGGTGTTTGGCGGCGGATACAAAGGAACCGTGGATGGCTCAACACATTTACATATCGGAACTGAAGCGCTGGAAAAATGCAATTACTATACTTCGGATAAGCACAAAGAGGAGAAGCCCGCATTTTTGGTTCCTTCCAAGCTAGTGGTGGAAGGGTCGGTTTATGCAGGAGGCGACTACGGCGGCGGAGAATCCGGCTACGATACCATCACGGTTAAGGGCTTTTCCCATGTCTATATTGACGGAACGGGATACCGGTTTACACAGAGCGGAGCAGGGCCGGAAATGGAGATTAAGGGCGGAGTGTTCGGCAGCGGGGCGTCCTGTGATGCAGGTGATATACGGCTGGTAACGCTGGATAATTATGGAGCTCCGTCCAGGCTAAATGATGATGGCATGGCTGAGGACGTCACCAGAACTCTCACATCAATACAGAGGGCGGATCAGGTGCGCCTTATTAAATCCCATGTACGGCTGACGGGAGCATCGGACGTAGCCAACGACAATCAGACCGCCCTTTATTCGCTGAACCGGATCGGCGATAAGAATTATGAGGCCGGTGAAAATGCGGGTAAGCTGGATAAACTGGGCAAGTTGGGGAATAGCCTGGCCCTGGAGGGCGGCAGTACGGTTATATTGGATTCCACCACCACTGAGGTCGCAAATTTTAAAAGTGTGGACGATGGGGAGGAGGAGATCCCATTTACCGGTCAGGCCCTCGCAGTTCCAAATGCAATTATACTTGAGACAGGAACCGTGTTCCGCATCTCTTACAAAAACGGCAGTGTGGAAGAATACGGGGCTGTTTCCGGCTATTCCTACATAGTTGCGGGAGATCAGGCGGAGGCCTACGCCTATGCCCGGCAGAAGAACGGAGCGGGAGCCCGGGACGGTGGTTTTGTAGTTTATGATGATTCGGTTCAGGACCAAATTAAACGGGAAGAACTGGAGTATCACGACGTGGCAGGGACCGGTTACAGGTACTGGCAGATTAAGGGAAAGGATGTGGACGGCCTGGGCGTCACCCGTCAAACGGTGCTCACTGCCAGGAAACTTGAGACGGAACCGGCCGATGGGTATGCAGTGGCGGAAGGAGCCATTGAGCTGCCTCCTGCCGCCTCAGGATCAATCTATGTCATTAAAGAGATTAACATATCTTCGGCGCTGTCGCTGGTAGATGCGGCGAAGCTGACGGAAGATGGGGAGTGGCTCTCTTCAGGGGAGGGAGTCAATGTAGATGATGAAAAACAGAAGATTCAAAGTCTGCCCTTATCTACCTTCGGCCTCATTCTTCATCCAGACAGCGGTTTTGGCGAATCCAATCAGGAAAAGGACAGGATCGTATCCAATCACACGTCAAACAGCGGTTCTTCAAACAGCATAATCGGAGACGCCATACAAGTATCTGAACATGTGACGGATGGCAGCATACCTCAAATCAGATATTATCTTACGTATAAAAATGATGAAATCAAGATAAGCCAGGACCTGGGTACGGTGGATATTGTATTGCAGAGAAAGGAAGGTGATGTGGATAAAGAAACGATCACTATGAATGTACAGATTCTTACCAGAGCCAGCGAATTGTCGCCACAGACGGTGGATCTGTATGCAACCCAGAAGGGGAGCTACACGGGAAGGCTGATCATTCCTTCAGGAGCCAATCGGACTCTGAGCCTGATAAATGTTGATGATAAAAGTACAAAACTGGTGAAAAAAGAGGATTCATATGCAGAGGATCAGTTTGCAATCACCATGGAGACTGTCAAGGGCCAGGGCTGGTTAACGGCAGGATTGATGGACAGCGTCTGTGATCTGGGCGGATATCCGGCGGGTTCCGGCCTTCAGATAGGTTCTACGGACAGCCGGTATGAAGCGCCTCTGGACTTCACCTTATATAATCACGGCAACTTCAGTCCGAGAGATCCGGCTGAGGTCATACTGACATTTCAGGACGGAGAAAATACGGTAGATATAACGCTTAGGATCCATTGGGAATCCTCGATTGTAAGCGCATAAAAATGGCGTCAGGAAAGCAATATAACAAAGTCATACAGGAAGGCGGCGGAACGGATAACGTGGTAATCTCCCAGGAAAGCGCTGTTACAGTGGCGTTTGAACTTAATGCGGGCTCTTATGAGGCGTCTGACCTGTGGCTGGAACTGCAGAACCGAGACGGCACCATAGCGGCCCTGCCTCCAATGACGAAACTTACATTACTGGGCTCCGGGCTTTCCGGTTACTACTGCTATAAGGTAGACGGAACGGAGGAAGGCCAGATAATTCCGTTAAATAAGTTTAAAAAAATGTGGGCAGATACCGGACTGACAGAGAAGATTACGGGACAGACGCTGACGGTGATTGCAGAATTTGAACCCTCCGGCGTTCTGGATACGGGCGAGTACAGTCTCCACCTCAGAAGTCAGGCAAGTGCAGATACGGGCGATGTATATTTTAAAGTTAACAACAGCCGGGCGTCTGTAAAGCTCAGCGGGGAAGGAATTGACGGCGGCCTGTCCAAGGGGGTGTATCCTTTTACGCTGAATCTTTATCCCGGATATGATTCCCGTATATCCGACGGGGTGGCCATTGTATTTTCTCTGGATGACAAAGAGTTTTTCCCTGAGGGAGTGGTGTTTAAGTATAATGGAAAGACCTATTCCCCAATCAACGGTAAAGTATATCTGATACCAGAGGTTTCAGGTGAAAATGGGGGTTCTTTTGATATTGTCATGGATACCACCGCCTCAGCCGGCCTGGAATCAGGGGAGCACACGTTGACGGCAAAATTTTTCAGTGGGGATGAACGCAGGCAGTTCGGTGATGAACGAGTCGGGAATGGTCACATATAATGTTGCGGACAATTGGGAGTACGCCTTGAAGGTAACTCTGGCCGAGCCTGGAAGCCGTATCGTTAATCCGGGAGCAACCTTAAAATTTAAGGCGGACTATTTGATACCGGCCCAGGATTCGGACGTACCTGAAATTCAGGTGGGAATACTAAGAAAAGGCAATACAGGGTATGAGGCTGTATCCGACGGCTGGATTGCAGGAAAAAGCGGCGGGTCCGCAGAGGGGACGGAGGGCTCTCAAACCGTCCGGGTGACGATACCGGGAGATGCGCCCCCGGGAACCTACCGGATGGTCTTTAAGCTAAAAGACAAAGAGGCGGTATTTAATATAATTGTCCAGGATGCGACGCCTGATTTTATTAAAAAGAACCCTTCTCCTCTGTGATACGCAGAAGAGAAGGGTTCTTTTGCCGGGCCGGATAATAATGGAAACGGCCGGTTGTGACAACTTCTTTATAGCTTCATGAGCCGGGGGCGGAGGACTCCGGCTCCTGTGAGGGGGCGTTCTGTTCCAGAAGCCATTCATTAAAATAGGGCTTTATAACACTGAAGGGCGCAGGGCCAATGTCCAGGAGGAAGCGGTTGAATTCCAGGTCTGTATAGTCAGGGCCCAGGACTTTTTTTGCCTCCTTCTGCATGTTGAGAATCTCCAGATAACCCACATAGTATTCCAGGTAATTGGCCGGATTCTCCACGATATCATAATAAATGGAAGAGATAACCGAGCCGTCGTTTATGCGGAAGTAGTGGTTTAAGTATTCCGACATCTGGTTCAGATCCCATCCCTCGTAGTGGATCGATATGTCCAGCATGGCGTAGAGGGAGAGGGTGAAGGCTGCATTGTGCTTTAAAAGTTCCCCCAGGTCTTGGTCCAGTCCGTTATCCAGGCCGTAAGAATAGTATTCCACATAGGTTGCCCAGCCCTCTGTATAGCTGCTGAAGCTGAGAAGCTTTCTTATATTGGCGGTATTCTGACTGTTAAAGTAGAGGGTCTGATACATGTGTCCGGGATAACCCTCATGAGCCAGGGTGGAAAACAGGTTTTTGTTGGTGCTGGTGCTGCCGTTGTTTATATAGATGGAATTGTCCTGGGGGCGGTCTATGGGAACAGTAAGGTAGAAGGCGGGGCTTAAAGTCCCCTCCAGGGCTGCGGGTACATTTTTTATATTGCACACATAATCATCGATGGCGGGAAAATCCTCCCTGCACTGGCTTCTCAGATTTTCCAGGATTTGGTTTGGATCTGTGAGAGAGAAGGCGTAGGAATACATCTTCCCTGCCAGTCCCCGGTTTTCCGTAAGCAGCTTATCCATGGCAGCCAGATCCTCCAGCATCTGTGTGCTGATAGCCGTTTTTAAAGAGGGTATATCCTGGCAGGATGTTCCGGTGTAGGAATTTACCAGATACTGGTAATACTTTCTGCCCTCAGGATAGTAATAAAGGCCCTTGTCGTTGGAACCCGTACCTTTTAACTGTGTCAGGCTTTCAATTAAGTTCTGGTAGGCAGGGACAAAGTGCTGGTCGATGGCAGCGTGGTTTCTGGCTATGTAAGCGTCCTTCTCCTCCTGGGTTAACCCTTCTACCTGTTCTAACCGCTCTGTGAAGGTTTCCGCCATGAAGCTGTGGTCCGCGTCTATGAGATAAGCGTTGCAGGATTTGATAATCCGGTCCAGGCTGACGTCGCACAGGCCCAGGCCTGCATCCGCCCGCTCTTTCTCGTAGGCTGCAATGGAGGCGTAGTAAGTATCGATGGAGGCCAGAAGGGAGAGGTAGTCCTCCACATCCTGTTTACTGTAGAATGCATACTCGGACAGCAGCATGGGAAGCTGGGCCTGTATCCCTAAGGAGGAGGACAGAGGCTGATCGTAAAGCTCCATTCCTTCGCTGGCAAGCATAGTACTCAGATAAGAGGACAGAATGGTATGTGTAAGGATCTGATCCTCACGGAGCAGCCGCTTGTCGATGGCATCCAGCTGTACTTTTATGGCCTTGGCGTCCTTGATTGCATTTCTGGAATCGTCTGCGGTGTAGGTTCCCAGCGTCCGGTCGTAGTCTGTAATCCCGAAGGCGGAGGGGTCGGCCAGGGTATAGTGAAGGGTGATGAGAGAATTATCCACTTCACTGAGAAACAGCTCCTCCATTATCCGGTCAAAGTCTTTCTGGGCATTCAGGGTGTTTTCCTTATACTTTTCATAATAAGCAGCGGATTCAGCCTGGGGGGAGGAGCCGGCGGAGAACCCCGGCGTCTGTCCTGTTCCGGTGCAGCCTGTTATAAGACTTATGGTCAGAAGCAGGGATAAAATAATCGATAGGCAGGTCTGTTTGCGTTGTCTCATTCTAATATCAATCCTCCGTTGGTCCTTTTACAGTTTTGTATTGCGATATTATCAGTATATGACGGAGAGGGGGAAGATATGAGCCATCCGCGGCTTTCTGTGCCCGGCGCCTGCAAAAAATTCCTGTGAATAATCACCAGAAATGCGGAGTTATGGGAAAAAACAGAGGGGCATCTCTTGACGAACATCTGGGAAACGCTTATACTTAAACTTACGAAAACAGGCAGGACAAAGGGCCTTTGGGACCGCTGCCCGGAAAGAAAATGAGGGAAATGAATTATGTGTCAGGATTGTAAAAAACCATATTATATTACCACGGCCATTGCCTATGCATCAGGAAAACCCCATATAGGCAATACCTATGAAATTATTCTGGCGGACAGCATAGCCAGATATAAGAGAGCCCAGGGCCGGGAAGTGTTTTTCAGACAGGTACGGACGAACACGGCAGAAGATCGAGGAAAAAGCGGTGGCTGCAGGCGTGACGCCCAAGGAGTTTGTGGACGGCGCCGCCGCGGAAATTAAGCGAATCTGGGATTTGATGAATACGTCCTATGACAAGTTCATCCGCACCACAGACCAGGACCATGAGGCCCAGGTGCAGAAGATTTTTAAAAAGCTTTACGATCAGGGGGACATTTATAAGGGCTATTATGAGGGCCTTTACTGTACGCCCTGCGAGTCCTTTTTACAGAATCCCAGCTGGCGGACGGCAAGTGCCCTGACTGCGGCCGCGAGGTAAAGCCTGCCAGGGAGGAGGCTTATTTCTTCCGCATGAGCAAGTATGCCCAGAGGCTGATTGACCATATTAATGCACATCCCGAGTTTATCCAGCCCGTGTCCAGAAAGAATGAAATGATGAACAATTTCCTCCTTCCGGGGCTTCAGGATCTGTGCGTGTCCAGGACAACCTTCTCATGGGGGATTCCGGTATCCTTTGACCCCAAGCATGTTACCTACGTGTGGCTGGACGCTCTGACCAACTATATTACAGGAATCGGCTATGACTGCGGAGGCAATTCCACAGAGCAGTTTCATAAATTCTGGCCTGCGGATCTTCACCTTATCGGCAAGGATATTATCCGCTTCCATACTATTTACTGGCCTATCTTTCTCATGGCCCTGGATGTGCCCCTTCCGAAGCAGATCTTCGGCCACCCCTGGCTCCTTCAGGGAGACGGAAAGATGAGCAAATCCAAGGGAAATGTGCTCTATGCAGACACCCTTGTGGACTTTTTCGGCGTAGACGCGGTGCGTTACTTTGTCTCCATGAGATGCCCTTTGACAATGACGGGGTTATCTCCTGGGAGCTGATGGTAGAGCGCATGAACTCCGACCTGGCAAATATTCTCGGGAATCTGGTTAACAGAACGATTTCCATGAGCAACAAGTATTTTGGCGGAGTAGTGGCCAACAAGGGGGCCGGGGAGGAAGTGGACGGCGATCTGAAAGCAGTGGTGCTGGAGGAGGTAAAGAAGGTTGAAGCCAAGATGGAGCAGCTCCGTGTGGCTGACGCAATAACTGAGATTTTCAACATTTTCAGAAGATGCAACAAATACATTGACGAGACGACTCCATGGACGCTGGCCAAGGATGAGGCTATGAAGGACAGGCTGGCGACGGTGCTTTACAACCTGACTGAGGCTATTACCATCGGCGCGTCCCTGCTCCACTCTTTTATGCCGAAACCGGGGAGAAGATTCTGGGACAGCTTCACACCGGGAAGCGCTGTCTGGAGGAGATGGATCGCTTTGGCTTATACCCATCCGGCGGCAAGGTGACGGATAAGCCGGAGATCCTGTTTGCGCGCATGGATGTCAAGGAGGTGCTGGAAAAGGTTGAGGCCCTCCACAAGGAGGAGGCTGTGCAGAAGGGGGAGGAGACTGCTTCGGAGACGGAAAATGTTATCGATCTGGAGGCAAAGCCGGAGATCGCCTATGATGATTTTGCTAAACTCCAGTTCCAGGTGGGAGAGATTGTGAAGTGTGAGGAAGTGCCCAAGTCCAAAAAGCTTCTCTGCTCCCAGGTAAAGATTGGAAGCCAGACCCGGCAGATCTTAAGCGGCATCAAGGCTTACTATTCCCCGGAGGAGATGGTGGGCAAAAAGGTTATGGTTGTGACCAACTTAAAGCCTGCCAGGCTGGCGGGTATGGTGTCTGAGGGTATGATTCTCTGTGCGGAGGACGCGGAGGGGAAGCTGACGCTTATGACGCCGGAGAAGGACATGCCTGCAGGGGCGGAGATTTGCTGAGACAGATTTTGTAAGACGATTGTAAACTGAGGGAGCAGGCCGGCGGCCTGCTCCCCTTTTTCATAGGAAAGTACGTCCTATGAAACAAAAAACGCTCCGCGAGGACAGCGTGCCCCGCTTTATCGGGTATCGCACTGTGGCGGTAAGGAATCATGTCGCCAAAGCGACCCGCCGCAGGCGGAGAATCCCGCCAGCGGATTCTTTCTTGTGTAATTTAAGATGTGCGCATTTGCAGCAGGGAACCGGGGTTTTAGGGCTGTAGTGGGAGAATTTTAAAAAAGCACTTAAAAATTTGCGGATTATCGGTAAGAAATGGGTATTTAAAGCCGGTTTTATATTAAAAATAAGGAGAAAGTGGGAGAAACTTGCATTTTTTACCATTTTGGAGTATGATGAAAAGACACAAAAGCAGCGGGGGCGTATAAGCACCCTTTTAAGAGGAATGGAGCATGAACAGAAGAAGAAGCAGTCATATGTCGTATGGAAGCCGCACCACTGCTCATGGGCTTACCGGAAATCAACTGAAGCTCATCGGCATAGTGGCCATCCTGATTGACAATATAGGGGCTGTGGTGATCCAGGGCGGAATTCTCCACGGCGCAAACAGGGCCATGTACGAGGCTATTATTGCCACGCCTTCGGGGCATATATGGATGGTGGCAGGACAAGTCTGCCGTTACTGCGGCCGCCTGGCATTTCCCATCTTTGCATTTCTGGTGGCGGAAGAATTCGTCCGCACCAGAAACCGGTGGGAATATACCATGCGGATGCTGGTTTTTGCTGTGGTATCCGAGATTCCCTTCGACCTGGCTGTATATCATACGCCCTTTTACTTCCACTACCAGAATATGCTGTTTACCCTGTTTCTGGGACTGATGGTGCTGATGGCCATGGAACATACCAGGAATACGGCTGTCAGGGGAGCGGCGCTGGCGGCAGGGTGCGCGCTTTCCTGGCTGATCCAGGCGGATTACAATGTGGTGGGAATCCTGCTCATAGTAACCATGTACTGGTTCCGGCATAACGATATTGCCCAGCTTGTAGGAGGCGTGGTTATCTGCGCTGTGGAGAGCATCAGCTATTATTGCATATCGGCTCTGGCATATGTGCCTGTTGTGTTGTATAATGGCAGACGTGGAGCTTTACAGTTGAAATATTTATTCTATGTATTCTATCCGGTGCACCTCATTGTGCTTTATGGAATTGCACAGATGGCCTTAGAGCGTGTCTGAACATTCATTCCTCCAGGCCGGAGAGAGGGAGCACAGATGGTTGAAGGAGTTTAAGCGTGATGATATTTGATACCCATGCACATTATGATGACGACGCATTTGACGGGGACAGAAAGGAACTTTTAGAGAGCATCAGGGAGGCGGGGGTTGGGGCTGTGATGAACGTGGCTGCTAACCTGGAGAGCTGCAAAAGCACCCTGAAGCTGGCGGAAACCTATGGGTGGATATATGGGGCTGTCGGCGTCCATCCCAGCGAAACCGGGGAGCTTTCCGGGGGAGGGGATGGAGTGGCTGAAAGCCGGTGCAGCATGAGAAGGTGAAGGCTGTGGGAGAGATCGGTCTGGACTACTACTGGGAGGAGCCGGACCACGGAATTCAGAAGGAGTGGTTTGTGCGCCAGCTGTCGCTGGCCAGGGAGGCGGCCTTGCCTGTGATTATCCACAGCAGGGACGCTGCCAAAGATACCCTGGATATTATGAAGGGCGAGAAGGCCGGGGATATGGGAGGCGTGATCCACTGTTTCTCCTACGGAAAGGAGATTGCCAGGGAATATCTGAATATGGGTTTCTTTTTAGGGATTGGCGGCGTTGTGACGTTTAACAATGCCAAAAAGCTGAAGGAAGTGGTGGAGTACGCCCCTTTGGAATCCATTGTCCTGGAGACGGACTGCCCTTACCTGGCCCCTGCCCCCAACAGGGGGAAGCGGAATTCCTCGCTGAATCTGGGATATGTGGCTGAGGCCGTGGGCAGAATTAAGGGAGTGGACCGGCAGAAGGTTATAGAGGTTACCTGGGAGAACGGACTTAAGCTGTATGGACTTCAGGGACTGGGATGAAAGCAATCAAAACAGCTCTGATGACCGATCTTTCACATAATTGTATGATTGGCAGCTGCCAGCTGTCCTCCGGCGCTCTGGAGGACAGCTTATTTTAATTGACTTTTCCTCCTGAATGGGATACCATAATTTTAAAAGAAAATGTAAGGAAGAATCAATATGCAGAACTCGCTGGGGAATCCCAAGAATACCATAGAAATCATACAAAAGTACGAATTTGCCTTTCAAAAAAAGTTCGGTCAGAATTTTCTTATAGATACCCATGTGTTGGAGAAGATTATAGATGCGGCAGGGATTACAAAAGAGGACTGCGTGGTGGAAATCGGCCCCGGAATAGGGACTATGACCCAGTATCTGGCCGAATACGGAGGAAGGGTGGTGGCGGTGGAGATCGACGCCAATCTCCTTCCCATTCTTGGGGAAACGCTGAAGGATTACCCAAATGTGCAGATTATCAACGACGATATTTTAAAAGTGGACATGAACCGGCTGGTTCAGGAGTATAATAAGGGCAGGCCCGTCAAGGTGGTGGCCAACCTTCCCTACTATATTACCACGCCGATTATTATGGGGCTTTTCGAGAGCGGGGTACCCATTGACAACATAACGGTGATGGTGCAGAAGGAGGTGGCCCAGAGGATGCAGGCCGGGCCGGGCACCAAGGATTACGGCGCTTTGTCCCTGGCAGTGCAGTACTATGCAGAGGCTTATATTGTGGCCAACGTGCCCCCCAACTGCTTTATTCCCCGGCCCAATGTGGGCTCTGCGGTGATCCGCCTTACCCGGTATCAGGAGCCGCCGGTTAAGGTGGACGATCCCCTGCTTATGTTCAGGCTAATCCGGGCCTCCTTTAACCAGAGGAGAAAGACCCTCCAGAACGGGCTGAATAATTCCCCGGAGGTTTCATTTACCAGGGAACAGATTATGTCTGCCATCGGGAGCCTGGGCCTGTCCCCCTCTGTGAGAGGGGAGGCGCTGACCCTGGAGCAGTTCGGCCGGCTCGCCAATTATTTTACAAGAAATGCCTGAAAAAGGGGAGTTCAGGGAATACTCTAACAGACTGCCCTAAGCAGGAACCATGTTCTTAATCCAGAGAATTTATATAGAAACAGAAAGGAAGGTACGTGAATGAACAAAAAATTGGGAAAAGCCCTGGCGGTAACAGCAGCCGCAGCGGCAGCGGGCGTTGCAGCGAAGAAGCTGTGTGACAACAAGAAGGAGCAGGAGAACCAGCGGATCTCAGCCATTGAGGAGGCGGTGATGAATAACCGTGACTATGGCGACAGGAAGGCTTATCTGGTGGGGGAGGCCTGGCTGCCATGGCGGCTGCGGCCTATCTGGTCAGAGACTGCAAATTTCCCGGAAAGCAGATTACCATCTATGAGGGGATGCATATTTTAGGCGGAAGCAACGACGGAATCGGGACTCCTGAGAAGGGATTTGTATGCCGCGGCGGACGTATGCTCAATGAGGAGACGTATGAGAATTTCTGGGAGCTTTTTGATTCCATACCTTCCATCGCACAGCCCGGACGCAGCGTCACGGAGGAGATCCTGAATTTTGACCATGCCCACCCCACCTGCGCCAAGGCAAGGCTGGTGGACAAGGACGGTAATATTCTCCCTGTAAAGTCCATGGGCTTTAACCAGGCGGACCGCATGGCCCTTCTGAAGCTTCTGACCACAGACGAGAAGAAGCTGGACAACCTGACGATTCAGGACTGGTTCAAGGAGACGCCCCACATGTTTGAGACGAACTTCTGGTATATGTGGCAGACTACCTTTGCTTTCCAGAAATGGAGCAGCCTTTACGAATTCCGCCGCTATATGAACCGTATGATATTTGAGTTCAGCCGGATTGAGACTCTGGAAGGAGTGACAAGGACGCCCCTGAACCAGTACGACAGCGTGATCCGGCCTCTGGAATCCTATCTGAGAAAGGAAGGGGTTACGTTCGTGGAGAACTGCGAGGTAACGGATATTGATTTTGAGGACGGACACGGGATTACGGCTAAGACCCTGTATTTGAGACGGCGGGTGGAGAACGCCGAGGAGACGGAGGAGAACGGCAGTTCCTCAGAAGATTCCTATGTTAACGAGACCGTTGAGCTGAAACGCAGCGATATCTGTATTATGACCAACGCCTGCATGACGGACAGCGCAACCCTGGGAGATATGTATACACCGGCTCCGGCCCCCCTTCAGAAGCCTGTCAGCGGCGAGCTTTGGGCCAAGGTGGCAGCCAAGAAGCCGGGTCTGGGAAATCCTGAGCCCTTCTTCTCCAAACCACAGGAGAGCAACTGGCTCAGCTTCACCGTTACCTGCAAGGGCGATGAAATTTTAAAGACCATTGAGAACTTACGGGAAATGTTCCCGGCAGCGGCGCGCTCATGACATTCAAGGATTCCAGCTGGCTTATGAGCAGCGTGGTGGCGGCACAGCCGCATTTTATAAACCAGCCTGAGGATATGACGATTTTCTGGGGCTATGGTTTATACACCGAAGCGATAGGCGATTATGTGAAGAAGCCTATGAAGGACTGCACCGGACAGGAGCTGTTAAACGAATATCTTCACCATCTTCATATCTCGGAGGAGAGGATTGCAGAGCTGATGAAGACGGTGGTAAATGTAATCCCCTGCTACATGCCTTATGTGGACGCCAGTTTGAGCCCCGCAAATACAGCGACCGGCCTCAGGTAATCCCCGCAGGCTCCACCAACTTTGCCATGGTGAGCCAGTTTGTGGAGATTCCTGATGATATGGTATTTACAGAGGAGTATTCTGTCCGCGCCGCAAGGATTGCCGTGTACGGCCTGATGGATGTTAAGAAGAGAATCTGCCCTGTAACCCCATACAACAGGCAGCCTAAGATCCTTTTGAAGGCTCTTAAAAAAGCATATATGTAAACCAGGGCTCCAGAGCGCCCGGCGGGAAGGCAGGTGAAGATTGCCTTTTTGGATGTACGGATACGTTCCGGCATAAAGGAGAGAAGCTAAATCGATGATATTCATAGGAGGAATCAGCCAGGGGCAGAAGATTCTGAATTACGTGAAAACGGTCATATGCGGCAGGTGTGGAGGCTACGGCCGCTATCAGGTGTATATGACCTACATGTACTTCAGTTTTTTCTTCATCCCGCTGTTTAAGTGGAACAAGCGGTTCTATGTAAAGATGACCTGCTGCGGAGCCGTCTATGAGCTGGATCCGGAGAAGGGAACGGCTATACTCCACGGCCGGCAGGTGGATATTACCCAGTCGGATTTGACGCTGGCCCAGGAGGGCGGCCGGAGAAGCTCCTGGGAAAACGGAGCCTATAAGGTGTGGAAGAAATGCGGCCGCTGCGGCTATGAGACGGAGGAGGATTTTGAATTCTGTCCCAAGTGCGGAACAAAGCTGTGATGGCATAAGCGAAACCTACAGGTCTGTCCCCGGGCGTCTTATAAGACTGCCCGGGGGCTGTCCATTCATTGGAACCCTTCAGCCCCGCATCTTCTTGACCGAAAAAACGGTCAGGAAGCATCGGATGTCCATCTATTTATACTAACTTTAAAAATTTCCAAAAAATAGTTGACATTTTAAAATGATGTGATTATAATGAGTTCAACATTAAAATAAACATTTGAAACTGTTGAGCAGGAGTAAGTAAGATTGTAGTTCCAGGCGCAGAGAGCTTCCGGCCGGTGTAAGGAAGCGTTGGGATATAGTCCGAATGGACCTGTAAGGGCAGCTGGAAACCGGAAGAAGGAAGTAACCGGGAGTATGGGCTGACGGGTATCCCACCGTTACCAGGGAGGACGCATGATGGTGCGTTGCAGAGCGGGCGTATTTTTTATAGTTCTGTTCGGACGTTGCATCAGGTTATGAGATAACTTGATGTTTTTTATTTTCCGTGACAGAATCAACGCCAACCAGGGTGGTACCGCAGAAGTTTGATTGAAAAGCTTTTGTCCCTGCCGATTACCGTTACAGGTAGCCGGCAGAGACAGGGGCTTTTCTTTTTTTGCCTCCCGGCGTCTTACAAGGACGCTGCGGGCCATGGAACATTTGCACCCACCGATCATTTGTACGGCTATTAGCCGGAGAAGAAGGCAGTCCGTCCTGAAACCGCAGCAATCTGAAAATGATACAATCCGGAAAGGAGCTGACACATATGATTATCCCCAGCTGTGAAGAAATATTAAATATATCGCCCAGATATGACATCATTCCCCTCTGCAGAGAGGTATATGCAGACGTGGTAACACCCATCACCCTTTTGCGCCGTCTTGCCGGGCGGAGCAAGCGGTTTTACCTTCTGGAGAGTATTGAGGGAGGGGAAAAATGGGGGCGCTATTCTTTTTTGGGATACGACCCGGTGATGCGCGTTACCTGTAGGAAGGGTACTGTAAAACTGGAGAGCCAGGTGGAGGGAATTCCTTCTCAGCAGATTGACACCTGCAATCCGCTTCAGGTTCTGAGAGAAATCCTGGGCCTGTACAAATCTCCCCGGTTAAAAGGCCAGCCTCCCTTCACCGGCGGTTTTGTAGGATACTTTGCCTACGCCATGATCGGATATGCAGAGCCGGAACTGAAGATATCCAGGGGAGAGGCCAATGATTATGACCTTATGCTCTTTGACAAGGTTATCGCCTATGACCATCTGAAGCAGAAGATAGCCATTGTGGTGAATATGAAGACAGGAAGTTTCGGCAGAGCCGGGGCGTCCGAACCGGAGCTGGTAAAAACGGCGGGGCCCAATGGGAGGGAACAGATCCCGGGGGCTGGGAGGCCGGAGGAAACCGGGACCTGGAATATCTGATGAAGGAGTACGGAAGGGCCTGTGCAGACATAGAAACCATTGCCTCCCTGATTCATGAAACCAGCCCTCTGGAAAAGCAGGTTTCTGCTGAAAGGCCCGTGTTTACCTGCAATGTGTCAAAGGAGGAGTATTGCACCATGGTGGAGAGGGCCAAGGCGTACATTCTGGAGGGAGACATTTTCCAGGCGGTAATATCCAGAAGGTTTACCAGTTCCTATGAGGGAAGCCTGTTAAACGCCTACCGGGTGCTGAGAACGACCAACCCTTCCCCCTACATGGTTTACATGAACATAGACCAGGATGAGATTATAAGCACGTCCCCGGAAACCCTGGTCCGTCTCAACAACGGACGGCTCACCACCTTTCCTGTGGCAGGCTCCCGGCCAAGAGGGGCCACGGAGGAGGAGGACAAAAGGCTGGAAAGGGAACTGCTGGCGGACGTAAAGGAGCTGGCAGAGCACAATATGCTGGTGGATCTGGGACGGAACGATATAGGGCGGATTGCAGCCCTGGGATCGGTGGAGGTGACGGAATACCAGATGGTTCACAGATATTCCAAAATCATGCATATCTGCTCTCAGGTGGAGGGAGATATACAGCCCGGCTTAGACGGCTGCTCTGCAGTGGAGGCCCTCCTTCCCGCAGGCACCCTGTCAGGGGCGCGAAGATTCGGGCCTGCCAGATTATAGAGGAGCTGGAGGGGATTCCCAGAGGAGTGTACGGAGGCGCGCTGGGATATCTGGATTTCACCGGAAACCTGGACACCTGCATCGCTATCCGCATGGCGGTAAAGCAGAATGGAAGGGTTACGGTACAGGCAGGAGGCGGAATTGTGGCGGACAGCGTGCCGGAGCTGGAGTATGAGGAGTCGGCCAACAAGGCAAAAGCAGTGATAAACGCCATCATCAACGCAGGGGAGGTCAATGACAGATGATATTGCTGATAGATAATTACGACAGCTTTTCCTACAACCTGGTGCAGATGGTTGGAAGCATAGGGCCTGAGGTGCAGGTGGTGAGAAACGATAAGATTACGGTGGAGGAGATACGGGAGATGGCTCCCAGCCATCTGATTCTGTCCCCCGGCCCAGGATATCCCGGTGACGCGGGAATTCTGGAGGATGCAGTGTTAAAGCTGAAAGGAGAAATGCCGATTCTGGGCGTGTGCCTGGGACACCAGGGATATGTGAAGCCTTCGGCGGCGCCGTCGTCCACGCCAAAAAGCTGATGCATGGCAAGCAGAGCCGCATCCGGCTCAAAGAGGGGAGCCTGCTTTTCAAGGGCCTTCCCCCCACCATTGAGGCAGCCAGATACCATTCCCTGGCCGCCGACGAGGAGACGCTGCCCCGGGAGCTCCAGGTGATTGCATGGGACGGCCAGGACGGGGAAGTGATGGCGGTGGAGCACAGGAAATATCCGGTTTACGGCCTTCAGTTTCACCCTGAATCCATCCTGACGCCGGATGGGAGACAGATACTTGAAAATTTTATCGCATTATAAACGGGAGGCGGGAGACTGCAGGGCAGCCACAGCCTGCCGGCCACAAGGAGGAATAATTATGATTCAGGAAGCGATTCACAGTTTGGTAGAGAAGAAGGATTTGGATTTTAATATGACAAAGGCGGTTATGGATGAGATTATGAGCGGCGACGCCACCCAGGCTCAGATATCCTCGTTTTTGACAGCCTCAGGATGAAGGGGGAAACCATCGACGAGATAACAGCCTGCGCTACCGTCATGCGGGATAAGGGCGTAAAGCTGACCCCTCCGTTTCCGGTGATGGATATTGTGGGGACGGGAGGGGACGAGGCGGGCACCTTCAATATCTCCACCACCAGCGCATTTATAGCAGCGGCCGGCGGCATCCATGTGGCAAAACACGGAAACCGCAGCGTGTCCAGCAAAAGCGGGGCCGCGGATGTGCTGGAACGGCTGGGAGCGAAGCTTCCCTCACTGCGGAGCAGGCGGAGGAAGTCCTGGAGAAAACCGGCATGTGCTTTCTCTTTGCGCCGGCCTACCACTCCTCCATGAAGTATGCCGCTCCTGTGAGAAAGGAGATCGGAATCAGGAGTATTTTCAATATTCTGGGACCCTTGTCCAACCCTGCAGGCGCGTCTATGCAGCTTCTGGGGGTTTACAGCAGGGATCTGGTGGAGCCCCTGGCCCAGGTGCTGGCTAATCTGGGAGTCAAGCGGGGAATGGCAGTGTGCGGCGGAGACGGGCTGGACGAAGCCACCCTCACAGGGCCCACCCATGTGTGCGAGATTCGGTTCGGAGAGCTGACCTCCTATGATATGAGGCCGGAGGAGCTGGGCCTGGCCTGCTGCAGGCTGGAGGAGCTTATAGGAGGGACGCCTGAGGAAAATGCGGTCATAACAAGGGATATACTGGCAGGCAGGCTTACCGGGCCCAAGCGGGATGTGGCAGTGTTAAATGCAGCAGTGAGCCTGTATCTGGGCATTGATGACTGTACGGTGAAGGACTGTGTGATTAAGGCCCAGGGGCTCATAGACTCCGGAGCGGCTTTGAGAAAACTGGAGGAGTTCGTGGCGGCCACCAATGGGGCGGCGCAGCCTGCCGGGGAGGAGGGGAAGGCCTCATGATACTGGATACCATAGCTGCGTCCACCAGAAAACGGGTGGATAGGAGGAAAGAGGCGGCGCCTGAAAAGAAATGATGAAGCTGGCTTACAGGGAGCTGGAGCACAGCCCGTCAAGAGGGCGGCTCCCCTTTCGGGAGGCTCTCAGAAAGCCGGGAATTTCCTTCATCTGTGAGGTAAAGAAGGCCTCCCCCTCCAAGGTCTTATAGCGCTGGATTTCCCCTATGTAACGATTGCAAAGGAGTACGAGGCGGCCGGGGCTGACGCGGTGTCGGTTCTGACAGAACCGGAATTTTTTCTGGGGGATAACCGCTATCTGGAGGAGATCCGCCGGGCGGTGAGCCTGCCTCTGCTCCGGAAAGACTTTACCATCGACCCCTATCAGATATATGAGGCCAAAACTCTTGGGGCCAGCGCGGTTCTTTTGATTGTATCCCTTTTAAAGAAGGATCAGTTAAAAGAATATCTCGCTATCTGCAGGGAGCTGGAACTGAGCGCTCTCACCGAGGCCCATTCTGAGGAGGAGGTTGCCGCAGCGGCCGAGGCCGGAGCGGAGATTCTGGGGATCAATAACCGGAATCTGAAAACCTTTGAGGTGGATTTCTCCAATGCCCTGCGCCTCCGGCATTTGGTGGATAAGGATACTCTTTTTGTAGCAGAGAGCGGAATCTCCAGCGGGGAGGATATCAAGGCCTTGTCCGGGGCCGGAGTGGACGCAGCGCTCATCGGGGAAACTCTGATGCGGGCTGCCGATAAAAGAAAAGAGTTGGAAAGGCTGAGAGAAGGGGAAAAAAGCCTGGGAACATCATAAGGAGGGCGGTATGGAACCATGCAAGATTAAAATCTGCGGCCTCAGCCGCTTTG
Organism: Clostridia bacterium UC5.1-1D2; assembly: GCA_001304855.1. Classification (GTDB taxonomy): domain Bacteria; phylum Bacillota; class Clostridia; order Lachnospirales; family Lachnospiraceae; genus Enterocloster. The sequence goes on from BBZN01000021.1 coordinate 20,629, forward strand.
CGGATATAATGGCTGTCAATGAGGCCCGGCCGGATTACGCAGGCTTTGTGTTTGCGGACAGCAGCCGGAGGGTTACCCCGGATAAGGCCAGACAGCTGAAAAAAGAGCTGGCTCCGGGAATCAGGGCAGTGGGTGTATTTGTCAATGCGAATATACATGAGATACGCCGGCTGGCCGGGGAGGGCTCCAGCCCTGTAATAGATGTGATTCAGCTCCACGGAGACGAGGACGAAGCTTATATACGCCGCCTTAAGGCTTACACGGATCTGCCTGTGATCAAGGCGGTGAGGGCCAAAAGCAGGAAGCAGATACTGGAAGCTGCCAAACTGCCCTGTGAATTTCTGCTTCTGGATACCTACACAAAAGGGCAGTACGGCGGCAGCGGGCGTTCCTTTGACTGGAACCTGATTCCCCGCCTGGAAAAGCCTTACTTTCTGGCCGGAGGAATCCGTCAGGAGAATCTGGAGGCGGCGGCATCCATGCGTCCATACTGCATTGATGTGAGCAGTGCGGTGGAGACGGAGGGAAGGAAGGACGGCAGGAAGATCCTGGAGATGGTTCAAGCGCTGCAAAAGCTGAACCTCCAATACAGCCGGACGGAAAAGCCGGCAGGGGACTGACCTGCCATTAGCGGGATTCATGTAAGTGAGAAAATAAATTTTATACCACCAAACAAAAGGAGCAAAACACCATGTCAAAAGGAAGATTCGGAATTCACGGCGGCCAGTTTATACCGGAAACCCTGATGAGCGCCGTAACAGAGCTGGAAGCAGCTTATGAACATTACAGGGAAGATCCGGAATTTAAAAGGGAACTGAAGTACCTTCTGGAGGAGTACACAGGAAGGCCTTCCCGCCTGTATTTTGCAGAAAAAATGACAAAGGATCTGGGGGAGCCAGGATATACCTGAAGCGGGAGGATTTAAACCACACCGGTTCCCATAAAATCAACAATGCCCTGGGTCAGGTTCTTCTGGCTAAAAAGATGGGAAAGACCAGAGTCATAGCAGAGACGGGAGCAGGCCAACACGGCGTGGCTACCGCCACTGCGGCGGCTCTCATGGGCATGGAGTGCGAAGTGTTTATGGGCAGGGAGGATACGGACCGCCAGGCCCTGAACGTATACAGGATGGAGCTTTTGGGGGCCAAGGTTCACCCTGTCACCAGCGGAACCCAGACCTTGAAGGATGCGGTAAACGAAACCCTAAGAGAGTGGACCAGCCGGATTGCAGACACTCACTATGTCATCGGATCCGTGATGGGCCCTCATCCCTTTCCCAAGATGGTCCGGGATTTCCAGAGCGTCATCGGACGGGAGATCAAGGCCCAGCTTAAGGAAAAGGAAGGAAAGCTTCCCGACATGGTAATCGCCTGCGTGGGAGGCGGCAGCAACGCTATGGGGGCCTTTTATGAATTTATAAAGGATGAGAGCGTAAAGCTGGTGGGCTGCGAGGCTGCGGGCCTGGGTGTGGAGACGGAGAAGAATGCCGCTACCATAGCTACAGGACGGGTGGGCATATTCCACGGCATGAAATCATATTTCTGCCAGGATGCCTATGGGCAGATTGCGCTGTGTACTCCATTTCCGCAGGGCTGGACTATCCGGGAATCGGGCCTGAGCACGCCTTCCTCCACGACAGCGGCAGAGCGGAGTATGTGCCTGTGACGGACAGCGAGGCAGTGGACTCTTTCGAGTACCTGTCCCGGATGGAGGGAATTATTCCGGCAGTGGAGAGCGCCCACGCCGTGTCCTATGCAAGAAAGGCGGCGCCTCTATGGGCAGGGATCAGGTTATCGTGATCAATCTCTCGGGAAGAGGGGACAAGGACGTGGCGGCAATCGCAAGATACAGGGGGGTAGAGCTTTATGAATAGGATTCAGGAAGTATTTGAAAATAAAAAAGCCTTTATACCGTTTATCACAGCAGGGGATCCGGACTTACGTGTGACGGAGGAGCTGGTTCCTGCCATGGCGGAGGCGGGAGCGATTTAATAGAGATCGGCATTCCCTTCTCAGACCCGGTGGCCGAAGGCGTGGTTATCCAGGAGGCGGATATGCGCGCATTGGCGTCAGGTACGACCACAGACAAGATTTTTGACAGTGTGAGGCGTATCCGCAGAAAACCCAGGTTCCCCTGGCATTTATGACCTATATCAACCCTATTTATGCCTATGGTGTGGATAAGTTCATGAAAAATGCTTCAGATTGTGGAATCGACGCCTGATTGTGCCGGATATGCCCTTTGAGGAGCGGCAGGAACTGCTTCCCGCCTGTAAAGCATACGGCCTGGCGCTGATCTATCTGGTTGCGCCTACCTCCAGCGCGCGGGCTCAGGCCATTGCCAAAGAGTCGGAGGGGTTTGTGTACTGCGTGTCCTCCATGGGAGTAACAGGCGTGCGCAGTCAGATTACCACCAATATTAAGGAGATGGTGAAGGCTGTAAAACGGGGAAAGGACGTTCCCTGCGCCATCGGCTTTGGAATATCCACACCGGAGCAGGCCCGGAAGATGGGGGCGGATTCCGACGGGGGTGATTGTGGGAAGCGCCATTGTAAAGCTGGTGGCCAGGTATGGGGCGGGCTGCGTGGAGCCTGTGTGCAGTTATGTCCGTGAGATGAAGGAAGCAGTCTGCTCCGCAAAATAAAAAATGAACCAAATAGCGCCTGGCTTCCTCTATATAGCAGGTGCACCGATAAAAATCCTTCCGATGCAGCCTGCGGGAGGATTTTTCATTACTGTTAACAGCGTCTGACCGGCCGCTTTTCTCTGAGCGTACAGGGGAGCTGAAGCCGCAGAAAACCAGGGTTACAGGCAGACCGATATCGCTGCTTTGTGACAGGGCTGAGATATTATTATATAATAGAGCTGCGCAAAGGCGCCTGAGGGTTCACTGCGGAGGAAAAGCCGGAAGAACCGCGGCGCCGGACAATCAGGGACGGAAGGAGGAGATAATCGTGAAAGAGCCTGATGGCGGACTTGTCGGCAGGATGATGGGGGACGACAGGGAGGCATTTGACCAACTGATGGAATTTTATTATCCCAGGATTCTGCGCATGGCCTATCTCATATCCGGAAGTTACGCTGACAGCCAGGATATTGTACAGGAAACATTTGTAATTTGCTGGATAAACCGGAAAAAGATTAAGGAACCGGAGCATTTTTCAAAGTGGCTTTACAAAACCCTTACCAGGGAGGCGTGGCGCTTTTGCAGAAAGAGCCGGAGGGAACAGCCGGTGGAGGAAGTATTTGGAGACAGGGAGCCCCAGCGGCTTCCGCCCTGGAGGAGGTGCTGGCCCGGAGCCGGGACGAAGCCCTCTATAGGGCCATAGAGGCGCTGCCTGTGAAACAGAGGACGGCAGTTGTGCTGTATTATTTTAACCAGATGTCCACAAAAGAGATTGCGGAAGTCACCGGCTGCCTGGAGGGAACTGTAAAATCCAGGCTGTACACAGCCAGAGGAAATTTGAAAGCAGTACTTGCGGAGGATCAAAGCCTTGGAAGGGAGGTAACCTTATGAACAGAAAAGACAGTCTGGGAATGGCAGTGAACCGATGCCTTAACCGCAGAGCAGAGTCGTTAGAGGTCACTTCGTCCGATACAGAACGGATGCGACGGCTGGTCCATACAAAGATAGAGGAGGAACCCAGAATGAAAAGATGGAGTGCAAAAAGAGTTATTGTTACGGTCGCAGTTATCTGCGCCCTGAGTACAGTTACAGCCATTGCGGCAGGAAAGGTGGCATATACGTCCAGCTCGTCCAGCCATAATGACAAGTTTTCTTACGGACAGATAGGAGAAATGGCGCAGAAAGCGGGCGTTGCCGCTAAAACGCCTGAGACATTTTCAAATGGTTATACCTTTGATTACGGGGTGCCTGTCCACAACGAAGCCATGGATGAGGAGCGCAATGTGATCCGGACGGCAGAGAGCCTGAATCTGTTCTATAAAAAAGACGGCATGCCTTTTATTTCCGTTGATGTAAATGGAACGGCTCTGTACGACGGAGAGGAACCGGCGGATGAAACCTTCAGCCACGGGGAGATTACCCTGAAGTACAGCTGTGATCAGTACCGCTTTGTTCCGCCGGATTACCAGATATCCCAGGAGGAGCAGGAAAAAATGGATGCAGGGGAGCTCTATGTATCCTATGGATCGGACAAGGTGCAGGACAGCCGGATACAGAGTGTCTCCTGGACGGACGGCAGCGACCGCTATATTATGATGACTATGGACAGCGCCATGACAGCGGAGGAGCTGGTGCAGATGGCCGGAGAAATTATAGATAACCGGTAAGGACAGAAGGGGAAAAAGGAAAGCTTCTGCGAAAGGACCCTTTCCGGGCTGCCTGGCTGCCTGGAGAGGGTCCTTTTGAGCGCTTCCGCCTTATACCTGGGGCCTGCTGGCTTCTACAAACGCCTTGAACAGATTGGCAGCCCCTCTGTCTGTCTGCCAAAGGTATTCCGGGTGCCACTGTACGCCCAGAAGGAAAGGGTAATCCGGCATTTCCAGAGCTTCTATAAGGCCGTCGGGGGCATAACCGCTGGCCGTGAGGCCGGGAGCCGCCTGACGGCAGGCCTGATGGTGCATGCTGTTGACCTCCAGCTCTGTGCGGCCCTCCGAGATTGAGGCCAGCAGAGTGCCTTTGGCCACTGCCACATGGTGGGAGGGAACCGAGTAGCGGAAGGGCTGCTTGTGAGCAATGGGAAAGCTGCTGTCGGTCTGGCTGGGGATATCCTGGTAGATATCGCCGCCCAGAGCTACGTTGATCAGCTGTATTCCCCGGCAGATGCCCAGAACGGGCTTTCTGGCCGCCATCACCTTTTTAAGCAGGTCCAGCTCCAGCCTGTCTCTGACAACCGACACGTTTCCGCAATGACGCTGCGTCTCCTCCCCGAAGAGAAAGGGGTGGGGATCAGGCCCGCCAGAGAAGAGAAAGCCATCGCAGAGATCCGTCAGCTGGCCTAAGTCGTCCTGTCCGGCTTCCAGGGTCATGACAACAGGAAGGCCTCCGGCTGCAGAGACTGCCCGGACATAGGTAGGCCGCAGATTCAAATCATCATTTTCCGTGTTGTGGGATGGGGTGATACAGATAACAGGTTTTTTCATGGATTTTGCCTCCAGTGGAATCAAATCAAAGTTTGATAAGATATGTTTATGAGATAGTATATTCTGCCCCAACGGAAAAAGAGCCCCTTCCGGAAGGAAGAAGCTCTTTATGTACCTGGATTAGCCCTCGATAGCTCCGGTTGGGCAGGCAGCTGCACAAGTACCGCAGTCGATGCAGGTATCAGGATCGATAACGTACTTTCCGTCTCCCTCAGAGATTGCGCTAACTGGACATTCGCCAGCACAGCTTCCGCAGCTTATACAAGCGTCATTAATAACATATGCCATGATAAATTACCTCCTTAGTTTTTAATATACATCGTTTCTTTTATTTTAAACTATAACTCTTAATTATTCAAGAGGAAAATGATTCCTCCGGGACTGAAAATTGTACAAATTTAGGAGCAATGATTTCTGGCTTCCCTCATACACTGGAGAATCACCTTTCGCGCTTCCCCGGCCTTTTCTTCGGGAAGGGGTTTCACATCCTCCAAAGCGTAGTAAAGTCCCATTTCCTTATATTTTTTCTTTCCCATATCATGGTAAGGCAGCACGTCCAGAGCCTTGACATTTTTTAAAGTGCCCAGAAACTGTCCAAGACGCAGCAGGAAGGCGGGATTGTCCGTATAACCGGGCACTACCACATGCCGGATCCAAATGGGGATCTTCTTTTTTTCCAGAAACCGGGCGAAGGCAATGACCGCATCCAGGGGCTGTCCGCAGAGCTTTATGTGCTCCTCAGGGTCAATATGTTTGATATCCAGAAGCACCAAATCTGTGGATGCGGCGAGACGGCTGAAGCGGTCCATAAGTCCTTCTGATTCAGGATTAAAGGTGATGCCGGAGGTATCCAGGCAGGTGTGAATGCCACGCTTTTTTGCAGCTTCAAAGAGCTCCGTCACAAACCCTATCTGCATCAGCGGTTCTCCGCCGCTGACTGTGATACCGCCTTTTTTATAGAAATGGCGGGCGTTTTCATACAGGTTTAAAATATCCTCCACTGTCATGGGATCGCCGCCCTTGGGATCCCATGTGTCGGGGTTATGGCAGTAAAGGCACCTCATGGGGCAGCCGCTTAAAAAAATAACCATGCGGATCCCAGGCCCGTCCACAGTGCCGAAGCTTTCTATAGAATGAATACGTCCTATCATATGGCAGCTCTCCTTTCCCCTACCTTACGGCAGTTACCCATACCGGCTTACAGACAAAAGGCTCCCTTAAACCGTGGGGAGCCTTTTGCCGGCCTTTTAGATGGAGCCGTGGAAGGTTCTGGAGATTACTTCGTCCTGCTGCTCCCTGCTCAGCTTATTAAAGTTAACGGCATAGCCGGATACTCTTACGGTCAGCTGAGGATATTTTTCAGGGTGGGCCTGAGCGTCCAGCAGCGTCTCCTTGCTGAATACATTTACATTCAGATGGTGTCCGCCTTCCTGTGCATAACCATCCAGCAGAGCCACCAGGTTATCGATCTGTGATTCGCTTGCTTTTACCATAATTTTGTCCTCGCTTTCTTGGATAAGTGGTCTATTTTAACTGTTTCTTTCTGTGAGCCGGACGCCTGCTTCAGGACTCTTCAATGTCCGATTCGGCGTCCAGGCCCTCAAAGAGGTTGCCTCCTGTACCGCAGCTGGCGCAGCCGGACAGCTCCACCTCCAGGTCGCCCATAAAGATCTGGTCGTCCTTGCCTAAGGCGCCGGGAATAATGGAAAAGGTGTTGGAGATGCCGTCCTGGGCGTCTTTGAAAGGAAGCTTTGCAACGGAAGCCAGGGACGCCACGGCTCCGTGGCTGTCTCTGTGGTGCATCGGGTTTGCGCCGGGTGCAAAGGGCTGTCCGGCCTTACGGCCGTCAGGCGTGGAACCTGTGTTTTTCCCGTATACCACGTTGGAGGTGATGGTCAGTATGGAGGTGGTGGGAATGCCGCCTCTGTAGGTGTGGTTGCCCTTGATATAATTCATGAAGGTGTGTACCAGCTCGGCCGCGATCTCATCCACCCGGTCGTCGTTGTTTCCATATTTAGGGAAGTCTCCCTCAACAATATAGTCGGTTACCACGCCGCTGTCATTGCGGAGGGTCTTTACCCTGGCGTACTTGATGGCCGATAAGGAATCTGCAACCACAGAGAGCCCTGCGATTCCTGTGGCAAACCATCTTGTAACCTTCCTGTCGTGAAGGGACATCTGAAGCCGCTCATAGCTGTAGCGGTCATGATTGTAATGGATGATATTCAGGGCATTTACATACACCTTGGCCAGCCATTTCATCATGTCCTTGTAGCGGTCCATAACCTCGTCGTAATCCAGGTATTCACTTGTGATGGGGCGGTACTTAGGCCCTATCTGCCTGCCGGAGATTTCATCCACGCCTCCGTTAATGGCATAGAGGAGGCATTTGGCCAGGTTGGCTCTGGCGCCGAAGAACTGCATCTCCTTGCCCACCCTCATGCTGGATACGCAGCATGCGATGGCATAGTCGTCTCCATGGGTGGTTCTCATCAGGTCGTCGTTCTCATACTGGATGGAGGAGGACTCGATGGATGTTTTAGCACAGAACCGCTTGAAATTTTCAGGCAGCCTGGTAGACCACAGAACCGTCAGGTTGGGTTCAGGGGCAGTGCCCAGGTTCTGGAGGGTGTGAAGGTAACGGAAGGACATCTTGGTCACCATGTGACGCCCGTCAATGCCGATTCCTGCGATGGATTCCGTTACCCAGGTGGGATCCCCGGAGAACAGGTCGTTGTACTCGGGGGTTCTGGCAAATTTGATAAGGCGCAGCTTCATAACAAAGTGGTCGATGAATTCCTGAATTTCTTTTTCTGTATAGCGGCCTTCCTTTAAATCCCGCTCTGCATAGATATCCATAAAGGTGGAGGTGCGTCCGAGAGACATGGCGGCTCCGTTCTGCTCCTTCACTGCAGCCAGATATCCAAGATAGGTCCACTGGATGGCCTCCTTTACATCTGCGGCAGGTTTGGAAATGTCAAAGCCGTAGATGGTTCCCAGGGCCTTTAGTTCCTCAAGGGCCCGTATCTGCTCGGAAAGTTCTTCGCGCTCCCTGATAACATCGGAGTACATGATGGTGCGGGTGGAAGCCTTTTCTTCCTTTTTCTCAGCGATGAGAGCGTCTACGCCGTAAAGCGCGATACGTCTGTAATCGCCTATAATCCGTCCACGTCCGTAAGCGTCGGGAAGCCCGGTGATGATATGGCTGGAACGGCAGGCTTTCATCTCATCTGTATATGCGTCGAAAACGCCGGCATTGTGGGTCTTTCTGTGCTTGGTAAAGAATTCCACAACCTCGGGATCCACCTCATAGCCGTTGTCCTGGCAGGCCTTGACAGCCATGCGGATTCCGCCGTAAGGCTGAAGGGCGCGTTTAAAAGGCTTGTCGGTCTGAAAACCTACGATGGTTTCTTTTTCTTTATTCAAATACCCGGGACCGTGAGAAGTGATAGTCGATATGGTTTTTGTATCCATGTCCAGAACACCGCCGGCTTCCCTCTCCTTCTCCGTCAGATCCATAACCTGGTCCCAAAGATCCAGGGTGTTCTGGGTGGGCCCTTCCAGAAATGTGTCATCGCCGTCGTAGGGAGTGTAGTTTTTTGTATGAAGTCGCGGACATTGATTTCTCTCTGCCAGACGCCTCCCTTAAATGTGTTCCATTCTGTTCTCATAGACGTTCCTCCTGTGAAATAGGTGAGTGCTCATGTTGAGGTTTACAAGTATTGTTAACCAAATCATCCACAGTAATACCGGCTGGATTCAGTTACCGGGTTTTACCGTTCCCTCGGGGCAACTATAGTTTACTGTAAATGACCGGCCCGCGCTGTTGCTTTTGCAACAAATATTATATTATGCACATTGTATACACGTCAATAGTTTTTAATGATAATATTTTTTAACAGCGTTTCATAATGCTGGTTAATATGCAAAATATGTAAGAGAAGTCAGGGCTTGTCAAAATTGCCGTAAGGTATTATGATGGTAGAAGCGCAGTAATTTCTTAAAAGGGAATATTTCGTGCAGTACAACAAGGAGGTAAACGTTTATGACCATTGATAAGAACATGCTTATCGGCCAGCTGATTCAGGTAGATGAATCCATTGCTCCGATTCTTATGCGTGCGGGAATGCACTGTCTGGGCTGCCCTGCTTCTCAGGGGGAGTCTCTGGAGGAAGCCTGCATGGTTCATGGGATTGACTGTGATGTTCTGGTTTCTCAGATTAATGAGATTCTGGCAGGCAAATAAGGAGGAAGACATCAAAAAGGGCGTTGTCCCGGCAGACGGAATGATTTTTAATCCGGGCCGGGACAGCGCCTGTTTTAATATTGATTCCTGCCGTATGCACGCCCCGTTTTGCTGCATATTCGATCTGAAATCAGGATACACAGTGTGCTGCGGGCCCTTCATTTGGATTAAATCGTTCACCCTTTGGAATGGTCTTTCCAGGTGCGGCCGGGCAGGGGGCCGTGACATAGAAATAGGAAATGCACAGGATGGGACGGCAAATGCCTGGAAATGTAGTTGACAGTTCATGAATAATATAGTAATATATTAGTATATTAATTTGCGGGGCGAAGCCGGAGAGGCAGGGAGCGCCGCAGATTCATTATGAATAGGTAACCGTTCAGGACGGCGATTAGCCGGGCAAGTAGATGGAAGGTCCTGAACTGTTACATGAACCGTTAGAAAATGTACCCAGGGTATCTCTCCTGCACCTGCCTTTGGGGCTGATTTTTGCCGGCCGCACACAAATTGAATCAACATACGCGCCGCGTACGCCTCATAAATTTGTGCACAGCTGACAAAAATCAGCCCGCAAAATCAGGCACAAAGAGCTTCCCGGCGTGCATAGAAAGAATGAGGAGGAAAATGGTTATGGATATGACGCTGCGTTGGTTTGGTGAGGGAGTGGATTCTGTTTCGCTGGAGCAGATCCGCCAGATTCCCGGAGTAAAAGGTGTGATTACCACTTTATATGATATTCCTGCGGGAGAGGCATGGCCCATGGAACGGATTCTTCAGATGAAAGAGCAGGCAGAGGCTAAGGGGCTGAAGGTGCTGGGAATTGAGAGTGTGAATATTCACGACGCCATTAAGGTTGGGACTGCCCGGAGAGAACCGTATATAGCCAACTATATTACGACTCTGGAGCGTCTGGGCCGGGCGGATATCCATACTGTATGCTATAACTTTATGCCTGTGTTTGACTGGACCCGTTCCGACCTGGCAAAGGTAAGGCCTGACGGCTCCACGGTTCTGGCTTATAATCAGGAGGAGATTGACAAGATTAATCCTGAGAATATGTTCCTTTCGATGGGAGAGAAGTCCAACGGCTTTGAGCTTCCGGGATGGGAGCCTGAACGCATGGCAAGAATTAAAGAGCTCTTTGATATGTACAGAGATGTGGATGCAGATAAACTTTTTGAAAATCTGGTGTATTTCCTGAGGGCGATCCAGCCTGTATGTGAGAAATATGATATCAGGATGGCGATTCACCCAGATGATCCTGCCTGGCCCGTGTTCGGCCTGGCCCGGATTATTACAGGTAAGGACGGGCTGATGAAGCTGATGAGGCAGTTGACGCGCCTTTTAACGGAGTCACATTGTGTACGGGATCCCTGGGAAGCAATCCTGAGAATGATATTCCTGATATTATCCGCTCTTTGAAGGGAAGAATTCCATTTGCACATGTGCGCAATTTGCAGTATAATGCTCCTGGGGATTTCCAGGAGGCGGCACATCTCTCATCAGACGGCAGCATGGATATGTATGAGATAATGAAGGCGCTCTATGACACTGGTTTTGACGGTATTATGCGTCCGGACCACGGAAGGGCCATCTGGGGAGAGGTATCCATGCCAGGATACGGTCTCTACGACAGGGCTCTGGGGGCCTGCTATCTGAACGGCCTTTGGGAGGCAATTGAGAAGGGGAACCGTTAATATGAGTTTATGATTCAACTGCAGGCGCCCGCCCCGGCGGTTCTTTGAACAGGTCCTTCCCCGGCTCTAAGGCGTCTGCCGTGTGAGATTTGTTTTAAATAAGGATCTGCAGCGGGGCGTACCGTGTCTTTTAAGCTGGGCGGCCGCTCCCCTGTGGGATTGGCGCCCATTTCCTGCGCTCAGATCCGGTGCAGAGGCAGGATCAGGAGATAAGAGGAAGTGGAGATGGAAGCCGGAGGCGGGTTTTCCCTTTCCGCTTATATTGGTTTATGACAGGAAATTGAGTGTAAGCCCCTTTTTGTCAATGAGCCTGAATTCTTTGGCGCTGATACTGAATGTGGCTGTCATTTATTTGATCCTTTTAGCTTGTGTAAGGCATATAAAAAATTCAGACAGGTAGGTTAGGGCGTGTTTGAACACATCTTAGAGAGAAATTACTTTTACTAATTTCTCAATGGCAAGGTGGCGGAGATTCCGTTACCTGTTGGAGGGCAGAACAGGCATGAAACTTGAGGGAAAGAGGACGGGGGAAACAGCGAGAGAGTACGCATACCGCACGCTCCGCGACAATATTGTATCTCTGGCGCTGGAGCCGGGCGCCCGCTTCAGCGATGTGGAGCTGTGCCAAAGGATAGGCGTCAGCCGCACACCGGTCCGGGAGGCAGTGATACAGCTCAGTGAGGAATCGCGGATAATTGAAATATTTCCCCAAAGGGGTATGCGGATTGCGCTGATCGATGTGGAGCTTGTGGAGGAAGCCCGTTTTCTGCGCCTGATTTTGGAAAAGGCAGCGGTGGAGCTGGTCTGTGATATGGCTGCAGAGGAGGACTTGAGGTGGCTGGACGAGAATGTCCGGCTTCAGGAGTTCTATATGGAAGGCGGCTCTGCGGAAAGGCTTCTGGAGCAGGACAATGAAATGCACAGGAAGCTGTTTTCCATATGTAAAAAGAGCTCACTTACCGGATGTGCCAGAAGCTGGCCATTCATTACGACAGGATACGGAGCCTGTCTGTGAATACGGTGAAGGATTATAAGATTATTGAGGATCACAAGAAGCTGGTGAAGGCAATCAAAGCCGGAGACAAGAGGGCTGCGGTGGAGGCCATGGACAGGCATCTGAACCGCTGGATGATTAATGAAAAGATGTTCAGAGAACAGTTTCCCGGATATTTCAAGGAATGACAGGGGAGAAGGAAGGGGCGCAGGCCCTCCGGTAAAGGGCAGATGCAAAGATATAAAAGCTGAATACAGATACATAAAGAAATCCCCCGGAGATGGTTTCCTCTTTAGAAACATTCTCCGGGGATACTGCTTTATGCACTTGTTTTTACAAACGGATCCCGGACCTGACCGGCCGGACATTTAGATATGGGCCAGATTCTGAAGGGCCCGTTCCTTTATAATTACCTCATAGTGTTCCTTATAATAGGCCTCCCCTGCAGTGTCGTAGGGCAGCTTTACGCTGTATTCCGCCAGGATGTTGCACACTCTGGAGAAATCCAGATCGGTACAGTTCTGGCGTTTTATAACAAGATAATACTGGCGCGTTCCGGGCTTTTTATACAGGGTATTAACGCCTTCGTAAATACCCTTAACGGCTCTGGCCGCTTCACTGATCCGGTCCAGGCTTTCAAAGCGGAAAAGCCGGCTGCTGCTTACAGGACTCTGGGGTTTGGAGGCCGGGACGCCGGCCTCAGGGGCATTGCCCTTTTTCTGCGCCTCCTCCACCGTACCCGGTTCCAGATAATCCAGGGAATCCTGGGCTCCTTCCAGAAATTCACTGGCAAGCTGAGAAAGTAAGGAATTCTGACTCTCCTCCGTAAAGGGGGAGAATTTGGAAAAACGGGTATCCAGCTCCTCCGGATCCTCGATTTTCGTAATCACCAGCATAATGCTTTCGCTGGATAATGGAATGGCTTCCACCATAAGGGGGATATCCTCAGCTTCAAAACCAACCTCATTGGAAGCCTTCTGAATCATCTCACGGAACAGCTTCCTGGCCTTCTCAGTGCCATAGGCAAGCTCTACCAGATTGATATTGCGCACACTTAAATCAAAGCTTGTCAAGGTGCATCGTATTTGGTTTTCGTTAATACGTTCTATTTTCATCGGATCACTTCCTGTTCTGCGTCTACTATGGCGACGTCTGTCTGAACTTAGTGTGTATTTAAAAATCCATTCCGTCTGCACGTCCTGTATTTGCTCCAGACTCAAATTACCAGGCTCCCGGCCACATATTTGTCACAATGTGAGGAACACAGACGGAGAAATTTAAGTTTCAAATACACTCCAGGTCAAAAGATAGACTTCTACAATTTAAATATACTACATAACATAGGAAAATATCAATTAGAATGATAAAATTTTAAGAAAAATTTATGGAAAACATACCTTTTGCATACATTAACGGAAGAGAGACAGCAGAAACAGGAAAAATATGGGTTTAAATAAGGGGATAATTCCCAGATATTTCATATAGTTACAGGATGATGGGGACTTATTTGTCATGGATGTAGATGATAAATCGACTATAGACAACCAATGGCAATTAAGGTAAACTTTCCATAAGAGATGGTATTGTTACAAAGGAGGGGTGAGTCAGGAGCACCATTTTATTTGGAAAATACCGCCTGTTACACATCTTGGGAACCGGCCGGACAGGAACCGTATGGCTGGCAGAGCATTTAGGCCTGGAAGAATACAGGGCCGTCAAGTGTGTCTCCAGAAAGAATGGGGACTATGAGACTTTCCGCAAAGAGGCCCTTATTTTAAAAGAACTGCGGCATCCTGGGATTCCGATGATTTACGACATCGAGGAAGACGACCAGTATTTCTATTTAATCGAAGAATACCTGAAAGGGGATTCTCTCTATACCCTGATAACATGTCAGGGTACTCTGCAGGAAGCAGATGCAGTCCGTTATGGAATGCAAATCTGTGGACTGGTAGAATACCTGCATTCAGCAGGTGAATACCCAATTCTATATTTGGATTTACAACCAAACAATCTGATAATCTGCGACGGCACAGTGCGTTGATTGATTTTGATCACGCGGCAGAGAGCCCTGAGGCCAATGAAAACCGGAAGCGGTACGGAACAGCAGGCTGTGCAGCCCCTGAGCAATATACTTCCGACCAGATGTTAGACCAAAGGACTGATATATATGCCATTGGTGCAGTCCTCCGATTTATGACAGAAGGAACCCTGGATGAGGGGGTCGAGAGTCTGACCTGTTCCACAGGCGCCTTTCAGCGGATAATCAGAACATGTATGGACCCGGACAGAGAAAAGCGCTACGGTACGGCCAGAGAAGCAGGCAGTGCCCTGGAGCAGCTCTGTGTCAGGGAGTTGCCCGTTAAAAAGGAATCTAAGGCAGTACCATCTCTCAACGTGGTTTTGACGGGAAGCAGGCCCGGAGCCGGAACCACTCATTTGGCCTTTGGCCTGTGCAGGTATCTGACGTCACAGGGGTATAAGGTTTTATATGAAGAACATAATCCCTCACAGGCAGTGCACACATTGGCACAGCTTAGCAATCTGCGGTCCGACCGCTTTGGAATTTATTATGTGCACCGGTGCTTTATGAAACCCTGGTATGGTCCGGCAGTCCGGCTCAGGGAACCAGAGGGATTCCAGGTGGTATTGAAAGACTGCGGAACAGACTGGCAGCTGGCCAGGGCGGAACTCATAAAAGGCGGGACGGTTCTGCTTGCGGCGGCAGCCGGAAACCTGTGGGAAAAGGAACATGTGGATCGGATGGCCGAAACCCTGGAGTTGGGGAGCGGAGAAGGGACAGTCAAAATGCTGCTTCTGTACAGGCATATGACCGGCAGGCGTTTTAAAACTGTGGGGCTGGGGGACGTGATAAGAGGAATTACCCGGAGCGGTTTTAAACCGGAGGTTTTTGCAGCGCCGGAGTATGCAGATCCCTTTTGCCTGTCGAAGGAAACGGAATATTTTTAAAAACAGTGTGGGAAGCTGCAGCCGGCGGCAGCGGAGGAAAGGGCAGGATTAACAGCTGGGAGGAGCATATAAGATCGGGATGGGCGGCCTTTTTAACCGCCGCAAAAGCGGTGTTAACAGGTGCAGGGTCATCGGAATCGCAGGAGCGGGGAGGGGGACAGGAGTGACCCATCTGACTCTGTGGACGGCCAATTACCTCTCCAGCTCCCTGCGGCACAGAACGGCAGTCATAGAGTGGAATGACCATGGAAGTTTTGGACGTATACAGGAAATTTTCTGCCGTTTTCCGGGAAGAACTCCAGACGCCCGGAATATGATGTATAAAATATTTGAAGTCGCCTACTATAAGGGGGGAAATTCCCAGGTGCTGGCAGCTTGTATGGGCGGCGCTTACGACGATATTATTATTGATTTTGGGGAGATGCGTCCGTCCATACGTGCGGAATGGCTCAGATGTACCCTTAAGGTGGTAAACGGAGCCCTGTGTGAATGGAAGCTGGGGGAAGTTTCTGGAATTTTTAACAGAGGAAGAGAACCGCTCTGGGGGGTGGATATATACGGCTGCTTTTGGCAGTGAGGACACCAGAAGAGAGATTGAAAAGCAGTTTCGGATTTCTTTGCTGAGAGTTCCGCTTTCAGCAGATGCATTCTCAGTGGACAGGAGGGCTATGGAATGGTTTGAACGGATCCTGCAGTGAAAAGGGCGGGCTGCTATGGAATATGTCACGGAACGCCTTCTTGAAGGCAGCAGGCGCGCCCGTGTAGGCGGCAGGGGAGTTCAAACCGGACGTCCGGGGGACTTCAGAGGCACGAATGAAAAAAGAAAGAATGAACTATGATGACAAAAAGCGAATATGCTGACAGTAAAAAGCGTCAGCAGGCCTTTATGAATGTATTAAAACAGTATCAGGAGGAGGGAGGCCGTATTCTGGTGGACGGAGAGGAGGCGTCGGAGCCGGATTGGGAACGCATATTTGAGATGGGAGAGGACGGAGGATGCTATATGGGCGACTATGTAAGCGCCCCTCCTGGCAGCCGGATGAAATTCATTTTAACAAGGTGTATCTGAAGGGCTCTCCTCCGGTAAAAAGAAACGTTAATATTGCAGTGAGGGAAAGGTTCAAACGCGCTGCCATGAGTACCGTCTCAGCCTGTGCAGCCAAAGCCGGCAGCGCGCTGAACCCCCTTTTTCCCAAGAGGCGCAGACCGTAACCAAATTGTAAATAATTAAATGTCCCACAGACGGTATTTTGTGATAGAATAAATACTATCAGAAAATCACGGAGGAGAGAATGAGCAGAAGAAGGAAAAACCACGGCTGCGGAATTACAGTACTGGTTCTGCTGCTGCTTTTTGTGCTGGCAGGGGGAGCCGTTGGATTCTTATACGTAAAAAAGTATATGCCCAGCAATGAACTGGCAGACAAAAGCAGGATATTCGGGATAAAGAGCGGCGGCGTGGCGCTGCTTTTAGATAATGAGTTGCAGGATGGGCGGGTATTTATGAGAACGGGCAGGTTTACCTTCCTGTGGAGTGGGTCAATGAACATCTCAACGACCGGTTTTACTGGGATGAGGATGAGAGGCTTCTGGTGTATGCCCTGCCGGACACCATCGTATATGCAGATGAGAGCACTATGGGGGAGAACGGCCCCCTGTTTAAGGTGACTTCAGAAGGGATGTACCTCTCCCTGGGAGTAGTGCTCAATTATACGGATATACGGACGGAAGCGTTTGTCACCAGCCAGATTAAGCGGGTGTTTATCGATACCCTGTGGGCGCCTATGAGACGGCGGCAGTGAAAAAAGACGGCCGCATCAGGGAAAAGGGGGCGTAAAAAGTCCTGTTATAACGGATGTATATGCAGGCGATCAGGTGGACGTGGTGGAGGTCATGGATAAGTGGGCCAGAGTCAGGACAAGGGACGGTTATGTGGGTTATGTGGAAAACCGCAGGCTGGAGGCCCCGGGGACGGTGACTCCTGAGAGCAGTTTTGAGGCTCCGGTATATACAAGCATTTCCATGGATGAAAAGGTACGCCTGGGCTTTCATATGGTTACCACCCAGGAGGCCAATGCCAATCTTGAAACGGTTGTGGCAAATACAAAGGATATGAATGTAATCGTCCCCACCTGGTTTAACGTAACGGGAAATGACGGCGCTTACACCTCCCTGGCCAGCAGGGAATATGTGGATAAGGCGCACAGCATGGGACTTAAGGTGTGGGCCATGGTGGAGAATGTCAGTACGGAGGAGAGCATCAAGAATCTGAACACAGAGGTTCTCATGTCCTCCACCAGCACAAGAAAAAAACTGATTGAGAAGCTGATGCAGGAGGCGGACGCCTGCGGCTTTGACGGGATCAATCTGGATTTTGAGAGCTTTAAGGCCGAGGCCGGACCCCATTATGTACAATTTATAAGAGAGCTGTCTGTGTCCTGCAGGGAAAAGGGACTGGTGCTGTCGGTGGATAATCCTGTGCCTTCGCCTTACTCTGTTTATTTTAACAGAAAGGAGCAGGGGATTGTTGCAGATTATGTGATCATTATGGGCTATGACGAGCACCATGCAGGGGGAGAGGCCGGCCCTGTATCCTCCCTTCCTTTTGTGCAAAAAGCCATAGAAGATACGCTCAAAGAAGTGCCAAAGGAGAAGGTGATCAACGGGGTGCCCTTTTTTACAAGGGTGTGGACTGTGTCGGGCGATACTACAACCTCCAAGGCCTACGGGATTTCAGGCGCAAAACAGTGGGTGTCTGATAACAACGTTGAACTCACCTGGGATGATGGGCTTGGGCTCTACTATGGGGAGCTGGACGGCAGCGATGGAAAGCAGTATATCTGGATGGAGGAGGAAGACTCCATGAGCCTTAAAATCAAGGCGGTGAGAGAGGCGGGCCTGGCAGGAGTGGCCGGCTGGCGGCTTGGGTTTGAGCCTGGGGGAATCTGGAATATTTTATCAACTGTAAAATAATTGTGTGCGGCCGGGGCGCCGGTCTGAGATGCCGATTCTCCGGACCGGACAGCCGGATATCCGGCCATGGCGGCCTTCTTTAGACGGACGCTTTTAAAGACCGGCAGCGGGAATAAAATAAGAGACTGCTCAAGAACGAGGGACAGATATGAGGAGATGGAACAGGATTGCAGGAATAATTGCAGCTGCAGGCTTATGCTGGATGACGGCGGGCTGCAGCTCCCAGACAGGGGGAGACGCCCGGAGTCTGCCCTACAAGGAGTCTTTTGTCCAGGCTCAGACGGAGACGGAGGTGGTAAAGCCCACCCAGCCGGATCCATCTGAGATAGAGCCTTTCCCGGACGGGAGAAGGAGGTTAAGGCAGAGCCCCTTAAGGGAGGGAAGCGGATTGTGATTATGACGGATATCCACTATCTGGCCTCGTCTCTCACCGATGAGGGAGACATGTTCCAGTCCATGGTGGAACACGGAGACGGAAAGCTGACTAACTATGTGTGGGAGATAACGGATGCGGCGCTGGAGGAGGTGCAGCTTCTCAGCCGGATGTGCTGGTGCTCAGCGGGGACCTGACCCTCCAGGGAGAAAAGAAGAGCCATGGGGAGCTTGCTAAAAAGCTGGAGGAGGTGGAGAAGAACGGCACTACGGTGGTAGTGATACCCGGAAACCATGATATCAACAATCACAGTGCGGCTGTGTATTCCGGTGGGGACCGGTATCCGGCAGAGCCCACCACACCGGAGGACTTTGCCCGGATTTATGGCCGCTTCGGATATGAGGAGGCCTACAGCAGAGACGGCAAATCCCTCAGCTACACCTATGATCTGGATCCTTCCATGCGGCTTCTGATGCTGGATACCTGCCAGTATACGCCCAGGAACAGGGTGGGCGGTATGATAAAAACGGAGACCTACGAGTGGATCGAAAAGCAGTTGGCAGATGCCAGGGAGCAAGGGTTATTCTGCTTCCCATCGCCCACCACAACCTGCTGGATCAGAGCAAGGTTTATGTGGATGACTGTACCATAGAGCACAGCAGCGAGCTCATCGACATGCTGGAGAGTGAGAATATTCCGCTGTTTTTAAGCGGCCATCTTCATGTACAGCATTTTATGCAGAACAATGATATTGGTATATATGAGATTGTTACCAGTTCTCTTTCCACCCCGCCCTGCCAGTACGGGGTGCTGGAGTACATGGAAAACGAGTCTTTTTCCTACTATACGAAACAGGTGGACATAGAGAAATGGGCCAGGAAACACCAGATGACAGATGAAAATCTGCTGAATTTCAATACATACAGCCCCCCTTCCCTGAATCGGATATTCTACAATCAGGCTTACGACGCCATGAAGAATTCCAGGGAGGAGGAGACAGGGGATATATTTGTGCAGCTGACAGAGACAGAGAAGCAGCAGATGTCCAGGGTCTATGCGGACATCAATTCTGCCTGCTACGGAGCAAGGCCTACCAGGTTGTGGAGGAGGCGGTGAAGCAGCCCGGTTACAAGCTGTGGCAGGAATACTGCTATCCCATCATACCTTATGAATATCTGGAATATATAGTGGAGGATGCAGTGAAAGACTATAACTATCTGTCTGTGGACTGAAAACAGGTTCATTTTCCTGTGGATGGGTGAATATACTTGATTAAAGGTTATTAGGGAGCGCCCATTCATGAAGCAATCGGTATGGCAGACTATTATGGGGATCGTGCTGCTGGGCATTGTGACACTGGTATCCTGGCAGGCGGGCACGCTGGTAGCTGTCCAGACCCAGGAAGCAAAAGCGGACCGGGCACAGCCGGTGGTAGTTATAGATGCAGGACACGGGGGGGACGATCCTGGCAAGGTGGGGATTGAGGGACAGCTGGAAAAGGATATCAATCTGAAAATAGCCAAACAGCTTAAGGCATATCTGGAGGCTTCCGATGTGGAGGTGATTCTCACCAGGGACGAGGATGTGGGGCTTCACGGCTCCGGCGACAGCTATAAGAAAATGGCGGATATGAAGAAGCGGTGTGATATTATAAATGAAGCCGCTCCGGATCTGGTAGTAAGTATCCACCAGAACAGCTATCATGAAGAGTACGTGTCGGGAGGTCAGGTGTTTTACTACAAGACTTCGCAGAAGGGAAAATTTTTGGCAGAGATATTGCAGAAGCGTTTTGACTATGTACTGGGAGACGCCAACAAGAGGCAGGCCAAGTCCAATGATAATTATTACCTCCTCCTCCATGTGAAACAGCCCATTGTTATCGTTGAGTGCGGCTTCTTAAGCAATCAGAAAGAGGCTGCACAGCTGGAGCAGGAGGAGTACCAGGATAAAATGGCATGGACCATACATATGGGTATCATGGAATATCTGAATACAATATCCCAGATGAAGGGGACCGCTTCACAGCAAAGCTGAAGGCCAATGCAGCAGGGAGCCGGCAGAGGACGCACAGAGTGCGTTTTTCTGCCGGCTCCCTTATATGTTACAGCATAAACCAGTTAAAACCACCAGTTGGTAACATTCAGAGTCATAGTGTGGCAGCAGGCGATAATGGCGAACATGATGGTATTAATCAATGCTCCAGGTAAATCTTGCCTGTCTTTAAGTAAAGGCGTCTGCTGATAATGGTACACACAGTCTGCACAATAAAGAGGCTCCAGGTCTGCATAACGCGGGCGCTGTTTAAGGGAACCTTGCCTACCTGGGCAAAGGTAGAGTACTGGTAGACCCACAGGCAAAAGAGGCCGATACTGTTGACCACGCACATGAGAGCTGTATTCACCCATTCCTTGCGGCCTTTTATCATTCGCCCGATGTTCTGTGTAAAGGAATTTCCAAAGAAGAAGATTCCGTACAACAGCATGAAGCGGAAGGATATCAGGAAGGGCTCCCTGGCAGGCCATCTGATAACATAGTTCCCCAGCCTGAATTCCGTGTCAAAGAAGAAGCTTCCAAAACCTACGATAGCATAGCCGACGCTACGGAGCAGCATGCCAGAAGAATGGTTTTGCCCAGGTTCCTGAGATCGATTTTCATGTTCCACTGGGAGGGAGGCATAGTCTTTCTTCCATTGGACATAGTGTAACGGATGAAGAACAGCAGTACAGTTACCAGTCCTGCAGAGGCGGACCACAGGGCCTGTTCCAGGAGCAGTCCCTGGGGCCAGATTCTGGTTCCAAACAAGCTTCTGGCGGCGAACGTCTCACCTTTGTGCCCGCCGATCCACATTGCCAGCTTCATCATGTAGAGAATGGGTATGAAGGCGCCTACAGACATAAAAGCCCAGTAGAGGAATTTTGTAAAGGCTGTCTGGGGAGGCGCAGGCATGTACACATCCTCAGGAGACTTCACAAGCAGAGAACCGAAATAGCCGGTGGTCAGCATCAGACAGCAGGCGGAGAATACGGAGCAGAAGAAGCCCGCCATGCCCAGAACCGACAGGATCATGGTGTACTGGCCTGTGAGGCTGCCGGGGGACATGGGATTGGGGGCCTCAAATGCGTGCTGGAAGAAATCGATGGAGTTGCGTGTGGAGGCAGGAGAATAGGGATTTACCATATGAATTTCGTGGGGCTGGTAAAGGGCCCGGATGTATTCCTCCTGAGAGCCGTCCACAGTTCCGGAATAAATTTTTCCTATTTCCACGGTATCATTTTCCGTCAGATTATAATTGTCCAGCTCATTGATAAAGGTGCGGGCGTTGTCAGAGCGGTAGAATGTCCATGGACCTCCGGCTTCCGTTGTGTAATTGTTCTCGTCGAATGTACCTGCGCTTACGCCGTAGTGAACGTCATAGGCTAAAGGTATTTCGTCCCCGCTGTCCACCTGATCGTCAGGATTGTAGTTGAGATGATCCAGCCATTTTCCATTGACGGCCAGCTGCTGGTTACCCATAAGGAATACGGCCGATACTTTGTTTTCTCCGCCTAAGTATTCCTGGATTTTATAGTAGGCATAGCAGGCGTCTGCCGTTTTGCCTCCCAGGGAGTGCCCCTGGATTCCGATCTGGGATTTATCCACAAAGGCCAGATTGTTGTACACAAACTCTACAACATCCGCCATTCCCGAGGTGGGCGCGGTGGTGATATCCTCAAAGTCGCTGCCTGGATTGGCTGTTACCAGGAAGAAGGCGTCCATAGGATTTTCTTTCCAGTTGGATGCGTCCCCGTGACCGTCGCAATCCATGGTGATTGCCACAAATCCCCGCTTTGCCAGCTCCAGGGAGATGAAATTCTGGCTCTCACGTCCGTTGTAACTGCCGTGGAGCGTTATGACGCAGGGGGCGGGATTTTCGGGAGTGGCGGTCTTGGGCTGGAAAATTGTACAGCCGATGGTATTTCCTTTGTTGTCCAGTATCTTGATATCCTTTGTAATGACAGAGCCGAAATTGCTGTCAATCAAACTGGTGCCGACGATGGAAATCAGGCAGACCAGCATGGAGATCAGAAGAAATCTTTGCGTAAAATTTCCGGTTTAACTTCATCTTTTTATACCTTCACTTTCTTTTTCATACGTTACGTGTGCCCTTCAGGAGGTCTGAAAATGCCATCCGCCTGTACTCACATCGTAAGCTGGCGGAAATTACAGTTCAGACGTAGTTTGGTTCCATATTGAGGTGGGAATCATTGGGTTACAATCACAGACACGCCGTCGGGAATCAGCGTAATACCGCCATCATCCCTTCCCAGGAACCGGTCCGCTATTTGAAGCGCCTGCTCTACCGTCCGGGCAGGAGTCATATGCAGCTGGGTAACGATCTCGTCGGGCGCCTCCGATACATAGATAATCCTGGCCTTTTTCAGAACACGGGCAAAAATCTGGGACTGCCACTGGTCAGGAACTGTATCCTGGGAGGAGTGTGTAAAAACCGGTCAAGCAGTTTGTCTTCCTCAGGTTCGTCCCGAAAGGTTTCAAAAAATACCTGGCCTCCATGTCCGTCCTCTGATTTGGCAATCATAATGATTACGCTCCCGGTTTCACTGTGGCCTCGGCGGCAGTCATTCCCTTTACGGCCTGGTAGATGTTCTGATCCAGAGGATACCCGCCGTTGGTGGATATGACAATGTCAGCGGGAACCGCCCCGGTTCTGCACCATTGATTGAGAAATTCCCTGCCCCTTCTGTGAGCCTGGTCACAGCCTCCGGCCACTGCATGGACAATTTCTTTGTTCTGATTCAGAACTACATTGACAATAAAAGCCAGCCCTGCCTTTTCCGCTCCAAAGAGCATATCCCTGTGGATGGGATTATTCTCAATTATTCCGGTTCGTGAATAAGGACTGTCTATGAAGGCAGAACAGTGGTTGTAAAGTACGGTTTCTCTGGCAGCAATGCCTGGAAGAACACTTTTGCGCCCGCCGGAGAAGCCTGCGAAAAAGTGGGGTTCAATAAATCCTTCCGCGCACAATAGATCCGCCTCCACCGCAATCCGGTTCAGGAGCAGCCTTCCGCCTGAGGCAGAACGCCCAGATCCGCCATGTCTTCTTTTCGGGTGCAGTCATGGATAAGAATTTTCTCATCCCTCACAATATCCTCGCCGAACTTATAAACCAGCTCTTTCTTTGATGTACCCCTGTGGCAGCCGGTTGCAATGAGAATTGTGATGTCCGCCCGGGGATTTCCCTGCCGTATTTCCGCCAGCATAGCCGGTATAATCAGTTTGCTGGGTACAGGGCGTGTGTGGTCGCTGGCAATGATCACAACCTTATGCTTGTCTTTTGCCAGTTGGGAGAGCCTGGGTGAATCCACCGGGTGCATAAGAGCTTCGCAGATTAGATCTTCCTGGCGTTTGCCGGGCTGCACCAAGTGAAGCCTGGATTCCAGAATTCCACAAATGCGGTGTTTGGGCAAATCGGCTTTGATAGTTCCTCTTCCGTAGGGTAAGTTGAACGTACTCATATTCCCTCCTTTGATGTATTTCAATATGTAACCTATAGTCAAATATTACAAAAAAACAAATGTAATATCAATTGGCATATAGTTTTTATTTGAAACGAAAAGGAGAAAAAAGGAGACAAAATCGTAACAATATGATACAATAGTTACAAAATACGACAGTGATTTTAGCGGATAACTACCAGAAACTAAAAAGACAGACAAAGGAAGACAAAATATGGAAAAAAGATAAAAATATTGGGGATTGCTCCCTACGAGGCGTTGAAGGCTGCTATGATGAAGATAGCGGAAAAACGTACAGATTTCACAATGGACATTTATATGGGGAACATGAAGGCCGGAGTGGATATTGCCAAGTTTCATGAGAATGAGAACTATGATGTAATTATATCCAGGGGGGCCACTTCAAGGCTCATAAAGGCGGCTGTACATATACCTGTGGTGGCGGTAAATTTTTCGGCCTATGATATTTTAAGGGCTATGAAACTGGCGGAAAATTATCCCCACAAATACGCGATTGTGGGTTTTCCCGGAATCACGAAAATTGCCCGCGTTCTCTGCGATCTGCTCCAGAGAGATATCGATATAGTCACCATATATCACGAGGAGGATGCCAGGGATGTGCTTAAGGATTTAAAGAACCGGGGATTTTCCATGGTTATCTGCGGGACCATAGGGCCGAACACGCCAAGGAAACCGGGCTGTCCAGTATCCTGATTCATTCCGGGGAGGAAAGCATAGAGGAGGCCTTTGACCAGGCAGTGGAGATAAGCCGGGGATATGCCTATATGAGGGAGAGAAAGCTTCTGTACGAGAAGATACTGGAACAGGAGGCGGGCAGCGTATATCTTTTTGACAGCGGAAAAAACTGTGCTTTACCAATTGGAAGGGGGAAGGAAAAAGTATCGAGGCCCTGCTCAAAATCGAGATGGATGAGCTTCCGGAGGAGGGCTATACCAAGATTAACACAGTGAAAAATACGCTCTACACTATCAGGGGAGAATGGCTGGAAATTTCCGGAGCCAGATATGCCCTTTTCCGTCTGGAAGAGGAGAAGATGGCTGTAACTACTAACCGCTGCGGTATTTTTTATTCCACAAAGAAACAGGCGGAAACCTATTATTACAATAGTTTTTATGGAGCTTCAGGGGCGCTGGGAGCCATGGGAGGAGAGATAGAGAAACTTTTTAATACTTCAGACACGGTTATGCTCATAGGCGAGGAGGGAAGCGGAAAAGATCTCATAGCCCGCTATATTTATATGCACAGTCTGCTCTGCCATAATACCTTTATCACCATAGACTGTGAGCTGGTGAATGACAAAAGCTGGGCGTTTTTGATGAACGGCTCCGGTTCCCCGTTTATTGAGAGCAACCAGACGTTTTATATCAGAAATCTGGACAAACTTTCAGAGGCCAGATGCAGGCAGCTGCTATCTGTCTTTTTGGACAGAAGCCTTCACAAGAGAAACCGAATTATATTTTCAGCCATGAGGGAGAAGGAGGGTAGGGTTTCAGACCGAATCGTCCGGTTCATCAACCAGTTTTCCTGCTATACGGTTCAGCTTCCCTCACTCCGGGAGCGCAGGGAAGAGATTCCCGTTCTGGCCAGCCTTTACATAGGGAGGAAGAACGGGGAGCTGGCAAAACAGATTATTGGCTTTGAGCCGGCGGGGCGGAACTGCTGCAGCAGTACTCATGGCCTTATAATTACATCCAGCTTAAGCGGATCCTGGATGGGCTGGCTGCTGTGACGGACACCTCCTATATCAGCCTGTTTCATGTAAAGCAGCTTCTGGACCGGGAGGAGCTGGGAGCTGCAAGAGAGGAAGAGGAGGCAGGGTTCGATTTTAACAGGACGCTGGATGAGATTAACAGAGACATTATCAGAAGGGAGCTGATACGTATGAAGGGGAATCAGACGGCAGTGGCAAAAAAGCTGGGAATCAGCAGGACTACACTGTGGAGGTACTCGAAAGAATGAGGGGAGGATCTAAAGTGTGATATAATGGGGGATTATATCCTCATATCTTCCGTCTTTCATGTGGAATCCCCCGGGGATGCTTCCCAGCTGTGTGAAGCCTAATTTTTTATATAAGTGGAGGGCGGGAGCGTTGGTTTTTACCACTGCGTTGAACTGCAGGATGCCAAATCCCAGATCCTTTGCCTTTGCCATACAGTGGGTTACCAGCGTTTCACCGATATGGAGCCCCCGCAGGCCTGATTTGACGGCATAGCTTGCATTGCAGATGTGGCCGCACCGGCCTACATTGTTAGGATGGAGAATGTACAAACCCACAATTTCTCCAGTATCCGAATCCCTGCCGATTCCTGTGAAAGACTGCCCGGAGAAAAGGCGTCTCCGGTGGGTTCTGTGAGCAGTTCTGTCTGTGGAAAAGCGGCCCCCTCCTCCACCACACAGTTCCAGATTTGGATGGCTTCGGCGGTGTCCGCAGATGTATAAGGGCGAATTTCTATGTTCATGTTTGTCACCTCAGGATTAAAAAAATGATTTTATTAACGATTAAAGGTTCCGGCAATACCTTTTTATTTTAAACTTTGTCCAGTGGAATGTCAAATAAAAGTGCGCATGGGGCTGCGGCTTCCTGAAGGTTAACGGCATCGCTGTTTCTTTTGCGATTACTTTAAGCTCTAATTCTTTATTATAACTATCAATATTAATGATTGGGTGTGCAGCGAGATTTCCCAAACCTTTAATATAAAGCAGTTCTTCTTATTCAGCACTTGCTATTAGTTTTGTATGGGCGCAGATATTCTCAACTGCATTTTTATCATGATAGATGTCCCTTAATACAATTACCTTTTGAAGCAAATCATATATTAAAATAGTATATGGAAGGAGCCGCCCAAAAGAATATACTTCCTGTCAGAGAAGGGGGAGAGGAGTCGCCAATAGCCCGCCCTGACTCAGCAGTGAGAAACTGCCTGCAACCGTTTGGAGAACGCAAAAGGCTGGAACCCCCGATAAATCCAGGAAATTCCAGCCAATAAAAAGAGCGCGAGACGGGATTCGAACCCGCGACCCTCGCCTTGGCAAGGCGATACTCCACCACTGAGCCACTCGCGCATAAAAAGAGTATTTAATTAAAAGCAGGTGATGGGAATCGAACCCACGTATCTAGCTTGGAAGGCTAGTGTTCTACCATTGAACTACACCTGCATATGCCCAAAGTCGGAATCGAACCAACGACACGAGGATTTTCAGTCCTCTGCTCTACCAACTGAGCTATCTGGGCTTATGAGCTTGCCGGTACACCCGACAACGCTAATATTTTACCCAGTTTCCCACTAAATGTCAATAGATTTTTAAAATTTTCTGGATATCTGGATATGGCGGTATTTGAAAGTGACAGTTCAGACGGTGGGAAAAGGGGTGCAAAAGCGGTTTGAAGGCTCCGCCTAATAAGCTTAAAATTACCCCCTCCGTCCCGAATGTTATAAACAATATTAGATTGTGTCGGCGAATTGTTGATTTAATACCTGCCCTCCATTATAATAATAAAGAATTCTGCCATACAGCAGGGATATGTACAAAATAACAGGCAGTGCGGGGATGGGTGACAAAGTATGACTAAGGACAAAGGGGTTAATTCTAAATTTAATTTAGTGGGAAAGTATAAATTTAAGAGTGTGTTTGTGAGGATTCTGATCTTCCTTCTGCTTTATTCGTCCCTTCTCCTGACAGTGCTCTATACATATAATCGTTACATTATGCGGAAAAATGTGGAGCAGAGACTGGAAATCCGGACCCTTGCAGTTCTGGAAAAGACCCGGGAGGGTATAGACAGAGAGCTTCATAATCTCTCCAATCAGATGGTACAGTTGTCAAAGGATGAATACATACGGGCCGTGATGACAGCGCCAAATATCAAAAATTCAGACCGTAATTATAACATTGTATATCAACTCCAGTCGGTAAAACTGGTCAATGACCTGGTAAGCGGAGCTTTTTTATATCTTCCCAGCGACGATACCTTTTACAGCAGCGAGGGGGTGGCAGTAAAAGCGGAGCAGTACAAGGGGACGGGTCAGATAAGCCGGCTTTTAGAATTTTGTAGAAATGCTAAGGAGGAAGTAGGGAAACAGCAGTTTGTTTCGATAGGAAAGACACAGTATCTGCTGCTTCACGCTCCGGTTTTTACGACAGGGTGTTGGGAGTGCTGGCTTTCCAGATTGATTCCAACTACCTGAATTCTATTATCGAGGGAAAAGGAGAAACCGGGAAGGGGAATACCATATGGACCTTTGACAGGGAGGGTTATCCGGTATTTCCCTCCCAGATCGGATACCCGGAGGAACTGACGCCGGAGACTGTAACCCACATGCCCAGTTCCTCCGAGCTGCCGCCGGGAATGAGAGGCGGTTACTATAAGCTGATTTCGGAACAAAACGGCTGGCAGTATATTCTCAGAACTGATGCGGATCTTTTTCAAATGGAGGCCTCCGCTATTGACGGAGGCCTGCTGCTCATTGTCCTGGCTCTAGGGGTGTTTTGCATTCTGTTTTCCGTCTATCTGTCCAGAAGCGTATACCTTCCCATACACAAGTTGATCGGAATTGCAGATCAGGAGGTAAATGGCGAGGGGGAGACGGTCCCTCAAAATGAATTGGAGCTTTTGGAGAAAAGCGTCAGCTATACTGTGATGCGCAATCAGGAAATGAAGCATTTTCTGCAGAATATTAAACCGGCTATGATATCTGATACATTCCGAAATCTTCTGCTTGGCCATGAGATTGATGCTGAAAAGCTGGACGCAACCTTTGCTGCCCTGGGAACAGAATTCAGTACCAGGCTCAATTATACGCTGGTAATTATTTCCCTGACATCAGAGGACAGGGCGTTTTCTCTTCTGGAGTGTAATATCCTTCTGCACCGGCTGGAGCAGGAGTTTACGGCCTACGCCCAAGGGCGTTACATATGCAGTTTTGTCCATATGCTGGAAAACAGTCATATGGCGGTGGTTATGGGTTTTCCAAAGACGGTGTCTGCAAAACAGATTCTTGGCTGGAAGGATGAGCAGGAGCGGCGGATACAGGATATATGCAGTGATTATCCGGTGCGGCTTCTGACAGGCAGCTCCAGATATTTGATGGGTATTACAGAGCTTTATAGAAATTTTTCGCTGATTTGCCAGGATTTGAAGTATAAAATTTACCTTCAGGACCGCAGCGCGGAAAAGAACTCCGCCCCGCTTATGGAACCGGACAGGCAGCTGATAATTAATACATTCTCCTCCTTAAAAGAGAAAATTGATAACGGCGAGGAGGAGGAGGCCAGGGCTTTGGTTGCAGAGGTGGCGGGACAACTGCTGGATCATAAAAATACGCCTGAGGAGTTGAAGGCGTTTGCGGTCCACTGGTGGGAGGCGGTGATGAAGGAGTTGATACCTTTGGATGTATTTAACAGGGATGAGCTTTACAATCAGAGGACGCAGCTGTTTGATTCACTGGATAACAGGGAGCTGTTTCAGACGCAGCTGGAACGTTTTAACAATCATGTAATAGATGGAATCAAATCCAATTCCCGCAAATTAAAGCGCAGATATGTGGAGAGAGCCAGGCAGTATATCGAGGAACATTACAGCGAGTCAGATCTTTCCCTTTCAGCCATATCCGAATTTTTGGGAATCAGCCAGAGCTATATGAGCACCCAATTTAAAAAGGAAACCGGGACAAATTTTATTGAATATTTGAACCGCTACCGTATTGAGAGAAGCAAGCTGCTGCTGCAGATGACGGAAATGACCATCGAGGAGGTAGGATTTAAGACGGGATTTTCCAGCGCGAAGAATTTTATACGGGTATTTAAGAAATATGAAGGAATATCTCCGGGTACGTACAGAGAGCAGTAGCCGGGGAAGAAAAAGGCATTGCCGGAGAGAGGAATGAAGAACTTCCAGGCAATGCTTTTTTGATGCTTCCCAGGCGGCAGGCAAGAGACAATTTTTTTAAAGCCGTACCCATTTTTTCTGAAATGGGAGTAAAGGCGCAAAATTTGAGAACATTATGTGAAAAAAGGGGCATTTATTTTCTTAACGAAATCTTTATATAATGGACCTGTGCCACAGATGCTGGCAGAGAAACCCGAAAACAAAAACAAATATCTTTAGAGAAGGGGGATACAATCAAATGAAAAAAAGAGTGGTATCTACAATTTTAACGGCAGCGCTTGTAGGCAGTATGCTGGCGGGCTGCGGTTCATCTGCATCTGACAACAGTACAACAACGGCTTCGGCAGGAAACGGAGAAAGCACAACCGCAGCGGCTGCAGAGACGCAGGCTGCTCCCGGACAGGTGCTTGAGCTCAGCCTTGCAGATGCGCAGCCTGATGGATGCGCCTGCAATCTGTCTATGAAAGCCATGGTGGAAGAGATTGGGGAGAAGTCCGGCGGAAGCATGAAGGTAACCTACTATCCTAACAGCCAGCTGGGCAACGAGAGGGATCTGGCGGAAGGCGTAATGGCCGGAACCGTGGATATGGCGTGGGTGTCCTGCGCAGTTATGCAGAATTTTGATGACAGCTTTGCAATTTTTTCTCTTCCTTTCATATTTAAGAATTACGATCATGTACATGCCTATGGAAACAGCGATCTGGGAAGACAGGTATTCGGAAAGCTGGAGAATTCCAGCAAAATCAAGGTGCTTGGGCTGTTTGACCAGGGCTTCCGCTGGATTTGGACCACCAATAAAGAGGTAAAGACACTCAATGATTTATCTGGACTGAAGATTCGTACACCTGAATCGGATGTATACACTCAGACGTTCACACTGCTGGGAACCAACCGACGCCTATGGCATTTGGGGATTTGTTCACTGCTTTGCAGACAGGCGTAGTGGAGGGATACGAGGTGAATCCGGAGTCCACATGGAGCAACGGAACCTATGAGGCTATTAAATATGGTGCAAAGAGCAACCACATTTTTGCAGGCTCTGTTCTTTTTATTTCCCAGAATGCCTATGACCGCCTGAATGATGAACAGAAGAAGGTGTTGGAGGAAGCGGCGGCCAATGCGGTTGTATACAATAATCAGGTGGCCCAGGAAAGCGAAGCCGAGTACGAGAAAAAGCTGGTGGAGGCCGGTCTGACCATTAACAGCCTGGACGAGGGAGAACAGGAAAAGTTTGCCGCGGCAGTACAGCCTTTGTATGAAAAATATTATGACATGGTTGGCGGTAAGGAGTACGTGGATCAGGTCAGCAGCATGGAATATTAGTTTCAATGAAATCCGCTTCCTTCCCGCCGGTGAAGGAAAGCGGATTCTACATATAGAAGGAGATTGACAATGAAAAAGTTTTTCAAAGTATTCGATATGGCGGTGAATCTGCTTATGATAGCCTGCTCCCTGGGGTTTGTGGGGCTGGCGTTTGTACAGGTTATCTGCCGGTTTGTATTAAATTCGTCCCTCACCTGGTCGGAGGAGCTTTGCCGGTATCTGTTTGTGGAGATGGTATTTCTGGGAGCGGGCGTATGTGTTCTGGAGAAGAAGCACGCCGCAGTTGATATCGTGATCAAACTGCTTCCGGAAAAAGTACGAAAGTATTATCAGGCAGTTCTGGACGGTATAGTGGTGGTCACAGGTATTCTGATTACATATTTCGGATTTAAGTTTGCCTGCGGAGCTGTGGGGCAGACTTCCCCGGCGCTCAGGCTTCCCTATCAGTATATTTACTCAGGGATCGTCCTGGGCGGGGCAGTTCTTGCGGTTGACGGACTCAGAAATCTGTACACTACTCTTACCAACCGTATTACCTACCACAGTTACATTAACCCTGAACTGAATGAGAAAAGGGAGGCGGAGTGATGCTTAGTATTTTGATGATTACCTTTCTGGCCCTTCTGTTTTTAGGCTGTCCCATCGCTGTCGGAATGTGTTTTTCCAGCTTTGTGGCTTTGTTTGCAGGGAACACCACAGTGCCGCTTACGGTGGTGCCCCAGAGAATGTTCGTAACCATTGATTCCTTCAGTATGATGGCAATTCCCCTGTTTATTCTGGCAGGAGAGCTGATGAACAGCGCAGGAATTACCAGGAGAATTGTTAATTTCTGCAGCGCTCTGGTGGGCCATATCAGAGGAGGGCTGGCCCATGTAAATATTATGGCCTCCATGTTGTTTGCAGGAATATCCGGCGCAGCAGCGGCAGACAGCGCGTCTCTCGGTTCTATGCTGATACCCGCCATGATAGAGGACGGCTATGATGCGGACTTTTCTGTGGCCGTAACAGCCACGTCCTCTACCATTGGGCCTATTATACCGCCAGCATTATGATGATTATCTATGGCTCCATGGCGGGGTGTCTATCGGCGCTTTGTTTATGGGAGGTGTCATACCGGGGATCCTGATCGGAATTACCCTGATGGGAGTGGCTTATATTATTTCCTGTAAGAGAGGTTATAAAGCGGAGGCTAAGAAGTCCCTGGGTGAAATTTTGATCGCCTTCAGGCAGTCCCTGGTGGCCCTGGTGATGCCTGTGATTGTGCTGGGAGGAATTCTCTTCGGTGTATTTACAACCACAGAGGCAGGGTGCATTGCAGTGGTATATGCATTGATTGTAGGATTTCTTATGAAAGAGCTTCATCTGAAGGACCTGTTCCGCATCTTTCTCAGCGCAGCCCTTACTACGGCCAGCACTATGTTTGTGCTTGCCTCAGCCCAGGCTTTGGGGTGGATACTTGCAAGAGCCCAGTTCCCTCAGATGGTGGTTAACGCTCTTTTAGGGGTATCCGGCAACGGTACGGTGATTTTTCTGCTGATTTTACTTTTTCTGTTCTTCCTGGGTTTTTTATGGATGGCACCGCCGCTATGATAATACTGATACCTGTATTTCTGCCTGTGATTGCCCAATATGGATGGCATCCGGTTCAGTTTGCCGACTGTATTATTATGATGCTTCTGGTGGGGGCTGTGACGCCGCCGGTGGGAGTGCTGCTTTTTATATGCTGCGGAATTGCAAAGATATCCATCGCTCAGGCAGCCAGGGCAGTGTGGCCTTTTGTCCTGAGCGAGATAGCAATTATCCTGCTTTGTGTGTTTATCCCCCAGCTTATTACGTTCCTGCCTGACATGATGTATGGAGTGTGATCCCGATGATGGAAAGAATATGTTTAAAAGGAATTACCTGGGACCATCCCAGAGGCTTTGAGTCGATTGAGGCGGTGTCGGGAGTCTTTTCAAAGAATCATGAAAATGTGGAGTTTTCCTGGGACGTCCGCTCTTTAAAGGACTTTGGCGATTACCCTGTAACGCTGCTGGCAAAGGAGTATGACCTGATTATGCTGGACCATCCCCATATTGGAAGCGCTGTGGAGGGCGGTGCCTGATTCCTCTGGATCAATGGCTGGATGAGGAATTTTTAAAGGATCAGGAGAGGAATTCCGTAGGCCGCAGTTTTGAGAGCTATGGCATGAAGGGCTGCCAGTGGGCTTTGGCAGTGGACGCAGCCGCCCAGATAAGCGCCTACAGGCCGGATCTCATGGAGGGGATACCGCTGCCCAAAACCTGGGAGGATGTTAAAAATCTGGCAAAGGACAGGAAAAGGGCGGGGAGAGTGGGCTTTCCAATGTGCCAGACAGACGTATACTGCAGCTTTCTCTCTATCTGCGCCAATATAAAAGGAGAAGAGGCATTCTGCAGGGACACAGGACTCCAGATTCAGGCGGCCCTGCAGGCGGTGGAGCTCCTTTGGGAATTGTCGGAAGAGGTTTATCCTCCGTCGCTGGATATGAACCCCATACAGATGCTGGAGCACATGGCTCTGACCGACGAGATAGCCTACGTGCCGCTGATCTTCGGATATTCCAACTATGCCCGAACCCCTGCCGGCAGGAGAAAGCTGGTACGGTTCACCAATATCCCGTCGTTTACAGATATTCCCTCCGGCTCCCTTTTGGGAGGGGTGGGGCTGGCAGTATCGTCCGGGTGCGCTCATAAGGAAATTGCCACAGACTTTGTAAGATTTGCGGCCCAGGGTGAGACTCAGAAGGGAATTTACTATGAAAATGCAGGCCAGCCCGGTTACCTGGGAGCATGGACGGACGAGGCGGTCAACAGGGACAGCCATGGTTTTTTCTGGATACATTGGATACCCTGAGGTTCAGCTATCTCCGTCCGAGATACGAAGGATATAACCGGTTTCAGGAGGAGGCAGGCTGATTTTAAATATGGGACTGAAAGACAGGCAGAAGCCGGAGGTGATCGTAAGCCGCCTTCAGGAATTATTTGAAAATCTGAAAAAGCAGAGGTGATAAGTACATGAATATGCCCTTAGAAGGACTGAAGGTTATCGATCTCTCCCATCATATGGCCGGGCCTGTGGCCAGCCAGAGGCTGGGAGACATGGGAGCAGATGTGATAAAGGTGGAGCCTCCGGGATATGGGGAATGGACCAGAATCCGGCCCATCGGAAACGGCTGGGTGAGCGAGGATATGAACACCTCCTTCATAAGCGCTAACCGGAATAAAAGAAGCCTTACCCTGGATCTGAAATCTGCCGAGGGAAAAAAGATTCTTCTGAAGATGCTCCGGGAAGCCGATGTATTTATAAGTAATTTCCGCCCCTCGGTGCACAAACGCCTGGGGCTGGACTATGACGCTTTAAGAAGGGAGAATGAACGGCTGGTTTACTGCTCCGTTACCGGTTACGGCCAGGACGGACCCTATAAGGATCGGCCGGGCAGGATTTGCTGATACAGGCCCTCTCAGGGGTCACATGGAATGCAGGCAGAGACGGGGAAGCTCCCATTCCTTTGGGAACTTTTGTGGCGGATGCTATGGCGGGGCAGAATGCGGTGGAAGGCATATTGGCCGCCCTTTACTCCAGGGAAAAGACCGGAAAAGGACAGATGGTGTCCGTGGATTTGCTCTCCAGCCTTATAGAAGTTCAGACTCAGGAATATACCACCTATCTCAATGCAGGACAGCTGCCGGAACGGACGAAAGAGCTGCTGGCGCATCCTCTGATTAACAGCCTTATGGGATACACAGAACCAAGGACAGCTACCTGGCTATGGCTATGGCTCCTTTTGATAAGCTGGCCGATGCCCTGGACTGTACGGAGCTGGGCCGGTTCAAGAATTGGGAGGACGGTCAGCTGTACAGAGATGAAATATTCCGTCTGGCGGCAAAGGCTTTGAAAACCAGAACCACAGAGGAATGGATCCAGGTTCTTCAGAAAAAGGATCTGTGGTGCGGGGAAGTCCTGACTTACCCGGAAGTTGTGGAGAATCCCCAGGTGAAACATATGGAGGTGTTCTGCACCATGGAGAGCGAAGATTACGGAAAAGTGCAGGTTGTGGGCAATCCCATCCGCTTCAGTGATACGCCGGTGACATACCGTATTGCCCCCCTGTGCTTGGAAAACACAATCATGAGATATTGAGAGAATACGGATATACGGAACAAGAAATAAAAATTCTTGCAGAAAACAAGGTAATTCAGGATGATAATCCTGATACTTTCAGAATATAGAGGAGAGGGGTATAAAATGGAGACAATTACATACGAAAAGCAGGGATATGTGGCAACTATCCGCTTTAACAGGCCGGAAAAATGAATGCCGTCACGCCGGATATGATGGTGCAGCTCTACCAGTGTGTGGAGGAAATCAACGCCGATATGGATATACGTTCCGTGGTGGTTACCGGAGGAGACAAGGTTTTTGTGCAGGCAGCGATATCAAAAACTGATAACATATGACACTCCCTGGGATTTCCATAACCGTCAGAAGGATTATCCCGCCTCCATCCGTTTAATCCGCAAGCCTGTCATAGCCATGGTGAACGGTTATTGTCTGGGCGGCGGTCTGGAAATGGCTATAAGCGCAGATATGCGCTATGCGTCGGAGTCGGCCAGATTTGGAGCGCCTGAGATTAACCACGGCTGGATCGGCGGAGGCGGCGCAAGCCAGATTCTTCCGCGGCTCATAGGCCCGGGACTGGCTGCGGAACTGCTGATATCGGGCAGGACCTACACAGCAGAGGAAGCGAAGGAGATGGGGCTGGTGGACCGTCTTTATAAGACGCCGGAGGAGCTGGAGACGGCTGTCTACGATATGGCGGAGCTGCTTGCATCAAAGGCGCCTATTGCCGCCCAGGTAATAAAAAAGGCAGTAAAGGTGTCCCAGAATATAGGGCTGGATGCGGGACTGGATTATGAGAATGAATTGGTTTACATAACCTTCAGCACCGAAGATAAAGAGGAGGGGCAGAGGGCGTTTGTAGAAAAGAGAGAGCCGGTATTTAAAGGCCGTTGACAGGAGGAGACAGATATGAGCCAGTTGCTGGAGGGAGTCAGGATTTTAGATTTTACACAATACAAAGCAGGTCCTATGGGGACACAGATTTTAGGCGATATGGGCGCGGATATTATTAAGGTAGAGCGGAGCAAAGGAGGGGACTTGGAGCGCAGTTTTGCTACATTTGGAAAATTTACTCAGAAGGGAGACAGCCCCTTTTTCCTGGCTATGAACCGCAATAAGCGGAGCCTGGGGCTTGATTTAAAGACCCCTGAGGCGAAGGAGATTATCTATAAGCTGGCAGAGGAGGCGGACGTTGTGGTGCAGAATTTCCGTCCGGGAGTTCTGGCCAGGCTGGGATACGGATATGAGGATTTTAAAAAGATAAATCCTGGCGTCATCTACTGTTCCAACAGCGGTTATGGACTCACCGGCCCTTATGTGACAAGGCCGGGGCAGGACCTTTTGGCCCAATCCATGTCCGGCTTGGTGATGATGAACGGAAAGGATGATTTTCCCACGGCGGTAGCCACCTCGGCAGCCGACGCCGCCACAGCCCTGTATCTTTGTATTGCTATATTGGGAGCCCTTTACCATAAGAAGGCCACGGGAGAGGGACAGGAGGTGGATGTGGATCTGCTCAGCAGCGCCATAGCTTTCCAGCAGGAGGAGATCTGCGCCTATATGAACCTGGATCCCAGGCCGGAATTCAGGAGAAGCCGGACAGGTCTGGCCGCACCGTGGAACGGGGCGCCATATGGCATCTACAGGACGTCAGATGAGAAATACATTGCTCTGGGAGTGGTTCCTATGGAGAAGCTGTCAAAACTTCTGGATGCGCCGGATCTGGCCGGATTTACAGATTTGGAGGAGGCGTTTAACAACCGGGACGACATCCGTCTCATAGTGGAAGAGAAAATAAGGCGGAATACGCAGGATTACTGGGTGGAATACATGCTATCCTTCGACGTGTGGTGCGCCCCGGTGAACGGCTTCGGGGAAATGCTCAGGGATCCCAGGTCATCCATAACCAGAATATACGCAAGATGCAGCACCCGTCTCTGGGAGAAATCGGTGTGGTGGCCACTCCTATACGGTATTCAAAAACACCCATCCGGTATGATATGGCTCCGCCCCTGGTAGGCCAGCACACAGAGGAGATACTGCGAGAGCTGGGATATGGGGAAGAGGAGGCAGAGAACATACTGAGCAGGCAATAGGACGGAGGAGCAGGCGCCCTGGCGGGAGCCGCTGGAACGGCCTCAGAGAATATTTTGGAGAACAGGAGACAGGGTAAGATAAATTTAAGATCACCGGCCCCAGGAAACCGGTGATCTGCATCTGCACTTACATGTATTCTTTCCTTCCTCCTGCATCGGGGATCCCTTCTTCCTCCCGGTATTTTGCAACAGTCCTGCGGGAAATAGTGATACCCCTCTCTGCCAGCTTCTCCCCCAGGAGCCGGTCGCTGAGCGGTTTCTTTTTATCTTCCTCGTCTATAATCTCCCTCAGCGCCCTTTTTACGTCGGCTGCTGTTACAGCGCCCTGGGCGGCTCCCCGGTTTCCGTCTCCGGAATCCGGATCTTTGGTTCCCACGCTTCTGGAGAAAAAGAAATTCATGGGATAGACGCCCCAGGAGCACTGAAGATATTTTTTGTTTACAGCCCGGCTTACGGTGGACTCATGAATATTTAATTCCCGGGCGATATCGGCCAGCTTCAGAGGGTTTAAGTGGGCCGGTCCAAGGGCGAAGAACTTCTCCTGGTGTTCCAGGATGGATTTGGATACGTCCATCAGGGTTCTTCCCCTCTGTGCAACGCACTGCTTTACCCACTCGGCCTGACGGATTTTGTTGTCCAGATACTCCTTCAGCTCCTGAGATTCAGGGTTCTGGTTCATCTGCTTGTAATAGCTGTTGACCTCAATATTGGGGTACATGGACTCATTGAGAAGAATGTCGAAATGGTCCTTGAATTTAATTACGGTCACATCCGGAATTATGTAGCGCAGCTGGTCCCTGCTGCTGAAATAGACGCCGGGCTTGGGATTCAGGGATTTGATTACCTGGCAGTAGCCTGCGCATTCGGCCTGGGAAAGGCGCAGTTTTCTGGCGATAGCCGGAATTTGGTTTTTTGCAACCATTTCCAGACAATCGTCAATGATGGATTCCAGCACAGGCGTCAGCATCTGCCTTCGTTCCAGCTGGAGCTTCAGGCATTCTTCCAGGCTGCGGGCGCACACCCCCGCCGGGTCCAGGCTCTGGAGCTGTGCAAGGATAGGTTCTATTGAAGCCGCGTCCACCTTAAAATATCCGGCGATGTCCTCCGGGGATTCCGTGAGATACCCGCGGTCGTCCAGACATTCCAGCATAAATTTAATAATGCCCGTCTCACCCTCTGAGAGATCTTCGCTTACAATCTGGGACCAGAGATAGTCCTGAAGGGTTTCGCCGTCGTCTGTATTTATATTCCAGTTATTCTTGAAGTCGTAGTCGTCATCATTATTCTGACGCTGATACAGGTAGTAATTTTCTTCGTTAAAGGAATTGAGCCACTGCTGTTGCTCAATGGATTCCCTGTGGTGATCGGCATCGGATTCCGCAATGTCAATTACCGGATTCTCTAATGCCAGCTCTGTAATATATTCATTCAGTTCCTGGGAGGTCATCTGCAAAATGTTGGCAGACTGTATCATCCTCTGGGACAGGGCCTGGGTCTGTTTCATCTGAAGCTTTAAATCCATGTTGGTTCCCTCTTTCGTATGGAATAATGTTTTTTTATCCATACAATTATAGCACAGATAGTTTTTCCGCACAATGACGGCATCCCCCTTTTTATTTTTAATGTACGCCGGGAATCTCTTTGCGTCTGATTTTGTGAGATGTTTTTTGTCAGCTGTGTACAAATTTATGGCATGTGCGTTGATTAAACTTAAGTGCGGGCGGCTGTTTTACAGGGCGCCTTAACCCTGCGGAAGCGTTTGAGAGCGCTTAAATGCAGGAGGGCTTATGTCTTGTGACAAGGGGATGATAGGATTGAATTTTGCATGTTTATGGGTTATTATATTTATTATATGAAAATTAGTGACGGAATAGTTTGAAAAATTCACATTCAGACCACCTGCAGCCATCTGAAAGGGCAGGCCGAATGAAATAACTCCCTTTGATTGCAAAAGATAAACTCCGGAAAGGAACCTGATAATTTATGCTGTTTAGTTCCATGATATTTTTATGGCTGTTTCTGCCTTTGTTTTAATTGTGAATCTGTTTCTGCCTGTAAAATTCAGCAATATATTCCTGCTTCTTATGAGCGTCCTGTTTTACGGCTGGGGGGAACAGGAATATATATGGGTGATTCTCCTGTCCCTGGCTGTGAACTATGGAGGCGCCCTCCTTCTGTCCTCCATAGAAGGCAGACGCCGGCCGGCGTTTATCTTAATCCTCGCTGTCAACCTGGGACTGCTGGGATATTTTAAATACTTTGATTTTTTTGCAGGGCTTGTGAATAAACTGGCCGGCCGCCAGGCGGTGCCCCTCCAAAATGTCCTTCTGCCTATGGGTATCTCCTTTTTTACGTTTCAGATGATATCTTACACCGTGGATGTGTACAGAGGAGAGATTCCGCCGGAGAAAAATTTTCTGAACCTGGCTGTCTACATCTCCTTTTTCCCTAAAATGATCCAGGGCCCCATTGTCCGCTATAAGGGCATCCGTGAATCTGTACTGAGCCGTCGGGTGACGCCGGAGCTTTTTGCTTACGGGGCAAGACGGTTTATCTATGGCCTCAGTAAGAAGGTGGTTCTGGCCAACCAGTTTGGAAGTGTGGTGGACAAGGTTTTGTCAAACCCTATGGAACAGATCAGCGGAGGATTGGGGTGGTATATAGGGATATTGTATACATTGCAGATTTACTTTGACTTTTCCGGTTATTCG
Source organism: Clostridia bacterium UC5.1-1D2 (assembly GCA_001304855.1). Taxonomy (GTDB): domain Bacteria; phylum Bacillota; class Clostridia; order Lachnospirales; family Lachnospiraceae; genus Enterocloster. Next base: position 60,680 of record BBZN01000021.1, read on the forward strand.
GATATGGCGGTGGGACTTGGCAAGATGCTGGGTTTTGAGCTTATGGAGAATTTCAACTATCCTTACCTCTCAAAACCGTGGGGGAGTTCTGGCGGAGGTGGCATATATCCCTGTCCTCCTGGTTTAAGGATTATCTTTATATTCCCCTGGGCGGAAGCAGAAAGGGAACCGGGCGCACTTGTATAAACCTGATGGCGGTATTCCTGTGCACCGGGTTCTGGCATGGGGCGGGACTGTCCTTTATAGCCTGGGGCCTTTACTATGGGGCGCTTCAGGCTGCGGAGCGGCTGTTCTTAAAAAAAGGGCTGGAGCGGCTGCCTGCTGTCCTAAGCTATGTGTATATGGGAATTGTGACGGTAACAGGCTGGACTTTGTTCCGGGCGGATTCGCTCACCAGAGGGGTAACGCTTCTCAAGCAGATGTTTCTTCTGAATCCGGGCATATACGACGTGTCCATGTATGTAACACGCAAGACTACGGCATATCTCATTGCCGGTTTTTTGTTGTGCGGCCCTTTACAGCGGCTTATTCCAGGATTGAAGGAGCATATGTACTGCGAAGACAGCATTTCTCTGGCTGAAAGCCTGCTGCTGATTCTTCTGTTCGCCTACTGCATCGCCATGGCGGTGGGGAGTACCTATAATCCGTTTATTTATTTCCGGTTTTAGAAAGGCAGGGACTGCGCAGGATGGAGAATCGCACAAAAGCGTATATATTTGGGGGAATGTTCCTGAGCCTTATGGTTTTGCCACGGCTCCTTTTCATCCCTCTTAAGGACTATGTGGATACAGAGAATTATGAAAAAAGGGTTTACCAGGAAAAGCCGGAGCTGACGCTGAGAGGACTTAAGGAGTATCCCGGGCTCTATGACGCATACTTTAATGATCATCTGGCTTTTAAAAATCCAATTGTAGCCTTTGGAAAGCTGGCGGATATCCGGGTGTTCGGGGAGGTTTCTTCTGATTCGGTCCTCATGGGAAAGAACAACTGGATGTTCTACCGGGTGAAGGGGTACAATGAGGACAATATGGCGGATTACCAGGGAACCAACCACTATACCCAGGAACAGCTGGAACAGCTGTCTCTTCTTTTGGATCAGGCCGACGGAAGGCTGGAGAGCAGGGGCATCCGCCTGATTCTTTATATTGTTCCCAACAAGGAGCAGGTGTACGGCGAATATATGCCGTCCACCATAAAGGTTCTTAATAAGGAGTCCAGGGCGGAGCTGCTTTACAGCTATCTGAGGGAGCATTCCCGGGGGGACGTATATTATCCGCTGGAGGATTTCAGGCAGGCAAAGGAGGACTGGCGCCGGATATATTTTAAATATGATACGCACTGGAATGGGGCCGGAGCCTTCATGGCTGCTCAGATGATAATAAAGGACATAGACGGGGAAGCCTTCGGGCCGGAGGATTACCGGGATTTTAAAATCGAAAGGACAAACAATTATTCCGGCGATCTGGCTGCTATGCTGAATCTTCAAACCTATTATAATGACGACGATTATCTCAGGGTGATGGATTACAGGGAAGAGGTGCACTTTGAGATGGACTATGAGAATGAAAGGGAGACAATTACACATTATTCTTCCGATGTTCAGGATGACCACAGGAAAATTCTCATATGCAGGGATTCCTTTGGAATTCACATGGCGGAGTATTTTGCAAAGAATTACCCCGATGTGACGCTGATGGATTACCGCACCGAGAATTACGCAGAAGCTGTCTGTGAGCGGAAGCCGGATGTTGTTGTGGTTGAGATTGCGGAGCGGTATGCAGATTATCTGCCGGAAATACTCCAAAATCTTGCAGCTTTGTGATATAGTAGGTGCAGGTGACATGCATCGCACGTAAGGGACCAGAGGACGGTCCTAAGTGCTCATAGCGAGCCACTGCACTAAGCGGTCAGAGGACGCCCGCAAAGTGCAGGTGACATGCATCGCACGTAAGGGACCAAAAGACGGTCCCTAAGTGCTCATAGCGAGGAGGAGTGGATATGAAGTATCGTACTATGCGGTTTGCGGACGGAGAAGACAGGGTATCCCTTTTGGGGTTTGGATGTATGAGGTTTCCGGGGGAGGAGGGGCATGCTGATGAGGGATTGGCTGAGAAGATGCTGGATCGGGCAATTGAGTCAGGCCTTAATTATATCGATACGGCCTGGTCCTGTTTTAACGGGGACAGCGAATCCTTTGTAGGCCGGGCCCTGAAAAAATATCCGAGGGACCGCTTTTTCCTGGGGGCTAAGCTGCCCTTAAAGGAGGCTCCGGATCCAAAACAGGCCCGGACGGTATTTAAGAATCAGCTGAAATATTTTCATGTGAAATATATTGACTATTACCTGTTTGACGTGGCAGACAGGGAGGGATGGAATAATCTTGTAAAGTCCGGAATCATCTCCTGGGCGGAGGGGCAGAAGGCGGAGGGCTCAATCCGCCACCTGGGCTTCTCATTCCACGGAGGCTATGAGCTTTTCCGGGAAATAATCACTTACAGACAGTGGGATTTCTGCCAGTTCCAGTACAATTATATGGACCGCCATGGACTGGCCGGAGACAGAGGCTATACCCTGGCAGAAAAGATGGGGATACCCCTGATTGTTATGAATCCCGTGAAGGGCGGCATGCTGGCGGAGCTTCCAGAGGAGGCGGGCAGATACTTTAAGGAGGCGGATCCGGAAACTTCGGAGGCGTCCTGGGCCCTTCGCTGGGCGGGAAGCCATCCGAATGTAAAGGTCATTCTCAGCGGTATGTCCACCCCTGATGAGGTGGAGGACAATCTCAATACCTTCCGTTCCTTCCGGCCCTTAAGCCAGGAGGAGGAAGCAGTTGTGGAGAAAACGGCTGCCGCGCTGGAATTGTTTTGGCAGGAGGCGGCAACAGCAGGGACAGAACTGGCCGGAGATGAGACGGTTAATAAAGAGCCCGCCGGCCCGGGGAGGACAAGGTAAAACAGCCGGAGGAAGTCCCGCTGCCGGAGGGGCAGGCGGGAGAGGCGGCTGCTGAAGCCGGAAAGAGATAGAGGAAAGATTATGGTAATACCCGTCAGCCGGCTAAAAACCCTTTTCCGATAATCTCGCTGGAGTTGGATATGAGCATAAAAGCGGTAGGCTCTGCCTGCCGTATATAGTTTCTCAGCTTTAGGGCCTGACTGCGCTTCATAGTCGTCATAATCACCGTTTTTCATGGTGGGAGAAGGCTCCCTGGGCACGATACACGGTTGCGCTCCTGTGAAGGCAGTTGATAATATAATCGCAGATAGGATCCGGATCGTCGCAAATAATATTAAAGCATTTGCAAAGGTTAATATTTTCAATTACATCATCGATGACCAGAGATTTGGCCGCCAGTCCGATGGTGGAGAACAGCCCCGTTTCAGGTCCGAAGATAAAGAAGGAAGCAGCCACAGCCGCTATATCTACCAGCATAAGCACAGTGCCTATGTTCAGGCTTGTGTGCTTTTTCAGTATCATGGCGATGATGTCGGTGCCGCCGCTGGAGGCGCCTATATGAAAGAGTATGGCGGTTCCTGCCGCCGGAAGGAAAATGGCAAACATCAGTTCCAGCAGAGGTTCCGTTGTGAGGGGCCTGCTTAAAGGACAGACGCGCTCCAGAAGAGAAAGGCTGAGGGACATCACAAGGCTTGCATATACGGTCTTGATCCCGAATTCCTTTCCCAGAAAAAGAAAACCAAAGACCAGCAGCGCCGTATTCACAACAGATGTGAAGTCACCGGCTGACCACCCGCTTACTTCGCTTACCAGGGTAGAAAAGCCTGTCACGCCCCCAAATGCAAAATGGTTGGGAAACTTAAAAAAGTAAATTCCGATCACCATAATCCAGATACTCACTGTCATAATGCCATATTCGGCGGCTGTGCGCCAAAATGGGCTTTTTATTTCTTTCATACCCCTCCGGCTTTCCTTAAAGAAAGCCCTTCCTTTCTGTGACGTTTTGCCACGATTCTGCTATTGGTTCAATCTCATCATACGCGGAATATATCACAATAGCAATCACCTTTTTTGCTGAAAATACTACAGCCAAATGGCTGTGATAAGCAGATGAATGCGCTTGTACTGGAGAAGGACATGGATTATAATATGACAACATTTGAAGAATCGGATCAATATCAATTGCTTTATGAGGAAGAACAGGATAAGAAGGCATGGGAGCTGACCGGAAAGCTGGTGTCAATAGACAGCTCCGATCCCGGAGCCTGTGAAGGAGCTATAGAGCAGTACATCCACAGCTGGCTTCAGGAGAAAATCAGGGACTTGGCAGGGGATATTGCGGAGAAAATAGAACTGGTGCGGCGGGAAGTTCTCCCCGGACGGTTTAATCTGATGTGCCGCATTCCCGGCAGGAGTCCGGCCCGGCCCTGGTCTATATCTGCCATATGGATACGGTTATGCTGGGGGAGGGATGGAATCAGGACACTCCGCCCCTTGGGGCAGTGGTAAAAGAAGGCCGCCTCTACGGCAGAGGAGCCTGTGATATGAAATCCGGTCTGGCCTGCGCCCTCACTGCATTTGCAGAAGCTATAAGCATAGCCGGTGAAAAGAGAGCCCTTCCCAAGACTCCGGTTGTTTTTATCGGAACTGTGGATGAGGAGGATTTCATGCGGGGTGTGGAGGCGGCTGTGAAGGACGGCTGGGTCTCAAAGGAAGATTATATACTGGATACGGAGCCTACAGACGGGCAGATTCAGGTGGCGCACAAAGGCCGTACCTGGTTTGAGCTTGATATAGAAGGAATTACAGCCCACGCCAGCAATCCCTGGAAGGGAGCAGACGCCATTGCAGCGATGGCTGAGGTCATAAGCTTTATCAGAAAGTCCATAGGAAAATGCCCGCCCCATGAGGATTTAGGGATCTCCACAGTGACCTTCGGCCAGATAACAGGAGGTTACCGCCCCTATGTAGTGCCGGATTCCTGCAAAGTGTGGATTGATATGCGTCTGACGCCGCCTACGGACACGGCCGCCGCCTGCAGGATAGTGGAAGAGGCTGTGAGAGAAGCAGAAAAGGAAATTCCGGGAATAAAAGGCAGTTATATTATAACGGGAGATCGGCCCTATGTAGAAAAGGATCCCGATTCCCTCCTTCTGAGGGAACTGAAATACGTGTGCAGCCAGGTGACAGGCCGGCCTGTTACAGTGGGCTCCTTTAACGGCTATACGGACACAGCGGTTATCGCAGGAACCATAGGGGCGCGCAACTGTATGTCCTACGGCCCGGGAAGCCTGGAGCTGGCACACAAACCCAACGAGTATGTGCCATATGAGGACGTATGCAGATGCAGGCGGGTTCTCGCCGGTCTGGCTAAGCTGAGGTGGAGCGCAGAAGAAGGTTTATTTTTGCCTTTTAAAGATAAATATGATATACTATGAACGCTTACACAGTCAGTTCAGAAACGTTAAAGGAGACAGGTACAGATGAGAGAAACGACATTGGTAATTATGGCGGCGGGAATCGGCAGCCGGTTCGGCGGGGGAATAAAGCAGCTGGAGCCTGTAGGGCCCGGCGGGGAGATTATAATGGACTACTCCATCCACGACGCCATGGAGGCCGGTTTTAATAAAGTGATATTTATAATCAGGAAAGACCTGGAGAAAGATTTTAAGGATATTATAGGAAACAGGATTGAGAAGCTTCTCCCTGTAGAATATGCTTACCAGGAGCTGGAGGCCCTTCCGGAAGGATTTGAAGTGACGCCCGGACGTACCAAGCCCTGGGGGACCGGGCAGGCGGTGCTTACGGTAAAGGGTATGGTGAAGGGCCCGTTTTTGGTTATTAACGCGGATGATTACTATGGAAAGGAAGGCTTCAGAAAGATTCATGATTACATGGTGAACACCATGGACACCGATTCTGAGGTTTACGATCTCTGCATGGGAGGTTTTGTCCTCTCCAACACCTTAAGCGAGAACGGCACTGTCACAAGAGGCGTCTGCCGTACGGACGGACAGGGCATTCTCACCAATGTAACAGAAACTTACAACATTCAGATGAAGGAGGACGGGCTCCATGCCACAGACGAGGCCGGAAATCCTGTCTCCATCAGCCCGGATCAGCCGGTTTCCATGAATATGTGGGGACTCCCCCAGAGCTTTTTGGATGAGCTGGAAAAGGGCTTCCCCCAGTTCCTTTCTTCCCTAAAGGAAGGGGACGTGAAATCTGAGTATCTGCTTCCAAAAATCATAGACCAGCTGGTGCAGAGGGGCAGGGCCAGAGTAAGGGTGCTGGATACGCCGGATAAGTGGTTCGGCGTGACGTACAAGGAGGATAAACAGGCCGTTGTAGACGCCATCAAAGGGCTGGTTGACGCAGGTGCATATAAGGCTAAGCTGTTTGCCGATTAGAGAAAAACAGTTGTTTTTCCAGCGTTAACGCTGCCTTTTCAGGAGAATTTGCAGATGCAGGAGGAGAAGGATGACGAGGGACAGAGTATATGATTATTTTATAAACAGGGATTTTAACTGCGCAGAGGCTATTCTTCATGCGCTGGACGACGAATATAGGCTGGGTATTCCTGAGCAGGGGTATAAGCTGGGTGGGAGGTTTTGGCGGAGGTATGGGCTGCGGCAGGGCCTGCGGCGCCCTTTGCGGCGGCTGTTGCGCACTGAGCTTTTATCTTATAGATGAGCGGGCTCACGCCACTCCCGAGCTTAAGGAGACAGTGGCGGAGTTTGCCCGGCGGTTTGCGGAGGCCTTCGGTTCCGATGCATGCGGAGAGCTGGTAAAGACCTATAAAAAAGACGACACCCGCTGTCTGGACTTGATTTGTATGGCCGCGGACATTGCAGACCAATGTTTCGGCAGTCTGAATCAGGAGAAATGAAAGGCAGGCGGTTCGTAAATGATCGCGGCAAGGAGAATTCAGAATGGAAGTCAATGTAAAATCCAGTGTTCATGCAGAAAAAGCCATGAAACTATTTCTCAGCGGATATAACTGCGCCCAGTCGGTTTTCGCAGCCTTCTGCGATCTTCACGGCATGGAGGAGAAGGAAGCCCTGCGCCTGTCCTCCTCCTTCGGCGGAGGTATGGGAAGGCTGAGAGAGGTGTGCGGAGCATTAAGCGGTATTTTTATGACGGCAGGCCTACTCTGGGGGTACGACAGTCCTGAGGACAAAGAAGCCAAGACAGAACACTACAGAAGGATTCAGGAGCTGGCAAAGGAGTTTAAATCCAGAACCGGATCCCTGGTGTGCAGAGATCTTTTGGGAACATTGGAGCAGGGAAAAGACAGCTATATACCTTCAGACCGGACGGAAGCGTACTACCAGTCCAGACCCTGCAAGGAGCTGGTAGGGTTAGCGGCGGCTATTCTGGACGGTTATCTGGAGGAAATCCGGAAAGAGGTTTCGGATTAAATGTATGGTTTTTAAATTATTTTAACGGTAATCTTATAAGGATGAGATTGAGAATGGGAAAGGTATCCGAACCATTCTCAAGGACTCATCCTTTTTTCTATGCATAATTTCATCAGGCCAAGTCTATACTATAAAAACAGCTCCCATAACTGGGAAATGATAACGAAAATAAGTGTTGGGTGGACAACTTGGCTATGAAATTGTGGAAGACATTTAATATACAAAAAAGGGAAGACATTTCCTACTATAATACGGCGGAAAATTTTGACGCGGACCGCTTTGCAATGGATTTAGGGCGGCTCATTGACAGTGAGATGGTTTTAAAAGGAAAATCGGGAGTAATGTATCTCTGTATCGGAACAGACCGGTCTACAGGCGACAGCTTGGGGCCTCTCATCGGTCATAAGCTCCAGAGGCGCAGGCTCTCTGGAGCAGCGGTTATAGGAACGCTGGATAAGCCTGTGCACGCTATGAACCTGGATCTTTACGCCCGGTATATACGGCTTCATTTTCCGGATTATGTAGTTGTGGCCATAGACGCATCCGTGGGAAGCGCGGATCATGTGGGCTACGCCACCCTGGGACGCGGGGCCCTGCAGCCGGGCCTGGGCGTGTCAAAGGAGCTGGAGGCAGTGGGATATCTCCATCACAGGGATTGTAGGGGGATGTAACAGCCGTGATCCGGTAATGCTCCAGAGCGTACGCCTGTCCATGGTAATGAAAATGGCGGACTGTATCTGTGAAAGTATCTGCCGTGTCGAACGATTATGGGACAACGCTGCCATAATGTGACAAAATATTCAAATAAAATCTGCTATTCTTACTTGGATTAAAGGAAGCTGTCCAAAAGATGCCTTCATTTGCGGCCGCGAGAGAGGCGCCTTTGGACAGCTTGAATCGGTATGTGTATGGAAGAATCCGATACCGGGTTCTTCCATGCACTGCGGGCAAAGAATCCGGCATCATCTCCATGGGTTCGGTTCTTTGTAATAAAGACAGCGGGGTGATTCTATGGGAGAATTATATGAACCTTCCCCAGGCTGCCGAAGAATATACGGCAGATTGGAGAAAGGGACCAGGTTTTAAAGTTATATTTGGAAGATTATGTAAAAACTTACTTGAAACGCCTCCAGCCGGCCAGGGGGGCTGATTTGCGTGTAGGACTTCTCCTTGGAAGCAGGGAGATTCACGAGGATGTGCCTATGTGTTTGTAGACGGAGCTCTTGAGATGGACTCAGTTACAGAAGAAGGGGAAAAAGTGGTATTCACTGAGGACGCCTGGAAAAAGCGTACCAGGAAGTGGAGCAGATGTTTCCTAAACGCACAGTTCAGGCTGGTTTCTCTGCGGCGGCCCGGCTGTACCTTAAGCCCTCTCAACTACTGGCGCCAGCACAGCCAATATTTTACAGGCAAGAACCAGCTTATGTACTTAAACTCGGGACTGGAGGGAGAGGAAGCGGCGTACATAACATCGGCCGACGGCTTTTACAAGCTGCGGGGCTATAGCATCTACTATGAGCGGAACCAGATGATGCAGGATTATATGGTTCAGCAGAAAGATTCCTTCCGCGCGGAATCCGGGGTCAACGACAAGGTGATTCAGGACTTTAAGCAGAAGATGGACGAGCGTAAATATGAGGCGGGACGCCACAGAAGCACAGTGGGTGTGCTCACAGGTGTGTGCAGCGTGCTGGCAGTTACGGTTCTGGCCGGCGGTGTAGCCATGTTCAGCAATTATCAGAAGCTGCACCGGATGGAGAGCGTTATTGCTCCGTTTTGCCGGAGGGAAGCAGCAGGGAGGGCATACTGGCAGCAGCAGGGAAGGGGGACAAGGTTGAAAATGCTTCAGGCAAAGGCTGGACTCAGCCGGACGAACCGGACTACCTCATTGAGGAGGCCTCAGGCAAGGTTTATCCCACCACAGCCCCCCAGACGGAAGCTCTTAAGGAATCCCCTGCTCCCGTGAGTCCGGAGACTATGGCTTCGTCCATCGCAGAGGGAAGCGAAAAAGGCGGCGAGGAGACAGGCGATCAGGGGACGCAGGCAGTATCAGGCACATCCCCTGCAGGGCAGACATGGCCTGCAGACAAAGAGGGGGCGCAGGGGCAGCCTTCCTCGGGAGGACAGGCTGAGGCGGCGCAGGTTAGTAAGCCGGACGCTTCCGGCGAGACAAAAGCGGACGCTTCCACCCTTCCTCCCTCAGGGCCAGGGAAAATCCTTCCGATGAAACGGTATCGGCTGTGAATTATAAGGTATATACAGTGGGAGACGGGGAAACCCTTTACGGAATCTGCTTTAAACTGTATCAGAATTTAGGCCACATAGACGAGATTTGCCGGGTCAATGCCCTCACCGACCAGAACAGTATTTTTGCAGGACAGAAACTTCTGGTTCCCTGAAGCCTGTTTGAAGGCTTATCCCGTTCATCTGTACGCCTTAGCATGGGATAGAATACTTAGCGCAGCCTGCAGCCGCGGGCTCATTGGGGGCAATGCCCCGCGCTGAGGGCGGGAATCGATTTTCAGTCACATTCGGGAAGGCGGAGGAAAAAGTCCGGCCTATCCAAAAAGGTAATGCGTTTTGCCCAAAATTGTTGTATACTAATCCATATATCCGAAAGACAATTGTTGGGAGAACGTAAGATGGGAAGTACCAGTTCAATGAGCCGTGAGAATAAAAAGAAGCAGTTAAAACGCCAGATTGTTCCCTCCGGCCATCCCTATGAGGAGGATAGCCGGGAAGTCTTACATAACGCCCACCGAAGGGTGGTCCGGAAACGTCTTCTCATAATCCTTATACTGATAATCCTGGCAGGAGCGGCGGCCCTGGCGCTGTACCAGTATGACCGTTACCACTCCTTTGCGGACTATCAGGTTATATGGGAGAGAAGCCTTCTGGGCGAGGCGCAGGAAGCTGCGGCCCAGGGGGAGGGAAGTTTTTGCGAGTATCGGGATTTTGGCGAGGGGGTGCTGAAATACACCAAGGACGGCGCCTCCTACCTGGACGCCCAGGGCCGTGTGGTATGGGTTCAAAGCTATGAGATGAAGGCCCCGGTGATCTCCATCAACGGCGATTATGCAGCCATCGGAGATCAGCAGGGCAACAATATTTATATATGCGACAAGACAGGCTGTATCGGACAGGCCACCACCCTGCTGCCCATTCTCCAGGTAAGCGTATCCGCCCACGGGGTGGTCACTGCCTTGCAGGAGGATGCCAAGGCCAGCTGGATCTATTACTATGAGAGAGACGGCAGGGCCATGGAGCTGTGGGTTAAATCCTTACTTTCAGGGGATGGGTATCCTGTAGCTATAAGCTTGTCGCCGTCAGGCACTCAGCTTCTGACCTCCTACATGTATCTGGACCAGGGGATGATAAAATGCAAGATTGTCTTTTATAATTTCAGTCTGGGCAAGAACGACCCCAACCGGGTGGTGGGAATCTTCTTTCCTGCGGATCTTGGGGATGCCATGGCAGGCAGCGTCAGGTTCCTGGACGACAGTAAAGCCGTCATATTTACAGACAAGGGGCTCCAGTTTTTCTCTACCAGAGTGGAGACTTCGCCTGAGTTGGTGAAACAAGTCCCTGTAGAGGAAGATATACGAAGCATCAGCAGTACCCAGGAATATGTGGGCATTGTGACGGATAATGTGGAGGGAGAGGACCCCTACCGGTTGAAAATTTCAAAAACGAGGGCACGCCGGTATTCGATGTTACCTTTAATTTTCAATATACAGGCTTTGACATTGACGGAGATTTGATTTTGTTGTACAATGACAGCTCCTGCGTGGTTTACAACATGACAGGTACGGAAAAGTTTAACGGGGTCTTCGACTTCACTGTGTCCAAGGTTTCCGCAGGACGTTTCCCGGGCACCCTTCTGGTAATGGGGCCTCAGATGATTAAGGAAATAAAGCTGCAGTAAAGTGTGTATGGAGACACGCCGGCAGTATATAGAAAGAAAGGAAGAGAATACCATGGGGATGAAATGTATCGGAGTTGATATTGGAGGAACTTCTGTAAAAATCGGATTGTTTGAGGTAACCGGAGAGCTTCTTGACAAATGGGAGGTAAAGACCCGCAAGGAAGAGGGAGGAAAATATATTCTCCCGGATGTGGCGGCCTCCATCAAAAGCAGGATATCTGAAAAAGGCATCGATTTAAAGGCGGAGATAGAGGGCGTAGGACTGGGGGTTCCTGGACCCGTACTTCCTGACGGTACGTGGAAGTGTGTGTAAACCTGGCTGGCGCCAATTAAACCCACAGGAAGAACTGAGCGCTCTTCTGGATGGAGTGAAGGTGAGAAGCGGCAATGACGCCAATGTAGCGGCCCTGGGTGAAATGTGGCAGGGCGGCGGCAAAGGCTACAGCGATCTTGTAATGATAACCTTGGGAACGGGCGTAGGGGGAGGCGTGATTCTGGATCAGAAGATTGTGTCAGGAAAACATGGCCTTGCAGGTGAAATCGGACATATCCATGTCCGGGACGAGGAGCGGGAGCACTGTAACTGCGGAGGCGTGGGATGCGTGGAACAGATTGGTTCCGCCACAGGCATTGCCAGGGAAGCCAGAAGAAAGATGGAAGCCAGCGGCAAGCCCTCGGCTCTGAGAGAATTCGGAGACGCCGTCTCTGCCAAAAATGTGCTGGATGCGGCGAAAGAGGGAGACGAACTGGCTTTGGAGGTGATGGAAGTGGTAGGCCATTATCTGGGCCTGGCTCTGTCTATGGCAGTGATGATCGTGGACCCGGAAATCTTCGTTATCGGAGGAGGCGTGTCCAAGGCAGGGCAGTTTCTCATTGACGTGATTCAGAAATATTACGACCGCTTTACGGCCATATCCCCCCACAAGGCTAAGCTGGGCCTGGCCACGTTGGGCAATGATGCGGGAATCTACGGGGCGGCCCGCCTGATTTTGTAAATCAGGCCGATTCCGCATCCTGTAGCTTCGTACCAGCTTCGGGAGGAACTGCGCGCCCTTGTTTGGGGCAGATCACCGAAGCCTCCCTTCCGTGTGGGGGAGGGAAAGCGCAGTGGGAGGAGCCGCCGGCAGCAATATGTCCTGCAGCTGTGCCTGCAGAAAACTCAGAGGGATGCCCGTGGGCATCCCTCTGAGTTTTCTGTCTGACTGCTATTTGGTTCTGCTATGCATTGGGCACCCAGGCTCCGCTTTCGTTGACCCAGAAGCCGTCGGGCGTATGCCGGTTGGAGTACATGGCTCCGGTTTCCGTATCCAGATAGTAGTAAACGCCGTTCACTTCAATCCAGCCTGTCATCATATAGCCCTGAGCGTCAAAGTAATACCAGCTGCCGCCTGTCTCTATCCAGGAAGCTGCAGGATAGGAGCCGTCGGGATTCTCCCACCACCATCTGATTCCGTCCTCCGCCCGATGCCAGCCTCCTGTGCCGGATGCGGAGGGGGAGGTGTTCCCCAGGGCCGCCGCCTGTTCGGCGGACAGGGTCCATGTGTTGGAGGTAACCCAGCTGCTCTTTGCGTTGTTGCTGGATTTGACGGAACGGACTTTAAAACGGTAAGTTCCGGGCTCTGTGATGAAACGGGCAAAATTGTAACTGCCCTCATAGACAGACTCGATGGAGCTGACTGCTGTGCTGTCTTTTAATAACTGTACCTGATAATATTTTGCTGTGGATACGTCGTTCCATGTGCCGGTGGCGTCGTTGGCGTCAGTCCACTTTACACCGGAAGGGGCGGTGGCCTTGCTCTTATCCGCATCTTTGTCGAACACCAGGCGCACAGTGAGAACCAAAGTTGCATTGCCGTCCTGGCGTTCGGCCTTTACGAAGTCCACCTCGTCAAAGCGGTTTTTGATGGAACTGCCCAGATTCAGCTTAAAGCCGCCGGAGGCCTGGCTTCCAAAGTAGTATTCCTCCTCGTCCTCCACTCCCAGAACCACCTCTACCTCAGGAGGGTTGGAGCGGGTCCAGTTTTCGCCTTCATCATTGGTAACTTCCACGGAATCTACGTAGTATTTGTCCGTATTGTCTCCGGAAGCGGTCACATAAACTTCGCCGCCGCTGCTGCCTGTACGTATATTCGTGTCAAAGGTCAGCGTGATTTTGCCAATCTTTGATTTGCCTGCAGCCATGGCGCCCGAGGCCAGGGCTGTTGAGAGAAGCGCCGAAACCAATAGTACGGCGCCCACTTTTTTTAGTGTAATCATAGGCTCAGTCCTTTCTGAAAAAATAACCAAACTTGTAAATTCTGTTTGATTATACTATACCATGGCCAACAGCCATGGTATCCTCCGGGGGGATGCACACGGTCCGGTTTTGTATTTTTCCTCCCTTTGGTCGGAACCGGACCGGCGCGGTATAATGTTTGCC
>BBZN01000022.1 GCA_001304855.1 Clostridia bacterium UC5.1-1D2
CGCTGCCGGAGGGAGAACCGCCGCCACCGGAGGGAGAACCGTCGCTGCCGGAGGGAGAACCGCCGCTGCCCGAGGAATCGCTGTCACCGGAGGGGGAGACGCCGCCCACAGCGCCGTAGGGTATAGTCGGTTCCGCTTATCTTCAGGACGCTGTTGTCATTCTGGCCATAAAGCTGAAGCATCTCGTTATAATAAGTGTATTTGATATTCTGTATGGAATATCCCGACGCTGGCGTACCCAGTCCGCCGCGGAGGAAGAGATACTGATAATTTCCTGCATAGGAATAGTGACTGTCATTGTTGGTCACATCCACCAGATAATTCTGCCCCCCTATCCTGACAATATTCCACATATGGCCGATTCCGCTGTTCAGAACACCACTGACACTATAACACTCCGCATCGCTAAAGCTTGAGAGATCGCAGAGATACTGAAATGCTTTTGCGTAGCCCTCGCACACAACCTTGGTAGAAACGTCCCCGTCAAACACATAGATCAGCTGCCAGGGATCCCCATAGTCCGTATTGGCTGTTAAGGCGTCTCTATTATAGTCTGTATTCCTGCATATGTAGTCGTTATAGGCCGCAAGCTTTTCGTAATCGGACTTGGATGCATTCTGTGAGACTACAGAGCTTGCAGCTTTGGCGGCAGCCTGAGCAGCCTTGACCTTGCTGCTGCTAACAGAATAGACTCCGCTGGAACCCCTGTAGGCGGGGGCTGCGGTAAAGGAGAAAATCACCTTAAAATCCTTAACTCCGTCCTCCGTCTTGTTGAAGTTGTAGCGTGTGACCATCCCGCCGTCGGTTTTGTCAAACCAGTAAAAATGGTAAGGGTTGTCTATCAAAAGTGCATGGAGGAGTTTATAACGCTCGTTGCTGTCCACTCCCAGATATTCCAGAGGATTCACAGCGCTCCGGGGATGTGTTTTCCGTAAGTTCCTTCCAGGTAAAGGAGGTCCGGCTGGGGGTATAGGTGAATTCCGTGCTGCTTTGTTGTCCGGAGGCGACCTTTTGGGCTTCCTTTGCCAGCGCTTTGTAAAGCCTGTATGTTTCAGCGGAGAGATTGTTTTCTCCTGCAATGGCGTAGGCGGCCGGAAGGGTGAGAGAATCCTGATAGAAGATAGATTCAATATAATTGCTGAATAAAGCATCGTTATCCGGCAAATCCACATCCGCAGTGACAGTCTCAGGTTCCAATGAAAGTTTTATATCCTTGCGGGAAGAGACTGGGTCGGACTTATCCGCATTGGAAGCGGATGCCGTCTTATCCTGACGGACATTTGCAAAGGCGCTGTGCAAGGTAGTGGTGGACAATCCCTGAGACAGGCAAAGGGATAATACACCGGTAAGCGCCAGCTTGATAAAAATTCGGTGTTCTTTTGAGTAAGTAAACATAAACTGCCCCCTTCTTTTGTATATAACGAACCGCCGCTTTGGACCGCCTCTTTCGCCAGGGCGTGTTTAAGCATTCATCCCCGCCCTCTGTGCATTCTGCTTCGCGGTATATCTGGCCTAAATTCAGGCTGCATGGCCCGCTGCGCCCCTTCATTTGGCCGGACTCCTGCGCAAAGCGGAAGGAACAGCCGGCAGAAAGCAATGTCCAAACACGTATAAGGGAATTTGTATTCAGTAATTTATGCGGCAGAGCGCCAGAAGCAGAGGCCGTATAAAACGTAATTAGATAATATCATACGGGTGTAACCGAAAGTGTAATAGAAGCGTGAAGGAAGTGTGAAAAACAGGGGGGTTATAAATAATATTTTTTACTTTTTTACTTATTTCACAGCCCGCCAATGGGCAGAATGATAAAAAAGAAGTAAAATAATAAAAAATTGGTATAATTTTTAACAGAAAACTATAGAAATATTAGGTGGGTTGTTGTTATAATGGAGAGGAACATTTTACGCAACAATATACGGAAGGTGAGGAGAAAATATTATGAGTGATGAAATGAACAAAGAGTTGGAGGCAAATACAGCAGCTGAGGAACCCGCCCAGACCATGGAAGATTTTGCAGCAGAATTGGAAGCTTCCTATGCGACCATGAACAGGAGACAGATTGAGATTGTGGAAGACGAAAGCGGCGTCAGTGAAAAATGGGCGCATTTTGCACAGATGCTGGAGGATAAAACCGTTATAAAGATTAAAATTTCCGATGCTGTCAAGGGCGGAGTCGTCACATATGTGGACGAGGTGCGCGCTTTTATCCCTGCGTCCCAGATTTCCACGGAGTACGTGGAGAAGCTGGAGGACTGGCAGGGCAAGTATCTTGAGGTTGTAGTGATCACCGCCGATCTGGAGAAAAAGAGACTGGTTCTCTCAGGCCGTGAGGTTGAAAAGGAAAAGAAGGAAGCTGAAAAGCAGGCGCGTCTGGCTGAATTTAAGGCGGGGGATGTAGTGGAAGGCACTGTGGACAGCATTAAGCCATACGGCGCATTTGTGAAACTGGCGGAAGGAATTGACGGCCTGGTTCATATTTCCCAGATCAGCACCCAGAGAATCAAGCATCCAAGTGCTGTGCTCACAGAGGGGCAGACCGTTAAGGTGAAGATTCTTTCCGTAGCAGACGGGAAGCTGAGCCTGAGCATGAAGGCTCTGGCAGAGCAGCAGGCGGAGACGGAGGCGCACGCAACCTTTGACTACAAGGAGACTGCACAGGTGTCCACAGGCTTAGGCGACTTGCTTAAGGGGCTTAAGCTGTAAGATTAAGAGATAGGAGGGATAAGAATGACCAATATCCCCAAATCGGACGACCAGGTTGACCAATGGCGTTCGGTCATGTTTTTATATGATTCGGCACTAAAGAAGGTTAACACTAAGATTGAGATACTGAACAATGAATTTGTGAGCCGTTATGACTATAACCCCATTGAACACATCAAGTCCAGGCTGAAAACAGCAGACAGCATTGTCAAGAAGTTAAAAAAGGATGGGTATGAGGTTTCCATCGAAAATATGATGGAACGTCTGTCGGATATTGCGGGAATTCGGATTATTTGTTCTTTTACATCGGATATCTACCAGATTGCAGATATGATATCAAGGCAGAACGATGTGACGGTCCTCCATGTGAAGGATTACATCAAGAACCCCAAACCCAATGGATATAAAAGCTACCACATGGTGGTCACCGTCCCCGTATACCTTACGGACGGACCGGTGGAGACAAAGGTGGAGATCCAGATTCGTTCCGTTGCCATGGACTTCTGGGCCAGCTTGGAGCACAAGATCGCTTATAAGTTTGAAGGCAACGCGCCTGAGAACCTTTTAAAAGAGCTGAAAGCCTGCGCCGACATGGTGGATATGCTGGACGCCAAGATGTTCTCGCTGAATGAGGCGATTACTGAATTCGCCAGAGAGCAGCAGGAGCTGGCTTCGGAGGAGACATAAGACAGGACCGCTGTCCGCAGATCGAAGGGTACAGCTTCTGAGAGATGGGGCTCCACAGGGCCGGACTGCAATCAGAAAGAAGAATCTCAGTGAACAGGTTTATAAAAGAGACAAATGAGGTCATGAAGTTGAACCTGCGCCAGCTGGCAGTATTTATATTGCTGTACCGGCTGGTGGCAGGTACATTCTATATCAGGCTGGTGAATCAGCTCTTAAGGTTCTCTTTGCGCGCGGCAGGGTACAGCTACCTGACCATGAGCAATATGGGGGCCTTTCTTTGGCGCCCGGCCACGGTTGTATGCGTGGCCCTGGCTCTGGCTGCAGGCATGGCCCTCATGCTGGTGGAGATAGGAGGGATTATAACTGCCTATCAGGCCTCCGCCTACCTGCGCCGGGTGGACTCTGTAGCTATCTTAAAGGGAGCCCTGGAAAAAGCAGGGGACGAGTGGAGAAAACGGAACTGGCGGCTTCTGCCTCTGGGTCTTGGCACTTATCTTATGATGAACAGTTATCTGCTCTTTCGCATTCTTTCCAGGATAAAGCCTATGAATTTTGTTATGTATGAGCTCCTTCACTCGTCCGGCGGGAGGCTGGGCCTGGCAGTGCTGGCTGCGGTGCTGATTGTAGTGGGCATGTCAACGATGCTCATATTTTTTACCTGCATGGTGGAGCAGAGGAATTTCTATGACGGGCTGAGGCGCAGCGTGGAGCTTTTGAAAAACAGAGGCTGTGGGCGGTTGGGCTTTTACTGGCTGTGAATGTGCTGGCTGCCGCATTTCTGCTTCTGCTCTATCTGGTGATTGTGGTGGTGTCTGCCGTGGTAGTTACGTTGTTTGTGGATAATTATGCATCCATGGCGGTGCTGGCCGCCGTCTGCGGGCGGCTGGAACTTCTGGTACTGTTTATCGGCGGGATTCTGGTTGTGCTGGTGGACTTTGGGGCCCTCACTGTAATTTACTATCAGTCCGAGATGAAGAACAGTCACGGTGAACCCTGGGATTTTACCCCTCCCTACGAGCTTCATTTTAAACGAAAGTGGCTTCTGACCCTCACCGGGGCTATGGCAGGGGCCAGCCTCTTTCTTATATTTGATATGGTGTATAACGGAGCTTCGCCGGACTGGTCCGTTCTGGGGCAGACTGAGATAACGGCCCACAGAGGAAGCTCTAAGATGGCGCCTGAGAATACCATGGCGGCCATTGAGATGGCTATTGACGAGATGGCCGATTACTGTGAGATTGACGTTCAGACCTCTGCCGACGGGATTGTGATGGTATGTCATGATCTGAACCTGAAGCGGGTGGCGGGGGTAGACAGGCGACTGGGGTCCATGACCTACGACCAGCTTAGGGAGCTGGAGGTGGGCGGCCACGCAGACAGCCGGTTTGCAGGTGAAAAAATTCCCTCCCTGGAGGAAGTTCTGGATGCCTGCAAGGGCCGCATTAAGTTAAACATTGAGCTTAAGAATATAGGAAATGCTTCCGGCCTGCCGGAACAGGTGGCTGCTATGGTTAAGTCCTACGGCATGGAGGGCCAGTGTGTCATTACTTCTGTGAAGCTGGGATACCTGGAACGGGTGAAGGCTCTGGACCCGGATCTGAGGACAGGATATATTCTGGCTGCGGCCTACGGAAAATACTATGAAAACGAAGCGATCGACATTATCAGCATCCGGTCCAGCTTTGTGAATAAACATCTGGTGGAGGCTGCGCATGAAAATGGAAAAGCCGTCCACGTATGGACGGTCAACAGCAAGTCGGATATGGAACAGATGAAACTTTTGGGAGTAGATAATATCATCACGGATTATCCTGTGCGCGCGCGGGAAATACTATACAGGGAAGAGGCCACGGAGGGCCTGCTTGAATACCTGAGGATGATGTTGAGATAGAGTATGCAGACGGCAGGATGAATGTTCATGCATACCCGGAAGAAGGAACAGGAGAGAACATATGAGAGCGGTAGTACAGCGGGTGACACAGGCCAGTGTAACGGTGGACGGAGAGATTATAGGCAGAATCGGCAAGGGGTTTCTTATACTCCTTGGGGTCGCGGAGGGAGACACCAGGCAGCTGGCGGAAAAGATGGCGGATAAGATATGCCGCCTGAGAATTTTTGAGGATGAAAATGGAAAGACAAACCTCTCTCTGGAGGATGTGGGAGGAGAACTGCTGGTTATCAGCCAGTTTACCCTGTATGCAGACTGCAGAAAGGGAAACAGGCCCAGCTTCATAAAGGCGGGGGCGCCCCAGATGGCGGAATCCCTGTACGGACATTTTATGAAGCAGTGTGAGACGCACGTGGATGTGGTGGAGCGGGGAAGGTTCGGAGCCGATATGAAGGTGGAATTGTTAAACGACGGCCCCTTTACCCTCATGCTGGACAGCGAGGAGCTGTTTGGTTAGAATTGGAAAGGCAGAGGTATTAAAATATGGCAAAGATAATGGAGCGCGTACTGTACTATAATCCGGGTACTCCGGAGGCAATGAAATATGTGCCGCTGATGAAAAGCGTCCTGGTGCGTATGGGAATCAGAATTAAAAATATAGGCCTGATCAAGTGATGGAGAAGGTGGGATACCTGGCGGGAATTCCGGGATTTGAGGCTGCCAAAGCAGCCGGCGGAGCCGGAATGGCAGAAGGAGCTGCCGAAAAAGCCCGGGAGGGGACGGAGACGGAAGAGACGGGGAAGATTCCTGTGGAGATGATGGTTCTCCACCAGTTTACCAACCGGCGCCTGGACGAGCTTCTTCTCAATCTGAGAAAGGCGGGAGTGCCGAAAATAGAACTGAAGGCAGTTCTCACAGAGCACAACAGCGGCTGGACCTTTTACCATCTCTACGAGGAATTGAAGGAAGAGCATGAGACTATGACGGCAGGGAACCAGGCATGACGGACCCAACCAGACACAGGCAGCTGGAGGAGCTGGACTTGGTGGAGCTCTGTACCAGAGTTCTTTATCAGGCCAGAAATGAGCTGTACCTGAATATGCGTTTTTTAGATGTTTCTCTCAGCAGCCTGGGATTCGAGGCTGACTGGGGGAGACGCGGACTGGCCACGGACGGACGGCTGATTTATTATGGGCCGGAGCCCCTTCTGGAGCGATACCGGCAGGGCAGGTCCAGGGTAAACAGGGCCTATCTTCATATGCTTCTCCACTGCCTCTTCTGCACATGTATACCCGGGGAGACAGGGATAAGCTTTACTGGGATCTGGCCTGTGATATCGCCATGGAGAACGTAATAGACGGACTGTACCAGAAATGCGTCCATGTGTCCAAAAGTCCTCTGCGCCGGGAGACTTATCTGAGAATCGGCAAGGCCCTGGCTGAAGCCCGCAAGGGCCCGGACGCGCCCGCTTTAGGCCCGTCCCGGCCCGTCCCGGTGTTTACGGCAGAGCGCATTTACCGGGCTCTTGTGGATATGAAGCTGCCTGAGCGCCGTATTCAGCTGCTCCAAAATGAATTCATGGTGGACTTCCATGATTTGTGGGAACAGGATGAACCAGAGAGACAGAGGCAGATTCGCAGAAACCAGTGGGAGGACAACCGGGAGAAAATGCAGACGGCTATGGAAACCGGCAGTGAGAACTCTAAGGACGACAATGAAAGCCTCCTCGACCAGATACAGGTGGAGAACCGGGAGCGGTATGATTACAGACGCTTCCTGCGCAAGTTTGCAGTTCTCAAAGAGGAGATGCAGGCAGATCCCGATTCCTTTGACTATGGGTTCTACACCTACGGCCTCTCCCTGTACGGAAATATGCCTCTCATTGAGCCTGTGGAATCCAGGGAGGTTTACCGGGTGGAGGACTTTGTTATTGTCATAGACACCTCTATGTCCTGCTCTGGAGAACTGGTGAGGCGGTTTCTGGAGGAGACATATGATGTGCTTTCGGAGACGGAGAGTTATTTTAAGAAAGTCCGCATACACATTATCCAGTGCGACGACAAGGTGCAGTCCGACGTGATGATTACATGTCATCAGGATCTTAAGACGTATATGGACGGCTTTGAGATTAAGGGCCGGGGCGGTACGGATTTCAGACCTGCATTTGAATATGTAAATGGCTGAGGGCCAGGGGAGAGGCTGCCAATCTGAAGGGCCTCATTTATTTTACAGACGGAAAAGGAGTTTATCCTGTGAAGGCGCCTCCCTATGACACGGCCTTTGTCTTTGTGGAGGACATGTTTACAGACGAGTCTGTCCCCGCCTGGGCCATGAAGGTGGTGCTGGAGGAGGAACAGATAATGGAGTATGGCAATAAGAAGGAGAGCAGTATATGAACATCAAACGGGCGAAGGAAGAAATAAAGGACACCATTGAAGCCTATCTTTTAAAGGACCAGTGGGGAGAGTACGCCATCCCCGCTATCCGCCAGCGGCCGGTGCTGCTCATGGGCCCGCCCGGAGTGGGGAAAACCCAAATTATGGAACAGATTGCAAGGGAGTGCGGCGTAGGGCTTGTATCTTACACCATAACCCATCACACGCGCCAGAGCGCAGTGGGGCTTCCTTTTATCGAGAAAAAAACATATGGGGGCAGGGCGTATTCGGTTACGGAGTACACCATGAGCGAGATCGTGGCCTCCATCTATGAAAAATAGAGGAGACGGGGCTTACGGAGGGAATTCTCTTTATCGATGAGATAAACTGCGTGTCCGAGACTCTGGCGCCTACAATGCTCCAGTTTCTGCAGTGCAAAACCTTCGGAAGCCATAAAATACCGGAGGCTGGCTGATTGCAGCTGCCGGAAATCCGCCTGAATACAACAAGTCGGTCAGAGAGTTTGACGTAGTCACCCTGGACCGCATTAAAATGATACAGGTCGAGCCGGATTTGGGCGTATGGCAGGAGTACGCATCCAGGGAGAATATTCACCCCGCCATTCTCTCCTATCTGAACATTAAGCGCCAGTATTTCTGTCTCATAGAGACTACGGTTGACGGAAAAATGTTTGCAACCCCCAGAGGCTGGGAGGACTTATCCCAGCTCCTTGGGGTCTATGAGAAGCTGGGTAAAAAGGCGGACAGGGACGTGGTGGGACAGTATATCCAGCATCCGAAGATTTCCAAGGACTTTGCCAACTACCTGGAGCTTTATTATAAGTATCAGAACGAATATCAGGTGGAGGAAATCCTGGAGGGTGTGATCCGGGAGGAGCTCTGCGCCCGGGTGGCCAAAGCTCCCTTTGATGAGCGCCTCAGCGTTACCGGCTTCTGCTCTCAAAGCTTGGGGAGGGCTTCAGGGAGCTGCGCCATAAAAACCAGGTGATGGAGCTGCTGATGGAACAGCTAAAGGCGTTCAGGCAGGAGCTGGAGAAAAACGGGGCGGGCGAAGCGCCGGAACAGGAGACGGAAGGAAGGAGGAGCAGCAAAGAACCGTTTTTCAGAACTCCTTCTGATGTGATGGAGGAATTGAGAGCTGAATCAGAATCCCGGCGCGCCTCGGGAAAAGACAGGGACTTTTGGGCAAAAGGGAGGAACGGCTTTCCAGGCAGGCGGAGTCCTCATGGAGGGTTACGCCAAATCCCTCAAAGCCATGGCCCTCACAGAGAAGGATCGGGCCTGGCAGTGGGTGCGGGGCCGCTTTATGGAGGAGAGCGACCGGTACGAGGCCATGAAGGAGCATTGCGGCCTTCAACTGGAGCACGCCTTCGACTTTATGGAGGCGGCTTTTGGAAACAGCCAGGAGATGGTGGTCTTTGTGACGGAACTGAACACGGGGGAGTCCTGCATTCAGTTTCTAAATGAATACCAATGTGAGCGGTACTACCGATACAACAGAGAGCTGCTTTTTGACCAGCAGGAACAGGATATCCGCAGGAGGATGGGATAAGGCAGCGGCGGCCCTTTGACAGCGGGACAAGCCGGCTGTCCGCCGGAGGCAGAGATTCTAAAGAGGGGTGTTAAACCATGAAAAACAGATATCCGTAATTACTCTGATACCCAGATCCAGCCGGTTCTATGCAGACCAGGTGCAGGCCCTGTTCGGGGACCATGCAGAGGTCAGATCCTACAGCACAGGGGATCGGTCTGTAGAGAGCCTTCAGCCTTCAGACCTGTATCTTGTATCGACGGATGCATTTGAGGAGGCGGAAGCCGCAAAACAGTATGTGCCCTCAGACGGACAGGTAGTTGAGATACAGCTCACCTATCCCAAGGAGGTGATCCGCCGTCTGAAAAAGATTCCCAGGGGGACCAGGCTCTGTTTGTCAATGCAACCCGCCAGATGGCCCGGGAGGCCATCACTCAGTTGGAACAGCTTGGCGTCAACCAGCTGGGATTTGAACCGTACGGTCCCGACTCCCAGGTTCCGGAAGGGATCTCCCTGGCTGTGACTCCCGATGAGATGGACTTTGTGCCTGAGGGCATGGAGGAGGTTATCAATATAGGCCACCGCCCCTGCACGCCGGGAACCATGATAGAGATGGCCATACGGCTGGAGCTGGAGGGCCTTCTGGAGGAGAAAGGGTTCCGGAATTATATGAAATCCATGGCGGCCGGAAATTACAGTTTTGACCAGATGTTTGTCCGTTCCAGAAAGATGGAGAGCCGTTTTGATATCCTGATGGATATTTTGGATGAGGGAATGATTGGAGTCAACGAAAAGGGGGAGGTTTACGCCTGTAACCAGAAGGCTGCGGAGATTACCGGCGTAAACAGGACCCGGGTTTCAGGAAAAATCTGGAGGGAGGTCTTTCCCTACATTCCATTTGACGCCTGTATGGAGGGAAAATCTGCACTGCCTCCCAAGCTTATCCGCATCGGGACGGCCAACATTAACCTGGGGCTGGTCCCTGTGCTTCGCAACGGGGAGTGCATCGGCGCCTTTGCAGCCTCCAGAGGTTTAACGATCTGGAAAAACGCCAGAATGAATTGAGAAGCCAGCTGCTTCACAAGGGATACAGGGCGAAATACAGGTTTGAAGATGTGATTGGACATTCCCAGGCGGTGGAAAAGACAAAGGCAATTCTCAGGAAAATGGCAGTGACGGAGTCCCCGGTACTGCTTATAGGCGAGACGGGGACGGGCAAGGAGCTGCTGGCCCATGCGGTCCACCTGGCTTCCGGCCGCAGCCAAGGGCCTTTTGTGGCCATCAATGTGGCGGCTATGCCTGAAAACCTTTTGGAGAGCGAGCTGTTCGGATATGAAGAAGGAGCCTTTACCGGCGCTAAGAAAGGCGGCCGGCCGGGGCTTTTTGAGTTTGCCCACAAGGGCACCCTTTTTCTGGATGAGGTGGAGGGAATGAGCCAGGCTATGCAGGTGAAACTGCTGCGTGTCCTGCAGGAGCAGGAGATTATGCGTGTGGGAGGCAATCAGATTATCTATGTGGATGTGCGGATTGTGGCGGCTACCAACGAATCCCTGGAGGAAAAGGTGGAGGACGGAAGTTTTCGGAGAGATCTGTACTACCGCCTCAATGCCCTTCCTGTGCTCATACCTCCTGCGGGAACGGGGGGATGATATCCTGCTCCTGCTGGAAACTTTCCGCATAAAAAGCGGAGGCCGGTTTCGGCTGTCGGAGGAGGTGCGCAGGCTGATAATGGAGTATCCGTGGCCCGGAAACATAAGGGAGCTTCAGAATGTGGTGGAGTACCTGAGCTTTACAGGGCAGGATGAAATCAAAGTGGCTGACCTGCCTCCTACCTTTGTGCGGTCTAAACAGAAGGGCTGCCCGCCTTTGAAGGCGCCGGCCCCCGCGCCGGAGCCCCTTTTGTTAAACTTGCCGGGACGTTCCGCCATGAGCGTCCCTGGAAATCCTTCAGAAAATGTCCCGGGCCAAATCTGCCCCGAAGGCTTTTGGTTTGTGCTGGAGCAGCTTTACCGAGCTTCCCGAGAAAACAGGATGATTGGGAGAGAGGGGATCCTGAAGGCAGCCAGAGATATCTGCCTTCCTCTGTCCCAGAAGGAGGTGAGGAGCGTCTTAAGCTTTATGGCAGAGAGGGGAATCGCAAAAGTCAGCAAAGGGAGGGGCGGCAGCCGGATCACACCAATTGGTCAAAATATGTGGGAGCAGTACGAAAGATTAACCAGATAGACCAAATGAACATTAACATGGAATCACATACTACGTATAATCAAATAAAACGGGGAATATACTGGTTGGCACGAATCTTGCTCATATATAAAGACATAGAAAACTGCATAATACAGCAGAGATTGGAAGGGTGAGCATGAAATATAATTTTGATGAAGTCATCGACCGCAGTCAGAACCGTTCTGCCAAGTATGACGAGAGAAAGAAGAAATTCGGAACCCAGGATGTGATTCCCCTTTGGATTGCAGACATGGATTTTAAGACGGCCCAGCCTGTGATAGACGCTTTGAAGGCCCGGGCGGAGGAAGGGATATGGGGTTACACCTCCAGGCCCGATTCCTACTATGAAGCCGTATGCGGCTGGCAGAAACGCCGCAACGGCTGGGATATTGACAAAGGCTTAATCAGCTTTAACCTGGGGGTGGT
This sequence comes from Clostridia bacterium UC5.1-1D2, assembly GCA_001304855.1. GTDB lineage: Bacteria > Bacillota > Clostridia > Lachnospirales > Lachnospiraceae > Enterocloster. The sequence goes on from BBZN01000022.1 coordinate 11,854, forward strand.
TCCCGCCCTGTCCTCCATGGTGTACGTATTTACCCGGCCTGGGGACAAGGTCCTTATTCAAACACCTGTATACTCTGAGTTTTACGATGTGACCGAAAGCTGGGGCCGCCAGGTGGTGGAAAGCCCCCTGGTTGAGAAGGACGGCAGCTGGACGGTGGACTTTGAGGACTTTGAGAAAAAGGCCAAGGAGGCCAGGCTGTTCTTTCTGTGCAGCCCTCACAACCCACTGGGTATCGTGTGGACAAGGGAAGAACTGGTAAGGATGTGCGAGATCTGTATGGCCAACCATGTGCTTATTGTGTCTGATGAGATCCACTCCGATCTGATTTTCCACGGAAAGAAGCACATACCAACGGCAACGCTCACTCCTGAGATTCAGGCTCATGTAATCAGCTGCATCTCCGGAACCAAGACCTTTAACCTGGCAGGCCTTCAGGCTTCCGCCACCATTTTCCCTAATCAGGAGTTAAAGGCGGCATTCGATAAATTCTGGTTTAACCTGGATATACACCGCAACAATGCGTTCAGCACGATAGCCATGGAGGTGGCGTTCAATGAAGGGGAAGAGTGGCTGGAGCAGCTTTTGGAGTATATTGACGGAAACTTTGAATTTATTAAGGAGTACTGTAAGGCTTATATTCCTGCAATCAAGCCCAATGTTCCTGACGCAACCTACCTGGTATGGCTGGATTGCCGCGATCTGGGAATGAGCAACGAGGAACTGAGAGCTTTTATGATTGAAAAGGCAGGCCTGGGACTTAACGAGGGGTGGTCCTTTGGCCGGAGCCTGTCAGGCTTCATGCGTCTCAATGCAGCCTGCCCCCGCTCTGTACTGGAGCAGGCGATGAAGCAGCTCAAGGGAGCCCTGGACGCAAGATAATAAGATGGAGGTATAGTTATGACAAAAGAAACGACTAAGAAAAAGGGGTTTATCGTAAAAGCGCTGGATACAGTTGAGCGCGTGGGAAACGGCCTGCCAAACCCGGCAACCATTTTCCTGATTCTTACAGGTATTGTTATTATTCTCTCTGCCGTCTGTGCGGCGCTGGGCGTAACCGTAACCTATGATTTCCTGGACAGCAAGACAGGGGAGATCACCCAGACCACAGTAGCGGCTGTGAGCCTTCTGGCTCCGGACAGCGTCCGCCATATGGTGACGACGGTAGTTTCCAACTTCACCGGATTCTTTGCGCTGGGCACCGTGTTCACAATCATGATCGGTGTGGGCGTTGCAGACGGAACCGGTTTTATGTCCGCTCTTTTGAGAAAAGTGGCGGCGTCCACGCCCAAAGCCTTTGTGACGGCGGTGGTTGTATTCCTGGGCATTATGTCCAATATCGCTTCCTCCACAGGCTATGTTGTGCTGGTTCCCCTTGGAGCTATTCTGTTTATGGCATTTGGGCGTCATCCAATCGCAGGCCTGGCTGCAGCCTTTGCAGGAGTGTCCGGCGGCTGGAGCGCAAACCTTTTAATCGGCACAAACGATCCTATGTTTGCAGGTATGTCCACCCAGGCCGCGCAGATGATCGATCCGAACTATACGGTGCTTCCTGTGTGCAACTGGTATTTCATGATGGCGTCCACCTTCCTGATCACCATTATCGGAACCATTATAACCGACAAGCTGGTTGAGCCGCGCCTGGCTCCCTATGTACCCGACGCAGCGGAACAGGTTCAGGATATTGCAGAGAATGAGAAGAGAGGCATGCGCTGGGCGGGCATTGCAGCTTTGGCCTACATTATCTTCATGGCAATCCTGGTTGTTCCCACCAACGGACTGCTGAGAAATCCTGAGACTCATGCATTCTTAACCTCCCCCTTTATGAGCGGAATCATCTTCTTCATGATGCTTCTGTTCCTGATTCCCGGTCTTGCTTACGGTATCGGCGCAGGTTCCATCAAGAACGACAAGGATGTGGTCGCCCTTATGAACAAGACCATCAGCGGTCTTGCAAGCTTTATGGTGCTGATCTTCTTCGCGGCGCAGTTTACAGCGTGCTTTAACTATTCAAACCTGGGTACGATCATCTCCGTATCCGGCGCCAATTTCCTGGAATCCGTGGGATTTGTGGGACTGCCCTTGATTATCTGCTTTATAGTGTTGACGGCGTTTATTAACATCTTCATTGCAGTTGACTCTGCAAAATGGGCGATTATGGCTCCTATCTTTGTACCTATGTTCATGCGCCTGGGACTTTCGCCGGAGCTGACCCAGGTTGCTTACCGTATCGGCGATTCCAGCACCAATATAATTGCGCCTCTTATGCCCTTCTTTGTACTGACGGTTGCGTTTTTCCAGAAATACGATAAGAAGGCCGGAATCGGAAGCGTGATTTCCACCATGCTGCCCTACTCCCTGGCATTCCTCATCGGCTGGATTATTATGTTTTCAGTGTGGTATCTGCTGGGTCTGCCTTTAGGTCCCGGCTCACCTATGTTTTATTAATATCAGGCAACAGTTCAGGACGGCGGTTAGCCGGGCAAGAAGATGTGCCGTCCTGAACCGTTACAATATCAGAATTAAATAGAGAGAAGGACGTGTCTTATGAAACCAAAGGAAGGCAGAATCAAGGAACTGCTTCGTGAAAAAGGACTGGACGGAGCAATCGTATCTTCACCTGAGAACTTTCACTATGTAACAGGTTTTGGCGGTCATCAGCACACGGTTTCCAGACAGCCAGGGTTTTCCCTGGCTGTTATGCGAAGCGATGACAAAGCGCCCACCCACATCACCACCATGGATTTTGAAGCATCCACCTTCCGCATGAAGCGGAGGGCCTGGGATTTGTGGTGGACCCCTACGATACATGGGTGGGGTTAAAGGTGTGGGAGGAGATCGCCTCCGGCCTCACAGCGCCTCACAAGGAAAAGATGGAGAATTCCGAGGACAAGCTGGCGGAGTTTGTGAAAGCCTGCGATCTGGCGGACAAGCGTATTGGGGTGGAGATGGATTATCTCACCGTACCCTACTATAATATGCTCTGTGAGAAATTCCCTGAGGCCGAGTTTGAGAATATTTCAGATCTTTTTGTCTATGCCAGAAGCGTAAAGACAGAGGAAGAGATACAGGTGTTCCGGGATCTTTGCCGCATAGCGGACCATGGTTTTACAGAAGTCAGTAAAATTGTAAAAATCGGAGTGTCGGAGAAGGAACTTTCGGACTGCTTCCGCCAGGATGTGGTAAAATCCGGGTTCTGTATTCCCAGCGCCTGGTCTATGTTCTCCACAGGAGCCTCGGGGGCAAGGCTGACGCTTCCGGGAGAGGGGATTGTGAAGGAAGGGGACGTGGTAAAGTTTGACGCCGGCGTCAACAAGGAGTTCGATTTCTACACTACCGACACCTCCAGGGCGTGGATTGCAGGCAGCGCAGATCCGGCGCTTGTGAAGCTTAAGGACAGGCTTTATGAGGGACAGCGCCGGATGATAGCGGCCGCCAGACCGGGGCTCCCCATCAATGAACTGTACCATGCAGCTTATGATTATGTGAAGGAAATGTTTCCCTGTTACCGCAGGGGCCATCAGGGACATTCAATCAGCATGGGCCCTGCAACTGCGGAGGCCCCCTACATCAACGCCGCGGAAACCCGGCCTCTTGAGGCCGGCATGGTGCTGGCTATGGAAGTGCTGCTATATTGACGGGGTAAATGGTTTTAATATTGAGGATATGGTGCTGATAACTGAGGATGGCTGCGAAGTGCTGACCCCCAATACGCCTCACTATCTGTAATATCCCCGCTGGGAGAGAGGAGCGTACTATATGAAGGTTGTAATTGTGGGCGGTGTGGCCGGAGGCGCCGGGACTGCCGCCAGACTGCGGAGAAATGACGAGTCCGCCCAGATTATTATGGTGGAGCGGGGGGACTATATATCGTATGCCAACTGCGGGCTGCCCTACTACATCGGCGGCGTGATCACAGACAAAGGCGCCCTCCAGCTTCAGACGCCGGAGAGCTTTCAGACCCGCTTTAAGGTGGATGTGCGGGTGTCCAGCCAGGTGGTGTCCGTGGATACCCGGAAAAAGACGGTGGTTATAAACCATATGGGGCAGGTATACGAGGAGCGTTACGACAAGCTGGTTCTGTCGCCTGGGGCGGCGCCCTGCGCCCTCCCATCCCTGGGATTGAGGAAAACCATGTATTTACCCTGAGAAATATACCGGATACTTATGCCATCCATCAATTTGTGACAGAGCAGAAGCCTTCCGCCTGTGCGGTTGTCGGCGCGGGCTTTATCGGTCTGGAGATGGCCGAAAATCTGGCCAAGCAGGGTCTTAGCGTATCTGTGGTGGAGGGTGCGTCCCATGTAATGCCGCCCATTGATATGGATATGGCCCATGAGGTACACAACTACATACGTTCCAAGGGAATTGAGCTGCATCTGGGACGGACATGCGCCGCCATGGACGGCAAAAGCGTTATTTTAAACGACGGCACAAGGGCAGCGGCGGATATGGTTATCCTAAGCATCGGCGTCCGCCCGGATACCGGATTTTTAAAGGACAGCGGCATTGAGCTGGGAGCCAGAGGGGAGATCCTGGTCAACCAATACCTGGAGACTTCGGCGGAGGATGTGTATGCTTTGGGAGACGCCGTGTCCGTTACCCATATTGTCAGCGGCAATAAGGCGCTGATTCCCCTTGCTTCTCCTGCCAACAAACAGGGCCGCATTGCAGCGGACAACCTGTGCGGAAAAAAGGTTCCTACAAGGGGAGCCAGGGAACTTCTGTTATGAAGTTCTTTGACATGACCGTAGCGGTCACAGGGGAGAAGGAGGAAAGCCTGGCTGCGCAGGGACGCTTACGGGAAGGTTATCACCACCTCCCCCTCCCGGGCAGGTTATTATCCGGGCGGGGATATGATGACTGTAAAAACACTTTTCGACCCAGAGAGCGGCCTGATTCTGGCGCCCAGATCGTAGGAGGGAAGGGCGTGGACAAGCGGATAGACGATCTTGCCAATGGGGTGAGGTTCAATCTCACATGTTACGACCTTCAGGAGATGGAGCTTTCCTACGCGCCTCCTTTCTCCTCGGCCAAGGACCCTGTGAATATGGCCGGATATGTAATCCAGAATGTGCTGGAGGGAAGAATGAGGCCTTTCTATGTGGAGGATATAGACCGGATTCCCGAAAGCGCAATCCGCCTGGACGTGCGCACCCCGGAGGAGTTTGAGAAGGGTCGATACCCGGATTTATCAACATCCCTCTGGACAGCCTGAGGGAACGGACAGGAGAGCTGGATCTGGACAGGGAGGTCTATATTACCTGCCAGATTGGACTGAGAGGTACATAGCCCAGAGGATTCTGGAACAGGCTGGGGCCAAAACCTGGAATCTCAGCGGCGGTTACAGGTTCTACGAGATGATGGTGAAGGACAGGCAGCGCCTGGGCGCAGATATGGATCAATGTACGGCCTGCGGCATGAGGGCGGAGAAGAACCAGGCCGCCCCTTGTGAAAGATAGAGGGAAAGGTTTTTTAATCCAGGTTATTTTTGGATAAATTATAGATTGACGCAGAATGTGGTTTGGAGTAGGCTTTTATAGAAAAACACATTCTGCGTTATATTTATGCAAAATGTAGGCGCAGGGGACAAAGGATGGTAAAATAGAGATGAAAGAAAAAGACGTGGGGGCCCGCCTCTTTTCCGGCGGAGACTTAAAGCGGCTTATACTGCCGCTGATAGTGGAGCAGATACTTGCGGTTTCCGTGGGAATGGTGGACACCATGATGGTGTCCAGCGTAGGCGAGGCCGCCACCTCAGGCGTATCGCTTGTGGATATGGTGAATATTTTGTTCATCAATATATTTGCTGCCCTGTCCACAGGGGGCGCCGTGGCTGCATCCCAGTATATGGGCCAGAAGCGCAGGACCGGGCCTGCGAGTCTGCGGATCAGCTCCTTATTATAACAGGGATCTTTGCGCTTGTGATAATGGTGTTCTGTCTGGTGTTTTGCCGGGGCTTTTTGGGGTTTCTCTACAAGGGAATTGAACAAGATGTTATGAGGAACGCCAGGATTTATCTGATAATTTCCGCATTGTCCTATCCGTTTCTGGCAGTTTATAACTCTTGCGCCGCATTGTTCCGCTCCATGGGTAACTCAAAAATATCCATGCAGGTATCCATAGTGATGAATGTTATCAACGTAATTGGGGATGCTCTGTTTATATTCGGATTTCACTGGGGCGTGGCGGGCGCCGCCATTGCCTCGCTTATATCGCGTATGGCGGCCTGCTGTATTCTTATCTGCAGATTGAGAAACAGGAGCCTGGACATCCACATAGGAAAGAGCCGCAGGCTAAACGGGCGCATGATTAAGCAGATTCTCCACATAGGCATACCCAGCGGCATTGAGAACAGCATCTTTCAGCTGGGCCGCGTGCTGGTGGTGGGGGTTATTGCCCTCTTCGGCACCACCCAGATTGCCGCCAATGCCATTGCAAACAATCTGGACAGCATGGGCGTGCTTCCGGGCCAGGCTATGTGCCTTGCGGTCATAACGGTAGTGGGCCGCTGCGTGGGCGCAGGAGATTTCGGCCAGGCGGAGTATTATGCAAAGAAAATGATGAAGCTTGCCTATGTTATCAACGGGGGCTGCTGCCTGGCCGTACTTCTGGCTATGCCTTTGCTCCTGAAGCTTTACGGGGTGTCTCCTGAAGCCGTCGGCCTGGGAGCCCGGCTGGCCTTCATCCACAATGGCTGCGCAGTCCTTTTGTGGCCTATGTCCTTCTGTCTGCCTAATGTGCTCAGGGCCGCCAATGACGTGACCTTTCCCATGGGCGTCTCCATTCTGTCCATGATCGTGTTCCGCGTTGGATTCAGCTATGTGCTGGGAGCGGCGGCTGGGGGCTGGGGGCCGTGGGCGTGTGGTGGGCCATGATTGCGGACTGGACTGTGAGGAGCGCCTGCTTTTTCATACGGTTTAAGAGGGGGAGATGGAAGAGCTTTTATCATGGAATGTAGCGCTGCTGCGGGACGCCGGGGCTGCCGCAGCAACAATGTAAAGCGCGGAGCGGGGATGAGGGTTCTGACCCGGTCCGAAGAAAGGGGAAGGAGATATTATGAAGGTTACGTATATTCATCACAGCAGCTTTATGGTGGAAATGGAGGAGACGGTTCTGCTCTTCGACTATTTTGAGGGGGAGGTACCCTTGCCGGAGTCGGGGAAACCGGTGTTTATCTTTGCCAGCCACAGGCATGGGGATCATTTTTCAAAGAACATTTTTAAGCTTGTGCGCAGCGGCCTGGAGGTCTATTATGTGCTCTCCGACGATATCTGGCGGCGTCAGGTGCCTGAGGAGCTTCTGGCAGAACCGTGTTCCTGGGGCCGGGGGAAGACGTGGAGCTGGCCTACGGGTCAGGGAAAAACTTAAAGTGGAAGCCTACAAGTCTACGGATGAAGGGGTTGCCTTTTTGGTGACGGCTGAGGGAAAGGCCATTTACCATGCCGGAGATCTGAACAACTGGGTGTGGGAGGGCGAACCTGAAGCGGATAACCGCAGGATGAGCCGGGATTTCCACAGGGAGCTGGACAAGCTGGCAGGACGGCATATCGACGTGGCGTTCATGCTCATAGATCCCAGGCAGGAGAAGGATTTCTATCTGGGAATGGACGATTTTATGCGGCGTGTGGGAGCGGATGTGGTGTTCCCAATGCATTTCTGGGGGGACTTCCAGGTGATCGGCCGGTTCAAGGCCCTTCCTGCCGCCAATGATTATAAAGATAAGATTCGGGAGATCCGGAGCAGAGGACAGAGCTTTAACCTGTGAGACAGATTCAGAGAGGGGAACAGATTATGATATGGATTCGCGGCGGCCGCGTTATTGACCCGGCGTCAGGGCTGGATGAGAAAAGGGATATTTTGCTGGATGAGGACAGGATTGTCAAAATCATGCCCCCGGCAGGAGAGGACGGGGGAGATATAACCCGTTGGATTCCTGTTGAACAGTGGCCTCAGCTTCAGGTGATTGAAGCAGAGGGGCTCGCAGTGGCTCCCGGGCTGGTAGATGTTCACGTACATTTCCGGGATCCGGGGCTGACCTATAAGGAAGATATACACAGCGGAGCCAAAGGGGCTGCCAGAGGAGGCTTTACCACGGTAGTGTGCATGGCCAATACAAAGCCCATCGTGGACAATGAGGATACCCTCAAGTACGTGCTGGAGGAAGGCGGAAAGACAGGGATTCATGTGCTGAGCTGTGCGGCTGTGTCCAGAGGCTTTCAGGGAAAAGAGCTGACCGATATGGAAGGGCTTCTGGCAGCCGGGGCGGCGGGATTTACAGACGACGGGATTCCTCTGATGGACGAGGAGTTTGTGAGGACTGCCATGAGGGAAGCCGCAAGACTGGGAACGGTCCTCAGCTTCCATGAGGAGGATAAATCCTTCATAAAAGAAAACGGAATCAACCACGGGGCCGTATCCCGGGCGCTGGGGATTTACGGCTCCCCCTCTGAGGCGGAGGAGGCTTTGGTTGAAAGAGACTGCCGGCTTGCATTGGAGACGGGAGCGGCAGTGGACATGCAGCACATGAGCTCCGGCGCGGCTGTGGAAACTGTGCGCCGGGCCAAAGCCAGGGGAGCCAATGTGTGGGCTGAGGTGACTCCCCACCACATAGCTCTTACAGAGGATGCGGTGTTAAAACACGGCTCCCTGGCCAAGATGAACCCGCCTTTGAGAACGGAAGAGGACCGGATGAAGCTCATAGAGGGGCTGAGGGACGGTACAATCGATATGATAGCTACGGACCACGCGCCCCACAGCCCCCAGGAGAAGGCCCGCCCGCTTACAGAAGCCCCCAGCGGCATCCTGGGCCTGGAGACGGCGCTGGCTGTCTCTGTGACGCATCTGGTTAAGCCTGGTTATCTCACTCTTTGCCAGCTGATGGAGAAGATGAGCCTGAATCCTGCAAAGCTCTACAAACTGGACTGCGGACGGCTCCAGGAGGGGGCCCCTGCCGACCTTGTGATATTTGATGAAAACAGACAGTGGAAGGTGGAGGATTTCGTTTCCAAATCCTCCAACAGCCCATTTCTCGGTGAGACGCTTACCGGAAAAGTGATGTACACCATCTGCGGCGGCAAGGTGGTCTGGCCGGAATAAGCGTGAATAAAACCTGGAATATGAAGAGAGAAAAAGCGCCCGGCAGGAGGCTGGCCGGGCGCTTTTTCCATGGGGAAAACCTGTGAAGCCATAAGAATCTGGTTCAATAGGATAGTCTGTTACAATATGGGCAATATTTAGCCGGATTTTGTCCGATTTCTCTTTACACATTTGCTTTAGTGTGCTAATATGATAGCGTGTCAAAAGTATTGGGATTATCAATGCGGATACACAGTCAGGCGGGCATTTGGAACCCGTCAAGTGTTCATGATCAGGAGGAGAGTATCATATGAAGAAAAGAATATTCAGTATTGCGATGGCGGCGGTGATGGCAGTGTCGCTGGCAGGATGCGGCGGAGGCGGTTCCGGAACTACTACGGCAGCGGATACCACAGCGGCTGCGGCGGATACCGGCGCGGCAAAAGAGGAGTCCCCGGAGGCCGGCAGCACAGAGGCGGTTTCCCAGGAGGAGGCCGGAGGGGGAGGAACCCTGATTGTAGGATTTGATGCGGATTTCCCGCCTATGGGCTTTATGGGATCGGACGGAACCTATACAGGCTTTGATTTGGAACTGGCCCAGGAAGTGGCCGGCCGCCTGGGATTAGAGTATGTGGCCCAGCCCATTGCCTGGGATTCCAAGGATATGGAGCTTGAAACCGGCAATATCGATTGTATCTGGAACGGATTTACCATGACCGGACGTGAGAATGATTATGAGTGGAGCGAGCCGTATATGGCAAACACCCAGGTGTTTGTAGTAGCCAAGGATTCCGGAATTGCAAGCCAGGCAGATCTGGCAGGCAAGGTGGTGGAGTGCCAGGTGGATTCCTCTGCTGAGGCCGCTTTAAAGGAAGCGCCGGAGCTGACTGCAACCTTTAAGGAGCTGGTTACAACCGCTGATTACAACAGCGCATTTATGGATTTGGAGCAGGGCGCAGTGGACGCTATCGCTATGGATGTAATTGTGGCAGGCTATCAGATTCAGCAGAGAAATGCGGATATGGTGATTCTGGACGATTCCCTCTCTGCAGAGGAGTACGGCGTTGGCTTTAAGAAAGGCAACACGGAACTCAGAGATAAGGTTCAGGCGACGCTGGAGGAGATGGCTGCGGATGGAACCCTCAAGTCTGTTTCTGAGAAGTGGTTCGGTGAGGATATCACCACCATCGGCAAGTAAATTTCCGGCGGCAGCAAACTGACCGGAGCAATGGTTAAAGGTTACGATTCACAGCAATGATTGAAAGCCGCTGTAAGAGGTCCGGGATTCGCTTGGTTTCAGGCGGACCATGACGGCCCCGCCACAGCGGCTTTCCACAGTTTTAAAGACAGGGGCAAAGGTCCCCGGGCAAATAAAGAGAATGATTGAAGGCGGGTAATCGGTTATGGAGAAAATGACAGTCCAGCAGATGGTAGTACAGTTGGCGGGAGGCATGGGAGTCAGCATTCAGATTTTTGTGGTGACACTTTTGTTTTCCCTGCCTCTGGGGTTGATAGTGGCCTCGGGCGTATGTCTAAAAATAAGCTTCTGCAGACCATTGTGAAGGTATATATATCCATAATGAGAGGAACGCCTCTGATGCTTCAGCTGATGGTGGTGTATTTCGGCCCCTATTACCTGTTTCGGATCCGTGTGGGCAGCGGATACCGGCTGTGGGCGGCTTTCATCGGATTTGTTATCAATTATGCGGCCTACTTTGCCGAGATTTACAGAAGCGGCATCCAGTCTATGCCTGTGGGCCAGTATGAAGCCGCCCGGGTGCTGGGTTACAACAAATTTCAGACATTTTTTAAAATCATCCTTCCTCAGGTTATCAAGCGGATTCTTCCCTCTGTGACCAACGAGGTTATTGCACTGGTAAAAGATACCTCCCTGGCGTTTACTCTGAGCGTAGTGGAAATGTTCTTTATAGCCAAGGCTCTGGCTGCATCCCAGACCAATGTGATCCCCCTTGTGGCGGCCGGCGTATTCTACTATGTGTTTAATTTAGTGGTGGCCTTGGGCATGGAGTGGGTGGAGAAAAAACTTGATTATTATCAGTAAGCGGCTAAAGGACAGCCGCCAAGCGCTCATAGCGGGCCACTGCACTAAGCGGTCAAAAGACGCCCGCTAAGTGCCAGTGACATGCATCGCACGTAAGCGGCTAAAAGACAGCCGCCAAGCGCTCATAGCGGGCCACTGCACTAAGCGGTCAAAAGACGCCCGCTAAGTGCCAGTGACATGCATCGCACGTAAGCGGCTAAAAGACAGCCGCTAAGTGCTCATAGCGAGGAGGATTGTGGATTATGAAATTGTTGGAATTAAATAATGTGGAAAAGTCATTCGGTGATCTGGCGGTTATTAAGGATATTTCTCTCAGTGTGGAGGAAGGGGAGATTGTCTCCATTATCGGGCCCTCCGGATCTGGTAAGTCTACCCTTTTGCGGTGCGCTACCTTGCTGGAAACTATGGACAGGGGCGAGATCGTCTATCTGGGCAGAAAGGCGGCCTGGAGTGGAGGGGACAAAAAGGCGCGCTATGCAGGAAAGAAGGAGCTGAAGGAGATTCAGAGCCAGTTCGGACTTGTATTTCAGAATTTTAACCTGTTTCCTCATTTTTCCGTGATGAAAAATATTACAGACGCCCCCATTCATGTTCAGAAGAGGGATAAGGATACGGTATATAAAGAGGCCAAAGAGCTGCTCAAAAAATGGGGCTGGAGGACAAGGAGAAGGCGTATCCCTGTCAGCTTTCCGGAGGCCAGTGCCAGCGGGTGGCCATAGCAAGAGCTCTGGCCTTAAATCCCAAGATTCTGTTTTTGACGAACCTACCTCTGCGCTGGACCCTGAGCTTACAGGGGAAGTGCTCAAGGTGATTAAGTCTTTGGCGGATCTGCACATTGCTATGGTGATTGTGACCCATGAGATGGCCTTTGCCAAAGATATTTCCCACCGTGTTATCTTTATGGCAGACGGTGTGATCGTGGAGGAGGGAACGCCTGAGGAGGTATTCGCCTCAGGCAATGAAAGGACCCAGTCCTTCCTGGGAAGATACGGGGCAATGCTGTAGTAAAGGATGGGGCGTATAACGGCAGAAAAATCAGGCTATACTGGTATTAAGAAAGGAACCGTATGGCTTATGGATTTATCTCCCAGATTTAAGGCGCTCATTGCACTTATGTATGTTATGTATCTTCCGGGAATTCTGTGGATGAGATGCCGCAGCAAAGATCCGGCGGTTAAAAAATATTAAGAAGGCTGGAAGGTCTGCAAAGCCGGGCCCTGGTTAATTAATAAAAGATTAAGGTGATTTTCATTGAATATTCCTTCGGATAATGATAAGCTTTTTAGGTGTGATGACCTTCCGGGGATTGCCTGAATTCCTGGAAGCAGAAGCAAAAGGAGGAGATAATTATGAAGAGAGGTTCATTGATATTAGCGGGAACAATTCTGGCGTCTTTTGTGATTTTCGGGACGGCCTGTACCAGGAAGCCTGCGGCCGATACCGGTGCAAATGTAACTACCCAGGCGGCAGTTGAAAGCCCTTCGGCAGAGGAGGCGCCTGCAGATTCCGGGGAGACGTCCCCGGTGGCGGAGGAGCAGAGGGAGAATTACCACATGCTTCAGGGAACCGTTCTCAAGGCGGCGGGAGACGGCGCTGTGTTCACCCTCCGGGCGGACGATGGAAAGGATTATGATATCAGCCTTTCGGATATCCTGGATGTGGAGGTGGAGCTGGAGGAGGATGTACAGGTTGCCATTGCCTACATTGGGGAGCCTTTGGGGGATCTTAAGGATGTGACGCTGGTTCTGGCCCTTCCTGAGCAGGAGGAGTGGAGCATTTTTACTGAAAAGGGAACTACAACCTCCAATGCCATGAGCAGCTTTGCCATAAAGACGGAGGACGGTCAGGAACTGAGCTTTTTGAAGGATAACTGCCCCGTGGAAGAGGGGGCTTTGGCAGGAGACAGCGGGGATAAGGTGACGGTGGTTTATGTGAACTCTCAGGGAACCAACTTCCCTATAGAGATAAAGAAGGGCCAGTGATCCGAAGAAAACACGGCGTTTATAACCAGAGTTTTATAACTGTTACAATTGAAGATACAAAAGGCGGGGCCGGATAACACATGAGCAAAGGTGTTATCCGGGCCCTGTTTTGATGGGGCAATCCTCTAAAATGTGTAGTTGTCAAGCTCAACCTTATCCACTTCCACATAAGGAGCTAAGGTGGAGATCATTTTTACAGGTTTGTCGTATGGGTTAAAGCAGTAGTGGATTTCTGAGGGCTCGATATGAATCAGATCCCCTTCCTTCAGATGGTGAACCGTACCGTCCACAACTATATTAATCTCTCCTTCCAGAATGAAGAAATTCTCCTCCATGGTATTGTGGTAGTGAGCCTTAAAATCCTGACCCGTCTGGAACTGAACCACTGCAAAATTCATTCTAGGTCCTTTCATCAGATATTTTGGACCGCTGTCTCCGAACCGGAACTCTTTTTCGCTTTCATTTACAATATACATTTCTACAATATCCCCCTTCTTATAATCCTGGCGCAGCCCACATGCTTCTGGTCAAATCCTGATTGCAGATATCCAGCTGAGCCTTGTAAACCTTACGCCAATGTTCGTACATTTCACCGTATAATTTATGATTTTCCATATCCGGTTCATAGGTGGTATCCCATTGAACCAGTTTTTCCGCCGCTTCCCACATGTCTTTATAGATGCCCACACTGTAGCCGGCCAGTATGGCCGCGCCCAGAGCCGTAGCCTCCTTTACTACAGGAACCTTCACTGGAAGACCCAGAACATCGGAGAGAATCTGGCACCACAGGGGGCTTTTTGAAGCGCCGCCTGCAAAGATGATCTCCTGGGGCCGGTTGCCGGTGGCTTCCTGCACCAAGTCCAGATGGCCCTTCGTCACCAGGGCTGTATTTTCCAAAATAGCGCGGTAGAAGGTGTATTTTGAGAAGCGGACGGGATCCAGATCAAAGTTTGTGAAGGTTGGAGAGGCATGCTTCCAGTTTATGAAGTTCATCACATCTGAGAAGGTGCACATCATTCCGTAACATCCGGCAGGCACATCCTTTGCATACCGGTTCATCACATCGTAGGGATCTGCGCCCTCCGCCCTGGCTATCTCTTTTTCCGCCTGGCAGAATCCGTCCCGGAACCAGCGCATTACAAGGCCGGGTTTAAAGGCAAGGGCTTCATACTGCCATACTCCCGGAACTGCGTGGCAGTTGACCCGGACGCGGCATTGAGGATCTGTCTTTCCTTCGTCCGTGTTGAATTCGTATTGCCAGAAGCTGCCGCCGAATACTGCCGCCTGATTGGGCTTCACAACGCCCACGCCGATGCAGCCCAGCTGTGCGTCGCCGCCGCCTACAATAACAGGCGTGCCTTCGGCCAGTCCCGTCTCAGCCTGACACCGGGCGGTGGTGGCGCCTGCCAGTGTGCCGCACTCCCTCACCTCGGGGAATATGTCTGTGCGCAGGCCGCAGCGCTCCGCGATAGAGGGATCCCAGCAGCGTTTTTTCAGATCAAAGATGCCGGTTGTGGAACCGTTGCTTGGCTCTACTGCCAGTATCCCGGTCATCTTGTAGATAAGCCAGTCGTTAAACATGCCCACATGGGCAATCTTTTCATAGATCTCGGGCATCTTGTTTTTAACCCACAGAATCCGGGGCAGGGCGCCCAGGGCATAGGTCTGGCCGGACTCCAGGTACAGTTCCTGTTCCTGACCGGGGTAGGTTTTGATCAGCTGGCCCACCTCGTCGTCGCTGCGGGCGTCCACATTGGCGCAGGCCCAGATCTCCCGCCCTTCCTTATCGTAGAGGACAATGCCCTCCCGCATACAGGTGGTGGAGACGGCTGCAATGTCCCCGGGGTTCACTGCCGACTTTTCCAGAACGCCTCTGATACATCCGCAGGTTAAATCCCAGTTGTAATTCCAGTCAAAATCCATGCTGCCCGGATAGCGGGGATCTTCCTGTGTTCCCACTCCTGCTGCACGCAGCTGTCTGGTTGCCGTCCAAATCAAATAATACAGCGCGCACGCTGCCCGTTCCGGCATCTACTGCAAGAAAATATTTCTTTGACATATGTAGTTTGGCCTCCTTTTATAGTTATGTACACCCGGAATCTCTCCTGCACCTGCCTTTGGGGGTAATTTTCCGCCGGCCCCACACAAATTTAGGCAATGTACCTGCCGCGTACGCCTCATAAATTTGTGCATAGCTGACAAAAAATCATCTGGCAAAATCAGGCACAAAGAGATTCCCAGCGTAGATAGTTGTCATATTTTACAGGCGGATAAGCAAAAGGCTGTTAAGCTTGCGCCATGCAAAGGGTTACTGATTCTCCTGTGTCAGCTGCAATGCGGTTTCCTCGTCTGTAATGAGCACATCCAGATATCCGCCTCTCAATGCGGCCCTGATGGCTTCCACCTTGCCGGGGCCTCCCGAGACGCCGATCACATGGTTCAGTTCCTTCAGGGTATCTAAGGGGGTGCTTAAAAGCCGCTCCTCAATGTCGCTGTGAATAGGATTTCCGTCTTTGTCAAAAAAGTGGGTCAATATATCTCCCACGGCTCCCTGCATGGAAAGATACAGAAAGTCGCTGGGATTTAAAATCCCGTTGGATATAATTGTGGCGTCGTTATTCATGCCTCCGATCCCCACTACGGTCATAGTAGCCAGCCGCACCATCCGGGCAATCTCCTGAACGGGCGGTTCGCTTCGCATGGCCTTGCACATCTCCCCGGAAGAAACCAAAAGGGGAGCCGGATAAAGGTAGAGCCTGGCGTTAAATATGTTGGAACGGATGTTGGGCAGGTAGTAGTTTACCCCTCCTGTGAGGGATACCACAGAGATGGGTGTCTCCGCGATTGTGGCGAGGTGGTTCAGCACCCTGCTGGGGGTGTCTCCGTAACCCATATTAATGAAGATGTTCTCCGTCAGCCGGTCGCCCATATACATGGCTGCCGCCTGGGCGATGGTTTCGTTTAGATTGGCCTCTCTGGGGGAGTCGGAACTACAAATGCGTCCTTCAGGTTCCACTGTTTGGTCAGCCTTTGCTCCGCCATCAGCTGCTGGCTTCGCTCCTGGGATATTTTAAACTGAATGACGCTGGTCTGCCTGGCTTTCTCCAGCAGCTTGATGACCCGCATGCGGGAGATGCCCAGTTTTTCGGATATTTTCTGCTGGGTCATATTTTCTATATAATAGTACCATGCTGTTTTTACTATTAAAGAATCCTCGTAATCCATTGTTCTGGTTTCTGCCTCCCGTCTGTTATATGTGAGAACAAAAGTTTTTAAATTAAATAAAATGTTTGGCTTTGTCATAAGTATAACAGAGGCGGTAATTAATGTCAATATAAAAAAATAAGGGGTTTTCACAAGCCGTTGCAAACGCATTTGCAAAAAATGAGGTAAAAATTATATAAAATATAGAAAAATTGCAGGAGTTCATGAAACATATTACCTATAAAAAGGAGCGGATTTGCAGAACGAACCGTCATAAAATGCTTAAAACCCCTTGACAAAGTAATATCATTCCCTTATACTTACAAGTGTTACAAATGTTTGATATGAAAACATTTTATTCATTTGAGAAAACAGTTGGACGAAGGAGGGTAAACATGAGTCAAGCAGAAACAGGTGATTCTAAAGACATGTTGCTTTCTGCCCGGGGCGTCTTTAAAACATTTGGTTTGAATGCAGTGCTGAAGGGGATTGACTTAAATGTTGGCAAAGGCGAGGTTTTGGCGTTAATTGGCGGCAACGGGGCAGGAAAAAGCACCCTGATGAAGATTATCATGGGTATCTACCAGCCTGACGAAGGAGAGCTCCGGGTGGCAGGGGAGAAGATGAATTCTTTTAAGCCTTCGGCTGCACTGGCAAAAGGAATCTATATGGTGCCTCAGGAACCCATGCTGTTTCCCAATATGACAGTGGAGGAGAACGTACTCATTGGTTTTAAGGAAAATACAGGTACTCTGAGAAAGCGCCTGGTTCAGATTATGGATGATATCGGCTGGCGCCTGGATCTGACCAGGAAGGCCATGAGCCTGTCTATAGCAGAGCAGCAGCTGGTGGAGCTTTTGAGGGGGCTTTTGAGAAATGCCAGAGTACTGATTCTGGATGAGCCTACCAGCGCCCTTACATTCGACGAGGTGGAGAGTCTTTTTAAGATTGTTCAAGACTTAAAGGAGAAGGGCATCGGAATTATTTATATCACCCACCGCCTGGCTGAAGTATTTCAGATAGCGACCCATGTGGCGATTATGAGGGACGGAGTCATAACCCTCAGGGGCAAGGTGGCCGACTTTACCAGGGAGATGCTGGTTAAAGGATTGCTTCCCCCGAATATGGATGAGTCGGAGATGAAGGAGAACGGCGGATCCGGCTGCACCATTAATTATGAAGGCTTAAAACCTGTGTTTGAGCTTCAGAATTATTCGGGATACGGATTTGAAGATATTAATCTGAAGATATACCGGGAGAGATACTGGGAGTGGCCGGGGTTGTGGGGGCCGGACGAACGGAACTGGCAACTACCATATTTGGAAGGGATAAGGTCCTCAAGGGGAAGGCCATTCTGGACGGCAGGGATGTAACCGGGCTGTCCACCGCCCAGATTCTCCAGGCGGGAATCAACTATGTGCCTGAGGACAGAAGGCTTAACGGACTGTTTACAATCAGCGACGTGGCCGCCAATACCACCTCCTCCCTTTTGAGAGACAAGAAGATGGGCGGGTTTTCCTGGACAGAAAGGCGGAACGGGAAGTGACCCAGCGCTATGTGGACGATTTCCGCATTAAGGTAACGGGCCAGGAACAGACGGCAGGCAGCCTGTCCGGCGGCAACCAGCAGAAGATTGTAATTGGCCGGGCCCTCTCAACCGCTCCCCGTCTGGTGATTCTGGATGAGCCCACCCGCGGTATCGACGCGGCGGCCAGAGGCGATGTTTATTCCATCATCCATAAGCTGAAGGCTGAGGGAGTTGCAATTATGCTTATATCATCCGATATGGAAGAAATTGTGGAGCTTTCAGACAGAGCGGTTGTGGTGTTCTCCGGCCGTATCCGCGGAGAACTGGAAAAATCGGAGATCAGCCAGGCCAGCCTGATGGCAGCATCCTTTGGCGTAGCAGAAGAATGAAAGCAGGTGGAGAGACATGGGTCAAGTAAAGAAATTAATGAAATCGCATGAGATGAGCAGCTTTCTGTTTCTGGCTGCATTGATATTCATCGTAGGCTGCGTGAACCCAAGCTTCTGGCAGCCCACATCCATCCTTAACTGCTTTAACGACAGCGTGGTGTTCACACTTCTGGCAGTGGGAAGCGCTTTTGTAATTCTTACAGGAGAGATAGACGTATCGGTAGGAGCCACCCTGGGCATGTCCGCAGCTGTGGGAGCAACCATGCTGAGAGACGGTTCCAACTGGGCGGCGGCTATTCTGGCTGCAATCGTCATAGGGGCGGCGATAGGGTTTGTCAACGGATTCGGAGTTTCCGTACTGCAGATACCTTCCTTGATTTTCACACTGGGAGTCAACGGCGTAGTCCGGGGACTGATATATGTGTATACCAAGGGAGCCTGGGTTGAGAACCTGCCTGCGGAGTATACAAAGATGTCCAACACCTTCATTGCAGGGCAGCTCACCGCCTTTTATGCAGTTACTTTGGCAGTGGTAATCGCGGGGCACATCATCCTGACGCGCACCAAGAAGGGCAAATATTTTATCGCTGTGGGCGATAATGCCGCAGGCGCAACGCTGGTGGGCATCCCTGCGAACCAGACGAAGATTACTGCTTACATACTCAGCGGCGTGTTTGCGGCGGCAGCCGGAATGATTTATACCTCCCGCATCGGCTTTATCACTCCCACCGCAGGCAACAGCTACGAGATGAAAGCGATTGCAGCCTGCGTTCTGGGCGGCATAGCCTGACGGGGAGGCCAGGGGAGCCTAATCGGCGCTTCCATCGGAGCCATCATCATGTCGTCTATCAGCAGAATCCTGGTATTTCTGGCTTCTCCTCCGACTATGACAACACCATCACCGGAATCCTGCTGATTACCATTGTGGTTATCAATACAGTTACACAGAACAGGGCCATCCTGAAGAACCGGCATCAGATTCTGGCTGCAAGGACAGCTGAGAGCGCCGATAAAGAAGGAGGAGTGCAGTCATGAAAAAAGCATTAAAAAGCTGGGAAATGGTTCTGCTGTGCATCCTGATTCTGGAATTTATTATATTTGCCACAGCCAACAGCAAGTTCCTGATGCCCCGTGTATTGTTCGGAAGCATCAATGATATGATATCCATCTGTATTATTTCTCTTTTTGTTACCTTTGTAATGATTACAGGGGGTATCGATATTCAGGCCGGAGCATAGTAGGGCTCACCTCCATTGTGCTGGGCGTGTCCTGGCAGGACTGGGGCCTTAATATCTGGGCGGCAGCCTGCTGGGAATTGGGGTGGCCGCCCTGTGCGGAGCTCTCTCAGGTTATTTTGTAGCTTACTGCGGCGTTCAGCCTATGGTGGTTACTTTGGGCGGCAGTTTCCTCTTTTCGGGCCTGGCCCTGCTGGTATCCAATCTGTCGGCAACGGAGAGCTACAAGGGAATCAACGGATTTCCGGACAGCTTCATACGGATTACCAAGTTTAAACTCTTCGGAGTGATTCCGAACCAGGTTCTCATCTTCCTGGCGCTGGCGGTTGTGGCCTACATATTGCTTCACAAGACCAAGTATGGAAGGCAGATTTTCCTTATCGGGGTTAACCAGAATGCAGCCGAGTATTCGGGAATCAACAGCAGGCTGGTGATTATGAGCACCTATGTGCTGTCCGCAGTCAGCGCGGCTATCGCAGGCATTGTTCTCACCTCCTATCTTGGAACAGCTAAAAGCGATATCGGCGCCACCCTGACCATGCCCATCATCACGGCCGTGGTGCTGGGCGGAACCTTAAGTACGGGAGGCAAGGGAAGCGTCCTGGGGACGGCTCTGGCAGCGGTGGTGATTGGAGTGCTGAGGTTCGGACTCCCCCTTTGCTTTAAGGTGAGCCAGCAGTACCTGGACATTCCTGTGGGACTGATTCTTCTGGTTGTGATTATCGGCCGTTCCGTTGTGAACAACCCGAAATTTGCGGCTATGTTCCACAAAAAGAAAAAGTAAATTTGAGAAGTATTACGGGGCAGAGTATCCCTTGAAATACTGGTAAGCAAGAAACTATATTAATTCCAATAAGGAGGAACAAGTTTATGAAGAAAAAATGGTTATCAATCGTACTCGCAGGTGTTATGGCTGCTTCACTGGCAGGCTGCGGCGGAGGCGGCGGGGCTGCCACCACAGAGGCTGCGGCAGAGGCTGCGGCTACTACCGCGGCAGAGGCGGAGAGCAAGGAGGATGCAGGTGAGACTGAGACTGAGGCTTCGGCGGATGCAGGAGCAGAGGCGGCGGATGTTTCCGGCAAGACAGTGGCCTTTATTCCTAAGCTCACAGGAAATGCATTTTTGAGTCTGCCAACAACGGCGCACAGGAATATTCCAAGAAATGGGGATTCACAGTGGATTATCAGG
Organism: Clostridia bacterium UC5.1-1D2; assembly: GCA_001304855.1. Classification (GTDB taxonomy): domain Bacteria; phylum Bacillota; class Clostridia; order Lachnospirales; family Lachnospiraceae; genus Enterocloster. Next base: position 32,518 of record BBZN01000022.1, read on the forward strand.
GCAGCGCAAACGCTGCAGTTGCAGATCAGGTTCAGGTTATCAACAATGCAGTTGCCAGCGGCGTAGATGCAATCTGCGTGTCGTCAGTAGATGCAACCGGCCTGGATTCCGCCCTCACAGAGGCAATCGACCAGGGCGTTACCGTAGTTACATGGGATTCCGACGTATCTGATACGGCGCGTACGCTTATGGTAAGCCAGGGCACGCCCGATATCCTGGGCAAGATGCTGGTTGACATGGGCGTTGATTCCCTGACCAACCGGGGCAGGGATCCCAAGGCCGATACCATCAAATACGTATGGCATTATTCACAGGCAACGGTTGCAGATCAGAACTCCTGGCAGGTGGCAGGCGAGGCCTATATTAAGGAAAATTTCCCCAACTGGGAGAATGTAGCTCCTGACAACTACTATTCAGAGCAGGATGCTGAGAAGGCGGTTTCTATCGGCGCATCCATACTGGAAGCACATCCTGACATTGATTTAATCATCTGCAACGACTCCACCGCACTTCCCGGACAGTGCAAGGCGGCTCAGAATAAGGGTCTTACAAAGGATGACGTAACCATTACCGGTTTTGCTTCTCCTATGTCCATCAAGGATTACTGCGCAGCAGGCGTTATCGAGCAGTGGGGCCTTTGGGACTGCGGCGTACAGGGCGGCATCGGATGCTACCTGGCGGCATATCTTGCAGCAGGAAATGAAGTGCATGTAGGCGATAAGATTAATATTCCTGAGATCGGCGAAGTAGAGGTTATGCCAAATGACTGCCTCGTTGAGGGCGCAACAACCGCAGAAGTAAACAACGGCGTTGTATTGCTGCCGGAGCGCACCGTGTTCAACGAGAGCAACATGAATGATTATAACTTCTAAGTTGAAAATCAGGACAAAAAAGGTTAAACTTAAGTAAAAGACTTGGAAGGAGATTTTAGATTATGGCTGATTTGGAAGGCGTTAAGGTTTCAAAGGATTATCATGTGGAAGTGCCCTTTGCCAATACAGAGAGCTTCTATGTTAAGGGAGCCAACAACCTGGATTGGGGAATGAAGAAGCATTTGTCCAATATTTTTAATCCGAAGAGCGGCAACACGGTTATGTTTGCATTTGACCATGGGTATTTCATGGGCTCAACGGCAGGTCTGGAGCGTCTGGATCTGGTAATTCCCAGGCTGCTTCCCTATGTGGATGTCCTGATGGGGACAAGAGGCGCGCTGCGCACCTGCGTGACGCCTGCCTGCGGCAAGGGTATTGCTCTCCGTTCAACCTCCGGTTCCTCCATGCTCAATGACGATCTGTCCCATGAGGTTTTGGCTGTGGATATTGAGGAAGCCATCCGTATGAATGCCGACTGTCTGGCGATTCAGACCTTTATCGGTGCGGACGGGCAGCTTTCCAGCATTGACAACCTGTCAAAGGCTATCAATCTGGGTATGCGCTACAGCATTCCCACCATGGGCGTTGTGGCTGTGGGCAAGGATATGGAGCGTACGGACCGGTTCTTTAAGCTGGCTACCCGCATTGTAGCGGAGATGGGCGCCAATATTATCAAAACCTACTACTGTGACAATTTTGAGGAAGTAGTGGCGGCCTGCCCTGTTCCAATCGTAGTTGCAGGGGGCAAGAAGCTGCCAGAGAAGGATGCCCTGACTCTGGCTTACAATTCCATCAGGGGCGGAGCCCACGGTGTGGATATGGGAAGAAATATTTTCCAGAGCAACCATTCCCAGGAGATGGCGGCGGCCATCGGCAAGATTGTGCATGAAGGCTACACAGATAAGGAAGCTTATGAATTCTATGAGGATGCCATTCATTAAGATTCTTCTGAACAAGTAAAGGCTGAAAGGGCAGGCTGTAGTTAACGGCCTGCCCTTATTCCGGCTTTTAGCGGAGAGTTAGGGTGAGTTGGAGGCCTCAGCAGGGAGAAGTGCCGGTGAAGGGCAAACGAGGCGGCCTCAAACCGGTTATTGTAGGAGGGACGGATATGGAACTGGCTTTAAAGATTACCCGTATGGTGGCGCCTGTGGCTGTGATGATCGGGCTGGGATGCCTGTGCAGAAAGAAGCAGTATATTGACAGCCGGGGCATATTGGGCCTTAAGGCTCTCATAAGCAATATCACCCTTCCCGTAGTGCTGTTCAACGCCTTTTTTACGGCTGTGTACAGCATGCGGGTACTGCTGGTGTTTCTGGTGGTTTACGCAGGATTTGGAATCGCCCTCGGGTTTGGATTCCTTACAAGACGGTTTGTAAAGCCTTACGGCCGGTTTATGCCCTTTCTCCTGACCTCGGCCGAGGGCGGAATGCTGGGCTATGCCCTGTTTTCCCTTATCGGGGGAAGCGACGCCCTCCCCGTGTTTGCCACTGTGGATATCGGACAGACGGTTTTTGCCTACACGGTGTTTATGTCCGGGCTTAAGATGGCAGACGGGCAAAAGACCGGCGTCAGGGACATTTTACAGAATGTCGTTACCAATAAGGCCTGTATCGGCATGGCTGCAGGCATTCTGCTGGGCGTATCAGGCGTCGGGGAGGCGGTCTTAAACTCCGCTGCCGGCGGAATTGTGACGGACTTAATCGCCTTCATCACGGCGCCTACGGCAGGGTGATTCTCATTATTGTAGGCTATGAGCTGGAGATAAAAAGGGAGCTGTTTGCGCCGGTTTTCAAGACGGTTCTCCTTCGGGCGCTTATTCTGTCCGGGGTTCTGGCTTTGGGAAGCCGGATTATATTTTCAATTACGTCTTTTGATAAGATGCTTTTTATGGCAATGCTTCTTATGTATGCCCTTCCGGCCCCCTTCATTATTCCTCTCTACGCAGATACGGGGGAGGATGGGGCGTATATTTCCACCACACTGTCTGTGGGAACCCTGCTCACGGTGGTGTTCTTTATAGGAATCGCGGCCTACAGTCAGACCGGAGGGAAATATTTGTGAAAAACCCTTGCAAATTAAGGCATTTCACTGTACAATCTGATATTGAGTGAGACAGAGATGAGAGGGGCCGGATATGACCCCTCTTTTCATGAAACAGTGGGGCGGGGAGGCGGCCGGAGGGAGGCTTCAGGGCTGCCGTCCGCAAGTGAACCGCAAGGATTTACACACGCCCTAAATAAAACAGTGATAGAAGAAAGGGTTTTAAAATGATTAGTGCAAGCAACATATCCCTTCGGGTCGGCAAGAAGGCATTGTTTGAAGAGGTAAACATTAAATTCACCGAGGGCAACTGTTATGGCCTCATCGGCGCCAACGGCGCGGGAAAGTCCACGTTTCTGAGGATATTGTCGGGACAGCTGGAGCCTACCAGCGGCGACATCATCATCACCCCCGGACAGCGGCTTTCCTTCCTGCAGCAGGATCATTTCAAATATGACCAGTACACGGTGCTGGATACGGTTATAATGGGAAATGCAAGGCTGTATGAGATAATGAAGGAGAAGGACGCCATCTATATGAAGGAGGATTTCACCGAGGAGGACGGGGTAAAGGCGGCGGAGCTGGAGGGCGAATTCGCCACCATGAACGGCTGGGAGGCGGAAGCGGACGCAGAAAGCCTTCTCAACGGTCTGGGTATAGAGACAGAACTTCACTATGTGCAGATGAATACCCTTCTGGCTCGCAGAAGGTGAAGGTCCTTCTGGCCCAGGCCTTATTTGGAAACCCGGATATTCTGCTTCTGGACGAGCCTACCAACCACTTGGATCTGGATGCAATTGCGTGGCTGGAGGAGTTCCTGATAAATTTTGAGAATACGGTTATCGTGGTGTCCCATGACCGCTATTTCCTGAATAAAGTCTGCACACAGATTGCGGATATTGACTATGGAAAGATTCAGCTCTATGCGGGCAACTATGATTTCTGGGTGGAGTCCAGCCAGCTCATCGTAAAGCAGATGAAGGAGGCCAATCGGAAGAAGGAGGAGAAGATCAAGGAGCTCCAGGAGTTTATCCAGAGATTCTCTGCCAATGCCTCCAAGTCCAAGCAGGCCACCTCCCGTAAGCGGCTCTGGAAAAATTGAGCTGGATGATATCCGTCCCTCCAGCCGTAAGTATCCTTACATTGACTTCCGCCCCTTCCGCGAGATCGGCAACGAGGTGCTGACCGTGGAGCATTTGAGTAAGACCATAGACGGTGAGAAGGTGCTGGATGATATATCCTTCATCCTGGGCCGTGAGGACAAGGTAGCGCTGGTAGGCCCTAACGAGAGGGCCAAGACGGTGCTCTTTAAGATTCTGGCAGGGGAGATGGAACCGGACGAGGGTACTTATAAGTGGGGGCTGACTACCAGTCAGGCGTATTTCCCTAAGGATAACAGCGCGGAGTTTGACAATGACGACACCATTGTAGACTGGCTGACCCAGTACTCCCCTGAGAAGGATGTGACCTACGTGCGCGGTTTCCTCGGGCGTATGCTCTTTGCCGGCGAGGACGGAGTCAAGAAGGTGAAGGTTCTCTCAGGAGGCGAGAAGGTGCGCTGCATGCTGTCCAAGATGATGATATCCGCAGCCAATGTGCTGCTGCTGGACGAGCCTACGGACCATCTGGATATGGAGTCCATCGACGCCCTGAACAAGGGGTTGATTAAGTTCCCGGGAGTGCTGATTTTCTCATCCCGCGACCATCAGATTGTGGAGACTACAGCTAACCGCATTATGGAGATAATTAACGGAAAGCTGGTTGATAAAATTACCACTTACGACGAGTATCTTGCAAGTGACGAGATGGCCCGTAAGAGATTTACGTTTACAGTTGCCGAGAGCGACGAAGCAGACGATTAAGAGAGCCCGATTGCCCCTAAATTTAGGGGCAGTCGTTGTATTTGATGTTACGATTCACAGCGGCTGGTTTGCGGCGCGTTTTTTTGAGCGATATAAAACATTTTCAGGAGGTAAAAAAGATGGAGTTAAAGAAGATTGCCAGTTTTACAATCAATCACCTGGATTTAATGCCGGGTATCTATGTGTCCAGGAAGGATCCTGTGGGCAGTGAGATCGTAACTACCTTTGATTTGCGCATGACCGCGCCCAACAGGGAGCCGGTTATGAGCACTGCGGAGGTTCATACCTTTGAGCATCTGGGGGCTACTTTTTTGAGAAGCCATAAGGAGTTTGGAGACAAGATCCTTTATTTCGGCCCTATGGGCTGCAGGACGGGCTGTTACCTTCTGATGATTGGAGATTATGAACCCAGGGATATACTGAACCTGATCATCGAAATGTGTGAATTTATCAGAGATTTCAAGGGGGAGGTTCCTGCCGCCCACCCGAAGGAATGCGGAAACTATCTGGATCAGAACCCTCACATGGCAGCTTTTTTTGCCGGTAAGTATCTGGATGTGCTGTATCATATTGACGAATTTCCTGAGTCCCGTATGGTGTACCCGGAATAGGAGAGGAAAGGAACCGATATGGCAAAATTAATTTCATGGAATGTAAACGGCCTGAGAGCCTGCGTGGGGAAAGGGTTTATGGACTTTTTCCGGGAGATAGATGCAGATGTATTCTGTATACAGGAGAGCAAGCTTCAGGAGGGGCAGATTGACCTGGATCTGCCAGGTTACCGCCAGTACTGGAATTATGCCAGAAGAAGGGGTATTCAGGGACGGCGTTGTTTACAAAGAAGGAGCCGTTATCTGTGGTATACGGCATTGGCGTTGAGGAGCATGACAGGGAGGGACGGGTAATCACTGCGGAGTTTGAGGATTATTATGTGGTTACCTGCTATACCCCCAACTCCCAGGACGGTCTGGCCAGGCTGGACTACCGCATGGAGTGGGAGGATGCGTTTCTGGCCTGGCTTAAAGGGCTTGAAAAGAGGAAACCGGTTATATTCTGCGGTGATTTGAATGTGGCCCACAAGGAGATCGATCTGAAAAACCCCAAGACCAACCGAAAAAATGCCGGTTTTACAGACGAGGAGAGAGGGAAATTTACGGATCTGCTGGCAGCCGGTTTTGTGGATACCTTCCGGTATTTCTATCCTGACCAGGAGGGGATTTATTCCTGGTGGTCCTACCGCTTCAGTGCAAGGGCTAAGAATGCAGGGTGGCGTATCGACTATTTCTGCGTATCTGAGAGCTTGAAGGCCAGGCTGGTAAGCGCAGCCATTCACACAGAGGTAATGGGGTCGGACCACTGCCCGGTGGAACTGGTGATTGATTAAAAGAACGGACGGTAAGGGATGAATCTGGTTACAATTGAGCATTTGACAAAATCATATACGGAGCGGCTGCTTTTTGACGATACTGCGTTTTCCATCAATGAAGGGGAGAAGGTGGGCCTCATCGGCATCAACGGTACGGGTAAATCTACCCTTCTGAAGATTGTGGCAGGGCTGGAGGAACCTGATTCAGGAACTGTGGTGAGAGGCAGAAATCTCTATATCCGGTATCTGCCCCAGATTCCGGAGTTCGTTCCCGGAGATACGGCGCTTGAAAGCATTATGAGGGATAATGCCAACGAAACCCATTACAGTTCCGCTGAGGAGATGCAGGCAACGGCCAAAAGCATGCTCAATGAGCTGGGGATACCGGACCACGAGGCAAAGATGGAGACTCTCTCAGGCGGCCAGAGAAAGCGGGTGGCCCTGGCGGGGGTGCTTATGAGCAGGGCGGAGCTGCTGGTCCTGGACGAGCCTACCAACCACCTGGACAGCTCGATGGCGGGGTGGCTGGAGGAATATTTGAAGGCCTTCCGGGGCGCTCTGCTTATGATCACCCATGACCGGTATTTTCTGGATAGTGTTACAGGCAGGATCGTGGAGCTGGACAAGGGAAAGCTTTACAGCTACCAGGCAGGCTACAGGGGATATCTGGAGCTGAAAGCCCAGCGTCTGGAAATGATGGAGGCCACTGAGCGGAAGCGCCAGTCCATCCTGCGCAACGAGATTGCCTGGATGCAGAGGGGGCCAGAGCCAGGTCCACCAAGCAGAAGGCCCACATCCAGAGGTACGAGGAGCTCCGGGACCAGAAGGGGCCGGAGTATGACAGAAATGTGGAGCTGGAATCCATTGCCAGCCGCCTGGGCCGCACAACTGTGGAGCTTAAGGGCCTGTGCAAGGCTTACGGGGACAAGGTTCTCATGGAGGACTTTACCTATATTTTCCTGAAGAACGACCGGGTGGGGATCGTGGGGCCAAACGGAAGCGGAAAGTCTACGCTGATGAAGATAATCGCAGGCTGGGTGGAGCCGGATTCCGGGTCTGTGGAGATCGGGCAGACGGTGAAGATGGGATACTTTTCCCAGGAAAACGAGGCCATGGACGAAAGCCTGAAGGTGATTGAATATATTAAAAATGCAGCTGAGTATGTGAAAACCAGGGACGGCAGCATCAGTGCAAGCCAGATGCTGGAACGGTTTTTGTTCCCCTCCGGCGTCCAGTACACTGCCATAAGCAAGCTCTCCGGCGGGGAGAAGCGCAGGCTCTATCTGCTGCGGATCCTTATGGAGGCCCCCAATGTAATACTGCTGGACGAGCCCACCAATGACCTGGACATCCAGACTCTGACAATACTGGAGGACTACCTGGATACGTTTCCTGGCATTGTGATTGCGGTATCTCATGACCGGTATTTTCTGGACCGCGTGGTTAACCGGATATTCGCCTTCGAGGGACAGGGCCGGGTGGCGCAGTATGAGGGCGGATTTTCGGACTACCAGGCCGCACTGGCGCTGAAGGCCGGAGCGGAGGATGAGAGCCGGGGAAGGGGAGCGGACAGGCGTGGAGCCGGTTTAGGCAGCGCAGCATTTTCCGGCGCCGGTAGTTCGGACGGTTTCGGGGAGGAGAGCGGCCGGACGGTGAACCGGAATAACTGGAAAGAGACTTCGGGGGAGCCGTAAAGCTTAAGATGTCCTACAAGGAGCAGCGGGAGTGGGAGACGATTGAGGAGGAGATTGGAGCGCTGGAGGATACAATCGGAAATCTGGAGGCTGAGATTGAAACATCCGCCAGCAATTACAGCCGGCTCAATGAGCTGATGGAGGACAAGGCCCAAAAGGAGGCCGCCCTGGAGGAAAAAATGGAGCGCTGGATGTACCTGAATGAGCTTGCGGAGAAGATTGCCGCTCAGAAATAACGGGTGTAAGAAGGACTGAACAGATTCGGATATTTGAACATGAAACAGGAGGCTGGTTCCAGAAAAGGAAAAATTTTCTGAAACCAGCCTTTTTTGCGCAAAAATGAAAGACGATATTAGACGAATCAGGCTCTTTTGTTGACAAAGGGGGGAAGGGAATATATAATTTTCTTATCGTGTGATAAAATTTGGACATGTTACAGGAAGGTGGTAGCAGAGATGAAAGAGAGATTTCAGATAGACAGAACCGACGGGAATATTTACGCCATGGGTACGACTGCTGTCGCCGGCGGCATGCATTTTTCCTTTGCAGCCCAGGGGGAAAAAGCAGAGCTTTTATTATATAAAAAAGGAAGCCGGTTATTAAAGGCCAGAATTTCTTTTCCTGAAAATACAAAGACCGGCGATGTGTGGAGTATGACGGTGAAGGGCGATTTCCGGGGCCTGGAATATGTGTACGCTGTGGACGGGCAGGAGACGGAAGACCCTATGGGAGACAGTTTACAGGAAGGGAGCGGTGGGGCAGCCTGGAGCAGCTGAAAGGGCAGGTACGCACCCCTGCAGTTCAGGAGGGGGAGCGTTTGACTGGGAGGACGATAAACTGCCTCAAATCCCATATCAGGACTGTATCATTTATCACATTCACCCAAGAGGATTTACCAAACACCCTTCCTCAGGTGTGGAACCGAAAAAGAGGGGAACCTTTGCAGGAATTGAGGACAAGATTCCTTATCTGAAAATCTGGGGATAACCACCCTGGAAATGATGCCTCCTGTGGAATTTGAGGAGATTATCGTGCCTGAGCGTGTGGACGGGAGCCCCTTTGGGCCTGAGAAGCCTGAGGGAAAGGTGAATTATTGGGGCTATACAAGAGGAAGATCCTTTGCTCCCAAGGCGTCCTACTGCTCCGGGCCTGTGAGGGAACCGGTGAAGGAGTTTAAAACTCTGGTAAAGCATCTCCACAGAGAAGGCCTGGAGCTTGTGATTGAACTGTATTTTGACGGAAGGGAAGCCCCCGCCTATGTGCTGGATGCAGTGCGCTTCTGGGCCAGGGAGTACCATGTGGACGGCGTGCGGCTGGTAGGCTGCGGGCCCCTGAAACTTCTGGGAGAGGATCCCTATCTCAGCCGGCTGAAGCTGTTTGCAGAAAACTGGGAGGGAGTGTCCCCGGGAAAATGCAGACATCTGGCCGAATATAATGATGGATTCCTCATAGATATGAGGCGGTTTTTAAAAGGGGACGAGGGCCAGCTGGATCAGGCGGCCTTCCGCTGCCGCAGGAATCCCGCCAATGTGGGCGCAGTGAATTACATGGCCTGCACCAACGGATTCACCATGATGGATATGGTTTCCTATGATGTGAAACATAACGAGGAGAACGGCGAGGAGGGCAGGGACGGAACCGATTATAACCAGTCCTGGAACTGCGGAACAGAGGGCCCCAGCAGAAAGAAAAAGATTGTCCGGCTTCGCAAAAAGCAGCTTCGCAATGCAATGCTGATGCTGTTTCTGAGCCAGGGAACGCCCCTGATTATGGAGGGGGATGAGTTCGGACGCACGAAAAAGGGCAACAACAATTCCTACTGCCAGGACAATGAAATTTCCTGGGTTAACTGGGGACTGAAAGACTCCAATTCGGATCTGTATGAGTTTGCCGCTTATGTCATAGGCTTCCGCAGGGAGCACCCCGTGTTCCACATGGAGAAGGAGCCTGCACTTCTGGATTATAAGTCCGTGGGCCTGCCGGATGTGTCTTACCACGGCGAAAAGACCTGGTGCCCCCAGTTTGAAAACTTCAGGCGGCAGCTGGGGATACTCTACTGCGGAAAATATGGAAAGAGGGCGGACGGCAGTGAGGACAACTATTTTTACGTGGCCTACAATATGCACTGGGAGCCCCATGAGTTCGCCCTCCCCAATCTGCCCCGGGAACTGTGCTGGCAGGTGGCTTTTGACACAGACGCGGAGGCTGTCAACGGCTTCTATCCTCCGGGCAGCGAAAAGCCTCTGGAGAACCAGAAGCGGATTATGGTGATGAGCCGGTCCATTGTAGTGCTTATAGGGAAGGAAGCGGAAGAGAAGGCCTGGGGGCTGGTGCAAAAGAGGCCGGAGAGACGGGAAAAGAGAAGAATGTGAGGAACCGGAAGAGCAGGGGTTCCAGGCCGAAGAAAGCCGTGGACGCGGCGGAGGGCGGAGAGGCAGAGAAGCAGAAAGCCGTGGACGCGGCGGAGGGCGGAAATGCTCTATGAATTCCGATCAGAGCGAAAGGAAAACCTGGATTATATGGAAGAACAATTTCGCAGCCTTCTGGCACAAGGCGCTTCTGAGGGGATGGACATTACCTGCAGGCTTATAGGAGAACGCCCCTGCCAGGGAGAAGTGGATCCTGTTAAGGCGGAGGCTCTTCTGGAACGGGCCATCCGGGCCGTGGTTTCTGCCACAGGGCAGACTCCCCAGTGGCTTTTGAGATGATTTTGGGGGACAGAAGGCCCCCTTTGCATAATGATAATAGTTTCTTCATAGATTAGAGTGGGTATCTTATGGAGTGCTCCCGGAGATACCAGATATCTCCGGGGGCATTTTTGTATCTATCAGATAAACTGGACTTGGAAGAGGGGAGCAGGGATGGCAGACTGGTTTAAACTGTCGGAGACAGAGGTGTTAGAGGAACTGGGGTCTGTAAACAGGGTATCAGTGAGAAGGAAGCTGAAAAAAGGCTCAATCAATACGGAGAAAATGTACTTACGGAGCAGGGCAGGCTTCAATGGTGGCAGATATTTTTAGGCCAGTTTAAAGATCTCCTGGTGATTATCCTCATAGCTGCCGCGGCAGTGTCTATGCTTACGGGGGATCCGGAGAGCGCTATGGTTATCTTTGCAGTACTGCTTTTAAATGCGGTTCTGGGCACCGTACAGCACCAAAAGGCGGAGAAATCCCTGGACAGCTTAAAGGAATTGTCCTCCCCGGAGGCCAGGGTTATCCGCGGCGGAAAAAATTGTTCAATCCCTTCTTCCCTTGTAGTCCCGGGGGATATTCTGGTGCTGGAAACAGGCGATCTGGTGGCCGCAGACGGGAGGCTCCTGGAGGTCAACGGGCTTGCGGTAAATGAAAGTTCCCTCACAGGCGAGTCCCTCAGTGTGGAAAAGCACAGGGGAGGCCTGCGCGCCCAGGAGGAGACGACTGCTTTGGCCGACAGGACCAACATGGTTTTTTCCGGTTCTCTTGTGACGTCAGGACGGGCAGTGGCAGTGGTGACGGCCACAGGAATGGGTACGGAAATAGGAAAAATTGCGGCCCTTATGAATGATACAAAGGAGAAAAAACGCCTCTCCAGGTAAGCCTGGACCGGTTTTCCGGAAGGCTTGCAATCGGGATTATCGCTATCTGCGGCCTGGTGTTCCTGCTGAGCCTGTACCGCAGGGAACCGGTGCTGGACGCCTGATGTTTGCAGTTGCTCTGGCAGTGGCGGCTATACCGGAAGCCCTCAGCTCCATTGTTACAATCGTGCAGGCTATGGGGACTCAGAAGATGGCGAAGGAACAGGCCATCATAAAGGATCTGAAGGCTGTGGAGAGCCTGGGATGCGTGTCTGTCATCTGCTCTGACAAGACAGGCACGCTGACCCAGAACCGTATGAGCGTAGAAAACATTTATGTAAATCATACAGAGCAGGACGTATCCTGGCTTCAGCTTCACAGAAACCGTACCGACGTGAAAATGCTTCTCTACGGAGCGGTTCTCAACAACAATGCGTCGGCAAACGCCTCCGGAGACGAGGGCGATCCTATGGAGGCGGCCCTTCTGCATATGGCTATGGAGTCAGGCATTCAGCCCATCCAGCTCAGGTTCCAATGCCCCAGGCTTGGAGAGATTCCCTTCAATTCAGCCAGAAAACTGATGACCACAGTAAATGAGGTGGAAAACCAGAAGCTGGTCTTTGTAAAGGGAGCCGTGGATGTGCTGCTGAAGGAGTGCACCCGGATGGCCAATCCTGCGGCAGGCAGCCGGCCCGGAGGTTACCGCGCCGAAACCGGGGGCAGGACAGAGGAAGGTTTAGGCAAAACCGCAGATATTGTGCCTGCAAGGCCCCTCTCCTCCTCGGACCGCCAGAAAATATTAAACCAGAATGCACGCTGGTCCTCCAAAGGGCTCCGGGTGCTGGCTATGGCCTGCCGTCCGGGGGAGGATCCAAAGAGCGGGGATCTGATTTTTCTGGGACTTACTGCCATGATGGACCCGCCCAGACCCGAATCCCGCTCAGCCGTAGCCAGCGCACGTCAGGCGGGTATACGCCCTGTGATGATTACGGGAGATCACAAGGTAACTGCAATGGCTATTGCGGAGCGTATCGGAATCTTTACCCCAGGCGATAAGGCGGTTACGGGGGCGGAGCTGGATACCATGGAGGAGGAGGAACTGTCCGAAGGACTGGAGCAGATTTCCGTCTACGCCCGCGTATCCCCGGAACACAAGATCGCATTGTAAAAGCCTGGCAGAACCACGGACATATAGTGGCGATGACAGGAGACGGAGTCAACGATGCTCCCGCCCTCAAGAAGGCGGATATCGGCGTAGCCATGGGAATCACAGGGACGGAGGTTTCCAAAGATGCAGCCTCCATGATCCTGGCGGACGACAATTTTGCAACGATCATCAAAGCGGTTGCAAACGGAAGAAATGTATACAGGAATATCAAGAATGCAATCCAGTTTCTTCTCTCCGGCAACATGGCGGGCATTCTCTGTGTACTCTATACCTCCCTCTTTGCCCTGCCCCTGCCCTTTGCTCCGGTCCATCTGCTGTTTATAAATCTGCTGACAGACTCCCTGCCTGCTATTGCCATCGGTATGGAGCCGCCGGAGGAGGGCCTTCTCAGACAGCCCCCCAGAAATCCCAGGGAAGGAATTCTTACGGCTGTCTTTATACGGGATCTGCTGGTTCAGGGAGGTTTAATTGCGGCAGCTACCATGTGGCTTATACCACCGGCCTCCATGAGGGCGGGCCGGGCAGAGCCTGTACAATGGCTTTTTCAACATTAACCCTGGCGCGCCTGTTTCACGGATTCAACTGCAGAAGCAGCCACTCTGTTTTCAGGCTGGGGCTGGGCAGCAATCCTTACAGCGTCATGGCTTTTCAGCTGGGGGTAGTTCTGCTTGCAGCCGTCCTTTTCGTCCCCGGACTTCAGATTATGTTTGCAGCAGCCGATCTCTCTTTAAGCCAGCTGACTACCATATTGTCGGCGGCATTTTTCCAACCCTTATAATACAGATTCATAAAATACTGAAGGAATCCATACACTGACCTGCTTTTTCTTTCCTGCATCCACAGCCAGATCCGCTTTCAGCCACGTTCAGGGGCCGGCTGAAAAGTGCATGAAAAACTTACAAAAACCCCCGTGGGGACAGCGGCTGCAGATCCCAGGGGACTTGCCCCGGATTTCTGAAATAATGCCAAAAATCGTAGAAAAATTCGGAAAAATGTGATATTGTATTCATAAGATACACTTAACAGGAAAATCAGGAGGGTAATGATGAGACTTGTCACATTTGAAATCGAACATAAATCCGGTCTGGGAGTAATCAGCAAGGACGGGAACTGGGTCTATCCTTTGTCATCTCTGGATATGGATTACAAGACAATGCAGGAATTGATTGAGAACATCAGCGACTCAGAAAAGCAGCTGCTGGAAATGGCAGCAGGCCAGGACCCCTATAAGATAAAAGGGGCCGCTCCCATGGAGGAAGTTGTGCTCCAGGCGCCCATTCCCAACCCGAAGCAGGATATTATCTGTCTGGGCATCAACTATATGGCTCACGCAGAGGAGGCCGCCCGGTATAAAAAGGAGGCTTTCGGAGGGGAGAGGCCCTTTGCCGTTTATTTTTCCAAACGTGTAAGCCAGGCCACAGGCCCCCAGGGTGCGATCCCCAGCCACAAGGATATTGTGGAGGATTTGGATTACGAGGTGGAACTGGCTGTTATCATTGGTAAAGAAGCTAAAAACGTACCTGAGGATAAAGTAAAAGATTATATATTCGGATATACAATCATCAATGATGTGAGCGCGAGGACCATACAGAACCGCCATAAGCAATGGTATTTTGGCAAGAGTATGGACGGATTTCTCCCAATGGCCCATGTATCACTACTGTGGATGATCTTCCATATCCGCCCAGGCTTTCCATACAGTCCAGAGTCAACGGGGAACTGCGCCAGGATGCCAACACCGATCTTCTGATATTCGGTATTGACCATGTGGTCAGCGAACTGTCCCGGGGCATAACGCTGAAACCGGGCGCCATAATTGCCACGGGAACACCTGCAGGCGTAGGAATGGGCTTTACACCGCCCAAATTTTTAAAGCCGGGGGATCTGGTGGAATGCACGATAGAAGGCATTGGAACCATTGCGAACAAGGTTGTTGATTAAACTTGCGGCTGCTGAAAGCGGAACTTCGGACCTTGTGTCCGGTGAAGCGCAGGAAGCCGTTAATAAGCGCTCATAATAAGGAGGCAGACTATATGGATTATATCCCCATGACCATACGTAAACAGAAAAATATCGCTCTCATTGCCCATGACCAGAAAAAGCAGGAGCTGATTCAGTGGTGCGATCACCACAAGGACATTCTTTTGAAGCATTTTCTCTGTGGGACAGGCACTACGGCCAGAATGATAACAGACTATACGGACCTTCCCGTCAAAGGATACAACAGCGGTCCTCTGGGAGGCGACCAGCAGATTGGCGCAAAGATTGTGGAGGGAAAAATTGACCTGATTATCTTTTTTCCGACCCTCTTACAGCCCAGCCCCACGACCCGGATGTGAAGGCGCTGCTGAGAATTGCCCAGGTTTACGATATTCCCATCGCTAATAATAAGGCCAGCGCCGATTTTATCATTACCTCTCCCTTTATGGATGAGGAGTACGAGCATGATGTGATAAACTTTAAGCAGAATATCGCAGAACGGGCCAATACGCTGTAGGATTCAGACGCGTGTTGATGGAAATAAGGACGAATAAGCTGACAAGGGGGCACCTATTTTATGGAAAAAATGTTGTATGATTTGATGGATTGGGCAGGAATTGAGGAGCTGGTATATTCGGAGTCGGCTTCCCCTCATGATATGCTGGGAGCCCATGTGACGGAGCAGGGGCTTCTGATTCAGGCTTTGATTCCCACAGCAGTGGAGGTGGTGGTAAAGATTGCTTCCACAGGAAAAAAGTATCCTATGGAACTGGCAGACGAGGCAGGATTTTTTGCAGCGCTGATTCCGCGCAAAAGCGTAACGTCCTATACCTCATTGTCACCTATGACAATGGTATACGGGAGGAGTTTTACGATCCGTATTCATTTGCTCCCCAGTACAAGCCGGAGGATTTAAAGAAGTTTGAGGCGGGCATCCATTACTCTCTCTACGAGAAAATGGGAGCGCATCCCATGACGATTGACGGCGTGGAGGGCGTGTATTTTTCTGTCTGGGCGCCATGCGCCATGCGCGTCAGCGTAGTGGGAAACTTTAACCTCTGGGACGGCAGACGCCATCAGATGCGCCGTCTGGGCGAGGGAGAGGCAGGCATTTTTGAACTGTTTATTCCGGGGCTGGCAGAAGGGGAGATATATAAATATGAGATTAAGACCAGGGAGGGACTGCCGGTACTGAAGGCGGACCCTTACGGCAATTATGCAGAAATGCGCCCCAACAATGCTTCTGTGGTATGGGACATCCATAAGTACCAGTGGAATGATAAGGACTGGCTGGAACAGAGGGCCAGGACGGAGTCTCTGGACAAGCCCTGCAATATCTATGAGGTTCATCTTGGCTCATGGATGCGCAGAGAAGCTGTTAAGAACGAGAGCGGGGAACCTATAGACGGTTCTGAATTCTATAACTACAGGGAGATAGCGGTTAAGCTGGCGGAGTATGTCAAGAACATGGGATATACCATGTGGAGCTGATGCCTGTGATGGAGCATCCTCTGGATGAATCCTGGGGATACCAGGTCACCGGGTATTACGCCCCCACCAGACGTTACGGAACACCTGACGATTTTAAGTATTTTATGGATTACATGCACAGCCAGGGAATCAGCGTCATATTGGACTGGGTGCCCGCCCATTTCCCAAGAGATGCCTACGGTATGGCTTCCTTTGACGGAACCTGCGTTTATGAGCATATGGATCCGCGGCAGGGCTCCCATCCCCACTGGGGAACATTGATTTACAATTACGGCCGCCCCGGCGTATCCAACTTTCTTATTGCAAACGCCCTGTTTTGGGCGGAGGTGTATCATGCAGACGGTATCCGCATGGACGCGGTGGCTTCCATGCTCTATCTGGACTATGGCAAAAATGACGGGGAGTGGATACCAAATATCTACGGGGGAAATGAAAACCTGGAGGCTGTGGAGTTCTTAAAACATCTGAGTACTGTATTTAAGGGCCGGAAGGACGGAACCGTTCTGATTGCAGAGGAATCCACAGCATGGCCAAAGGTTACGGGCAAACCTGGGGACGGCGGTCTTGGATTTGATTTTAAATGGAATATGGGCTGGATGAATGATTTTACCAATTTCATGCGCTGCGACCCTTATTTCCGAAAAAATAACTATGGTGAACTTACCTTCTCTCTGCTTTATGCCTACAGCGAGAATTTTATATTGGTGTTCTCCCACGACGAGGTGGTACACGGCAAGGGTTCTATGATAGGAAAAATGCCGGGGGAAACCTTGAAGGAGAAAGCGCAGAATCTCCGGGCTGCTTATGGCTTTATGATGGGACATCCCGGAAAGAAGCTTTTGTTTATGGGGCAGGAATACGGCCAGGTATCCGAGTGGAACGAAGGCGCTTCCCTGGAGTGGGAGCTTCTGGAAGATCCTCTTCACAAGGAGATACAGGACTATGCCAGGGCCCTCAACAAGTTTTATCTGGAACATCCTGCTCTCTATGAGCTGGATTACGATCCGGAAGGTTTTGAGTGGATCAACTGCAGCTACCAGAAAGAAAGTATGGTGATGTTCCTGCGCAAGACCAAAAAGAGGGAGGAAACTCTCCTTTTCGTGTGCAATTTTGACAATGTGGAGCATGAAAAGTTCCGTCTGGGCGTGCCATTTGCAGGAAAGTATAAGGAAATATTCAACAGTGACGCCAGTGAGTTCGGCGGCGATGGCCGTGTGAACGGGCGTGTAAAGACGGCGAAAAAACTGGAGTGGGATGAGAGGGACTATTCCATCGAGCTTACGATTCCTCCCATGAGTGTGGCTGTATATTCCTGTGTGCCGGAGGAAGGAACAGCAAAGGCCCATAGCAAAAAGGCAGAGCCAAAGAAAACCACGGCTAAAAAGGCAGGGGCTGCGGGAGGTACAAAACAGCCGGCAGTAAAAAAGAGTCGGCTTCAAAAAAGGATAGGCTTAAGGATGAACCGGAGAATACAGCCCGGGCGGAGGCCCGGAAGGAGTCTGCGGTGAAGGAAGAAGCGCAGAAGCCGCCCGCAGCTCAGGCGGAGGCCCGGAAGGGTCTGCAGTGAAGGAAGAAGCGCAGAAGCCGCCCGCAGCTCAGGCGGAGGCCCGGAGAGGGTCTGCAGTGAAGGAAGAAGCGCAGAAGCCGCCCGCAGTCCGGGCGGAGACAGAGAAACCGTCCGCAGCCAGGAAAGAACACAAAAGGGCATCCATATCATCTGAGGAAAAGGAAGCTAAGGAAAAGACAGCCACCGGCAGCGAAGAACCAACGAAACGGCTCACATCCAAGGAAGAAGCGCAGAAAACAGCGGCAACCAGGGACAGCCGGAAGAAGCTGTCCACATCCAAGGAGGAAGTGCAGAAAATAGCGACAGCCAGGGACGGCCAGAAAAAACTGTCCACGTCCAAGGAGGAAGTGCAGAAAATAACGACAGCCAGGGACGGCCAGAAAAAACTGTCCACGTCCAAGGAGGAAACACAGAAAATAGCGACAGCCAGGGACGGCCAGAAAAGACTGTCCACGTCCAAGGAGGAAAGGCAGAAAATAGCCACAGCCAGGGACAGCCAGAAGAAGCTGTCCACTGCTGAAACAAAGCCTAAAAAATAACAGCTAAGAGCACAAAACAGGAATATGCTATCAGGGAGCGCAGGACCCAGTCTTTGCGCTCCATTTTATTTTATGATATACTACATAAAAACACAAAAGGGGTGGGGTATGTTTGGAAATCTGAAAAATCTGTGGCTGTCAATTTCTTTGAAAAAGAAACTGGGGATATTATCCATTATTGTGATTCTGGTTATGGGCCTGTCGGTTGCCTTTAATATATTTGTCATGAATTTTTCACTGGACACCTTCAATGTGATACTCAACGATAATTCCCTCAGCTATGACCTCCAGGAAGCTATGGAGGAGGAGGCCCGGGTATTTGAGGAGTATGTGAGGGATCGCTCCTTTCAGAAGGAGGAGGAATACAGGAAGGCCTGTTACCGCACCGGCCGCTGTCTTTCCTCTCTTCCTTTCGACTATAGAATAATCGGCCCTGAACGCTATGCCAGGACATGGAACATAAAGAACGGATATGAAGGCTACAAATCCTACAGGGACCAGGTGCTGGAGATGAACCCGCTGGACGATGATTTTGTGCAGGAACTCTACCGTGTATACCGGATGCAGACGTACCTCCAAACTTATGCCAGAAGGCTGGTACAGGCAACCCTGAAGGAGGGGAAGGAGAGCTATACCCAGAAAGTTCCGGGACTTTACTATGTGCCTCATATGATTATAGCCTATTCCATTATTATGATTATCACAGTGCTGGTGATTACCAGGCTGTTAGGAGACACTCTGGTCTACCCAATGGTGAAGCTGGCCCACTGTTCCAGAAAGATTGCGGGAAATGATTTCTCGGGCGATGATTTGACTATTGAGAATCAAGATGAGATGGGAGAACTGGTCAGGGCGTTTAACATGATGAAGCATGCCACAGAAGGCTACATCCATACGCTTACAGAAAAGAATGAGATGGCAGAGCGGCTTCACAGGAAAGAGGTGGAGCGGATTGAGGTGGAAAAACGTCTGGATGCGGCGCGTCTGGAGCTTTTAAAAAGCCAGATTAATCCCCATTTTCTTTTCAACACCCTAAATATGATTGCATGTATGGCTAAGCTTGAGGAAGCTGATACCACTGAGAGAATGATATCCAGCCTCAGCAATCTGTTCCGGTACAATCTTAAAACTTCCGAGCAGATTGTGCCGCTGGAGCAGGAGCTTAAGGTGGTCACAGATTATATGTACATACAGCAGATGCGTTTTGGAAGCCGCATCACCTATGAAGCCGCACTTACAGTAGACGACACCGTTGCTATGATACCCGCCTTTACCCTTCAGCCATTGTTGAAAATGCGATTATCCACGGGCTGTCCAGGAAAGAACAGGGAGGAAGGATCCTTCTGAAGGTGTGGGAGCAGGATAAAAAGGTTGTCATCTCTGTGGCGGATACAGGGGTTGGAATGGATGACAAACAGCTTCATGCACTCAGAGAGGATCTTAAGGAGAAGCGGACGGCCAAGGTGGGAATAGGGCTTGGAAATATTTACCATCGAATCCGGGCCATGTACCGGGAGGGGGATGTAAAAATATACAGCAGGCAGGGAGCTGGAACCGTGGTGCAGGTAGTGATACCTCAGGATGAGAAGCCGGCGGAAGGGTTTGGACAGGAGCCGGCAGGGGAGGAGTCAGATGATTCGGTTATTGATAGCAGATGATGAAGTGATTGAGAGAAAGGTCCTTTACAGAACGCTGGAGAAACATATAGGGGATCAGTGCCGTATTTTTCAGGCTGAGAACGGAAGGGAGGCCCTTAAGATTTATGAGGAGGAGGCTGTCCAGATAGCGATACTGGACATAGAGATGCCGGGAATCAACGGAATTGAGGCAGCCCAGGCTATCAGGGAGAAGGATAAAGACTGCTGTATTATTTTTCTTACTGCCTATGATGAGTTTTCTTATGCCAAAAAGGCTATCACCGTCAGGGCGCTGGACTATCTTTTGAAGCCTTATGATGAGCAGGAGCTGATGCTGGTGGTGGATGAGGCCATCCGCACAGCCAGCGAACGCAGGGGTAAGGGGAGCCAGGAAGCCCCCGGATCCGGCGCGGCTCTGGAGAGTGGGCAGGAGGAGCTGGAGGACGGAGGACAGATCCGCTTGTCCAAGGTGGCGGAGATCATAAGCCGCTACATATGCGAAAACTATATGTATGATATTTCCATGCAGGATTTAGCCAGAACTATGAATTACTCTGAGGCCTATTTTTGCAAGCTGTTCAAGCAGTGCTTTAACAAGAATTTCACTGCGTATCTGACGGAATACAGAGTCGAGCAGGCTAAGAAAATGCTGGAGGAGCCGACGGTGAATGTAAAGGACATAGGAAAGGCTGTAGGATATACGGACTCCAATTATTTTGCAAAAGTATTTAAACGTATTACAGGGCAGAGCCCTACAGAATACAGGTTGTGCATATTCCAGAACACATAAAGAGAATATAAAGATGCAGTGTGTGCTAAATGCATAAAAAAATAGAGATAATAGTTAAAAACTTACTATGATTCACAAAAATTTACTATATTCAGGGAATTGAATCCATCGTATAATAAAATTGTCATTAAGAAAACGTAAAAATTTATGCCGACGCATAAAAAATGTATTAAGAGGAGGAAGCGTTACATGAAAAAAGATGGATTAGTACTGTACTTTGTGCAGCAATGGTAGCAGGTTCCCTGGCAGGTTGCGGACTTAAGAGCCTGATACAACCACTGCGGCAGCAGCAGCGCCCAAGTCCGAAGCGGCAGCTGAGGGAGAGAACACAGAGGCGGCAGCTGACGGCGCCGCAGAGGAGGCGGATGCATCGGGTGAGCCTGAGGTAACGCTTGTATATGCAGAGGTTAACCCTCTTGACACCATCGTTGGACGGACCGCCACTGCTTTTAAGGAGAAAGTGGAGGAGCTGTCCGGCGGAAAGATTAAGATTGATATTCAGGCAAGCGGTGTTCTTGGTTCTGAGAACGACGTGCTTGACACCATGCTTGGAGGAGGCGGAACCATTCAGATGTCCCGTATTTCCGCGTTTGCTCTTACAAGCTACGGTGCAGAGAAGTCAGTGCTTTTGTCAATTCCTTATACATTTGTAAACCGTGAGCATTTCTGGAAATTTGCCGACAGCGAGCTGGCTCCTGAATTCCTTCTGGAACCTCACGAGAACAATCTGGGCGTGAGAGGTCTGTTTTACGGGGAAGAAGGCTTCCGCCATTTCTTCACTGTTAAGGAAATCAGCGGACTGGAAGATTTAAAGGGAATGAAGCTGCGCGTGTCCAATGACCCAATCATGAACGGTATGGTTAACGGACTGGGAGCAAACCCAACGGTTGTATCCTTTAATGAGCTGTATTCTGCACTTCAGACAGGCGTTGTTGACGGAGCTGAGCAGCCAATTGCAAACTACAAATCCAATGCATTCCAGGAAGTAGCGCCAAATCTTATTCTGGATGGCCATACACTGGGCGCAATACAGGTTATTATCACAGATGAAGCCTGGGACGGACTGACGCCTGAGCAGCAGGATATTCTGGTTGAGGCTGGCAAATATGCATCTGAGTTTAACAGAACCATCTCCGAGGAAGCTGAAAATGAGGTGCTGGAGGCTTTGAAGGCAGAGGGCTGCAATGTAATCGAGGTTCCTGACATCAAACCATGGCAGGATGCCTGCAAAGACATTATCACAGAGTCCACCAAGGACCAGGCAGAGCTGTATCAGCAGCTTCTGGATATGCAGTAATCATATAGCTTGATGTTAAACGGGCACAGGGGAAGTGCAATGCCCCTGTGCCCCTTTCTTGAAAGGGGAATTGGTATGCCAGCAATATTTGAAAAGATTGATAGAATCAAGCCAGCATATGATGCTACTTATAAGTTTGTTTTATTTTTATGCAAGGTGCTTTTGGTAGTGGATATTCTTATCACGTCAATGGCAGTTATAGGAAGGTATGTGCCTTTTGTTCCTGACCCTGCCTGGAGTGAGGAGGTTGTTTTAACCTGTATGTCCTATATGGCAGTGCTTTCCGCAGCGTTAGCAATCCGCAGAGGCGCCCATATACGTATGACGGCGCTGGACGGTTATCTGCCGAAGGGTCTGGTGAAATTCCTGGATATTCTTGCAGACATAGCTGTGTTCGCTCTGGCAGTGATCATGATTTCCGTGGGCTGGAAATATGCCACAGGAATCGGATCAAAGGGTACATATGTAAGTATGCCGAAGGTTTCCAGATTCTGGATGTACTTTCCTGTGCCTCTGGCAGGCGTGGCAATGTTTGTTTTTGAGATAGAAGCGCTTTATAATCATGTGAAAAGTTTCTTTGTGAAGGAGGGCAAATAAGATGGATACAAACAGCCTGGCAATACTTGTTTTATTGGGAACCTTCTTTCTTATGGTCCTGCTCCGCTTTCCCATTGCATATGCGGTTGCCCTGTCCTCTGTTTTCTGCCTTTTGACGCAGGGACATAATCTGACCACCATATGCCAGCAGATGGTGAAAGGAATCAGTTCCTTCAGCCTTATGGCCGTTCCATTCTTTATCACGATGGGCTGCCTCATGGGCTCAGGCGGTATTTCCGAGAAACTGATTGCACTGGCCAACGCCTGTGTCGGATGGATGCGGGGCGGAATGGCTATGGTTAACATTGTGGCCTCCTATTTCTTTGGGGGAATTTCAGGTTCTGCGTCGGCAGATACCGCATCCCTGGGCTCTATCCTCATTCCTATGATGGTTGAGCAGGGCTATGACGATGACTTTCAACTGCAGTAACCATTACCTCCTCCTGTGAGGGGCTTTTGGTTCCGCCCAGCCATAACATGGTTATCTATGCTACCACAGCCGGCGGACTTTCCGTAGGAAGCCTGTTTCTTGCAGGTTATTTACCCGGAGCGCTGCTTGCGGCATCTCTGATGGTAGGTTCATATATTATCTCTGTAAAGCGCAATTATCCAAAAGGGGATAAGTTCAGTATAAAAAATCTGCTGAAGCAGTTGAGCGTTTCCTTCTGGGCCCTTGCGGCGGTTCTCATCGTTGTGTTCGGCGTTGTGTTCGGCTGGTTCACTGCCACTGAGTCCGCTGCAATTGCGGTAATTTATAGCTTGGTTGTCAGTGTATTTATTTATAAAGGCCTGGACTGGAAGGGTGTCTGGAGAGTCCTTGGAGAGTGCGTGGATACGCTTTCAATCGTATTGATTCTGATTGCAACCTCCAGTATCTTCGGATTCTGCCTCACACAGCTCCATGTTCCGGTTCTGGCAGCCAGCGCCATTACAGGAATGACCAAAAACCCAATTGTTCTGGCGCTGCTGCTGAATTTAATTCTTCTCGTACTGGGCTGCATTATGGATATGGCGCCAATCATTTTGATTGCAACCCCTATCCTGCTGCCGATTGCAACCTCCATCGGTATCGATCCCATTCAGTTTGGAATCATGGTAGTGTTAAATTGCGGTATCGGCCTTCTGACTCCTCCTGTAGGCGCCGTTCTTTTTATCGGTTCTGCCGTAGCTAAGGTGCCCATGGAAAAGGTGGTAAAAGCTACGCTGCCATTCTACCTGTGTATGATTATTACATTACTGCTGATCACCTTCGTTCCTTTCTTCAGTATGTGGCTGCCCACAATTTTGGCCACGGCAAAGTAGACATTGGTATTAAATTAGGGTATAATTCAAATCAGGCATTAACATTTGTTAATGCTGATTGTGTAATATATAAGGATGTACGCTGGGAATCTCTCCTGTCCCTGCCTTTGGGGCTGATTTTCCGCCGGCCCCACACAAGTTTAAGCAACGTACGCGCCGCGTACGCCCCATAAATTTGTCCACAGCTGACAAAAAATCATCTCGCAAAATCAGGCATAAAGAGATTTCCGGCGTACATAAGGAAAGTAAGGAGAAAATAATGGAGGAACTTGAGAAGAAGTACAGCTATACTTACCGGAATACAGCGCCGGAACTCTGGCAGCTGTCCATGTACTATACCTATGGCTCTATGGTTGGACTGTGCAATATTATATTTACGGCGGCGTCTTTTGCAATGGTGGTGAGCAGATGGCACGAGGCAACGGGTTTTATGAAATTTCTGATTGCCTTCGGCTGCTGTTTGTTTACCATTATTCAACCTTCCCTGGTCTATGTAAAGGCTAAAAGGCAGGCTGCGGCAGTTACAGAGGATACCCATATTTCTTTTGACGAAGGGGGACTCCATGTGAAGGTAGGAGAGGAGCGGTGGGATGCCGGCTGGGATGCAGTGAAGCGGATCTCTAAAAAACCTACCATGATTATCCTGTTCTCCGACAGTAACCACGGTTTTGTACTTACAAACCGAATATTGGGGGAGGATAGAGAAAGCTTTTACCAATTTGCCTTTCGGGTATGAACAGGCTGCGGGCATAGGGAAAAGAGAGGGGAATTTGTCCGGGCAGGAGGGAAAGGAGAGGATGCAGCGTGAAAAAGGGCGGTTATATGTGGGTATTCGGTTTCATGGCGGTATCGGCCGTTCTTCTCGGCAGCTGCAGCGGTAAGAAGGAGGGGCAGGAGGCGGACTATGGGGCGCCGGATTTTGTCCTTACCTATGCAGAAAATCAGGCTGAGGATTATCCTACCACCCAGGGAGCCTATAAATTTGCGGAGCTGGTAAGGGAAAAGACGGGCGGAAAGATAGAGATTCAGGTAAATGCAGGCGGTTTACTCGGCGATGAAAAGACAGTGATTGAGCAGCTGCAGTTCGGCGGCGTGGACTTCGCGCGCGTCTCCCTGTCCCCTTTGGCGGAGTTTGTACCGAAACTGAATGTTCTTCAGCTTCCGTATCTGTACAATGGCAGGGAACACATGTGGAACGTTCTGGAAGGACCGATAGGGGATGACTTTATGAATTCCTTCGGAGACTCCGATTTGGTGGCATTGTCCTGGTATGATGCCGGAGCCAGAAGCTTTTATTCTTCAACGGAACCGATTGTGTCTCTGGAGGATATGACTGGGCGGAATATCCGGGTCCAGGAGTCGGAACTAATGATGGATACCATCGAGGCTTTGGGCGCAACTCCTGTGCCAATGGCTTTTGGGGACGTGTATTCTGCCCTTCAGACAGGCGAGATCGACGGCGCCGAGAATAACTGGCCGTCTTATGAATCTACCAGGCATTATGAGGTTGCTAAATATTTTACAAAGGATGAGCATACCAGAGTGCCGGAGCTTCAGCTGATAGCCCAGTTAACCTGGGATAAGCTGCCGCCTGAATACCAGGTTGTTATCCGGGACTGCGCTCAGGAGTCGGCGCTCTATGAGCGGCAGCTTTGGGAGGAGCGGGAGAAGATATCTGAGGAGAAGGTCCGCAAAGCAGGGTGCCTGGTAACAGAGCTTCCATCAAGGGAGATGGCGAAGTTCAAGGAGGCCGTGGCGCCTATGTATGAGAAGTACTGCTGGGAATATGTGGATATCATTGAGGCCATCCAGAAGGCAGGACAGGAGATGAAATAGAAAATGAAATGTTAAAAAACCATGATTCTTAATTTGCCTTAGAATCATGGTTTTTGCTATAAGAGAGCCATCACTCCCCATACTTCATGCGCCTGAAAAATCCGGGCAGAGACGGATGAATATGAGAGTCCTGTTTAAGAAATAGGGATGATAACCTCGTCGCCTCCGCCTCCCGGACTTGCAGGCTGTGAAGCCTGGGTTGTGGATTCTGTGGGGGAACCGGGGCCTCCTGTATTGGGTGTTGTACCGGGTGCTGGTGTTGTACCGGGGGTTACGGCAGAGGGGGCTGTGGTAGGAGCTGCGGTAGAGCTCTCAGCTGCAGTAGTCGTTTCTTTAGCCTTCGTGGTCTCGCTGGCTTTTGTAGTCTCCTTGGCTTTTGTAGTCTCCGTGGCTTTTGTAGTCTCCTTGGCTTTTGTAGTCTCTTTGGCTTTGGTGGTCTCGCTGGCCTGGTGGTTTCTTTGGCTTTGGTGGTTTCTTTGGCTTTGGTGGTTTCTTTGGCCTTGGTTGTTTCCTCTGTGGAGCTGCCGGAACCGCCGCCTGCACCGTTTGTGCCGTTTTTGCCGTCAGATGGGAAATCCTCTCCTCGGGTACTGGTGTCAATTCCCTCCACAACCCTGCTGAAGGAAGCGCTGCTTATATTGCCCACATAATCCGGTACAAAGACATTGAGAAGGGATGTGTCCATTACGAAGGTTACCTCTCCGGTATCTTTGTTGTAGCTGGATGGCTTTACAGTCTGTTCGTTTTCATCTGTGCCGTAGACAGCGTCATAATTGACGCCCGACAGACTGTCCTCCACGTTGATGATAAGCTGCCCGTTCTCCATGACATAATTTTCCTGGTCTATAGAAGGGGCGCCGTCATCCAGAGTGGCAATGTGGTCATATTCCCGGTCGGACATGCCGTTCCAGCCAACCACGTATATCTCCAGAGTTCCATTGGTTGTGAGGGTAGTGCTGTAAACTCCCTTTTCCTTTTCAAGTTCAATTGGTTCAGATTCCAGAGTAACGGACATGGTTTTTATTGGGAGCAGAGATCGCACCTTGATGGATAAATCTACGGTTTTATAATCCTTTGTTTCAGAGATCGTGTACTCTGCCTTTGGCGTAGAGATGGCCAAAAACAGGATAAACAGGTTTATAAGAATAAATGGAAGTATGTAGCACACCAGGGTAAACAGGGTCTTATTGTCCTTCCAGGAACGTTTGTTGTAAGTATTGCGCTTGCTGCTTCTGCCGCGCTGACTGCTGTGAGAGTGTAAGGGACGCTCTCCACGGGGCGCAGAGTAGGATGAGTGACGGTTCATGAATATCCTCCTTAGTTGTATAAGCACGTAAAAATACTTTTATAGCATAGCAGAAAATCACTTTTCTTACAAGTTATCTTTTCTTACATATTAAAGATGAAATTGTTAATAGTGTTAAATAATTCCTAAAGATTTTACATTGCTATTCAAATTACCGGCCGGTTATGGTATGATAGGTGTGATTCCCAACGACAAAAGATAAAATGCATAATTAGGCAGAAAAAATATATCATCACATAGAAGGAGCAAACCTTATGACAGCGATGATTGAGGAGGCAGCTGCATTTGCCGAGAAGGCTCACAGAGGCGTGTACAGAAAGGGGACAAAGATTCCCTATATCACTCATCCCATGGAGACGGCGGTTATTGTGTCTGCTTTTACCGATGACCCGGAGATTATTGCGGCAGCTTTGCTTCATGATGTGGTGGAGGATTCGGGCGTATCAGGGGAAGAGCTTGAGGCAGTTTTTGGCCCTCGCGTTATGGAACTGGTAATGCTGGAAAGCGAGGACAAATCCAGGACATGGCAGGAGCGCAAAAGCTGTACGGTTCGTCATCTGTGCACAGCGCCGAGAGAGGTTAAGATTATTGCCTGGGGGATAAGCTGAGCAATATGCGCTGTACTGCGCGGGACTATCTGGTTCTGGGCAATGACATCTGGCAGAGATTCAACGAGAAGGACAAAGAGAAGCAGGCCTGGTACTACTGGAATATTGCTTTTGCTTTAAAGGAGCTGGAGGATCATGTTTATTACAAAGAATATGTTCTGCTCTGTAAGTCTGTATTCGGCGATTGGCAATGATGCTGAGATGATTAAAGGAAGATTGAAAGGAGCAGGTTATGAGAGTGGGAAAAAGAAAGATTAGGGTTTTGGCAGCAGCATTAACTGCCGGAATCCTTTTTAGTATGCAGGGATTGACGGTCTATGCGGGGACAACCGGCCTTGGCAGCGCTGCCGGAGAAAATGGAGGGCCGGGCGTAGAGGCCCGGCAGGAGCAGACAGATCAGGGTGAGGCCGGCCAGGAGCAGCAGGGCCAGGGTGAGACCGGCCAGGAGCAGCAGCCTGGACGGCCGGACAGCATTCTTCAGGTGAATTACAGTGGATTCGGGGCTGCCCAGGCTGGACTGCAGTGACGCCTGACAATGGAAACTGCGTAGCATTGCCGGGGCCTGGCTGACGGCCATGAAGGCCAATCTGATTGAAATTCCCCAGGGAGTCCAGGTTGGAGTCCGCTATCAGGTGAATTTAAGTGGTTCCGGCTGGCTGGATTGGGCGGAGGACGGAGCGGAAACCGGCAATTCCGCAGATGTGATGCCTCTGGAATCCATCCGCATGGAGCTTACCGGCAGCGGGGCGGAGCAGTATGATCTTTATTACAGAGTGCTTCAGAACGGAGCATGGACAGACTGGGCGGCCAACGGCGCAGCTGCAGGTGTGGAAGGGGCGGGGCTCAGAATAGACGGCTTCCGGGCTTCCGTCACTGTAAAGGGCGCAGGGGTTCCCGCAGATCCGGTTGCAGCTTTCGGCTCCGTCGATCCCACAAGGCCTATGATTGCCCTGACATTTGACGACGGTCCCAAAACTTCCGTAACCAGCCGGATTCTGGACAGCCTTCAGGCCAATAGGGGAAGGGCTACCTTCTTTATGCTTGGTACAAATGTAAATAACAATGCAGGCGTGATAAAGCGGATGGTGGAACAGGGCTGCGAGGTAGCGAACCACACCCATGATCACAAATACATATCCAAAATCAGCGATGGAGAGATTGTAAGCCAGCTTGCTTCCACCAACCAGAAGATAGCGGCTGTCTGCGGTGTTTCACCTGTGCTGATGCGTCCTCCGGGCGGGTATATCAACGCCCATTCGCAGTCGGTTGTGGGAGGCCTGGGGATGTCGGCCATTATGTGGTCCATTGACACCAGGGACTGGCAGCACAGAAATGCCCAGAAAACCATTGATACTGTGTTAAGTCAGGTAAAGGACGGAGATATCATTCTGATGCACGATATTTATAGTACCACTGCCGACGCAGCTGTTGTGCTGATACCGGAGCTGACAGCAAGAGGATACCAGCTTGTAACAGTCAGTGAGCTGGCGGCCTACAGGGGCGGCGCTGCGGCAGGCCAAAAATACAGCCAGTTCCGGTAGGCGGGGCATTATCTGCAGTAACAACATAACTACAGGTTAATACAGGCGTTTCCCTTTCCCGTAAAGCAGAGGGCCGGAAGCATGTCTGCATGGATATCCGGCAGCTGCAGGGGGAATCAGATACTCCGCCGCAGGCGGCGGGGACTGATTACAGGGAGGCGCTTTTTTTAAGATAATAAGAATTAACTTGATTAATCCCCCTGGTTAGGTATAATATGACCACAGGATATCTGATTCTGATATCTGTCTGCGCTGCAACGCAGATGCGAGTTTCTTTCTGAAGCCCGCCAGATTCCCACAACAGCGTTAATTGAACGGAAGAGATGGAGCGTACCTTGATAATTTCAAAGGATTTGTCTTATTGTCCCTCTTTATAATTAAAATGTACGCTGCTTAAATTGGTGTGCGGCCGGCGGAAAATCAGCCCCAAAGGCAGGTGCAGGAGCGATTCCCAGCGTACATTAAAAAAGAAGGAGGGAATGTGATGAGAACATATAAGATGAAACACTGGGGCTACAGGATTCTGGCGGGGATTTTTTGCGCGGCTGTCTTTGCTGGCACATCCCGGGGAGCTGAGTTTGCCGGGCCTCATGGGGATGCTGCCATTTCACAAAATAAAGTCGTCGAAACCGGGGTAAAAAGCAGCCCTGAGGAGGAAGGAGGCCTGTATATTACCAGAAGTCTGGCAACAGAGGAACTGGAACACCTGGAAGCGCCTTCAGAAACCTATTGGACACAGGATGGCAGGGAATATGAACTGAGCCGTTGGGAGATAAAGGAGATACCTGGTCACAGGGCGGCGCGCACAATGGAGAAACAGATCGTATATGCCGGAGTGGAGGGGGCGGAAGGGCTACCGGAGTCAATTACAGTTGCAGATGAGGTAACCGGCGTTCCTGCAGAGGGAGAACTTTCCCTGCGAAAAACCAGGGTGCTTAAGGAGGAGTGGCAGGAAGGATTTACCGTTCCGGTTACCTTCCATTCCTATGGGGCCGATGAATATGAGGCAGGCAGTTTAATCCTGTCAGGGAAAGACCCTCTGACCTATACAGACCAACTGGGAAGTGAACTGCTTAACATGGCGGGACTTTCCCCGGGCGAGTATAGAATCCATACCATAGATTGGGTTGGTGAACCTTATGCGGATGAAGCTGGACAGATATGCCGCCAGGCCCTGGCAATGGGGGAGAAGCTTCTGAGGGACTATGAGGTTACTTATGAGGGGGAGGTGAGCTGGATGGAGCCTGTCTCCTATGAATTGGGAATGGTTTACAGGCCTGCAGCTTTGATTCCTTTGCAGACGCCGTCCGTAGAGGCTCCTCCGGAACCGGCCCTGCATTCTATCCCTCCAGCGGATACGGAGCTTGAGAATAGCCCCCTTTGGTATTGGGTGCGCAGCGGATTTGTCATTACGGTAGCGGCAGGTTTAATCGGGATCTTTGCAGGAATGGCGCTGCTGCTTATATTGCGGAGCAGACAGAGAAAAGAGAGAAAGGGCCTGCATGGCACTGAGTGAGGAGGGCAGGGACAAATCTCAGACATAGGAAAACAAATGATTGTTACTGCATACGGAGGAGTGTTTTCCAAAACGGTTGATGTATGTTCCATCGCTTTCCGCTCATGGAATATTTCAAAAGCGGTGGGATAGCCCTGGGTTTCTTTTAGGTTTCGGTTCCAATATTTATCAGAAAATAGGCGCTTTTATAATATTTTAGGAAAAATTAAAGAAAAAGACATAGTAAAATCACAGGTTTCGTAGTAAGATGTATCGTGAATGCAGGCAGGGGGAATTGTACCTGCTGTGTTCCGATTCATGTGAAAAGCAACAGATATAGAAAAGAGGAGATTTATTTATGAAAAACAATATTTGGCAATTACTGTATTGGCTGTAGCATTGGGCATGACTGCATGCTCAACCAAACCGGCTGAAACGGCAGCTCCAACAACTGCTGCAACCACTGCTGAGAGCGATTTAGCAGAGGAGGATTTGGAGGAGAACTATTTTTACGGTTATGTGGACAGCGTTGAGGGCGATGTAGTCACTATGACTGCCGATGATGGAACCTCAGCCAAGTTTGATGTCTCCAAAGCAGAGATCACAGGTGCAGATGAGATAGGCGTTGGCGATGAGATAGAAATTTTATATTTAGGCGACGTATCTGACGACACAACTGAGGCTAAGAGCGTGGACATCATCACATCCGTAGCGGCGGAAGCGGCCCAGGAGGCTGCAGCAGCCAGGATCAGGCTGTGAACGGTACAATCGAGGCTGCGGACAATGGTACATTAACCTTAAAGACGGAAGATGGTACATATACATTCAATTCGATAATCGCCCAGAAGGTGACGAAGGACGGTATCAAGGCAGGAGCAGAGGCAGAGGTTACTTACTACGGCGACCTGGATGATGAGGAAGATAAGCCTGTGGCAACCAGAATCGTGACTGAAGATGCGGCAGATTCTGCGGATGCGGAGGAATATACACTTTCGGGTAAAGTAGCGGAGGTAAACGCTGATTTTGTGGTTGTAGACACAGAAGATCCTGACAACACCCTGTTTACCTTTGCAGGAAGCGGTATGTTTGATGATTTATCCGTAGGAGATGAGGTAACCGTCATTTATGAGGGAACACTTACAGACAGAACGATTATGGCTGTGGGAGTAAAATAATAAAAGTCATCTGCCGCTGCTTTCAATTGAAAAGCAGCGGTTTTTGCTTTAAGGCACATGAAACACGTTTTCAAACAGGCTATGGGGGAAATTTCTGGCAGGTAATCAGCAGGCTGTGGCATGAAGGAGAGGTTATCTATGAAGAATGTGGGAAAAAGCTGGTTAATTGGATGCACTGTTATTTTGACTCTGGCTTTATCCTCCTGTCAGGGGGAGAAGCAGAGGCTGGGGGAGACGGATCTGAGGGGAGTTTCCCAGGCAGAGGACGGAACGGAAGAGGGAGAATACTCCGCAGAGCCCAAAGGCCCTGAAGGCCAGAAGCAGGGCGGCGGAAATGAACCGGAAGACCTTCGTGGAACAGGGCAGGGAAGCCGGGAGGCCCAGGGAGGGTCAGGCTCTGTCTCCCGGAGGGGGAGAGGGGGGTGAGATTAAGGCGGCCCTGGATCTGGGAACAGATAATACACTGTTTGTTGAATGTTACTATAAAGCAGGTGATATCTCAAAATGTCTTAGCTTTTATCCAGGAGAAGGAAAACTGGATTCAGGAAGGCTGGAATACGGTTTTATGTCCCAGGATAAGATGTATCCGAATTATTATAGCGGTAATGTCAAAGGAACCCTTGAGACAGAACCGGGGCGGCTGTCCTATGATATAAGGCCGGAGGATTCTGAAAACTCCTATGGTATTTCCTTTGATATCGGTGATAACAGGGTTCTCTGTGTTTCAGTGGAAGGAGAGGGAGAACTGACAGGTGATTACTACCCGGTTGATGAGAGCTTCATTTACCCCGATGTGTACCGGCGCTACCTTTCAAAAGCAGACTTATGTATGTGGCCTACGGAAGATCTTCGTCTGCTGCGCAATGAAATATATGCGGTTCACGGAAGAAGCTTCAATGATCAAATTTTGAGCCGGTATTTTTCAGAGAAGCCCTGGTATCGGCCTATCTTGGGATCGGATGAATTTACGGAGGAACTCCTGACAGATGTGGAGCGGAAAAATATCGCTTTTATCCGAGAGATGGAGAGTGCGCCGGACAGAAACGTTCTGGACGGACAGAACCGTTACGGCCTGGAAGATCTGCCCTTCGCCCCTTATCTCTCCTGGCTTGGTCAGAACCGTGAAACAGGTCTGAATGCGGATTTGTCACAGGCCAGGGACATGGGCGCATATTACATAGTCCAGGGCAGCATATCTGTCCCTGCATCTGTGACGCAGGAGCAATATGAGGCTGTGAATGCAGGAGGAACTGCAAAGGTAATCACAGACGAGCTCACAGGGGAGTATCAAATACTGGAGTTGGATCCTTTGGCGGATGAGAATCCCGGGTATGGATATCTTCTATATAAAGAAGGCAGCGCTCCTGAAAATTATGGATATGAAACCGGAGTGGCTTTTAACTATGAAAAAGGCGTATTCCATCTGTGGCAGACCAGCTGTGATACCGTCATGAAACGGGTTTATGAAGGGGATATTTATATTCTGAAAGGGGCAATGTACGGCGGGGATGTGAGCATTGCAGGCGCATCCCAAAGTCAGACGGAGATTGTTCCGCCGGGAGCGGGCCGGACGCCGGATCCTTACGCAGACGGCTTTATAGCAGGAAATGAACTTTGCTATAATATAAGGGGACATTTTACAGGAATCTATTATATTGGCGATTAAATAATGAACGGTCAGAAGCAGACGGCGTCTAAAGGTGTAGTCTGCTTTTTTCAACCAAAATTATTAGCACTCACCTCTTGACAGTGCTAATAATGTGTGTTATAGTACGACTAGAACAAAAAACAAATGCACAATTCCGTACCTGGTTTTATTAAATGACTGGGATATAAGAAAGGGGAATGGGCGATGAATATTAATAAATTTACGCAGAAATCAATGGAAGCAGTTCAAAACTGCGAGAAGCTGGCCTACGAATACGGAAACCAGCAGATAGATCAGCAGCATTTACTCTACAGCCTTCTTACCCTGGATGACAGCCTGATTTTTAAGCTGATCACCAAGATGGAGATTCCGGGCCAGCAGTTTGCAGACAGTGTGAAGGCCGCCATGGAGCGTTTGCCCAAGGTAAGCGGAGGGCAGCTGTACATCAGCAATGATTTGAATAAGGTTTTAATTAATGCCGAGGATGAAGCCAAAGCCATGGGCGATGAATATGTGTCGGTGGAGCACCTGTTTCTGGCGCTGATTAAACAGCCCAACAGAGAGGTGAAAGAGTTATTCAAGGCCTGCGGCATTACCAGAGAGACATTTTTACAGGCGTTATCCACTGTTCGTGGAAACCAGAGAGTGGTAACGGATAATCCGGAAGCTACCTACGATACCCTCCAGAAATACGGATATGATCTGGTGGAGCGGGCCAGGGATCAGAAGCTGGATCCGGTAATCGGACGTGACAGCGAGATCCGCAATGTGATCCGCATCCTGTCCCGCAAGACCAAGAACAATCCGGTGCTCATCGGTGAGCCGGGCGTCGGTAAAACTGCAGTTGTGGAGGGACTGGCCCAGAGAATTGTCCGGGGGGACGTACCTGACGGACTTAAAGATAAGAAACTGTTTGCTCTTGACATGGGCGCTCTGGTGGCCGGAGCCAAGTACAGAGGCGAGTTTGAGGAGCGGCTGAAAGCAGTTCTCGAGGAGGTTAAAAAAGCGATGGGCAGATCATCCTCTTTATTGATGAGCTTCACACCATCGTAGGAGCGGGCAAGACAGAAGTCCATGGATGCCGGCAATATGTTAAAGCCTATGCTGGCCAGAGGAGAGCTTCACTGTATCGGCGCTACCACCCTGAACGAGTACCGCCAGTATATTGAGAAGGATGCGGCGCTGGAGCGCCGGTTCCAGCCGGTCATGGTGGATGAGCCTACAGTGGAGGATACCGTGTCCATACTGAGAGGGATTAAGGAGCGGTATGAGGTGTTCCACGGCGTCAAGATTACGGACTCGGCCCTGGTTAATGCGGCGACCCTGTCGGACCGCTATATTTCCGACCGCTTCCTCCCGGATAAGGCCATCGATCTGGTGGATGAAGCCTGCGCAATGATCAAGACAGAGATGGATACCATGCCTGCCGAACTGGACGAAATGTCCAGAAAGCTGATGCAGATGGAAATCGAGGAGGCAGCCCTTAAGAAGGAGACGGACCGCCTGAGCCAGGATCGTCTGGCGGATCTGCAGAAGGAGCTGGCAGAGCTTCACGATGAATTTGCGGCTAAGAAGGCCCAATGGGAGAATGAGAAGGCCAGTGTGGACCGTCTCTCGACTCTGAGAGAAGAGATAGAGGCTGTGAACCGGGAAATTCAGGATGCGCAGCAGAAATATGATTTAAACAAAGCTGCAGAGCTGCAGTACGGCAGGCTGCCGCAGCTTCAGAAAGAACTGGAAGCTGAGGAGGAGCGGATTAAAAATGAAGATTTAAGCCTGGTTCGTGAGAGCGTCACTGAGGAGGAGATCGCCAGGATTGTATCCAAATGGACGGGGATTCCCGTGTCCAAACTGACGGAGAGCGAGCGGAGCAAGACGCTGCATCTGGATGAAGTCCTCCACAAACGCATTGTGGGACAGGATGAAGGCGTAGAGAAAGTCACAGAGGCCATAATCCGTTCCAAGGCAGGCATAAAGGATCCTACAAAACCAATCGGCTCCTTCCTGTTCCTGGGGCCCACAGGCGTGGGAAAGACGGAACTGGCAAAGGCGCTGGCGGAGGCTCTGTTTGACGATGAGTCCAACATGGTCCGCATCGATATGAGCGAGTATATGGAGAAGCATTCCGTGTCCCGTCTTATCGGCGCCCCTCCCGGATACGTGGGCTATGACGAGGGAGGCCAGCTGACTGAGGCGGTCCGCCGCAAGCCTTACAGCGTAGTGCTGTTTGATGAGGTGGAGAAAGCGCATGCCGATGTGTTCAATGTGCTTTTGCAGGTGCTGGACGACGGGCGTATCACAGACTCCCAGGGACGGACGGTGGACTTTAAAAATACGATTCTGATTCTTACCTCCAATATCGGTTCCCAGTATCTGCTGGACGGTATTGACGCATCAGGCAATATTAAGCCTGAGACAGAGGCGGCAGTTATGGATGATCTGAGGATGCATTTCCGGCCGGAGTTTTTAAACCGTCTGGACGAGACAATTCTCTTTAAACCTCTCACAAAAGAGAACATCAGCAGAATTGTAGATCTGTGCATTGCGGATTTAAACAGGCGTCTGTCTGACAGGGAACTGGCCATTGAACTGACAGAGGGGGCCAAAACATTTATAACGGAGAGAGGCTATGATCCTGTATATGGGGCCCGGCCCCTAAAACGTTATCTCCAGAAACATGTGGAAACCCTGGCTGCCAAGCTGATATTGGGAGACGGGGTGCGGGAGGGCAGCCTTATTGTCATTGACGTAT
This sequence comes from Clostridia bacterium UC5.1-1D2, assembly GCA_001304855.1. GTDB lineage: Bacteria > Bacillota > Clostridia > Lachnospirales > Lachnospiraceae > Enterocloster. The sequence goes on from BBZN01000022.1 coordinate 68,634, forward strand.
CAGAGGATGAAAGCAGACTTATTGCATATACAGAGTAAAATGCCTTAGTGGGGGCTGTAAAATAAGTCCTTAATGAAGAATCGCCAGTTCCGACACAAGTCGGTTCTGACGATTCTTCATTTCTATATCCAGTGTTTAAGCGAATGATTGATTTTTTATTGAAAAAAGAGCGCACTTAATAAAGATATGTGCATAAC
>BBZN01000023.1 GCA_001304855.1 Clostridia bacterium UC5.1-1D2
AAAGAGCCCTGCACAGAGGAATCGCCGTCCGGCGTCTCGTTTATATCCGATCCGGGAGCCCTGCTTCCCGGCGCTTCATCTAAGCCCAGTTCTTCTTTGAGTTCCTTTGCCAGTCCGGAAAGAATTTCACCGGAGACGCGGTCATTGCGGCTGGTTTCATCCACAACCTTAACTTTTTTTGAGGCGGAAGACCGCGTCCTCTGTTCGGATGTTTTTTCGCCTGCGGAGTCCTGGTCCTGTGCAGAGCCTGGTTCTGCAGGCGCTCCGTTGGTAATAAGGTCAAGAATATGGGATGTTTTATTCGTTTTTTTAGGCATTGGATGCGCCTCCCTTCAGAAGTATAGCGTCTGATATCTCATGGATAAATTCGGCGTAATCCTTTACTGCCGCAGACCGCGGGTTATAGGAGAAAATACTCTCCCGTGAGCCGGCGCCTCTGCAATAGCCACACCGTTACGTATCTTTGTATCAAACACCCGGGTGCCGATTTGCACAGCAAGCTGTCCCGCCATTTCCAGAACATCCTGGGAGAGCAGTGTACGCCGGTTATATTTGGTCAGAAGAATGCCCAAAACATTCAAAGCGGGGTTAAAGGTGTCTCTGACGGATTCTATGGTTTCCTTTAGCTGGGTAAGGCCCACCAGACTGAGAATATCGGAAGCCAGAGGAATAATCAGATGATCGGACACGGAATAGGCGTTCACTGTAAGCAGATTCAATGCCGGAGGAGTATCTATGATAATGTAATCGTAGTCGTTCATAATGGGAGCAATTGCATTTTTTAAAATATATTCACGGGAAGACGGAACCGTCTCCAGTCCGCTGCTGCTGAGCGTAATATCGGAAATAAGCAGGTCGCAGGATTCCGTGTGGCATACAGCTTCCTGCACAGGCACTGCGCCCTTCAGAACGTCAAGGACGGAATAAGGATGATTTCCGTCTGCGCCCAGACAAAACCCCAGGTTACCCTGAGGGTCAAGATCGATACCAAGCACTTTTTTCCCAACAAGAATAATGCCGGAAGCCAGGGCTGCGGCAGTAGTTGTCTTTCCAACCCCGCCTTTCTGGTTGGAAACAGTTATGATGATAGACAAGTTATGTACCTCCAAAATGATGGGATTATAGATAAAAAATGCTTCTCTCAGATATTATTTTTATTATATAACATGTCGATAAATAAGTATAGATAAAAAAATGATTTTCTCAAAGATTCTCGAAGATATTAAGTACACAGTGTATAGCAGATGAAACCGAAAGGAGAGATTTATTATGGCCAGCGTATCAGCAACCAGCAGTTTGGGAAATACGGCCTAAGGGGATACGGAGGCTTTGCTTCCGGTATTGACCGCGATTCCATCATAGAACAGATGACTTTGGGCACTACAACCAAAATCACGAAACAGCAGAGCGCCATGACGAAACTGGAGTGGAAGCAGGAGGCTTATCAGAGCATCAGCGGAAAGATTCTGGATTTATATGATAATTATTTCAGCTATGCTTCAACCAACAGCTTAAAAAGCGGCAGCGTATTCGCGCGGAACCAGATTACGACCCAGGGCAAGGAGGAATATACCAGGCTTATCAGCGCCTCAGGAACTTCCAAGATGACGGATCAGCTGTCGATTCTGGGTGTAAAGCAGCTGGCTACCTCCTCTGTACGCAAGTCCCAGTCCTATGCGGGAGGCAGCCTGGAGACAAAGCTGGATTCTCTGGATCAGGATTTTGAGTATTCCAAGCTGGAGGGAACCCAGCTGCGTTTCGGACAGTGGAATTCCAGAGAGAATGCCTTTGATAATGGCGTCACCTTCACACTTCCCTCCACCTACAAGGATGACGACGGAAAAGTACATACAATTGATTATACGGCGGATCCAAAGAATCTTGCAGAACAGCTTAACAAGGCCATAGAACAGTCAAACAAGTCGTTGGGAGACGTAAAGCTCTCAGAAGCTATCAAGTTCCGTTATGATGAGGCCAGCGACAAAATGTTTATTGACGACGCGGGTAAATTTACTGATTCCGGCTATTCCATACAGAGCAACTCCACCGCCTTGTCCGCCCTGGGCTTTCAGTTCAGTACAGATGCTGACAATAACCCTGACGAAGATGGGATTACGCTTGTGGAATACAACCGAAGCGTAGAGATGAACACAAAGAATTTCAGCGATACCTATGTAGGCAGAACGAATGCCATCGACTATATGAAAGGCCAGAAGGCCACCTTCACCTTTAACGGATCCAGCAAGGAGATCACTCTGATCACAGAGGAGGAAGCCGCCAGCCTGAAGGGAATGGCAGACAGCGGCGATCAGATGGAGGCCTTTAAAAATAATATTCAGGCCCGTCTGGACAAAGCCTTCGGAACAGGTAAGGTAAAGGCTGAGATCGATCCCACAGATAATACATTGTCTTTTTCTACCGCTAAGAGCAGTGACACTGTCTCAATTACATCGAATGACAATAACATTATGAAGAACTGGGGAATTATTTCCGGCGCTTCCAATAAGCTGAATATGAATGGAACACTTGAAGACAATGCAGGCGTTTTAGGGCTGGATCCGGCCGATACGGACGCCTTCCCTGCAGATGGAAATCTGAATTTGGTTATTAACGGAGTTTCCATAAAAGGTCTTACCAACCGCAGCTCCATAAACGATATTGTAGACAAGATTAACTCCACTTCAGATGCGGGAGTCAAGGCAACCTATGTGGACGCCACCGGCCAGTTCGCGCTTGTATCTTCCGAAACAGGAGAGGGAAGGGCGATTTCCCTGGATTCGCCCCTGGCCCAGAAGCTCTTTGGGCAGACGGGAGCAGACGGAAATTATGACGCGTCTCTGGGCTTTACAAACGGGCAGGATGCCATTATCGGCGTCAGCTATGGGAACGGACTTAACGTAACACTGGAGCGTTCTTCCAATACATTTGATCTGGAGGGCCTTTCTGTTACCGTATCCGGTGTGTTTAACGCAGATAAATACGATGCTGCCACCGATACCTGGGATACCAGCGACGTGTCCGGCTCTGTTACATTCAGCGCCAAAGCGGATGTGGACGGCGCTACCGAAGCGGTCAAGAAGTTTTTTGAGGACTATAATGCGCTTGTGACAGAGGTCAATACCCAGGTGACCACCCGTCCTGATTCCAGCTACGGACCTCTGACAGACGAACAGAAGAAAGAGATGTCGGAGGAATCTATCAAGAACTGGGAGACTAAGGCTAAGGAGGGAATTCTTAACGGCGATACGACGCTCCGGGATTTAAGTTCGGATTTAGAGGGTATATTCCTCCAGCTTTTGAACAACGGAGCAGATTTTGAAAAATTAAAGGAAATAGGGATCACTTATTCGGATGATGCAAAGGACGGCGGAACCCTCGTGTTTGATGAAGCCGCCTTCAGGGCAGCCATGGAGAAGGATCCGGAGAAAGTAGGGCAGATATTTACAGGCGGAGGAGACATAAAGAAAGGGTTATCCCAGATTGTGGAGGACACTCTGACGCCTTATGCCACCAAGTACGCTACGAGAAACGGAAATTCATACGGACGGCTTATAGAGGAGGCAGGTTCTGAAAAAATACCCCTGTCTGCCATGAATAACTTAATCTATAACCAGCTGAAAGAGATGCAGAAAAACATAGAGAATCTGCGGGCCCAGCTGGTGACGGAGCAGGATCGCTATATTGCCCAGTTCACTACGATGGAAACATTGATTAGTCAGATGAATACCCAGTCCGGCTGGCTCTCTCAGCTTCAGGGGTAAAGAAATGGGTTGAAAGAAAGGGATTGGAATGGACGGATACAGACAATATAAAGAAAAGAGCATTTATTCTATGTCGCCTCTGGAACTGCTGCTGCTGCTGTATGACGAGGCTGTTAAAAACCTGATGAAAGCGGAGTATGCCCTGGACGAAACCGATTACGATAAGTTTGATGAGCTGCTTCAGCGAACCACCAGGATTGTACGGTATCTTACGGATATACTGGATATGAGCCAGCCTATCAGCAGGGATTTAAAACGTATTTACTATTATCTTGTATACGATATCAGCAGAGTTAAGGCAGGAAGATCCAGGCAAAAGGATGAATTGGGGCGTATCCGCCACATCCTTTCCGAATTGCGGGATGGTTTTGATCAGGCCAGCAGAAAGGTGCATGACACCCATATAGCTGTACGGCCGGAAGTTAGAGGATAAGAGATGGAGCAGTCAGATTTGAATTTAAAACATGTTTTAAGATTGCTTGAAAAACGATATACATCTATTTTGGAGATTTCAAGGCTTACAAGAGAATTGGAGGACGCTCTGGGGCGGGACGACCGGGCGTCCTCCCTTCTGACCCTTCAGGCGCGGGCGGATGAGATGGCGAAGGCAGACGGATATATGGAGGAACTGTGGAGAATGGCAGAGAGCGATGCCGGTCATTTGCAGAAGCTTCGGAGTCTTTTGGGCACAGACCCGTCTTTGGCCGTTGAGGCCGGAGAGGAGGAGGAAGCGATCTTAGCCCTGCGCAGGAAGATGTGTCTGACGGTTGAAGGCCTTCAGGCAGCCGACAAGCGGCTTAGCCGGAGAGTTGCCGGGCTGAAATCTTACTATGAAACAACGACATAACAGCATTCACGGGAGAGACAGATGAATCAATTAGTGTTAGAGGGGCATCTATTGGTGGGCATTGTGGCATCGATTATCGGCCAAAAGGACATTCATATTGTACATAAGCGCCTGGATTGGGAGCGGATGTACCGGCTGGCGGATTACCACAAGGTTGCCAATATTGTATATCTGGGGATTTTGGGAAATGGAGAAGCTCTTCCTGAACGGTGGAGGGATTTATTCTCGAACCGGTACCGGGAATCGTTGATGTACCAGGAAACCTTTGAGGATTCGGTGAAGGAGGTTCTGGCATGCCTGGATATGTATGAGATTCCCTGTACAGTGATATCCAAAGGAGAGGTGCGGCTATTATATCCGCTGCCGGAGACATCTGATCGGGGCTCCCTGCGCATTATTCTGGACTCGGAAAGTTATATACTTGCAAAGGGTTTTCTGATTGACCTGGGGTATGAGACTGTGGAAATATTCAAAGGAGCAGGCGAGTGCTGCCAGAGGACAGGGGCTGAGGGTGGAGTTATACAGGCGTCTGCCTTTTAGAACAACCGTTTATAACAAAAATATAGACTTGATTCTGGAGAAAGCTGAGATTGAGGAACCTTACGGGTATATCCGAATGCTTAGCAGGGAAGATGCTTTTCTCTTGAACATGGCTGCGGCTGCCTACCGGTATGTGACGGACCTTCTCACGGTGCGTGAAGTATTGGACTTATATTTGCTTCACAAGGCCTGCAGGGAAACGCTGGAAGAGGAGCAGATGTTAAAGCGTCTGGAGTGCTTTCGGATTCAGAAATTGGCTGAAAAGATTTTGCGCATCTCCTATATGTGGTTTGGAGACAAAGAGGATACCTTTTTTTCGCAGCTGCCGGATGAAATCGAAACCTATGATTCTCTCGAAAACCGACTGTTAACAAAAGGCATACTAAAGCGTGAGGAAGATCTCCAGGCAATCGGGCTGGAACAGATGATAAACCAGGAGATAGAGAGGGAGCAGAGAAAAGAAAAACGCCGGCTGTTCCGATCCAAACTGAAAGCGGAAACCGACAAGGCAGTGAAATACTTGAGATGGATTTTTCCAGATTACAAATACATGAGCGCCCTCTATCCTATGGTTGAAAAAATTCCTCCCCTCCTGCCTTTCTATTGGATAATCAGGGGAGTCAGACTGGCCTGGCACAGCCGGTGGTGAGTAGAGCGAAAAAGTATCCTTGATTTCAGATAAAGATATTAAAACAGGGACTGTTGTAAAATGAAAGTTTTGTAACAGTCCCTCTTTTATTTGGACTATCTACCGGAAAGATAAAGGCAAATATACCAGAATGAAGATGCGTATCTATTTTTCTCAGCTGTATCGGCTGTTGCGCACAGAAGTGACTGAAGAAAACGGACAGAATCCGTATCAGGTGCAAGGGCATTTTGGTTAGCCAGTTCGGCTTCAGATAACTCCTCCCGCAGTATGGAGATGTGCTTGGGAGCGTCGATTGCGAGACGAACGCCGTCCGAACCGCAATCCACCACTGTAATTCGTATATCTCCGCCAATAAGAAGGCTCTCGTCCTTTTTACGCCTGAGAATCAGCATATTCACCCCTCCCCTCTTCTGTTGAAACTGCCGCTGCAATAGATGAAAATGAGCGGAAGGGATGCCGGAATCCATAGGGGGAATGTTCAAGTATAACCTGAAGTCCCTTCCTTGTATCAGGTTGATTGCCAGAGGGCATTTAAGGTTAACTGTGTTCTCCAGATAATCACGTTTCACTACGCAGATTGCATAGTAACTTAATTCTCCGCTGTCGGATACCCCCAGACAGGAAAGCTCTTCAGGCGATAGATTGGGGGAATAGTCGGGGCAGAGAATAAGCGGGTTAATCAGTACAAAAGCCACCTCTGGCTTTTCCACTGATACTAAAAGAATCATGGTGTCTTCATCTTCGTTCAGGCACAGGGGGAGGTAGCAGGTCAGATTGTGAAAACCGAACAGACCGTCTTCAAAAACGACCAGATCCGCCTCCTCATATTCCACTGCGCCATAATAATCAGTTTGTATTGTCATTTGCAGCAAGCTCCTATGTATATAAATTGATGGATGAACTGCCGGTTCCGTCGTCTTCAGGCGGAAAATAGTTAAATCCTCCCATATACTCAAAATGAAGTTCCGGCAGCTGTGTAATAATTGTCATTGTAAGTGGGGGAACAAAAGTGACGTCTCCCCGAGTTACCCGCATTTCAAAGGATCCCCTCTCCGTTGTGTAAGAAGAACGAACCTCTGCGCTTGTGTCGGCTCCTGTCTGAATGGTTTTTCAGAACTGCCTCCCTGGGTCTGCACCTTTGGCAGCTGCGGGGCGGAGGGACGCGGTGATGCAGCTGCGCCGGAAGAACGCAGAAACTTCCCGGCTCCCTGCTGCATTGGCGGGGAGGGAGGGGGAATAGCTCTGTGCAGAGGCCTGGGATGTGGAAAAGGTTTTATTGATTCTGGCAATATCTCCAACAGGGACATGCTTTCCATATCCGCCCTGGTTGCTTTGGGCGGTTATGCGGCGGGCGATGGCCTTTCTCCGTTCCAGGTCTGCCGTATCGGAGGGGAGAAGACGTGCCTGTTCGGTTATGCGCACAAGTCGCAGGGATTCTGAAGTGATTTTTATAAGCGGTCCCATAGGCAACCTCCTTATTGAAACCAAAAACTATTTCATAAAATCAAAAAGGGACGCTCCCATTAGATTTGCTCCCACCTTGAGAGCAGCGTTATAGGAGTAATTGTTATTATACATTTCCATGATAGCAGCGTAAGGGTCGGCTCCCAGCTTATCCGTATACTGCTCCTGGAGGGCATCCTGAATTGTGTTTAAGCGTGTTTCTGTGGTTTCCAGAACCTTGTATTTGTTGCCGAGATCGGAATATACGGTACCTAAGGTCTGTATGGATTTTGTCATGTCATCCAGGGTGCTGCCCAGCACATCATGCATGGTATCCTTGGCGGTCTGAAGATCCGCGTCCGAGGCGTTGACATAATCGTCCATAGCCAGAGCCGCCTCTCCGATTAGACCGATGGGACTGTCGGAAACAGCTTCCTGAAAAGCGGCTTTAAATTCATCACCGGTCATATTGCGGACTGCATCGGAAGTAAGTCCGGTAAGCATATTGAGCCCTCCCGTGTAGGTATCAAGAAGGGTCGCCTTGTCATTGATGGAGCCGTAACCTATATCCACTCTTCCTGCTCGCTCATGGCCCGTTTAAGGTCGTCCCAGGCGTCATCCGGAATCCTATAGTCATAGGAACCGTCCGCCTGTTTTCCAGAGTCATACTGATTTCCTTAACGGTTGTTTCACCGGGGAACTGGTGGCGGAAGGTCAGCGTTTTCCCGTCGGCGCTGAGTGCAAAGGGAGCAGTGGAGGTGTCGTTCCCGCCGTATATATAAAATTCTGATACTGGGAAGTCAGGTCGTTGATGATGGACTGCTGCTTCTGAAACAGACTGTCACGTATGGTGGCGATATCATGTTTACCGCCTGAAGTTACGTTGAGGGCCTTTTCGATCATGACCTTGGCACCGGAACTTCCGGACATAACCTCCTGGATGGAGCGGGCGCCCAGCTCCTGCTGATAGAGACGGTTCTTGATATCTGTAAGCAGGGTGGTCTTGCTTAGGGCATCCTGGTACTGGCTGTCGATTTTCTGGCCTTCGTAGTAGGCCAGGGGATTGTCGGCGGCAGTTTCATATTCCCTGCCGCTGGAAACCTTGTTCATGCTTTTATTCAGCCTGCTGTGCACGTCATTCACAGAGGCGGTAAAATTTCTGTTGGTTGCCGTATTTGTTACACGCATATAAATTCCTCCGTTTTATTAGTACAGAACTTCTTTAACGGCCTACCACGCCGGTGCTGTTGATCAACGTATCCAGAGCCTGATCCAAAGTGGTCATTAGCTGGAAGCGGCATTGTAAGCAGAGATGTATGTCATCATATTGGCGGCTTCTTCATCCATGCTGACGCCTGAGACGGAATCCCTGGAATTCTGTATGCCGTTGAGTACGGTCACGTTGGTTTTCAGGGCCGTTTGATTGCTGCTGGAATCATTTGCCAGGAGTGTGGAGGTGTTGTTCATGAAATCGGCAAAGGACTTGTTGCCCAGGCCGGCATAAGTGCTGGACATCGCATTCAGGAGATCCAGAACCGTATCGGTGGTGCTGTCTCCCGCCGTGGTGATATGGGTATCTCCCTTTGTCCAGTTAAGGCTGATTCCGATGTTGGCCGCCGTAATATTCGCCACATCCTCTGTAACCACGCCGCCTGTACTGGTGGTCGTGTCTTTGTTAATGAGCAGGTACTTATCTTTTACGCCGGTAATATTGGCGTTATTGATGGTATTCATGGTTTCGGCGAAGGTGCGGGCCAGGGTGTCCAGCTGGTTCATATAGAACTGGTAGCCCCTTACGTCGCTGTCGGCGCCTGTGCCGTTCTTGCCCAACATGTCGAGGCTGGCCTGGATGGAGCCGGAACTGAACTGGTTCTGGGCAGCGGAAAACGGGATATCGTCTGCGCCTCCCACGGCAGAGCCGGCCGGAGTAACCGACAGTTCCGCTCCGGTAGGATTGTCCCTGCTGCCGCCGGTAATGCTGAACGTTGCATAGTTGGCGTCGCCCCTTCCCTCGGAACCGTTTACAAGGGTAAGGCGCTGAGGATTTCCGTCGGTGTCCGTATAGAGAAGTTCAACCTTCAGATCATCGGGCCAATCCTTTTTGCCGATAATATTTCCCTTGGAGTCATAATCGTAAAGCTCGCGGTTGCCTGCAGCCGTATCCAGATTACCGTCAACATCGTAGAAGATGCCGTCGTGGTCTTCATCCTTAAAATAAGTAACCTCTATGGGGACGTAACTGGCAAGCTCATCCAGAAGCAGATTCCGCTCGTCCATAAGCTCCAGGCTGGGCTGGCCTGTGATCTGGTTTTGCTTTATCTGGCGGTTCAGGCTTCCGATCTGCCGGAGGATGTCGTTGACTTCCTGGACTGCGCCGTTCTCGCTTGTTCCAGTACCGTCCAGACGGCTGAATTCATCTTTTTCAGCGCTGGTAATCTGCCTGGAGGCGTCGTTCAGCAGATTCGTCAGAGCTTCCATTCTGGAGCGCAGCTCCGTCTCATACACGACGTCGTTCACTTTGGGCAGATCCTGCATGTTGGTCAAGGTGGACTGGATATTCTCAAAGGCCTTGCGTATACCGGATATGCTGGTTTCATCCAGAACGTTAGCCAGGGAATCCAAAGCCGTCTGAAAGGCGTCGGTATATCCGGATTTGCCTATCTGCTCCCTGTACTGTACGTCCAGGTAGGGATCCCGGATCTGAGTGACCGCATCCATGCTTACGCCGAAGCCGACGGAAATAGCCGGATTGCTGGCGTAATGAGAGGGGGAGGCGGTGTAGTTCAGACTGGATGTCCGAAGCTGCTGTCTGGTATATCCGGGAGTGTTCATATTGGCAAGGTTCTGCCCGGTAATATCCAGGCGCTTCTGGTTGGCCTGAAGGGCAGACAGAGCGGCGCCAAAACCCGCAAAGGTTGCACGTACCATAAATTATTTCCTCCAAATCTGTCTCATTCATATAGTGGGCGTATAACTGTTCAGGACGGCTTATCTTCCTGACCGGAAAAGCCGGGCAGGAAACATCGGATGTCCATCCGATATGAAAAACAGAACAAAACAGTCTTACAAGTAAGCTGTTACACAGGTGTTATAAATTATACGTATTTATCCTGCATCCGGAAGGGGCGGAAAGGAGAGACGCCGCCGGTCTCAGAATTATCTGCCGCTGCGGCCGCTTCAGCCCTGGCCAGGAAAATCTGAAGCTCATGTATACGGCTTCCGATTATACGGTTTGCCGCCTCATGGGCCCGTCTGAGTCTGCCGATCTCCCAGTCCAGAGAGAAGAAGAGCGGTTCCATGAGAACCTTCTCAGCCTCAGGCGCCTGGGAAAGGATTTGGCGGAAGGTGAGAGAGTCCCACCCTAACTGCCCTATTAACTCTGTGCGGCGCTGTTCCAGGCCTTTCAGCTTCATAAGAAGGGCCTGTTCCTGGCGGATACAGCCATCCAGCGCTTCATGCCGCCTCTCGGAAGCTGCTGAGGCTTTTTCCTCTTCCTGCTGCGCAAGCTCACAGACTACTTCCGTAAGCTCTGTCATGACGGCAGCAAATTCATCGAGTGTACTCTGTCTTTCCTGACTCATTCGGTCAAAAACTCCCTTCTGTAAGATTCACCGGCTAATTCAGGCCCAAAAGACGCCGGGCTATCAGTTCTGAGCTGGGCTGGTAGGCGCCTGCGGCAACCATCTGCCGAAGCTGTTCCACCTGTTTGGAACCAGCCCCGGGACTGAGCTGCACAGCGGCCTTCCTGGCCAGAATGCGGGCAAAGTCCTGATCTTCCCTTCCATAGCGGGTTCCGTGTATGGTGACGGTATCATAGTCTCCCTCTGCCTTGGCTGAGGGCTGACCGGGCCTGTATGGGGAGACGTTTTGTATGCGGCGGTCCATGGAGGCCGCCTGAATGCTAGTGTCCATATTCATGAAGTCTTTCCCCCTTAACAATACTGGATTGCGGACCAGCATTAAGTGTCATTATTATGCTACACCATAAATATCGGCAATAACTTTCAGAAGATAAGCATAAATTCATTTTTAGGTTTTTTTTAAGGAACACTAATATAAATTGAAAATGCGCCGATATATAAACAGATTATGGAATCGGTTCAGGTCAGACCCATCTGCGGTATTGGGAATATCCGAAAACTACAGTGAATGATTACTTATGGAGGAAGTATGGCGAATATATTACAGGTTACCCCTCCGGGATTGAATACGGACAACCGGACGTTGTCGACAGGACAGGAAGCAAAGCATGCTGCAGACAGCCAGCTTATCCAGAATCCGGTAGATTTGTCCAGAGTTACCCGGGCAGACGGAAGGGAAGACGGGAAAACAGAAGATGCCGCCAGCGAGGGCAGCTATAATATAATTGATTACGGCAGCAATTACGGAGCGTTTGTCAAAAGCCTCAGTGAGAACCAGGAGCTGTCGGCTCTGCTGGAACGGCTGTTATTTACGGATCTGGCAGGTGCGGGCAAGCTGGGGCAGGCGGAGATAGGGGCGCTCCTGGATCAGCTGGCAGCCGCAATCACTATGGACTCGCCGGAAGGGCTCCTGGAGTTTATTACGGGGCAGGCAAAATCCCAAACGCGGTTTGGCAGCGCCTTTTTTGACGGGCTTAGAATGTTGTTGGCCGAGGGGAATTCCGGCTATTTAAAAGACACTGCCCTGGAGTTTTTAAAGGCCTATAACAGTTATTCATCGGGCGCCCATTTTCTGGAACAGATCCGGGCGCTGGGAGAAGATATCAGCCAGTTAATGCTGCGCCAGTACAAGGGCGAATTTAAAGAATTGCTGCAGCAGATGAACTGGAATGCGGCCGAGGGGGACACGGCTGCCAATGGAGCCCTTCTGAACAGCCGGCTGATTCCCTTTCTTTCCTCTTATATAGCCAGAACTCATGACTACGGCGGAGTGCGGGACGCGGCTATGCTGCTGATTATGAATGCGGTGCGCTATGAAGGCGGGAGCGAAGAACGGCTCACCCGTCTTTTTGGGAGATGGCCGCAGACGGAAGCTTTTCAAGAATTTTCAAGGGAGATCCGGAAGAACTCCTGGCGCAGCTGCTCCGGGAAGGGACCAGGGCCTATCAGAGCAGCCGGGGAGGTTTTGCCGGCGAGCTGTCCGCCCTCCTGGAAAAGGGAGCCGGAGGACAGGCGGGGCTGGAGAACATTCAGCATTTTTATACGGCTATAAACGGCCTTCTGGTGAATGAGAGCGTGTTCATGCCTTTGCTGCATCTGATTATTCCATTCCGCTATGAAGGGGAAAACGTGGTGTCTGAGATGTGGGTGGACCCCGACGGAAAGCGGGAGAACAGTGAGGAAGGCAGAAGAATCAAAATGTTCCTGAAGTTCGACATCAAAAGTCTGGGAAAGTTTGAAATGATAATGACCATTGTGAACGGCGAGGCGGATGTAAGCCTCTATGTACCAGGGGCTTGCAGGGAAGGGCAGGCAGATCGAGTCGGAAGTGGGAGGAATCCTGAAGAAAAACGGAATCAGCTTCCAGCATCTTTTAATTGGACGCTGTGTGAGAGACAGCAGGGTGGAGGAAGTATTTCCGGAAATCCGTGAAAAGGAGAGAGGGATCAATGTCAGAATTTGATGATTTGATGAAGCAGAAGGCGGTGGCTCTCAAATATGATCCCAAGAGGAACGGAGCTCCCGTGATCGTAGCTTCCGGCATGGGGTACATGGCGGAACGGATCACAGAGGCGGCTGCCAGGTCGGGGGTTCCCGTGTATGAAGACGATTCTCTGGCCACTCTGCTGACCCAGCTTAAACTGGGAGCCCAGGTTCCGGAGGGGCTTTATCAGGCAATTGTAGATATCTATATCTACTTTTTGGGATATGTGCCGGGCAGGGAAGAAGTGCAGGAGAGCGAAGAAGCGCTGCCGAAAGAGGAAAGCGGAGAGACGCCCCTGTGAGAGACATTTGAAGAGACGCTTAAGGGAGAAAGACTCAGGAGGATAAGGAATGGGTATAAGAACCAGGTGCATAGCCGCCGCATTTATCACAGGGCTGGGGGTTTTGTGCATGCCCGTCACCGGACTGGCTGCCACCAAACCTATAAACACGGTTAATATAAAGATTACTTCCGATCTCCAGCCGGCAGCCGTCTGCCCGCTATTGACATAGGAAGCGGGTCGGCGCCTGACGGGGGGATTCTGGTTAACAAGGGAAGCTCCCGCTACACTGTGACGGAGGCCGAATGGCTGGATAAAAGTTCCTCCTATGTAGTGGAAGCTGCCTCTGAGCCCCAGATGAAGGTGAAGCTGGAACCGGAGGATGTGAGCGAGAATTATTTCCTGGCCAGCTACAGGGAATCGAATGTGAAAATCAGCGGCGGAACCTTTGTATCCGCCAGGCGGGACGGCGACGCCCTCTTAGTTACGCTGAGAGTGCGGCCTGTAAAGGGGGACTTTGATCCGCCCAAGGACGCCTACTGGAATGAAAAAATCTGGGGGAAGCCCGGTGGACCGCACCGGATAACGATTCCGGCTGCTATGAACTGCAGCTTCTGCGGGATGACAAGAATGTGTACAAGGTGAGCCAGACCACCTCCCGCACCTATAATTTCTATCCCTATATGACGGAGAAGGGGGATTATACCTTTAAGGTGCGCACCATACCAAAGACTGACGCCCAGAAGAAATACGGAGGCAAGAGCGACTATGTGGAATCGGGCGAGCTGCAGATTACCGACCGCTATGTTTCCGACGGAAAAGGACAGCAGAAAAACGGCTCCACAACAGTCAGCGGAACAAAGGACCCGGTTGGGTGGTTTAAAGAGGATGCCGTCTGGCATTACCGTTATCCGGACGGGAGTATCTGCCGCAGCAAATGGGCGGAGATAGACGGCCTCTGGTACTATTTTGACGGTGACGGCAGCATGATGACGGGATGGCAGAATATAGGCGGCTATGAGTATTATCTCCACAACAACGGACAGATGGCCGTGGGGTGGACGAAGATCGACGATAAGTGGTACTTTATGCGCACTGAGACCGAGGACGGCCGGTATCCGGCCGGTTCCAGGGTGGAAGGCGGCTGGAGGGTCATAGGGCCCTACTATTATTTCTTTAATGAGGACGGCAGCCTCTATACAGGCTGGCTCCAGTACGGAGGAAAGTGGTATTATCTGAATACGGTGGATAACAGCCTCCAGGGGGCCATGTTTACAGGTTGGATTAAGCGGGACGGCAAAACATATTTACAGATTCCAATGGGGAGATGATGGAGGCTGGTGTGAGATAGACGGCAGCTGGCGCTATTTTTATCCCGGCTCCGGGAGATGGCTTTCAGCGTCTGGGTAGACGGCCTTTACCTGGATGCAGACGGAATTTGGAGAGATTAGCAGGAGGAAGCTAAGATGAGGAATAAAGCTGTAACAGGCAGAAAGCTGGCTGCAGCTCTGGCAGTGTTTGCCGCAGCTCTGGCCTTTGGAAACAGATGGGATAACAGCGTACAGGCGGCTGAATCCAGTGTCATTGAGAAAGTTACGGTTACCTTTAAAGACAATTTCGGGGAACCTGAAGAGATTCCTGAGCCCGAGATAACTGTCAGCGGAAGCGGCTGTTCCCTGGGAGATATTCAGTTCCGCACCGATTACGACAAGTGGAAACCGGGCAAAAAGGTACGGGTGGAGATCACGGTAATTGCCGACGGCGGAAAACTGTTTCCCGCCTCTCTCAATCGTTCCCAGTGCAAAGTCAGCGGAGCGGATTTCGTGTCGGCAAAAGCCCTGGACGATGCCAGCCTTCAGGTAAAGGCGGATTACAGGCCGATTACGGTCTTGGGAGATACGGAGCGGGCCGGATGGAGCAGCACCTCCAAAAAACGTGCGGTGTGGAAATCGGTGCCTTATGCTCCGGGCTACACCCTGACCCTCTATGGTGACAACAAGGTGGTCAAACGCCTTAATACAGAGACAAACAGCGCCAATCTGACGGAGTACATGAAAGATACGGACAAGACTTACTACTACGAGGTAAAAGCGGTTCCCCTCACCTCGGATGAGAAGAAGTACCTGAAGGAGGGATCCTACGTTACCTCCACGGACCAGGAATTCGACTGGACCGACACCGAGGAGGGCTCCCGCAGGAACCGGGGGGAGCCGGAGACGGAGGTTCCCTTAAGGGCGGCAGCTATGTGCTTCCTGACGGCCGCAAAGAAACAGATGTCTGGAAGAAAATTTCGGGCAGCTGGTACTATTTTGACGGAAACGGAGCGATGGCGACGGGATGGCTGGCAAACGGGGGGAAATGGTACTACATGAACCAGGACGGAAAAATGGCCACAGGCTGGATTAACCTTAATAATGGTTCCTGGTTTTTGCTGGCCGACAGCGGTGAAATGCTTACAGGCTGGCAGCAGCCTCAGCCGGGCAGCTGGTACTATCTCAACCAGAACGGTTATATGGAGCGGAACTGGATCCTGGTAAACGGCAAGTGGTATTATATGGGGGACGACGGCAGGATGGCCACAGGCTGGGTAAACGTAAACGGCCTTTGGTATTATCTGTACAGCGACGGCAGCATGGCTGTGAATACAACGGTGGAGGGCTGGACCATCAATGGAGACGGGGCAGCCCTGCAGCGTTAAGGAAAAAAGGAGCAAAAGACATGGGACTGGTGACAACAGCAAATGGAATCAATGAATTGAGTGGAATCAGCGGAATAAACGTGTTGAGCGGAACCGGCGGGACATATAAAAATGCTGCCGCAGGCGGCGATTTTCAGACAGCTCTGTTAAACGCCCGCCAAAATTTGCCGGTAGACATGGACTCTGTCTTTGAGGAGGCGTCAGCCGCTTACGGCGTGCCTGTGAATCTGATAAAAGCAGTGGCAAAGGCGGAATCAAATTTTAATCCCAAGGCTGTATCCCATGCAGGGGCTATGGGGGTGATGCAGCTCATGCCCGGAACGGCCAAAAGTCTGGGAGTCAGCGATCCCTTCGACCCAAGGCAGAATATTATGGGAGGAACCAAGTATCTGCGGGAGAACCTGGAACGGTTTAACGGGGATGTGAGCCTTGCTCTGGCCGCTTACAATGCAGGCCCCAACAGCGTGGTAAAGTACGGAGGCATTCCTCCCTACAAGGAGACTCAGAACTACGTTAAAAAGGTTACGTCCTACATGGGCGGAGACGCCTTTACGCAGGCCGCACAGTTTACAGCGGCGGTTCAGGCTACGGCAGCGGGCTGACTTACGCAGGGGGTTCCTCCTACGGCAGAAGCCTCTCGCCGGGCTTATATGGAAGCGGCAGTTTGTATGGCAGCAGCTCCTATGGAGCCTCTTTTGACCCTCTGTCCATGATGGCTATGGGCAGTATTTCAGTGGATTCAGACAAAAATACTGTGACAATGGATAAGGATAGCTACGTGGCTCTTGTGCAGATTCTGCGGCTGCAGATGATGATGGATGCAAGCCGGGAAGTGGGCACCATTACTGTTTAGTAAATAGACTGGAAAAGCTGAGGTATACCATGATAGTAAATGACAGAAAAATGTATTTGGTCCTGAGAGACTGCGAACGGTGCCGGGTGTACGGGACCGACAAAAGTCCTTTGGCCGATGCCAGAGTTCAAAGCGTGGGTACGGATGTGTGGCTGTATTTTAAGACCTACCACCTTAAGGACGCCAGAGTCAGGACCCAGGTGGATTTTTACGACAGCCAGTCAGGGCTGGTCAGCTGCCTGTGCGAGCTTATAATCCGCAGAAATCCCGCATTTCCCCAGATGTCCGAGGTGTGGATGGCGGACTGCCGGATTATCCGGGTCCTGAAGATGGTTCAGAGACAGAAGGATTTGAGAGTCAGGACTCATGTTGAGTCTGAATTTGTCACAGCGGAGGGGCAGCTCTTTTTCGGAACGGTTCACAATCTCAGCGCAGGAGGATTGTTCCTGCGCACTGTCCAGCGTCTTAAAAAGAAGCAGGAGATTACATTCCGCTGGCGCCAGGGCGCAGTGGAGCGGGATATCGCCTGTGTGGTAACCAGAGAGGAGGGGCCCGCAAAAGGGCGGTATGGTTATGGATGCCAGTTTGTGAGGCTCACACGAGGGGCGGAAGAAGATATCCGGCGCTATGTGTATACCAGGCAGAGGGAAAGAGAAAGGAAACGCAATGAAGCTAAATCTGGTCATGATAGTCAAAAATGAGGAATGGTCGCTGGGACGCTGTCTGCAGTCGGCAAAACCGCTGGTGGACGATATTATCATTGCCGATACCGGTTCCACCGACAGGACCAGAGAAATAGCGATGTCTATGGGGGCGAAGGTGTGGGATTTCCCCTGGGTCAACGATTTTTCCGCTGCCCGGAATTTTGCGCTGGACCATTCGGAGAGTGACTGGAATCTGGTCCTGGACGGCGACGAATACCTGCGCCCATGCAGCCGGGCTGATTTGGAAAATATTATAAATCAACATAAAGGCAGGTGGCTTGGGGCCATTGTCCGGTATGACGCCTTTGTGGAGGGGGAAGGAATTGGCTGCAGCACGTCCCTGCTGCCCCGCCTTCTGCCAAAGGGCGTGGGCTACGCAGGCATTATACATGAGCAGCCCGATTGTGATCTGCCTGTATTCCGGTTCCTCTGGAGGCGGATCATGACGGCTATTTAAACGGAGGAAAGGGGGAGAGAAATCTCCCTTATCTTATAAAGGCCGCAGAGGAGAATCCGCAGGACGGGTATTATCAGTTTCAACTGGCCTCCACTTTGCGGAATCTGGGACGGCTTGAGGAGAGTCTCAGCTTTCAGGGCTTTTTACCGTTATGGGGACAGAAAAGGCGCTTACTGGGCGGGGGGAGTGGTGCTGTACCTCTACACACTGCTGGATTGGGCGGCAGCGGGAACTCCTGGAAGCGAAAAAGGTGGTGGAGGCTGAAAGAGGCTCCCTTGAAAGGCTGGCGGATTTCTCCTTTGTATGCGGCCTCTTTTTTATGAAGCTGGTTTTGTCTGATCCGAAGCAGTACATTGAATACCTGCCGGAGATTGAGGGAAGTTATTTAAGGTGCCTGACCATAGGGGAACGGCTCAGGACGGGGGTGTGGTAGGCACCGGCTCCTTTAAAGCCGCCTATAATCTGGGACTTTGGTATGAGGTATCGGGACAGAGAGAGAAGGCCCTTCAATACTACGGAATGGCCGCGGATCTGGGGTTTGCTCCCGCAGGGGAGCGGCTGTTTTTGATAAAGTGATAAAAAATATAGAAACAGCTCTTATTATACAGATAATTTTGCCGATAGTATTAACAGTAGGCAACAAATAAGGAGAGGGACGGAAGGAGATGAAGTGACGGATGCTTGTACGGCACAATATAGGCGGAATGAATGCCAACAGAAACAGGGGAATTACAAACGATAATCTGAACCGATCTCTGGAGAAGCTGTCCACCGGATATAGAATTAACCGGGCAGGCGATGACGCGGCCGGCCTGGCAATTTCGGAAACCATGCGCAGCCAGATCAACGGACTGGATCAGGCCATGCATAATGTAAACGACGGCATAGGGATGTCGCAGACAGGAGACGGAGCCTGGCGGAAGTTCATGCCATGCTTCACAGGCTTGAGACGCTGGCTGTCCAGGCTGCCAACGGCACCTACTCCACTTTAGCCAGGGAGAATATCGAGGCTGAGCGGGCGCAGCTGCTGGACGAGATTGACCGCATAGGACAGGCTACTGATTTTAACAGCATTTCCATGTTTGACAGTGAGGATCCGCCGGTTCCCATTATGCCGCCTCAGATCAAGGATGATATTACGCTGCAGATTGGCCATTCCGTTGACGAGACGCTGGATATGCGGCGTTATTATGTCAGCAGCAAGGCGCTGCTGCTGGACAGGACGGATTTTACAACTGTAGATAAGGCCAATGCGTCCACAGACATAATCCGGGATGCGGTTCAGGCCATATCCCAGATTCGTTCCAGCTTTGGTTCGGTCCAGAGCCATCTGGAGCATACCCATAATAATCTGAGTGTTACGGAGGAGAACATGACCGCCGCAGAGAGCAAGATCCGGGATACGGATATGGCGGACGAGTTTACTACTTACACCAAGGAGAACATTATGTTCCAGCGGGCGCGTCCATGTCCGCCCAGGCCAACGCAGTACCTCAGAGAATTCTGGATCTGCTTCAGAATTAGAGTAAAAATATGGACAAATATAAAAATAAAGCCTTATGTTAAAAAGAAAAATGCCGATAAAAATATAATGTGAGGCAGTTTGCTTTATATAAATAACAAGCGCTTTACAGATTTCCGGCGAAGGGCCCTCGCCGGGAATACCGGGGACAGGGGAGGTTTCCGGGACAGCAATCATGGATGAGGAGGAAACATTATGATTATACAGCATAATATTGCAGCGATCAATCTTACAGAAACTTAGGAATCAACCAGAGCGGTTTGAACAGCAACCTGGAGAAACTGTCATCCGGTTACAAGATCAACCGTGCAGGCGACGACGCGGCAGGTCTGGCTATTTCCGAGAGCATGAGATCCCAGATCAACGGCCTGAATCAGGCTTCCAGCAACGCCGAGGACGCAATCGGACTGATAAAGACGGCAGAGGGCGCTTTGACAGAGGTGCACTCCATGCTTCAGCGTATGACCACCCTGACCACTCAGGCTGCTAACGGTACTTACAACAGCGTTGCAAGAGCCAATATCCAGAGCGAGATTAACGAGCTGATTAAAGAGATCGACCGTATCGCAGAGAACACCGACTTTAACGGCATCAAGCTATCGGCGATACTGCGAAATCCGGCGGCAGCATGACCTTCCAGATTGGACCGAGCAGCTCCGAGACGATCAACGTTACTCTGGAGGATATGAGAACCGGTGCGATGAACGGCGTGAAGACTATCAATGTCAGCAATGCTAATAATCAGGCTGCTATTACAGCCGCAAATGCAGCTATCGATACAGTTAAGGACGCGATCAACCAGGTATCTAAGTTCCGCGCTAAGCTCGGTGCCGCTCAGAACAGGCTTGAGCATACGGTTAACAACCTGGATGTTACTTCCGAGAACATCACAGCTGCTGAGAGCCGTATCCGCGATACCGACATGGCAGATGAGATCACAGCCTTCACGAAGAACAACATTCTTCTCCAGGCTTCCCAGTCCATGTTGGCGCAGTCCAATGCCGCGCCTCAGGGTGTCTTAAGTCTGCTGCAGTAAGTGCAGATTTTCATGCAGCCCGGTTAACGGGCTGCATAAACAGAGAGTTGGATGTAATAAAAAGTCATTTCATAAGCCAAGGCTTGGAAATGACTTTTTATCATATCAGCGGAAGGGTAAAAGCCTGATAAAAGACGGCAGGCCCATGTCATGAGCCTCAGGCAAGGCTCATGGATGTGGAGCTGAGGGCAGGAATACGGGAGGATGAAAGATTGAAATCAAAAAGGGGAGTCCTCATCTCACAGTGCATGATTGTTAAGAATGAGGAAAAAACATAGAAAAAGCTCTTTCCTGGGGCAGGGACTTTATGTATGAACAGATTGTGGTGGATACGGGATCCACAGACAGGACCCCGGAGATGGCAAAGGAGCTGGGAGCGAAGGTATTCTTCTATCAGTGGGAGGATGATTTTGCCGCTGCAAAAATTATGCCATCGACCAGGCCGGAGGAGAGTGGATCGTGTTTATGGATGCAGACGAGTATCCTGCGCCGGGGGACGAGAAGAAAATACCGGCCCTGCTGGAGCAGATTCAGAACAAGGATTTTGACGGCATATACACAGGCTGCCAGCAGATTGACGAGGAGGGGAATATCGCTTCCTCGGGAACCCAGGTCCGTATATTCAGGAACCGGCCGGACATCCGTTACCGGCGGCGAATCCACGAGCAGCTTGTATCCACGAAAGGGAGAAAGCTGCGGCTGGGGGATGCGGCTGCGGACATATCCATCTTTCATACCGGATATCAGGAGGCGGCCATGAAGGAGAAGAGAAGGGACGGAAGAAACAAGCGGCTGATTCTTGCGGAGCTTACGGCGGATCCCTCCAACACTGAGATGATGGGATACATGGGGGACGAGTACTTCGGCGAGGGGGACCTGGAGGAGGCGAAGAATTGGTATTTCAGGGCAATTCAGGGACTGAATCAGGAACTTTTGGACAATGACCAGAGAAGCGCCTCTACCTTTACAAAGCTTCTTCTTATTCTCACAGGCGAGGGGCGAAGTGGGGAGGCCTCAGAAACGCCCTCTTCCTGCAGAGAGGCCCAGGGCCGGGGGGAAGATCCGCTTTTGCAGTGGAAGGAGGCGGAGCCTGTGTATAAGCAGGCTGTGAAAGCCCTTCCGGGGGAAGGGGATTTTGATTATGTGGCGGCTTTATATTTTTACAGGGAGAACCGGTTTGGGGAGGCTGCGGAATATATAGAGCGGGCATTGGGAAAATTAGAACAATTTGGGTGCGCAAACCGGGCCATGTATCTCTCAGCCAACCTGCCTTCTGCATACAACCTGCTGATCAAGTGCCTTTACGAGACGGGACAGAGGGAAAAGTGTGTAAACCAGGCGGTATCCTACCTGAAATATATGCCTGAGGACATGGCCGCCTTGTCATGGCTGCTGAAGGCGTTGGCAGTCCCGCCCCTCACAACAGGAGGGATGGAACAGATACTGCTGTTTTTGGGGAAGCTGTATGATTTCTCGGGATTGAGAGCAAAGCTGCTGGTAACCAGGTGCGCCAAAGCTGCAGGCTGCGGAGAACTTGGAAGCTATATGGAGCAGCGGCTTTTTACAAGGGAGGAGCGAACCGCCCTTGGGATACGTTAAGGAGGACAGGGATTGAAGAAGAGGAAGAATAAGGTGGGAATTTCCCAGTGCATGATTGTAAAAAATGAGGAGGAGAACATTGAGCGCGCGCTTTCCTGGGGAAAAGGGATTGTCTCGGAACAGATAGTGGTGGACACGGGGTCAACGGACCGGACGGTAGAGCTGGCCTTAAATGCAGGGGCTCAGGTCTATCATTTTCAGTGGATCGATGATTTTGCAGCCGCCAAGAATTTTGCCATCAGCAAAGCCGGCTGTCCCTGGATTGCCATGCTGGATGCGGACGAGTACTTTGTCCGGGAGGATGCAGAAAAACTGCTGGAATATGTGCAGGATCTTGAATACTCCAAATACGGCAGAATTCTCACCGGACTGGCCAATCTGGATGACGACGGGGCCATTATAGCGGCGGGAAGCCATGTGCGTGTATTCAGAAACCGTCCGGGCCTCCGCTATAAGAGAAGAATCCATGAATACCTGGACTGCCGGGAAGAGAGGGACTGTGAGCTGGTGGACGCTTCTGAGGAGCTGTATATCTATCATACCGGCTATTCCGGCAAAGAGCGGGGGAAAAAGATAGGCAGAAATCTGAATCTGATCCTTGCGGAGCTTAAGGAGCATCCAGAGGATGATGATTTAATGGCCTATCTGGCGGATGAATACTACTCCTCAGGCAGATTCGAGGAGGCCGCCGTGGTTTACAGAAGGGTTGCCGCAAATTTGAAGCCTGTGGAGGGAGATTACTCTGCAAGAGATTCCACCACCTTTATCAAGTTTTTGTCTATGCTGTCGGAGAACATGGCGGACTGCGGGGAGGAGCTTGTGAAGGTGTACGGACAGGCCATAAATCATCTCCCAAGGGAAGCGGATTTCGATTATATAATGGGAAGATATTATGCAGGGAAAGGGGACTGCAGAAAGGGAGAGTACCATCTGGCCAGGGCATTGAAGCTTTTGGATAAATATGGAAACACTTTCAAGGCCATACTGCTTTCAGCTCACCTGCCTGAGACTTACGAGCTTCTGGCAGCCTGCTGTTATAATAATGGAAACCTAAGCGGCTGCGTCAGCTATGCAGCAGTGCTTTTGAGGCAGAATCCTTATCTCATGTCCACCCTTTATATTATGCTCTCCGCTTTTCACAAAAGCGGGCAGGCTCCGGAGCAGAAGAATCCGGAAGGGGCGGCAGAGGTAGCTATGTTTTTGGGAACTCTGTACGATTTTAATTCCATGAAGGACAGGCTGTTTGTGCTTAAGGCTGCGATGAAAGCAGATTACGGAAATTTAGTGAAAATCATACGGGGAATGTTTTCAGAACCGGAGCTGGCCTGCGTGGATATGGCAGTTAACAAATAAGAAGATACAATGGGGATTCCTTTTTGATTTGCAAAGGGGGAGGAGAGGGAGCGGTGCAGAATCTTTAGCTCTCCCCTTCCTCCCCAATGCCCCCCAATCCCCACGGACCACAGGGGGCCGCCGCTGTCATAGCTGCCCTTGAGTTCATCCATCAACTGCTGCAGATCCCATTCTACAGTGCTGTTGGACAGGCTGTTGGGATCGGCTATGTGGACATTTCCGTTTTCACAGGAGTTGGTGATAATAATAAAATGCCCTACCCTGGCCAGGCTTCCCCTGCCCATAAGGGCCACCAGAAGGCGGTCATCCCTGAGAAGCTCCCTGACATTTTCCGGCGTGCGGTCTGTGACGCTCTCTACAGACAACCCGAAAGCAGACAGCCCGTCAGGGATCAGGCTGTGATAGGAACCGCTGCCATGGGCAAAGTAGCCGTTGGCAGCTGACCAGTCTGCAATCTCCACAGGCGTGACCGTGGAGGGGGTGAAGCTGTTTACCAGCATGGCTACAGCCGTAGGGCCGCAGCCATAGCCTCCGATTGAGTCCAGGCCGCCGTAAAGATAACTGTTCCACCTGGAATCTCCCTGATTATAGTAAAGCATGGGACCGATGGCTGTGTCCAGCATCGCCATGTAGATGGTTTCTTCTTCATATTCGTAGTCGGTGAGGTCCGTATTTAAATCAGATATCTCTCCCAAATCAGTGGAGGGGGTCAGGAAGGGGATTGACTCAGGACTGTAAGGGGAGCTTTCCTCGTGCTCCGAAGAAGGGGTGATTTCCGAATCAGCAGAGCCGGCCCCGGATATTTCCGGGGCGGCTGCCGTCTGCAGGGAGACATGAGGAGCTTCCCTATTCCGTTTGAACTGTGAAAGACTGGCTTCCGCCCCCTGGTACAGCAGTTGAAGCCTGTTTGTAACATCCTTAAGGGTAAAAGGACGAAAATAGGCAAAAAGACTTACCGTTACAGACAGGGACAGAACCACAACAGAGCCGGTTATGATTCGCTCAAACCGGTTTTCTTTTTTTTCTTCTGGTTTTTTCTTTTTTTTCATGCGTTTATATATGAGAAATAATATTCTGCGCTATGGAGTTTAAGGGAGCCTGGGTGCACACGGCCCCGATTTTCCAGGCTTCCATGGGCATGCCGTAGACAACGCAGCTGTCTCTGTCCTGTCCGATGGTGTAGGCTCCGTTTTTTCTCATACGCAGCAGTCCGGCTGCGCCGTCGGCGCCCATGCCTGTGAGAATAACGCCAAGGGCTTTCTCACGGGCGTGAATCGACACAGAATCAAAGAGCACATCCACAGAGGACAATGTCCGTTCACCTTCTCATCCTGGGAACAGGAGACTCCATAGCCGTTTCCTATACGGACAACACGCATCTGCAGGCCTCCGGGGGCCAGAAGAGCCAGACCGGGCTGAACTTTGTCACCATGTTTCGCTTCCCGCACCTCCATACGGCACAGGCGGTTCAGCCGTTCGGCATACATGGATGTAAAACCGGCAGGCATGTGCTGTGTGATTACAATTCCCGGCAGGGTAGGGGGAAGATCCCGCAGCACCTGCAGGATTGCTTCCGTTCCTCCGGTAGATGCGCCGATAGCGATAATCCTTCCGGGGTCGGCAGTTGAAATATTGAGGCGGCTTCTTGAAGGGATCTCAGACGGGGCAGTACAGGCTGCAGATGCCGGGCGAAGGGATCCGGCTCTTGGAGCCGAGGTATTGTGGGTAACGGGTATTTGGACCCTGGCTTTTGCGCCGATCACGACTTTGGCTTTCAGCATATTAAGAAAGGTTGTCTTTCCTACTTTATTTTCCAGGTCCGGCTTGCGGACGAAATCCACAGCTCCGGCAGCAAGTGCGTCAAATACACGCATGTTGAGGGAGGACACAAGAATAACCGGGATAGGATGGGTTGGGAGAAACTCCTTTAAAAATTCCAACCCGGACATTCCCGGCATTTCTATATCCAAAGTCAGCAAATCAGGCTTTAAAAGCGGCACCTTATTCTTAGCATCGTATGCATTGACTGCATAGCCCACAATCTCAAAGCGGGGATCACTTCCCAGTGACTGAACCAGCCAGTTGCGAAACAGGATTGAGTCGTCAACGACCATTATCCGTATTTTTTGATCCATTATAATATCCTTCTTTCTAGTTATCGCTTTCCAGATGTTCAGGGCGTGTTTGAAAATTGCCTCCGGCAGCTATGGCATGGAATTTAAAACACGTTCCGAAACCAATTCTGAAATGTGTCCCTGTGTCGCGGGCAGCAGCATCAGGCAGTCCGAAACAGGGGATAAATCAGCCGGACATTAACTCTTCCGGTATATAGCCGGAAGAAGATAATGATAGGGACAAACTGACTTTGTGAGACTTTCAGAATGTCCGATAAACAGATAGCCTCCCGGCACAGTGGCGTCATAAAACCGCCTGACCAGAGAATCTTTTGTATCCTGGTCAAAATATATCATCACATTCCGGCAAAAAATCAAATCAAATTTACGCTTAAAGCGGATGGGTTCCATCAAATTGAACGGTCTGAATATAACATTGCTTTTAATTGCCGGGGAGACTGCGTACTCTCCTTCGTTTGCCCGGACGAAATATTTCTGTTTCCAGGATGCGGGAAGAGGAGAAAGGCTCTCCTCCGTATAAGTGGCAGTCTTTGCTGTATCCAGTATTTTCTGGGAAATATCGGTTGCAAGAACCCTGGTGTCCCAGAGGGAGGCTTTGGAACCGAAAAATTCTTTCAGATACATGGAGATTGTAAAGGGCTCCTCGCCTGAGGAGCACCCTGCACTCCAGATGGAAAGGGACCGGTCGTGTGCATGCGCCTGGGCCAGATAGGGCAGGACCACATCCCAAAGATATTGAAAATGTTCCTTTTCCCTGAGAAAGTATGTGTAGTTGGTTGTCAGCTTGTTCAGCATGGTGGTCACCATTCCGGGGTCCCGGCCGGAAAGAATATCATCCACATAGGCGGAGAAATCCTTAAACCCCTGGGCGGCCAGAGAGTTGGAAAGACGGCTGACAATCAACTGCTTTTTTTTGCTCAGGTCAATTCCGTAATGGGTTTTGATGTAACGGTACAGCCGCTGGAAATCGCCGTCTGTAAGAGTCAGCATGTGATAGAGATCCTCCTGTCTGTAGTTTGGTTGCCAAAAAATTATTCAGCGCTTGCAAGCGCCTGGCAGTCAATGGACATAAGAACGCTTCCGTCATCCATAGTAACCATACCGTCTAAAAGTTTCTGCCTCCGCTTCAGGGGGATGGGGTGAACCTCCTTTAAATCAATATCCGTCACCTGGCGTACGGAATCTACAATGATTCCCATAGGTACAGAATCGATACTCAATACAATGATGCAGGTTTTGTCGGTGTATACGGTTGCTTCTTTCCCCATCCGCTGCTGAATGTCCATTACAGGCAGAATCTGCCTCTCAGATTTACAATCCCTTTTATGTAGGAGGGGACAAGAGGGAGAGGGGTGATGGAGTGGTTGTCTATGATTTCAATTACATATTTGGTGCTGATATAGAGGACAAGATTGCCCGACTCAAAAGTCAGGCAGCGCTCAATGGAGGTGCCGTCTGTCTCTGGGGAGAATTCGACCATGTCCTGCTGCATATTCTGTTCATCCATGACCATTGCTCCTTTCTAAACGTTCTCCACGGCTGCGCGTGAAGACTCATAATATCCAGAATAAGGCTGATACTTCCATTTCCTAATATGGTACAGCCGGTAATTCCATAATTTTTCAGCTCAAAACAATTCAGGTAGACAGGAAGAGGCTTTACCACAACCTGCTGCTCCCCGATAAGATCGTCCACAAAGAGACAGAAAGAACGGTCGCTGGCTTCCACCCACATGAGGATTCCCTTGTCCAGCTCTGTGACCTCCGTATCTATATTGTAGAATTGGTGGAGACGCACCACGGGGTAAAAGCTTCCCATGCGTTCTACCATCTCGCTGGTACTTTCGTCATAGATTATCTGGTCTGCAGATATCTTAAAAGACTGGCGGATGTTGGCAATAGGAATGGTAAAGATGGAATTGCCCACAGTAACCTTCATTCCGTCCATAATAGCCAGAGTCAGAGGAATCTTCATAGTCACGGTTGTGCCCTGTCCGGGTTCGCTGGATATGGAAACTACTCCTCCTACAGATTCCACATTCTTTTTTACCACGTCCATACCTACGCCCCGGCCGGAAAATTCGGTGACGGTCTGGTTGGTTGAAAATCCGGGAGCCATAATCAGCGCCAGCGCTTCCTTGCGGGTGTATTCGCTCTCAGGTTTGTGAGAAGCCCGCGCTCTCTGGCCTTGGCCAGCAGCTTGTCCGGATCCATGCCCTTGCCGTCGTCGGCTACAGCGATAACCACTTCGCTGCTTGTATGGGTGGCGGAGAGGATAATCTCTCCCTGGCGGCTTTTGCCTGCCGCCACCCGCTCCTCGGCTGAGTCCTCGATGCGTGATCCATGGAATTGCGGACGATATGCATGATAGGATCCTGTATGCTGTCCACAATGGTCTTATCCACCTCTGTATCCTCGCCCACAATCGTCAGGCGCACGTCTTTGTCCAGCTTCTGCTTCATGTCCCGGACAATACGGTTCATCTTCTGGAAAACACCGGATACAGGCACCATACGTAAAGACATGGCAATGTCCTGGAGATCATCCGTCAGCTTGCGGAGCTGGCGGGCGGATTTCATAAAATTGTCAAAACTGTCCCTGTTCAAATGCTGCAGCTCCGGGGAGGAGGTAACCATAGATTCCGTGATAACGATTTCTCCCACTATATCCATCAGGCTGTCCAGTTTCATGAGATTGACGCTGATAAGGTTCTGCTTTACCGGCGCATAATTTTTCAGGGCGTCCACACCGTTGTTTGCAGGGGGCTCAGGAACGGCCGCCTTCTGTTCGCTGGGATGTGCGTCCGCTTCTGCGGGGGCGGAATCGGAGGAGAACGCCTCCTGCTTCTGGGGCTCAGCCTTCTGACAATTGATGCGCTCGTAGGAGTGGATGTGATTCTGGGATTTTAAAATATCCTCGGCCCGCTTTTCCATCTCCTCGGAATCAAAGGCCAGATAGAAGCCGTTGTCCACAATAGCGGAGCAGGTATCCGGATTGCTGTCCATATCCGGCGGATAGTGGCGGAAAAGGACGTCGCATTCCTTTAAGGAGTTGACAATCATAAAAGCCCGCAGATTTTCCATACCGATTCCGTCGTCCAGAAAGACATGGAGGAAACACAGGGCATTGGGATCCTCAGGGACAGCGTCATCGGAAACAACGGGGACGGCCGTTTTTTGCCGTCGTTCTCCCTGCTCTCCGCTGTGTGTAAACCGTCCGGGCTGTCAGAAGTTTCAGATACCCCCGGCTTACTGCCTTCTGCAAGTTCCCCTTCCGGGCTGCTGATTCTTTTCAGAAAGGCGTTTATCTCGGCTGTAAGTTCGGCCACATCCGCCAGCAGGGGCTTACCGCTCTCAACTTTTTCTACCTCGCCTCTCAGACAGTCCTCCAAACGGAACATCAGGTTGAACAGTTCTTTTTTCTGCCCGGCGTCCAGTGATTCGATGCCTTTGTCACGTATATAGAAAAATAAATCTTCTACGTGATGGGCAATGGCAGAGAGGGAGCCGAATTCCATCATTGCCGAGGAGCCTTTTATGGTGTGCATGATGCGGAAGATTTCATTGACATCATCCTGAGAGAAATCACCAAGCTTTTCATCATTCACCAGCATTTCGTCCAGCTGATCCAGCAGGGAATTGGTTTCGTAGAGGTATGTATCAAGCATACTGTCCATACCGTTATCCATATATTTGCACCACCTATCTTTTGTTTTTTTGCAGTCTGATACTAGTTTATATTATCGGCGGAATATAGGATTTATTAAGTGCTGTAAGAAGGTTTTTAAATGTTTTGCGGAATGCTGTTATATTGCGGGTGATTTTGCCGATATAGGAGATATTGGGCGAGGGTGCCGGGCTGAAAGGAGGATTGTCTATGTATATGAATGAACGTATCAATCAAAGGTGCAGAGTAAAAAAGTATGAAGACAGGACTTCTTTCCTCTGCCTGGATATGAATGAGAATCCGGAGGGGCTTCCTGAGGCGTTTGTAAAGGGGGTTCTGGAGAAACTGGACGGAAGGCTTATATCGGGCTATCCCGATGAAAACAGGCTGATTGAAGGGATAGCCGCCCGGGATGGCGTCAGAGGGGACAATCTCTGCATTGCCCCGGGCGCCTGTGCAATACTTCAGGCCGTCTTTCAGGCTTTTACCCGGCCCGGAAGCCGGGCTCTGGCTGTGGCTCCCTGTTTTGAATCCTATTACATGTATGGTGAATTGTATGGGGTTCAGATAGACACGGTTTCCTGCGAGACGGCTTTCAAGCTTCCTTTTGAGAAGATGAGAGAGGAGATTACGGAGAATACGGAGCTGCTGCTTCTGTCCAATCCTGACAGTACGGCAGGAGGGATCTGGACTTCCCGGCAGCTTGCTGAACTTTTAGACATTTGCAAACGCACAGGTACCCTGGCTGTTGTGGACGAGTCATATTATCCCTTCGGTACGGCCGGCGCAGTGGATATGATTAAGGACAATCCTTATCTTATTGTGCTGCGATCCTTTTCAGGGCTGTATTCAATGGCAGGCCTGAGGGCGGGCTATGGGGCCGGAAACGCCCGGTTAATCTGCTGCCTGAGCAAGGTGTTGCCCGCTTATAATGTGAATGCGGCAGGTATATTGTTTGCGGAGGAACTCCTGAAAGAACCCCGGATCGTCAAAGGGCTGATCGAGAGAGAAGAAGATGGGAGGAATTATCTGCTTAAAATGATGAGAAAAGCGGGATATGAGTTCTGCGCCAGAGGCGGCAATTATATTTTTATAAGGCCAAGAAGGCTGCCGGAATATACTGCAGCCTGTCTGAGAGACAGAGGTATTCTTGTAAAAGTTTATAGAGACGGCATTTTAAAGGACTGGATGAGGGTGACTGTGGGAAGCCGGAAAATCATGGAACAATTCTGGGAAGCGTTTTTAGTATGCGACGGCTGAAAAATTATTATCACCCCCTATTACTTTAAATAAAAAGCTGCCGACTATATTATATATAGATTATAAATTAAGCTCCGGCGAGCTTGAAAGAGAGGGTAAACAAATGAGAAATCTGAAGGTCGGCAAAAAGTTCCTCATTACATTCGGAAGTATTGTAGTATTATTTCTGGTGTCGGTGATTTTTGCCAGCGTGGCGCTGGTAAGCGCCAAGTCCAGCTATGAGGATTTTTACAAACGGGATTATCAGGTTACAAGCAAGGTGTTTGACACACGGGTAAATCTTCAGGCAGCATTGAAAAGTCTTAATAAAGCGGTTTTAGCGGATGACAGCGCCACTACATCTGAGGCGATTCAGCAATTCAATCAGTATACCAGCCAGATTGATTCGGATCTTCAGTGGCTGTACTCCAATTACAGCGGGGACACCGCCAAGCTGAAGGAGTTTCAGTCACTGATGAATGCGAATCAGAGCCTGAGGGAAGAGATTCTGGATTATGCCCGTCAGGGACGGAGCCGGCGGACCGGAAGGCTACCGAACTGCTTTTTAATCAATATGAGCCTAATTCAGACAAGTATACCGAGGTTCTTACTTCCGCTTTCAGCGACATGGAAGCCGACAGCGAGGCCAGCTATAATTCGTCTACCGCCACCCAGACTGTTTTGTTCACCTCTGCCATTGTCATAGCGGCCTTTGCTTTGGTGGTTACTATTATAATCGCTTTAAAGCTGTCAAAGGATATTCTGGATCCTGTGAAAATGATTGAGAATTGCATGAGGGAACTCCAACAGGGCAATCTGTCCGCCAAGGTAGATTACGAATCAGGAGATGAATTCGGAGCTATGGCAAAGGCCATGTCAAGTGTGACCGACGGCGTGAGGTTTATTATTGAAGACATTGAAAATGCCGTCAGCTATATGGCGGCAGGTGATTTTACAGTTGAATCCCAGGGAGCGGAGCGGTATACAGGAGATTACAATCGTATTCTTTCGGCCATCAGCAAACTGAAGGAAAGCATCAACGACACCCTGGTTACCCTGGGCCAGTCGGCCGAACAGGTGGCGTCAGGCTCAGATCAGGTATCGGCAGGCGCCCAGGCTCTCTCCCAGGGAGCCACAGAGCAGGCTTCTTCCGTGGAGGAACTGGCCGCTTCCATTAATGAGATCTCCAACCATATTAACCACAATGCCCAGGATGCCAACGAGGCCAGAGAAAAGGCGGTTGCTGTGGGAAGCGAAGCCAGCGAGAGCAACAAGAGGATGCAGGATATGTTGTCTGCCATGTCGGATATCAGCAATTCCTCCAGTGAAATCGGAAAGATTATTAAGACCATTGAGGATATTGCGTTCCAGACAAATATACTTGCATTGAATGCGGCAATCGAGGCGGCCAGGGCAGGCGCTGCAGGAAAAGGATTCGCTGTTGTGGCAGATGAAGTTCGTAATCTGGCAAGCAAATCGGCGGAGGCGTCCAAAAATACGGCGGTATTGATTGAAAACTCCCTTCAGGCAGTGGAGAACGGAAGGAAGATTGCAGATGATACTGCAAATTCTCTTGAGATTGTAGTTAACGGCATTAATGAAGCCAATACTATGATGGAATCCATCAGCAAGGCTGCCCAGGAGCAGGCGGAATTTGTAACTCAGATTACCCAGGGAATCGATCAGATATCAAGCGTGGTTCAGACCAACTCGGCAACTGCTGAGGAAAGCGCTGCCGCAAGTGAGGAGCTCTCCGGACAGGCCAGATGCTCAAGGAACTGGCGGGCCGGTTTAAACTGGATGAAGGTTCGGCGCAGCCGTCTTTAGCACCTGCCGCAAAGCCTGAAATTTCCTATGGAACGATGGAGAGGAAAAACGACAGTTATACCTGTTCCTATGATGATAAATATTGATTTGTTAAGGAGACAGCCTGAGAGATATAAAAGAGAACGCTTGGTAAAGGAGGTATAAGATGGATTTATCGATGAGTATCGCGTCAGGCAGCATGTCCATGAGCACTGCCAGATTGATGACGGATATGAATGTGGCCCTTATGGGTAAGGTATTGGATACGGCACAGGTTCAGGGGGAAGTTCTGCAGGATATGATGGAGTCGGTTCCTTCTCCTGAGACGCATCTTCTGGACGTATACGCTTAAACTGAAAAACGCCTTTGGGAATTTACGCTTCCCAAGGCGTTTTTTTATGACCTAATAATTTTCCTGTATTTGGCCTATACTATTTTCAGGAGGTGATGTTCATGAGAATAGAAAGAAATCCGGAAACAGACAGCTATGGAGACGGAGATGTTCCGGAGATTGACACGGAACGGTATAAAGACGGCGCCAGAGTGGAAGGACTGCCGGAATCTTCCAGAGAGCGCCGGGACGGCCCCGGGGGAAATTAGCAGTTTCTTTTGTGAATGGCAAGGGTTGACATGGAAGAAACAAGTTTTATATCAGGCTGGGGTATATGTACAGGACGTTTCCGGGCTTTCTGGAAGCGTCCTGGCAATGGATTTTGTCATGGTTCTATAAAATCCCTTTGTGAAATAAAAAATTCTATTGAAACATATGTTCCACATAATTGCGCATCTCGTCCCGGGATTTTATTTCTCTGGCTCCGTTGACAATGGAGTCCTGCCGGGATTTAGGCAGCTTGGCGAATTCATTCAGGCTGTCGGGATGCATGGCAAGCTCCATGGTAAAACCAATGGGATATTCCTGGTTATCTATAATCATCTCTCTTCACCTCGTGGATAGGATGCGCAGATTGAAGATTTTCTATACGGTGATTATTTTCTAACATTTTCAAAAAAAATATAAAATCCTAAAACCAAACTTGGTTTTCCGTCGTCTTAAGGGTATAAAGCTGCAAAAAATGAATCAGAAGAGGAGAAAGACGATGAGAAAACAAATCACAACAGCATTGACAATGACAATGATATTGTCCATGGCAGCGGCAGGCCCTGCCTATGGAGGCAGTTGGAGAATGGAACAATCCGGCTGGAGGTATCAGAAGGACGACGGAAGGGATGCGTCGGGGGAGTGGCTTCAGGACGGAGAAAAGTGGTATCTTTTTGACGGTCAGGGCAACATGAGAACCGGATGGTTTCAGGATGAAGCAGGCAGATGGTTTTACTTTAACCCAGGCGGAGATATGAGCGCAGGCTGGCAGTGGATTGATGAGGCCTGCTACTATTTCCATCCCTTTGCAGACAGTTTGCAGGGAGTGATGTACGCTTCCGGGTTGACTCCCGACGGCTATCTGGTCAATGAAAGCGGGGCGTGGGTAGATGCCGGCGGAACGGTCCAGCGCCGGCAGGCTCCGGCTGATACAGATTCCATGGATCAGCTGTATGAGGAGGTTTCCTACAGCGACGGCCGGTTTGAGAGCAGCAGAAGCGTAGCGGCAGACAAGATGGCCGAGGTAGACGATGCGGTGGAGGACTTCTATGAGGAGTATATCCAGGGAAAGATATCGGAGGATGAGGATGACTGGAAATTCAAGAGGGAAATCGAGATCATCCGTTATATGGTGGAAACTATCCGGTATGCTGAGGAGCGTTACCGCTCCAACTCCATGGTGGAGGACGATTACACTGCTTACGGAGCGCTGATAGAGGGGGAGGCTGTGTGCGCCGGGTATGCCAGAGCCTTTGACAAGCTGGCGGCCCGCTGCGGTATTGAAAGTCATTACGTGGCTAATTCCACACATGCGTGGAATGTGGTGGAGCTGGACGACGGCAAGTGGTACCATGTAGACGTGACCTGGGAGGATCCTGTAGGACATAATGATTACGGGTACAATAAGCTGCGCAACAAGTACATTAACCTGGAATCCAGCCAGATAAAGAAGATATCCAACCACAAAACATGGTCGCCTGATAACAAAAAGTGCAACGCCTATAAATACGGCCCTACCACAGTGGCAGCTTATCTGGCAACGGATCAGGTGGATGACTCCAAGGCAAAGTCTTACAATCAGATTCAGCAGGAGAAAAAAGACAAGGCGGAGGCAGCCTGAACAGCGCCAGGGTTTCCGGAGGGATCAATGAATTCGCTTATAATAAGGCGGATCTTTCGGAGGAGTTGCTGCGGTATGTGTCGGGGCAGATCAATTGGAACCAGGCCGGAACCACTGAGGTAAAGGTGGTGATTTCCTATGGGGATGAATCCTGGGTGCGATCCTCCAGGGAGTTCAACAAAACGCTGACAGATACCAACTCCCAGCTGAAGCGTCAGGGGGACGGCGATAAGTTCCAGATCAGCGCCACCGCCGCCTCGCAGTTTGCAGATGTAGGTGGACTGGATTACAGGATTGTCACCTTTAAAGTAACTTTGAAGGAGAAAAAGACCGGAAAAAAGATCGATTCCGGCAAAGCAGAGGCAGATGAGACGAAAGCAACAGATGAGACTGGCCGTGAAGAAGAGAATACAAAACAGGAGAAACAGGAAAAAGACGGAAATACGGAAACCGTGAAAAATGAGGCCGGGGAAGAGAAGAAAGAGGGAAGCACCAGCAAGGACAAGGAAGATATGGAGTTAAAGGAAGGTACGGAAGGCGGAGCGCTGAAGGAGAAGGAGGGTACGGAAGGCGGAGCGCTGAAGGAGAAGGAAGATACGGAAGGCGGAGCGCCAAAGGAGAAGGAGGGTACGGAAGGCGGAACGCCAAAAGAGAAGGCGGACAGGTCAGGATATGACAGTTCTGTCCTTGGAGGAGGTATGAGCCAGGCTGAAGAGTAAGCGTAGCCCCGCCCCGGTAGCGCGTATGGGCCTGGCTGCAGAGAGATCGCACAGGGCCAGACTCAGAGAAGGCGCAGATGCCAGAGGGAGGAACCCTTGACATTTGCGCTTCATGGTATAGGATAATGAAAGCGGAACGAGCAGTTTTAACGATTGTTATCAGACATCAGCACCCAGGAAGCTGCGGCTTTCTGGGTGTTTTAATGCGCCCTGACGGGGCTTTTACAGGAGAGGTTATGCAATATTATATGGCGCCCATGGAGGGCCTTACAGGATATGTCTACAGGAACGCTTACCACCGGTGCTTCCGCCCTATGGATAAATATTTTACTCCTTTTTATTTCCCCAAAGCCGAACAGCGGTTTAAGTTCCAGAGAACTGAACGATATTCTTCCTGAGCATAATCAGGGCCTTTACGTGGTGCCTCAGATACTGACTAACCGGGCGGAGGATTTCCTTTGCACAGCCCGGATTCTCAAGGAGTATGGATACAGGGAGGTAAATCTGAATCTGGGATGTCCTTCAGGGACTGTCGTATCTAAGAAGAAAGGCGCAGGGTTTCTGGCTCTGCCCGTAGGCCTGGATCGGTTTTTGGAGGAGGTCTGCACCGAACTTGGGAAGATGAGCATGGATTTATCTGTGAAAACCCGCCTTGGGGTGGCAGATGAGGAGGAGTTTTATGAGCTCATGGAGATTTATAACCGGCATCCGCTGAAGGAGCTCATTGTTCACCCGAGAATCCGTATGGATTATTATAAAAACACTCCCCGTATGAAACTCTTTTCCTTTGCCATGGAATCCGGCGTCTGTCCTGTGTGCTATAACGGCGATATTTTCACATCCGGTGCATACAGAAATCTGATGGAGGAATACCCCGGGCTAAAACGCCTGATGCTTGGCAGGGGGCTTCTTGCCAATCCCGGCCTCAGGGAAGAACTTGAAGGGCTGGGAACCTGGACAAAGAGCGGTTTGGCCTGTTCCACGGGTTGGTTTATGAGGGCTACAGGGAAATCTTGTCAGGGGACAGAAACGTGCTGTTTAAAATGAAGGAGCTCTGGTCCATGATGATACAGATCTTTAACGACAGCGGAAAATATATTAAAAAAATAAAGAAGGCCCAGAGGCTGGCAGAATACGAGACAGCCGTGGACCTTGTTTTAAGAGATTTGGAGATGATTCCGGGGGCGGGATTCCTTCCTGAAAGGCGGTAATAAGGATTTTAATGCATTATTTCAATTACGCCGCAGGCAATTTTGCTGCCGGAATCACCGGAAGGCTGGGAGGTGAAATCGTCTGCATGGCTGTGGATGATCACGGAACGGCCTGCAATGTCCTTGATGGAAAAACGTTTGTCATAGAAAGCGGTCCAGGCGTAGCCTTCATTTCCAAGTAACGGCGGAAAATCCCCTGCGTGGAAGGGATGGGGCTGGCCGGAAGGATTATAATGGTCTCCGGTATGTGCGAAATTGCCGGAACAGTCCCCGTTTTGGTGGATGTGGAAGGCATAGAAGTCGGAGGAGCCGGGAGCGCTTTTGTTGGGAAGGTTAAAGATCTCTGCCTCCACCAGCACGCCCTGGTAAGGGGTTTCATAGAATTTAACCAGGCCGCTTAAGGCAGGCGCGGCCTCACCGCCTCTCACCCAGGCCAGGGCGGAGGGGGTGTTATAGCGGAGCAGATCGGCAAAGATATCGCCGGGGGTAGATTGGCTGGTCATAGTTATCTCCTGATTTTTATTTGTCTCTATCAGGATATGCAGACAATAAAAAAGTTTACCTGAAGCGCTTCATAGGCAAACTTTAATGTAAATGG
Source organism: Clostridia bacterium UC5.1-1D2 (assembly GCA_001304855.1). Taxonomy (GTDB): domain Bacteria; phylum Bacillota; class Clostridia; order Lachnospirales; family Lachnospiraceae; genus Enterocloster. Next base: position 36,960 of record BBZN01000023.1, read on the forward strand.
AGGGGGCCGGCAGAAGGGGAGCTGCCGGCCGTAGGTATGAAAAAGTGTTTTCCTGTATTGTAAAAGGTTTATCGCCTTACAAGTAATAATATACAGGGTAAATGTGGACAAAGTTTGAGCACAGACTAAAGAATCAATAAAAAAACTAAAGTGAAAATAAAACAAATTATAAAGGTTGGAAGTATTTATAGCAACCAGATAATTAGATGTAAAAAAATGGAAATACTGAGGAAAGGCAGAGGAGTAGAATATGTATGATAATCTGACGGAAAACGATATCAGAAAGATGGAGGAAGAGATAGAATACCGTAAACTGGTGGTGAGAAAAGAAGCGTTGGAGGCGGTAAAGGAGGCCAGGGCTCACGGGGATTTGAGTGAGAATTTTGAGTATAAGGCGGCCAAACAGGACAAGAACCGCAATGAAAGCCGTATCCGTTATTTGGAGAGAATGATCAAAACTGCCAGAATTATATCCGACGACTCAAGAGCTGACGAGGTGGGACTTAACGACAGGGTGACCGTCTATATTCCTGAGGATGATGAGACGGAGCATTATAAACTGGTGACAACTGTAAGGGGAAACTCCCTTCAGGGCCTGATCAGCATTGATTCGCCTTTGGGAAAGGCGATTAAGGGAAAAAAGGTAGGTGATAAGGTGGATGTGCGTGTAAACGACCGTTTCAGCTACCAGGTGGAGATCCGCTCCATAGATAAGAGTTCCCGCGGGAGGAGGACAAACTGAGAAGTTTCTGAAAGGGTTCCGGCCGTCCGGCAGAAAATGCGGGTTACGGGAACGGGAGGGCAGTGAAGGTCCCCAGGGAACAGGCTGCATAAAGGGGGAAGCGGAATTGGCTGCTGGAGGGTGAAAGGGCATATTTAAGATAGTAAGGAGGAGGGCGGGCATGGCGGCTGTTAATATGACAGAGGGCAGCATCACAAAGCATATGGTAGAATATTCGGTTCCCCTGATACTGGGAAATTTCTTCCAGCTTACATATAATGCAGTTGATTCCATTATAGCAGGAAGATTTATTGGAAAGGAAGCGCTGGCTGCAGAGGGAACTGCAGGCCCTGTGATGAATATTATTATTCTGGGAATTTCAGGAATTTGCATGGGAGCTTCGGTGCTTATGAGCGAGTTCTTCGGCGCAGGCCAGAAAGAGAAGTTAAAACGTGAGATGTCCACAACGGTTATATTCGGCTGTTATTTTTCTGTTATCATAGCGGCTGCAGGGGCGTTGTGGTCCGGCGTTCTTTTAAAATCCCTTCAGGTGCCGGATGAGATATTTCATATGGCCTCGGTTTACCTGTCCATTATCTTTTTAGGCGCGCCATTTACATATTTTTATAATGCAGTGTCTGCTGCTTTAAAAAGTGTTGGGGACTCCAGGACGCCCCTCAAGTTTCTGGCATTTTCCTCTGTGCTCAATGGAGCGCTGGATTTAATATTCATCGGAGGACTGGGATTCGGAATCGTCTGCTCGGCTGTTACCACTGTCATAGCTGAGGCTGCCTCCGCCTTTTTGTGTATTGGCTATGTATATAAAAAGATACCTATGCTGCAGCTGAAACGAGGAGAATTCGCCATGGATCCGCTGCTGCTGAAGCAGACCCTCCGCTATGGGAGCGTTACGGCCCTGCAGCAGTCCTGTCAGCCTGTGGGAAAACTGCTGATACAGGGAGCCGTGAATCCTCTGGGAGTGGATATGATCGCCGCATTTAATGCGGTGAACCGCATTGACGACTATGCGTTTACGCCGGAGCAGAGCATATCCCATGGAATTACCACCTTTGTGGCTCAGAACCGGGGAGCTGGCAAGAGGGAGCGTATCCGCACCGGGTTCAGGAGGGGACTGATGCTGGAAGCGGGGTACTGGGTTATTATTTGCCTTGTTATCACTCTGTTTAAGGAGCCCTTCATGAGCTTGTTTGTTACCAGGGAAAATAAAGGGATTGTTGAGCTGGGAAGCAGCTATCTGGGACTGATGGCGCTGTTTTACATATTTCCCGCTTTTACCAACGGCATTCAGGGCTTTTTCCGGGGGATGGGCAATATGGGAATCACTCTTTTGGGAACGTTTGTCCAGACCGCTGTGAGAGTGAGCTTTGTCTGGCTCCTGGCGCCTGTTATGGGAATACAGGGAGTGGCCTACGCCTGCGCCCTGGGGTGGAGCGTGATGCTGCTGGTGGAGATACCTTATTACCGATGGTACATGAGAGGCAGATAATTACAGTATTATCCCGGAGAAATGTGTTTTGGCACAACGGGAAACCGGAAGGATGGAAAGCAGGGAAATGTGCGGGCCCAAAGACCACATTTTAATAGCCTTATCTGGTAAACTGTTGTACAATAGTTCTATATTTGACGCCGGATTATTGGTGTTTGTTTTAGATAGTTAAAGTGGTGGGAAGAGGTGGTTATTTGCAGCGGACAGAGACAGATATGATAGAAGGAAGTATTTTTAAGTCTATATTGTGGTTTTCGATACCGCTGCTGATTGGGAATTTTTTCCAGCAGCTATATAATACGGTGGACTCCTATGTGGTTGGGAACTTCGTAAACAGGGACGCCCTGGCGGCAGTAGGTGCGTCAACGCCCGTCATCAATATGCTGGTGGGCTTTTTTATGGGCCTGTCTGCAGGGGCGGGGGTCGTGATTTCCCAGTATTTCGGGGGTAAACGGGCGGAGGATATGAGCAAAGCCGTTCACAGCTCCATGGCCCTGACTGCTTTGCTGAGCGTTGTGTTTACTGCGGCGGGACTTCTTTTTACCAGGCCTCTCTTAAAGGGGATCGGTGTCCCGGAGGAGGTTATGCCCCACTCGGCCCAGTATCTGATGATCTATTTCGGCGGCATTACCTTCTCCCTGTTTTACAATATGGGGGCGGGTATCCTGCGGGCTATCGGTGATTCCTCCCATCCGCTTATATACCTGGCGGTGGCCAGCGTTGTGAATATAGCGCTGGATGTGCTGTTTGTATGCGGATTTCACATGGGCATTGCAGGGGTGGCTGTCGCAACCCTCATAGCCCAGGCTGTGAGCTCGGCTATGGTGCTGTACAAGCTTACGCATACCGGAGAGGATTACAGGGTGGAGTTTCGCAAGATCCGTTTTCATAAAAAGATGGTGAAAAAAATTGTGGCCTTCGGATTTCCTGCAGCCCTTCAGCAGAGCGTCACCTCGTTTTCAAATGTGATCGTCCAGTCCTATATCAACAAGTTCGGAGCGGCGGCCATCGCCGGATATTCCACCTCCCTGAGAATCGACGGTTTTTTACAGCTGCCTCTCCAAAGCTTTAATATGGCGATCACCACCTTCGTAGGCCAGAATATTGGGGCCAGACAGTATAAGCGGGTGAAGCGGGGAATCTTTGCAGCCTGGTTCATGAGCACAGTAATTATTCTGGTTGGTTCCGTCTGCCTGAATCTGGGCTCCTCCTTCTTTATCGGCGTGTTTACCAAGGATCAGGAGGTAATTGCAGCGGGAAGCGCCATGCTGCGCATCTTTTCCTACGGTTACATTATACTTCCCGTTGTCCAGGTGCTGAACGGAGCCCTCAGGGCGCCGGACGGTCCAAGGTTCCCATGTACTTTATGCTTGGCTCCTTTGTGGTTTTGAGGCAGATTTATCTGATGATAGTTATGCCTTTGACCAACAGCCTGCCGGTGGTGTTTACAGGCTGGCCTGTGACCTGGGTCGTCTGTGCAGTTGGAATGCTGGCCTACTATGTGAAGGTGGACTGGCTTCCCGGGGATGCAGAGGAAAGGTAGACCTCAGTCCCCGCCTTTTCATGTCAGCATTTTGGCCTGGGAATATAACTCCGTAACCCTTGCTGCCTGTGAGTTTAAAATCCCGGGCTACCGTCGTTCCTCTCACCAGAGTCATTACAGGGCAGCCCTTGAAGGTCTTTCCTGTAAACGGAGACCATTTGTTTTTGCATTGAATCAGAGCTTCCGTGTAGGTAAGCTCTTTTTTCATATCTACAATGACCAGATCGGCGTCGTACCCTACCTCCAGACGCCCCTTGTTGGGAAGCTGGTAGAGGGCGGCCGGTGTATAACTGGTCATCTCCACCAGCTTTTCCATTGTAATCCAGCCCTCTGAAACCAGATTCAGCATGGTGGGAAGAAGCGTCTCAAGTCCCGGAATGCCGTTGGGTGAGTTCCATATGCACTCCAGTCCCTGATCTTTCTCGTATCTGGCATAGGGAGAGTGATCGGAGCCGATGGTATTCACATAACCTTCCTTCAAAAGCTCCAGCATATGCCTGCGGTTTTCTTCGCTGTGCACAGGAGGCGTAAACTTGAGATATGGCCCTTTCTCCTGTACGTCCTCCTCCGTAAATGTGAGATATTGGGCGCAGGTTTCTGCGAACACGGGGAGTCCCTTATCCCTGGCTTTCTTGATGGCAGTCAGCCCTTCCCATGTACTGACATGGGGAATAACGGTTGTAAGCCCCGTATCCTCTACATAACAGATAATTCTGCCGATGGCTTCCACCTCTGAGAGAACCGGGTGGGAGCGGCAGTGGGCCAGGCCGTCACAGCGGCCCCGGGCCTTCAGTTCGCGTTCTGCCAGAGCGATCAGCTCATGATTTTCTGAGTGTATAATCATGGTTCCGCCGCAGCCCGACAGAATTTTCATATTTCTGTACAGAATGTCGTCTCTGACCCATCCCATATCAGGGGAGGAGTAGCATGTAAATGCTTTTACAGCCGTGATTCCGGTGCCCCTCCAGAATTCCTCCACCTGGTCCTTGTTGGAGCGTCCAGGCCGCCGTGGGCTGCGTAATCCACGTAACCGCTGCTTCATAGGCGTCCAGAGTCAGCTGAAGGTTTTTCTTGTTCAGAACAAGGGGCGTATTGGTAGGCATAGCGATGGCTGTGGTGATGCCTCCCACTGCACAGGCGGCGGTTCCATGTGCGAAATCCTCTCTGTGTGTGGTGCCGGGATCGTTAAAATGGACATGCTCGTCTATGCAGCCTGGAATAATGTACATTCCGGTGGCGTCGATGGTTTTCCGGGCCTGAGGCATAAGTTCAGGACTTAAGAGTTCACAGATTTTTCCGTTGCTGATCCCGATATTCATCTTCCGGGAGCTGTAGGGAGTTACGGCAGTTCCGCCAAAAATCAGGGTATCCATTTTTTATTCTCCTATCTTTAAACACGCCTGGAGCCTGTCTGAAAATTTATATTATGCGTAATTATCAGGCACGCTCCGGCAGATTACAGGTTCGCTGCTTTGATGCTTTCGTCAATAATGTCCTGGCGAAGGGGGGTATGTACATCCAGAATGGCGGAACCGTCCTCCAGACAGAGGGTTGCGTGGATCTCATTATAACCGCAGTAGCAGAGATCGCCGGGAAGCATGACACGCTTCTCCTCCCCGCACTGGAGCTCAAACTTTCCTCTCAGCACATAGACCATCTGCTGATGGCTGCTGTGGCAGTGGGGTTCCACATAGGCGCCCTTTGGAAATATCATCTCACAGGCCATAATCTTGTCCCCATAACCCAGCATCCTTCTCACCACGCCGTCCGGCATATTTGTTGTTAAGATTTCTTTCTTTGTTTACAAACATAATAATCCCTCCACATTTTAATTTTGATACTAAAAGATTAGTAAAACGATTTATCTAATTCAGAGCATATAACAAAGCGCAGGAAAAGTCAATATGCTTTATAAATAAATAAAACGAGAACATTAATTAGATAAAATGACGAAAAATATAGTTGACAACTGTGAAATATCCTGTTATTATCACTGTAAAGGCAGGTAAAACATTTTAGTAAACGATGAAATGTATTGAATATTGATAAAACATTTTACCGGCCTTTTAACGTTTCAGTCTGCCATACTGGGGGGATTTACATATGAATAAAGGCATGACAATCAAACAGATTGCAGAAGCGGCCGGGGTTTCCATCGGAACCGTATCCAGGATAATTAATAACCAGTCCTTTGGGTATTCCCAGGAAACCTACAAGCGGGTACAGGATATCATAAAAGAAACGGGATACACGCCTAACCGGGTAGCCCGATCCATGGTTACCAAACAGAGTTATACCATCGGGTATCTGGTAGATGACATCAGCAATCCGTTCTTTCCTGAGATCGCCAAGGGTATCAGCAATATTGCAACTGAAAAGGGTTTTAACCTGCTGCTCTGCGAGGGCGGCGGGGATGCAAAGACGGCGGAGAAACATTTGAAAACGCTGTATGAATCGGGAGTGGACGGCGTTATCACAGGCTCCTACATATTGAGCGAGGTGAATATTGATTACCTTCTGAAGATACAGCTTCCATTTGTGATTCTGGATGCCAATATGACGGATTCCTGTTTCTATAATATCAGCGTTGATAATTATAACGGAGCCAGAACCATCATAAATTACCTGATCTCAAAGGGGCACAGGAAGATCGCCTGTATCACCGGGCCCATGGAGCTGGAGAGTTCAAAAAACCGGCTCAATGGATATAAAGCTGTGATGGCGGAGAATGGGCTTGACTGGAATGGGCTGATAGTGGAAGGAGATTTCACTCAGAAGGGCGGAAAAAGGGCCGTAAAGGAGCTGGAAGGCAAGGGAGCCACAGCTGTGTTCGCTTTTAATGATCTGATGGCCATCGGGGCCTGCGCTTATCTGCAGGAGCAGGGAGTGAAGGTGCCTGAAGACGTTTCGATTGTAGGATTCGACGACATTTCACTGGCGTCTTTTATGTTTCCGCCTCTTACAACCATGCACCAGCCTTTGTTCGAGATGGGGCAGGGCGCCATGGAGCTGCTTCTTCAGGCCATGGAGAACAGGACGCCGGGCGAACCCCGGGGAAGAAGTATGAACTGACTCTGGTGGAGAGAAAGAGTGTTGCGGCCCCAAAGGCATAAGTTTGGGGAAGAGCGCGTCTGACGGTTTGCTTCAGATGCGCTCCGGCATTTTCAATCAGCGGAAGGGGGGATTTCCGGCGGCTTGGTAAACGCTTTACTGCCCCGGCGACCATTCTGAGGGTGATAAACAACGGTCGGAAGTCCGGTGTTTGTTATAGAAAACAAATGTTTTTTAGACAAGGAGGAAAACAAAAACTATGAAGAAAACGAAAAGAATGATGTGGCTGTTCTCACGCTGGCAGTAGCTGTGTCTGCCGTGACGGGCTGTGCTTCAGGGGCCAAAAATGAGGACGCGCAGGCTACCCAGACAACCCAGGGAGGCCAGGCTTCCTCAGAGGAAGGCCGGGAAGAAGGGGGCGGCGAGGCAAAGGAAGTAGGAGTCACACTGATTGTCAACGGGACCATCGGGGACAAGTCCTTTAACGACCTGGCATATGCAGGCCTAAAGAAGGCGGAGGAGGATTTCGGCATAAAAGGCACGCTGGTTGAGAATAACTATGATACCACCAAGTATGAGCCCTCCATTATCGAATTTGCAGAGGACCCGGACTGCGACCTTATTATTGTTAACAGTGCGGATGTGAAGGAGATTATAGAAAAGGTGGCTCCCGATTACCCTGACAAACGGTTTGTAATCTATGATTCCGACATTGATTATTCCGCTGGGGACCTTACCAATGTTTATTCCACCACTTTTAAACAGAACGAAGCATCCTTCCTGGCAGGCGCCTGGGATCAAAGATGACCTCCCTTGAGGGCGACAGCCATGTGAATTCTGAAAAGGTTATCGGCTTTGTGGCAGGCGGAGACAATGTTATCATCAATGACTTCCTTTTAGGCTATATTGAGGGCTGCGAGTACGGTGATCCCGACGCCAGGATGCTGATTTCCTACATTGGGAATTTCTCTGACGCAGCCAAAGGCAAGGAGATGGGCTTGTCCCAGGTGAATCAGGGAGCCGACGTGATTTTCCAGGTTGCTGCAGGCGCGGGCCTGGGCGTGCTGGAAGGCTGTAAGGATTCCGGCGTTTACGCAATCGGCGTGGATGACGACCAGTATAATTTGTTTAAAGAAACCGATCAGGAGCAGGCGGACGCTATTTTAACCTCTGTTATGAAGAGCGTTGACAACTGCGTGTACAGCTGTATCCAGAGACATGTGGAGGGAACCCTTCCCTACGGAGAGACAGAAGCCTCGGACTTAAAGAGGGGATGGTATCCATTGCAAAGAATGAAAATTACGAGAAGCTGGTTCCGGCCGATATCCAGGAATATATGGATGACCTGGAGAAGAAAATTGTCAACGGGGATGTTGTGGTGAATACCAATATCGGAGCGGAGATTTCCGTGATTGAGGACGCAAAAGACAGGATTAAACCATGATGACAGGATAGACGTGTTTCTGCCCCGGAGGTGCGGAAAGCGGGGATATAACCCGCGTTTCCTCCGGGGCGGGGATATCCTTAGGGGTAAGAAAAGCGGGGTCAGGATATGTTAGACACATTGTTAGAGATGCGCGGCATCACAAAGATATACTCCAATGGGTTTGTGGCAAATAAGGATGTGAACTTTTCCGTGGCGGAAGGGGAGATTCATGCGCTGATGGGGGAGAACGGGGCAGGAAAATCCACCCTGATGAAGATTCTGTTCGGAATAGAAACGCCGGAAGAAGGCCAGATACTTCTGGAGGGAAAACAGATTAAAATTGACAGTCCTCTCACAGCCATCAATTATGGCATTGGTATGGTACATCAGCATTTTATGCTGGTGCCCTCCCTGACGGTGGCGGAAAATATGGTGTTGGGAATGGAGCCTACAACCAGGGGCCTTCTCAGTCTCGATAAGGCCTGTAAGCTGGTGGCCGACATTGCCGCCAAGTATCAGTTTGATATTGATCCGAAGGCCAGGGTGGAGGATATTCCTGTTGGAACAAAGCAGAAGGTTGAGATTTTAAAAGCCCTGCTGCGGGGCGCCAAGATATTGATTCTGGATGAGCCTACAGCAGTGCTGACGCCCCAGGAGACAAGGGAATTATTTGTACAGCTGAAGCTTTTGAAGGAGATGGGGCACACGATTATTTTTATCTCTCATAAGCTTCAGGAGATCAAGGAGATCTGTGACAGGATTACAGTTCTCAGACTTGGGAAATGCGTGGGAACGCGCAATGTTGCAGAAATCACAGAACAGGAGATGTCCAGGCTGATGGTTGGAAGGGATGTTATTCTTGAGATAGAGAAGGAGCCTCCCAAGACAGGCAGCGTGGTATTAAAGGTAAGGGACATCCGGCTGAAAAAGAATGCCGCCAAATATATATTAAACGGAGTCAGCTTCAGCGTCAGGGCCGGGGAAATACTGGGAGTGGCCGGCGTTGAGGGCAACGGACAGCGGGAACTGTCGGATTTGATTACCGGTTTGGAGGAATTTGAGGAAGGCAGCGTTTTGATCAACGGACAGGAGATACGGGGCAAGAAGGTAGGAGAAATCCGCAAGCTGGGCGTCTCCCACATTTCCGAGGACCGCATGACCTTTGGGGCGGTAGCGGACGCCTCGGTGGAGGAGAACCTGATTTCAGACAGGTTCCAGGAAAAGGAATATAATAAGGGCTTCTTATTCAATCATAAAAAAATAGCGGAACTGAGCGACAGGCTCATTAAACAGTATCTGATAAAATGCGACGACAGGGATCAGGAGGTGGGAATGCTCTCAGGAGGCAACATACAGAAGGTGGTTGTAGCCAGAGAGTTCTCTTCCTCACCGAAGCTGATTATTGCCAACCAGCCTACCAGAGGAATCGATGTGGGAGCCAGTGAATTTATCAGGAACAAGCTGGTGGAGCTGAGGGACCAGGGGATGGCGGTTCTCCTTATTTCCGCCGACTTAAACGAGGTTCTGGAAGTAAGCGACAGTATTATTGTTATGAATAACGGAGCGATCGCCGCCTATCTTCCCGACAACAAAAGGGTCACTGAGAATGAGCTGGGCGAATATATGCTGGGGGTTAAGAAAATGTCTGCAGAGGAAATACGGAGGGTAGCATATGAGTAAGAAAAATCTGAATCCCGTTCGTAAGGTGGAGCAGGAATTTGGGGTGCTCCGGCCGCTGATTGCTGTTATGGTTTCCATGATACTGTGCTTTATTATTATACTTATAGCCAGCAAGGAGCCCTTTGAAGCGCTGCGCCTGTTGATTACAGGACCTTTGTCCACAGTCCGGCGGTTTGGAAATGTAATTGAAACCTGGATTCCCTTTATGTTTACAGGCTGCGCCATCTGTATTCTTTATTCTGCCAATGTAATCAATATGGCGGCTGAGGGAGCTTTCTTTCTGGGAGGAGTGGCGGCGTCCTATGTGGCAATCCGCTTTGCCCTTCCACTGGGTATTCACCCTCTGGCAGCCATTTTTGCGGGAGGCGTTGCCGGTTCCCTGGTATGCCTGATTCCGGGCTATCTGGAGATGAAGTTTGACGCCAAGGCGGTGGTGTCCTCCCTGATGCTTAACTATGTTTGCCTGTATGTGGGACTTTATGTCATTAAATTTGTATTGAGGGATCCCCAGGCCGGATTTATTGCATCTGAAAAATTTCTGCCTACGTCAGCCCTGCCGAAACTGATGAAGGGCAGTAATGTCCATGCAGGTATTTTCATTGCGGTTCTGGTGGTTATATTCAGTTATCTGTACCTTTATAAAAGCAGATGGGGGTATTCCGTCCGGATTATCGGAAAGAACCCTTTCTTTGCAAAATATTCAGGTATCGGCGTTGCTGGCGTAGTGGTGTCCTCTCAGATTCTGGGCGGTTTTATTGCAGGCGTGGGAGGCGGCGTGCAGCTTATAGGAATGTACGACAGATTCCAATACCAGCAGCTTCCCCAGTTCGGGTTTGACGGAATCTTAATTGCGATTTTGGCAAAGCAGAATCCGAAATACGTGCCCCTGACAGGATTTTTCCTGGCTTATATCAGAACCGGCGCGGAGATTATGGCCAGAAAAACAGACGTGCCTTATGAGATTGTGCAGGTGGTTCAGGCTCTGATTATTATGATGATGGCGGCCCAGCTTTTCCTGCAGAAGTGGAAACATAAGAGAATCGTAGCAGCGTCCAAGAAGGTTTTGGAAATACAGGGGGAGGCGTAATATGAGCTTAATTCAAACGATATTTTCACCGGCATTTGGATTCTCCGTTATACGTGTTACAACTCCCATTATTTTTGCGGCCTTGGCGGCTCTTATAACCAACAAGGCGGGAGTTATGAACATTGCCCTGGAGGGAATTATGCTGATGTCGGCATTTTTCGGAACGGTAGTCAGCGCTTACACCCAGAGCGCTCTCTGCGGCGTGGTTGTGGCTGTGATTGCAGGCGTTGTAGTAGCTATGATTATGGCGGCATTTGCTTTTAGGATGAAAGCGGATCTGATACTTACGGGCATCGCCATGAATACCTTTGCATCTGGTGCAACGGTGTTTCTGATGTATGTCATCTGCAACGACAAGGCGTCCACATCCAGCCTGCCCAGCTGCAATGTGCCCAGTATCCAGCTTCCGTTTATTAAGGATATTCCGGTTATCGGAGAGATTTTCAGCGGTCACAATCTGCTGACTTATCTGGGGTTTTTGAGCGTCATTGTGGTGTATATTCTGATTTACAAGACATCTCTTGGGCTCAGAATCAGGGCTGTGGGAGAGAAACCGGATGCAGCCCAGTCCGTAGGCGTTAAGGTCATCCGGGTGCAGTTTGCCGCATTGTTCTTGAGCGGTGTGTTCGCCGGACTGGGCGGGGCGTTTATGTCCATGGGGTATATGTCTTTCTTCTCCAGAGATATGATTGCAGGCAGAGGATTTATCGCTCTGGCGGCCCAGAATATGGGCGGTGCAGCTCCTCTGGGAACACTCATTGCCTCGGTTATCTTTGGAATAGCAGACGCGCTTTCCAATATGCTCCAGACTCTGAGGGTGCCTGCCGAGGCAGTTCAGATGCAGCCCTATCTGCTGACAATCATAGGGCTTGTAATTTATTCCGTATCAACAAAGCGCAGGAAAAAGAAGGCGGAATAACAGGCTCCCCGTCTCCTGCCTGAGAGGAGTGAACAGGGGGCTGGGGTTCGCAGAATAAATAGAGAAATAGAGACGGAGGAATTGAGAGAAATGGATAGAAAAAAATCATACTGGATGTGGATACCGGATCCGACGATGCGATAGCCATCATGACCGCAGCGCTGTCCGATGAACTGGATGTGCTGGGGATCACCACAGTAAATGGAAACCGTCCGGTTATGAATACGACGGAGAATACGCTGCGGGTAGTGGATCTGCTGAAGGCGGATATACCGGTGTACAGGGGCTGCGAGGAGCCCCTGGTGGCAGGGCTGATACCGGAGCGCCAGCTTTTCAGAAAGACCGGAGACAAGGAGGAGGTGGAAGGGAAAACGGTTACATACCACCATGAATTTTTGGAGGAACTGCCTCCTTCCGTCACCAAAGCCCAGGATATCTCCGCAGTGCGGTATCTGATTGAGACGCTGAATCAGTCGGAGGGGGATATCACGATTATAGCAGTGGGACCCTTACCAACCTGGCAGTGGCCATGCGGTCGGACCCCGGCATCTGCGGAAAAATAAAGAAACTGATTATTATGGGGGGCGGCTGCCGCCAGACCAATACCACCTCTGCCGCAGAATTTAATATATGGAAGGACCCGGAGGCGGCCCAGATTGTAATGACCTCAGGTTGTGAGATACTCCTGGTTCCCCTTGATTCCACCCACAGCTTATGTGGGAACGGAGGAGAGCAGGAGATTCAGAGAGTTAGGAACGCCGGTGGGAACAGCGGTGGCGGATCTTCTGGATGCCAGGATTGAAGCCTATGACCTGATGCAGCCCATTGAGTGCGCGCCCTACGGAACCACCCCGCCTCATGACGCCCTGGCTGTCTGTGCGGCCATTGATGAAACTGTACTTAAGGATGTCCGGTTCTGCCGTGTGGATGTGGATTGCGGCGGCTCCTGGGCCGATGGCATGACCATTGTGGATCCGAGAGTCAGAACCGATCAGCCAAAGAATGTTTATATGGCCTTTGACGCAGACAGGGAGAAGTTTGTAGGCATGTTGTTTGACATACTTGGAAAAAAGAATTAGGAGGGGCGAGAAAACATGGAAAAGACAAAAGTAATTCTGGATGTGGATACAGGCTCAGATGACGCCATCGCTATTATGATGGCCGTACTCCACCCGGATTTGGATGTGCTGGGCATCACTACGGTTAACGGCAACAAGCCTCTGCCCAACACGACGGAGAATACCCTGCGGGTCATCGATCTTCTGGGAGCAGGGGATAAGGTGCCTGTATACATGGGCTGCGCGGATCCTATGGTGGCGGAGCTTACGCCCGACCGCCATGCTGAGAGCAGGCAGGCTCCTCAGAAAATGGAAGTGGGCGGGGAAGTGGTGGAATACCACAGTGAATATCTGGATATGCTTCCCCCCTCCACAACCAAGGCACAGGAAAAGAGGGCGGTGCCTTATCTCATTGATACGCTGATGGCTTCCCAGGGGGATATCACGCTGATTCCGGTGGGGCCTCTCACCAACATTGCCCTTGCAATGAGGGCCGAGCCCAGGATAAAAGAGAAGATTAAGCGCATTGTAATTATGGGGGGCGGCCACAATATTACCAACCGTACCTCTGCTGCAGAGTTTAATATATGGAAGGATCCGGAGGCGGCCCAGATTGTGCTGACTTCTGGCTGCCAGGTACTGCTGGTGCCCCTGGACTCCACCCATGCAGGGGATGTGACTCTGGCGGAGAGCAGGATAATAAGAGAGATGGGAACTCCCGTGGCTGTGGCGGTAGCCGATCTGCTGGATCAGAGAATCAAAGCTTACGATATGTTCCAGCCGCAGAAGATTGCAGGCTCCACCCCTCCTCACGACGCTCTGGTGGTGGCCTCTGTCATTGATCCGGAAGTCCTGAGAGACGTACAGTTCAGAAGGTGGATGTGGATTTCAGCGGAGGAATCTGCGACGGCAGAACGATGGTGGACAGCCGGGTATACCCGGATAACCCTCCCAATATACAGATTGCGCTGGACTGTGACAGGGAGCGGTTTGTAAAGCTTCTCACAGACACCATCGGGCTGTCCCGCCAGTGAGAGCCAACTGTCCGGTTATTATGCCTGTCCTAATTTAAGGGCAAAATCCGCCATCGCCTCCGAGATTTTAATCTGCTGGGGACATACTGCTTCGCAGCTTCTGCATCCGATGCAGGCTCCTGGTTTTTTCTCCTCCTCCACAGCGGCAAGGGCCATGGGAGCGATAAATCCTCCTTCTGTAAATATGTGTTCGTTGTAAAGGGACAGGAGAGCGGGAATATCCAGCTTCTGGGGGCAATGGCTGGTGCAGTAGCGGCAGGCTGTGCAGGGGAGCGCGGTTTTGCCCACCATCTCCCGGGCAATGCCCAGCAATGTGTCCATCTCCCGGGAGTCAAGGGGCTTCTCCTCCCGGAAGGTGAGAATATTGTCCTCCAGCTGCGAAAGGGAGGACATGCCGGAGAGGATCACTGTAACTTCGGGAATTGACTGGAGGAACCGGAAGGCCCAGGCGGGAGTTTCCTCTTTGGGCCGGAGCGCCTGCAGGGCTTTCCTGTGCTCCGGGGATAATCGGGCAAGCCTGCCGCCCCGAAGGGGCTCCATGACCCATATGGGAATCTCATGTCTGTTCAAAAGCGCCGCTTTTTCTTTTGCATCCTGGAAACTCCAGTCCAGGAAGTTCAGTTGAATCTGGCAGAATTCCATATGGGCTCCATATGCGTCCAGAAACCGGCTCATCACCTGGCAGCTGCCGTGGGCTGAGAAGCCCAGGTGGCGGATCCGTCCCTTCTCCTTCTGTTCCATGAGATAGTCGAAGATGCCGTAGGTTTTATCCAGATAGGCGTCTATGTTCATTTCACAGACATTGTGGAAAAGGTAGAAATCAAAGTATTCCATACCGCAGCGCTGCAGCTGTTCCTCAAAAATGGGCTTTACTTTGTCCATGTTGGACAGGTCGTAGCCAGGGAATTTATCTGCCAGGTAAAAACTGTCCCTGGGATGCCCGGCCAGAGCGCTTCCTAAAACAAGCTCCGAATTTCCGTTGTGGTAACCCCAGGCCGTGTCGTAATAGTTGATTCCATTTTTCATGGCATAGTCCACCATGGCCTTTACAGCTTCTTCATCTACCTGAGCGTCGTCCCCGTCTGTTACAGGGAGACGCATTGCGCCCATGCCCAGAGCGGATAATTTCAGGTTCTGAAAATCTTTGTATATCATCCTTTTATCCTCCTTTTTTCTGACATTCATTTGCTATGAGATTATTTTACTATCCAAATCCGGGAATATCAAATACGTAAGATGTATATCTAATTATGCCTCAAAGCTATGGATTAAAGAAATACGGGTCATTCCAGATGAAACAGCCCACATTTCCCTGCCGGAAACGTGGGCTGCAACGTTTTACTATCTGGCTTTTACTTTTTCTTCTACAAATGCTATAATCTGATACAGGACGCCTGACACAATACAAAGTATCTCAATGGAGGTTACCACCATCGTCATGGCGAAGGTCTGTGAACCGTAGGTAATCAGATATCCCAGTCCGGCCTTGGCGCTGAGGAATTCCCCAGATGGCGTTATAATAGGTGTGAAAATGAGCATTCTATTACAGAGGCGTTCTCCAAATTGGAGAAATACTCTGGTTTTCCTTAAGGGAAAGGCGCCGGCTGGCGGTAACCGGCAGCAAAAGGGTGATCCTGTATTGTAAAACAAATGAGGATCGCTTATAATTAACACAGTTGAAGATATGTGAAATAAATATTTAGCGGCGGAGCGGAAAGAACTTATGGATTACCGGGATACGGAAAAATTGACTGTGCAGTCTATCTATGCATATTATGAGGGGAATTTGGAATCCTTTTGCTGCATGCTGCACCCGGAGGCCACCTTGCTTTTAAGTGGAAAAGGCCAATTTGTGGAAGGGAAGAGTTCGCTGCAGGTATTGGCCCGCAGCAGCAATCATCCGGGAGTTCATTACGCATTTGAGAATATTTCATGCCGTGCGTACCGTGTGGATCGCGGCCTCTGCTATACCGTTCTCAGCAGTGAGCTCCTGGCCAATTTCCCCAACGGCCAGGTGGAGGGAACCAACCAGAATCTTACGGTTCTCTGGAAATATATACGTGAGGCGAATTTGGAGCGGGAAGGGGTAAAACAGCAGGGCTGGTACATTCTGCATCTCCATGTGGCCGCCTCCAGGGAGATGACTAAAAGCGCGGCGCACCTTTCGCGTTTCGCCTCCAACAAGCTTCGGGAGATGATGGAGAAGGCCAAGGTGGCGCTGCGGGATGTGAAATCAGAGATTCATTATATCCCCGGGGAGAGATACTCCGGTTTGAGACATCGGGGCATCAGGTAGAGGTGCATCTTACGGGGGACAGAGTTTTCGTGTTTCCAAGAAGATAGGCTGTCTGGAGGAAGAGCTGGGAGGGGAGTTTGTGCGGTGCACCGCTGCCACCTGATTAATGCCAGGCATGTAGAAACAGCGAAGAATTATAAAATAACACTGTCGGACAGTAGTCAGATTCCGGTTCCCAGAAGCAGCTTTCCGGAGGTTAAAAAAAGATTGACAGCGGCAATTGAGGCGGAACACAGCTGATAGGAAGGGCGGTACGGCATTGATATACAGGGGATTGGAGGGGGAGAAAATGGAATAAGTATGACGATTCGTGAAGAATAAAGTGCAATTCGTGCAAACTATTGACAACTGGCCTGAATTGTGATATAATATATCTGTTAGGGAAAGGTTGCAATTGAGATTTTCAAGGGAGATACAAATGAGAAACAGAGAGGGAGAACCGGTTCTGAATAAGATGCGGTCATGCGGTCATGCGGTCATGCGGTCATGCGGTCATGCGGTCATGCGGTCATGCGGAGTTCTGCTTCCTGATTGTTAATTATTTAACGAATACATATAAGACAAAACCCACAGATACTGCCATGTATTTTTATGGCTGTATCTGTGGGTTTTGTCGTTTTGCAATGGGAACATTATAGATGCATCAAATACATCATGAATAGTTAGGAACACTGCAAATATACAAAGGAAGGGGAGCCGCTAATGGGGATTCTTTCGGAAATGAACAACTTAAAGAACACGGTATCCGGTATGCTGGGCAACCGGGCCAAATTTAAAGTGGAGGGGGGTTCCATTCCTATTTATGTGCAGTTCAATCCCGAATCCTATTCCGTCAGTGAATCCGTGGAGTACAACCGGGTTTCGGCTCAGGGTACGGATCAGGAGGTTACCCAGTACGTCAGCTCCGTCAAATCCATTTCCAGCCTGAGCTTTCATTTTGACACGGATTCCGTATTGGCCACCAGCGTATCCAAATCAAAAATGGCCACGGACGTCACCTCCCTGACTGAGAATTTTTCCAATCTGCTCAGGGTGGACGGGAGGATTCACAGGCCTCCCCTGGTCACATTTTCCTGGGGCTCTGTTTATATTACCGGCGTAATCATTGAGATGAATACCACGTTCACCATGTTTGACAACAAGGGAGTGCCGGTGAGGGCTTTGGTGGACTGTAAGATATTATCCATAGGCAAAGAGAGCGCCATCCGCCGTTCGCCCCTCCAGTCGCCGGACCGGACCAAGAGCCGGATATTGTCGGAGGATACCAGCTTGTGGGAGATTGCCAACCGGGAATACGGGGATATTGATCAGTGGCGTGTGATTGCCAGGGCCAACAAGATTCTGGATCCCATGGACATCCGGGCGGGGACTGTGCTGAAGGTGCCGGCCCTTACGGATTGAGCTTATGATGGGAGGAGGAGTCTTTTGTGAGTAATCTGATGACAGACACCGCCAGCTACCGGGTCCTGGAATCCCAATACGGCAATTTTGTGATTCCTGCCCTGAAGCTGAAGGTCAATGGCGCGGATGTGGTGAAGAGTATGAGCCTGACCATTTCTGAGATTCAGGTAACCCTCTCCCTGAAGCTGGCCGGGATGGCTGTTTTCAAGATAGCAGGCGTCTATGAGGAGGAGAATCATTCCTTTCGCTCCGATGTGAAATCCAAATTCAAGCTGGGGACCATTGTGGAGGTGGAGCTGGGGTATCTGTCCACCACCCGGAAGGTGTTTAAGGGCTATGTGGCAATGCTGGGGGTTGAATTTGACCAGCTTCCTGTGCTTACCGTCACCCTGATGGACGCCAGAAGGCTGATGATGACCAGCGGGAGAAAATATCTGCTGCACAATGTGAAGAACTATTCGGACGCGGTGAAGCAGGTCCTGGGCGATTACTCCAAGCTGTGCAGGCCTGTGGTGGACGCCACGTCGGACGGGCTGGAGAAGCCTGTTTCCCAGACCACCAATGATTTTGATTTCATCACCAAGGAACTCATCGGTCCGGCAGGACGGACAGGGAGTTTTTATTGTGGCGGATCGGGCGTATTTCCGCAAGCCCCGTTCCGTCAAGGCCCCTTTGATGGCTGTGCGCTATGGACGTGAGCTTCAGTCCTTCAAGGTGGATTTTTCTTATCTGGATGTTAAGGTCCGGGTCATGGGCTACAATCCCAAGACCCAGGCCGGCATTTCGGCGGAGCGGAAGGTGTCCGCCTTTTTGAGCCAGACCAGGCTTCTGGCGGAGACTCCCGTCCTCTCCGTGGCGGACACGGACGCCGACAGCCGTGAGAAAGCGGGAATCCGGGCCGAGGCCCTGGCCAGGGAGCGGGAGGAACACAACTGCCTTGGCTCCGGGAGTACCTTCGGACTGCCGGAAATCGTGCCGGGGCGTTTCCTGAAGGTTGAGGCTTTGGACGGGATGCTGAACAATAAATATTATATCTCGGAAGTGACGCATGTGATGAGCGAGGAGAGCTTCATGACTTATTTTGAAATCAGCGGGGTGTGTTGATGGGAGTGTTTGACGATGTGATTGAGAGCGCCAGTGTGCGGGACTCCATGTACTCCAACGTTACCACAGGGGTGGTGAAGGAGAACTGGAATAAGGATTGCCCGGGAACGGTGCGGGTGGAGCTGATACTGGGGGCGGAGGGAAAGAATGTCACCGGGTGGATTCCGGTGTCAATGCCCTACTGCGGCGATGGATTCGGATGGTACACCCTGCCGGAGATTGGAACCGAGGTGGTGGTGGCTTTCCTCATGGGCGACCGCAACTGTCCCATTGTCATTGGTTCCCTGTGGAACAACAAGAACAAGATACCCCCCTCCACAGCCGGGGACAAGAACCTGGTGAAGCGTTTTAAGACAAAGGGCGGCTGTGAGGTGATTTTTAATGATGAGGATAAAAAAGGAGAAATCCAAATCATCACCCCCGGAGGGTTTAAGGTGAGCCTGGACGATGAGAAGAAGAGCATTACCCTCAGCGATAAAGATGCCAAGAACGGGCTGGTCATTGACGGGGACAAGGGCGAGGTGACGGTGAAAGCCGAGAATAAGATCACCTGTCCGCAGGGGGGCAGGATCTGCTTCTGGCGGACGGCAAGTCCAAGGCGGTGACGGTCAAGAGCAACAATGTGACGGTGGAGGCGTCCCAGGCATTAAAGCTCAAGGGACAGAATTCCTCTCTGGAGGGCTCCATGATGAATATAAAGGCCCAGGGCTCCTTCAAGGCTGAGTCCAGCGCCATGCTGGAGCTGAAGGGGGCTATGGTGAAGATAAATTAAGACGCGCTCTGAACCGGGCGCAGGGAGAGCGGGAACGCACATCGAAAGAAAAAGGAGGGGCGGATATGGCGGCGGGAAATAATGCAAATGCGTTTTTGGGCCAGGGCTTCAAGTTTCCTGTCCAGGCGGACCCTGCCACGGGCAGGATGCGGATGTCCTCCTATGAGGAGGATATCCAGGAGGCAATTTCCATTATTCTTCTGACCCGAAAGGGGGAGCGGGTGCGCAACCCGGAGTTTGGATGCGCCATCCATGACTATATATTCGGCACCCTGGATTTTACATCCTTAAAGGAGATTGAGCGCAGCGCGGAGGAAGCTCTGATTCTCTGGGAGCCGAGAATCAGGGACATAGATGTGGAGGTCATGCTGGACGAGCAGGAGTCGGGCAAGCTTTTGGTGAAGATTGAGTATGTGGTGAGGACAACTAACAACCCTTTTAACCTGGTATTCCCCTTCTATCTCAATGAAGCTTTGGGGATCAGGCATAATTGCAGGAGAGCGTATGCAGAATCAGGACTTAGATACCCAGACAAAGGAAACAATAATCGCACAGATCCGCCTGAAAGCCAAAAGCTATGTGCCGGAATGGAGGTTTGACGAGAACTACCCGGACATCGGCACTGCGCTGGCCCTGGTATATGGGGATATGCTGTCCCGCACTGCCAGGAAGTTTGAACAGGTATTCTTAAAAAACCGCATTGCATTTCTCAATGAGCTGGACGCCGGGCTTCTTCCTGCCGCGCCGGCCGGCGGTTACGTGGCCTTTTCCCTGGCCAATGAGGAGGTGGACGGGGTGGAGCTGGCTGCGGGTACTGTGGTCAACGCGGAGTCGGAGGATGACGACGTGGGCGTCATCCATTACCGCACCCAGGATGACGTATATGTGTCCCCCTCCAGCCTGGGGGCCCTGTTCCACACATTTGGGGAAGAGGATTTCATCGCCCGCCTGGACCGGCCCGGAGGGGAATGGGCGCCCTGCGTTTTGTTTGACGTGAAAAGGGAGAACCTCCAGAGGCATGAGCTTTATATCTGCCACAGGGAAGCCCTCTGCATCCGGGGCGAGGGAAGAATCCGGCTGTTTTTCTTCCTCAGGGGGGAGCTGGCCCTTCCCGAGGGGATTCTGGAGGCCCTGGCGGATCCGGAGAGGGCGGAATTTTCCTATTATACGGAGGAGGGCTACGAGACGTTTGGATGCTGCAGGGCTGAGACGGACTCCGTCCTTCTGGTGAAGGAGCAGGACCAGCCTCCCTTTGCCCTTACGGAGCTGGAGGGCCGGGAAGGCTATTGGATCCGCTGCGTCATCCGGTCGGCGGAGCCTTCCGGGATTTTGGATTTTCCCGTCTGTCCATCCGTTCCTGGAGCGGCAGGCTGGAGCCGGACATGATTTACGCCAACGGCGTTGAGTGCGGCAGAAAGCGGTATTTCCCCTTTGGGGAGAGAATCACGCCCTTCAGCGAGGTGTATTTTGGATGCCAGGAGGCCCTTTGCAAGAAGGGGGCCAGAATTGAGCTGGGGTTTAATCTGGATTATGTGAGGATTCCCCTGGATTTCAATGGGGAAAACGATCCCATCAAGTGGGAATGGATTATGAGGCGTTCCGACTTCCGGGAAAACCCGGACTATGACCTGACCATTGAGGAGGTCATATGGGAATATTATAACGGCACCGGCTGGGCCAGGCTGTTCCCTGACGGCCGTTTCAGCGACGCCTTCCTCCCCAACGGAAATGTAAACGCCCAGCACAGGACCATCACCTTTTACTGCCCGGAGGATATGGAGGCCATGACCGTGAATTCCCTCAATTCCTTCTATGTCAGGGCCCGGGTAATCAAGGTGAACAATCTGTTTAAGACAAAGGGCGCCTATATTACCCCCATACTGGAGGACACCATGTTCCAGTATGATTACACAGGGCGCGAGGTCCTGCCCGAGGGTCTGGTGGGGGTCAACAGCCTGGAGACCCGGAACCTGTCTGAGGCCGGGCTTGCGGGATCATGCGGTATGCCGGCCTTTTACGGGTACGGAAACCAACTGCCATACCCTCTACCTGGGATTTGAGCAGCCTTTGGATTATGGCCCCATCAAGCTGCTGCTTCAATTGAAGGACAACCTGGACTGCCCGGAGCAGGGGCTTTTGTGGGAGTATTGGGGAAGGAACGGCTGGCGGGAGGTCAATCTGGTGGACGAAACCAGAAGTTTCTCCAAAACCGGAATCGTCACCTTGATTGGCTGCAAGGATTTTGCCTCCAGAAGGATGTTCGGGGAGGAAAAGTATTGGCTGCGGATTTCGGATGTGAACAACAGCTATGGGGCCAAGGCCAGGCCCGCGGCCCTGCCTGTGCTGGAGGGGATTTTCATGAATGCAGTCAGGATTGTGGGGGCCGACCGCTCCAATACGGAGTATTTCCAGATGGAAATTTATCAGGAAAATACGCGCTTTGAGCTGCCGGACCAAAGGATTATGGAGGCGGAGGTCTACGTCAATGAGGTGGACGCCTCAGCCGGGCCCAGTGCCGGGCGCTCCTGGAGCAGGGCCGCCTGCGGCCTGTGTACGGGGACGCGGGAATCCTGCGGGAGGCCTGGGTTAAGTGGAACCGGGTGGAGGATTTCTCTGATTCCGGCGAAGGGGACAGGGATTATGTGCTGGAGCCCAACCAGGGCTATATCATCTTTGGAAACGGCCGCAGCGGCAGGATTCCCCCCTCGGCGCTGAGCCCAATATTATGGTGGAGTACACCAGCGGAGGCGGGGAACACACCAATGTGGAAACAGGGCGGGTGGCCCAGTTGGATCAGGAAATCGGGTTCATCAGCCAGGTGCGCAACCCCCTGCCTCTAAGCGGCGGCTGCGACATTGAGGGGATGGAGGAGGCCCTGGCCCGGTGTTCCGCCAGAATCCGCCACCAGAACCGGGCGGTGACCGTCCGGGACTACGAGGACATTGCCAGGGAGGCGTCCCGCAGCATCCGGCGGGTCAAATGCTTCCCCGGCTATGACCGTCAGGGGCGTCCCTCCCCCGGAGCGGTGACCCTGGTACTCCTTTTGAAGGATTTTGAACAGGGGAACACCCGGTTTGGCTTTGTAAAGGAACAGGTGGAGGAGTATTTAAAGGACAAGGTCAGCGGCGATTTGCTGCACACCGGGAAGCTGGCTGTGGTGGAGCCGGATTTCATACGGATTTCCCTGCGGGCGGAATTGACGGCGGAGCATTTTAACGCTGTGTTCCAGGTGAAAAAGCTGGCGGTTAAGAGGCTGGAGGAATTTTTGAATCCCTTAACCGGCAATTTTAACGGCCGGGGCTGGGAGATTGGAACCCTGCCCAACAATCTGCAGATTAAGAACGCCATTGCGGATATCCCGGGCCTGGTCTATGTGCGCAATATTTATATCAGCGCTTTTGCCGGCGGCCCGGGAGGCAGGGAGGTGGATTTGGACGCCTGGGGAGCAGCCCCTACTGTCTGCCGGTAGGGGGGCGCCATGAGGTAATCATAACAGTCCGGTAGGCCCGCTCTTTGCCCGCAGGCCGCGGGAATCCAAGGAAAGGGCCTTTGGCAAAGGAGGGACAGGAATGCTTCCTGAATTAAATCTTGACAATGAGAGCTTTGAAAATATCATGACTGAGGCCAGGAACATGATTATCAGCCTTTACCCGGACTGGACGGATTTCAACTACCACGATCCGGGAATCACGCTGATTGAGATGTTCTCCTGGCTGAAGGAAGGCCAGCAGTTTTTCCTGGATCAAATCAGCGATGAGAGCAGGGAGAAGTATCTGAAGCTTTTGGGAATCCGCCCCAGGCACAAGGCGCCTGCCTCGGCCTCGGTTTTCGTGGAGGCGCCTGAGGATTTGACGGTGTTAAAGGGGACCAGGCTGCTGGCCGGGGATATCTGTTTTGAGACAGATGAGAAAAAGCAGTTGATTAAAGACGACGTGGTGGCCTGCTTCTGCGCGGCCGGGGATATCCTTGGGGCGGCCGGGGGAAAAACCATGGGATTCGGCCATAATCTGGGCCTCCCTGTCTTTGGGAGCAGTCCTGAGGCCGGGAACTGTTTTTACATGCAGTTCAGCCATCCCCTTCCCCAGGGGGAGGCGCTGAGCCTGTATCTGGAGCTGTCCTGGGAGTATCCTGTTAAGAGGCCCAATCCCCAGGCCATGGCCGCGCCCATGGCCCGCATCTCCATGGAATACATGGACAGGGGGGGCTGGGCGGGAGGTGGAAGGGTTTACAGACCACACCGGCGGCGTCACCCGGCCGGGATTTTTGAAATTCAGGCTTCCCGGGCCCATGGGGGAAGGGGAGGTTTTCGGCAGGCAGGGGTATTTTCTCAGGCTTGTCCTCCTGGAGCAGGAATACGACGTGCCTCCTGTCCTCAGCTACATCAGCATGAACCAGCTGTCCCTGCGGCAGCGCCGCCAGGTGGCGGAGGCCGTGAGGGCGGAGCTTGTGCGCACGCCGGAGGGCCGGGCGGTATGCCGCTGTGACACATTGATGTGCCTGAACGGGAAAATGAGCTTTACGCCTGGAGCGCAGGAAGCTGCCGGCGTATTCTCAGATTCACCAAGACCCCGGATTTTGACACGGGGGTGTCGGAGTTTCAATTGGAGGAAGAGGACTGCCGGGAGACGCCGGATGAGATTTTGGTTGTCAGTTGTCTGGCGGAAGATATGGATAAAAGGGCGCTGGCCTGCGCCGACGGATTTCCCAACCAGGAATACAATCTGGATCAGGGCGACACGGAGTATGAGTCCTTTCAGATTCTGGTTCAGGATACCGGAAATCCCCTGGGTTATACCCTCTGGACCAAGGTGGATGATTTTTCGGCCTCAGGCCCCCAGGATAGTCATTATGTTCTGGACTGCAGGAACCAGACCCTGCGTTTTGGCGACTGCATCCATGGCATGGCTCCCCAGGGGGAGATTCTGGTGATTTCCATGGCCAGGACCGTGGGGAGGGCAGGCAATGTAAAGGCCGGAAAGATTGACCGTTTTGAAGGCCTTGAGCCGGAGGACATGGCGGTTTACAACCGGAGCGACGGTCATGGGGGCATGGGAGGAGGAAACCCTGGATGAGGCGTTCCTCAGGGCCAGGAGGGAATTAAAGTCCCCCTTTACGGCGGTCTGCGACCAGGATTATGAGCGGTATGTGATGGAGACGCCCGGCCTCTTGATTGAAAGCTGCAAGGTGATTCCGGCCGCCCGGATGAAGGAGGCGCGCAGGTATACCGACGGGACGGAGGTTAACATCGTGGTAAAACCATTTTCGCCGGGACAAAGGCATGGCCTTTCCGGCTGCTATAAGAAAAATATCCTGGCTTATCTGGAGCCAAGGCGCATGGTGGGGCGCAGGATTCATCTGCTCTCCCCCCAATATGTCTCCTTTGACCTTTACGGGGATATTGTACTGCAGCCTCACTATATTTCGGCCAGGGAGACGGTCCGGGAGACGGTTGAGTCCTACTTTCAGGCAATCTACAACCAGTTTGGAGTCACGCTCCAGTACAGCAGCCTCTATGGGATTATCGACATGCTGCCCTGTGTGGCCCGGATTAACGCCCTGAACCTGGACGCCAGGGGAACCGGGGTTAGGCGCAGCCGGGACGGGGCCGTGAAGCTGCCGCCCAATGGCGTGGCCTGCCTGGGAGACATTCAGTTTTTGTTCAGCATAGGTGAATAGAACGCCTGGCGTGGAGGTGGAGATGAAGCAGCGCTTAAAATATTTTATTTTTAATAAGGAACAGGATTATAAAGGGTGCTGGAGGGAAGGGCTGGAGTGGGACAAGGACGGCTTCTGGCTGGATGAGAAGGCCGGAGGCAGGGGGATTTTCATGTCAAAGGTCCTGGACAGCAGGGAAATGGACACGGAGTGGCACCGCCTGGCCTTTGACCCCGAAAAAGGCGGCGGTTTTCCCTGCCGCATAAGGGTATTTTCCTCCAACAGCCTGGATTACATATATGGCGGCCGGGCCCTTAACGTGCAGGAAGTCATTGAGGATTCCGGGAAGGACTTTGAGGAAAAGCTGAGGCTGCTGGAGGGATTTGAGCGCAAAAAGGAGATGGGCACAGGGATATGCTTTTGTTCGGCGTCCGGGGCCGGTATTTGTGGATTGCCGTGGAGCTGTTTAACCGGGGAGAGCTTTCCCCCAGACTGGAACATTTGACCGTCTATTTCCCCAAGGAGTCCTGGATTTCCTATCTGCCGGAAATCTACCAGGCCAATGACAGGGAACAGTTCCTGGAACGGTATCTGGCTGTGTTTCAGACCCTCCATGAGGAAATGAACCGGAAAATCCGGGAGATTCCCAACATCCTGGACGTGGATTCGGCGGACTATGATTACCTTGTGTGGCTGTCCGGCTGGCTGGATATCGCAGGCAGCTATATGTGGTCGGAAAAGCAGTTGGCGGCCCTGCTGAGAAACGGCGTTTCCCTCTATAAACGGCGTGGGACCAGGCAGGGCATCCTGGATTTCATCCGGCTGTATACCGGGGCCGAGGCCTTCCTGGTGGAGTACCAGCAGTTGGATTACGCCATGTCCCGCCAGGGCCTTAAGGAATGGCTGGCGCGGCTCTATACGGCCAGCCCCTACACCCTGACCATTCTCCTGCCTAAGGAGCATGTCCCCACCCAGAAGGAGTATAAATCCCTCCTGAGGGTCATTGACGAGATTAAGCCGGCCCAGATGGAGACGAACCTTATAGTGCTGGAGCCCTATATGTTCCTGGGGGGCCATACCTATATGGGAATCAACAGCGCCCTGGGCGAGTACCGGGATTTGTCCCTGGACGGATTGTCCATGCTTCCTTTCTCGGCTATCTCAATTTAAAACAACCGTTCAGGCGCAGGCTGTGCCGGACTGTTACCAACGAACTATAAATGAGCAGATTACAGGAGGATGAGACTGCCAATGAAAAATTCAACCATATTTCCTTTTGAGAGAAATAAATATTTCTATGGCAAATTGCTGTCGGTGGATGACTTTGATTTAGAGCAGAAATATTATAACGACAAGCGGCGGATGATTAACCGCTTTATCTGCGGAACCGGGGTGATTGCGGGGATGCACGTGGTGCTGGTGGACGAGCGCACCATATCCATCGAGACCGCTGCGCCATTGATTCCTTTGGCAGGGAAATCGTCATTGACACCCCGGTAATCCGGAAACTTTCGCTGATTGACGGCTTTGAGACCTGCAGCGATATGCAGGACAATTATGTATATCTGTGTGTTGAATACCGGGAAGAGGAGAACAGCCCTGTTCACAATATCGCGGGAAATTCCGGCATATCTTCATCGGAGAGCCTGCAGAACAACCGGATCCGGGAGGCTGCAGGATGTACCTAACCAACCAGGGGCCGGAGGACGTGAATCTCTCCTACCGCTCCCTCTATGAGGAGAGCGTGACGGTCTATTCCGGGGAGGGGGTAACCCTGCGCCAAATCTGTCCCAGGTATGTGCGCTCCGGCCAGATTGCGGAGCTTAAGCTTGAGATTGAGAACCTGAATCCCCAGTACCTGTCCTTTACCTACCAGTTGAATCTGACCTGCTTTGCCTGGGAGGACAAGCAGGTCCTGACCATATCCTTTGACGAAATGATGTATGAGAAAACAGGGCGCTACACCCTGACCTACCGGCTCCAGGCGGCCCAGGCCGACGGCGTGGAGGCGTCGGCCGCAGTGGAGCCTGAAACCTTCGGCCTGTATTTGTCAAAGCAGAGGGTAGGGGGGCAGGCGGGAGGCAGGTCCGCGGCCTATGTCACCGCCATGGATGAGAAGGAGGAGATGATTCGCCAGTATCACCGCCAGGCCATGGAGAACCTGCTGGAGAACACCTGCCAGGAGACAATCTACCTGTGCCGGATTTTCATGGGAAAGGCCGCTGATTCCTACATCATCGATCATGTGGAGAACATGCCTTACAGGCAGTATGTGATGAGCAACCCGTTAAACGCGGCCCTTACCCATATGCTGATTGAGGAAGGCCGCAGGGGGGCCGGGGGAGGGGGATGAGTCCGGCCCCGGCGGACAGCCCCAGGCGGAATCCAGACGGGGCGGGGTGAAGGTCCAGAACGGGACCGTGGAGTTTGACCTGTCGGAGGGGGGCCAGAAGGGGCAGAAGTTCTTTTCCCCGGAAATATTCCACGGCCTGGGCCTTGGCAATGTGACCATCCTCACCGGGGTGGAAAATGAAAAAGAGGCGGTCTACGGTTCCTGGGATATTTTTGAGGAACATGGTCCGCGGTTTGAGACTGCGGTGCGCACCTTTGAGGATAAGGGAAGCTTCATGATTGGCATACGTCTGCAGCAGACCGTGACCGGCGGCAGGTTTACCCTGCGCTGGAGCGCGGTGAAGAACATCGAGGAGTCCCATGACAACCAGATTGAGAAGAAAATCTTCATCAAGCCCGGCATCCTGGAGCTGTCCCTGAGGGAGAGCCATTATCTGGAGGCCAACTGCGTCAACATGCCTGACCGCAGGGTGGAGTGGGCTGTGAGGGACAACGGCGGCGCCATTGATTCCAACGGATACTACACGGCGCCCAACACCCCCGGGGTATATGAGGTGACTGCCAGGAGCGTGGCCTACCCGGAGGTAAAGGCGTCCATCTTCGTGGTGGTGCGCGAAAAAAGGGACCGGTAAGCATTTGTGGGGAAAGGCAACCGTTACAAGAGCAATGGGGATAAGGACAGAGGATGAAAATACAAACTGCGAATCAAACATATGAGGTAATAGGATATTTGGCCCGGGAGGAGGCTGCGGATTTCCTGCTGTGTGAAACCGCGGCTGAAAACCGGCAGTTTCTGGTGATTGCCTTAAAGCATATGGATCTGATTGCGTCTGTCATCGAATTTTTATACGAACAGGCGTCCAACCCGGCTTTTACGGATTTTCACGACTGCTTTGTGAGCAGCCAGCGGCTGCACCTGGTGTTTGTGTATCACAGGGGGGAACCGCTGACCGGGATTCTCTCCAGGGAGTATTCGGGCCTTCAGGAACGGCTTGGCATTCTGCAGAATATCCTGGAGCGTATCATACTGCTGGATATGCCCTGCTATTTTGCCAGCCAGTGCCTGAACGCCCCGGACATCTATCTCAGCAGGAGCCTGGACGTGTCCTTTGGCTACCACACCGGCGACCTGCTCCACTGCAGGGACTATACCATGAGGCAGGTGCAGTCCAGCCTGCACCTGCTGGTGGAGACCCTTTTTGAGAAGGAGCTGGGCAAGGAGGTGGCGCCTCCGGTCTCCGCCTTTTTGGAGGCCCTGGAGAATACCCTGTACCACAGCAGCCTGGAGCTCTACCAGAGCTTCCTGGTAATGCGCCAGGCGCTCCTTGATTTGGCCAATCAGGACATGGAAACTCCCAGGACCTGGAGCTTCCGCTTATGGGAGCGGATACGCAGATGCTTTAAGCCCATGAAACGGCTGTTTGTGCTGGCGGTTTTAATAATTGGCCTTGTTTATATGTTGTGGAACCTGCGGGAGGTATCCCAGCCCGCCGCTTCCTCCAGGGTGATGGAGCAGATTGGAACTTTGAAAATCCGCTAGGGCGTGTTTGAAAATTGCTTTCCGCCGGATGCGCGTCCCACGTTGCGGGAGTTTTGGCCCCGGTGAGAGAGGCGCAGCGGGCTGCGCTGACCGAATTGGGAACCAATATGCCGCGTAGCGGGGCGTACAGATGGCGGGAATGAATTTTCAAACAGACTCTGGGGCGGGTCTGGAAATTGCTTTCCGCCGGATGCGCGTCCCACGTTGTGGGAGTTTTGGCCCAAATGAGCGGGGCGGGCAGCGGCGGTCCCACAGGTAAGGAGACAGAAGATGAATTTTTTCAGCAATTTTGATCTGGGCAGGGCCTTTGCCTTGCTGATAAAGAAAATCCGCCGTATATTTGTGGCCCCCCTTCTGATGCTTTACCGCAAAATCCTGCGGTTTATCAGCCCAACGAATATCGTGGGACGGGTATCCTCGGATATCAAGGGAGAGGTAAAGGAGATTACCCAGAAGCCAAAATCCCTGAAGGAATATTTCCGCTTTGGAGATCACTATATCGCCAAAAAACTGGTATTTGTGCTGACGCTGCTCCTGATGCTGTTCATGGTGTTCATGGCAAGGATTGGGATTCCCTTTATCCAGGCCAGGTTCTTCGTCAAATCCATGGTGATTAACACGGAGGAGATGCTGGGCTATACCGGCAGGGTGGAGCTGCTGTCCGGCTATGAGAATCCGGTGGTGCTTTTTGAGGGACGTCTGGAGGGAGGGCAGATTCAGGGCCGGGGGGAGCCTGTACGACTACCAGGGGCGCCTGGTCTACCGGGGGGATTTCCAGATGGGGAATGTACTCAGGCAGCGGGGAACTGTATGGGGAGGAGGGAAGTGTCCTTTACCGGGGGAGATTTCCTGATGAATCAGTATGAGGGTAACGGGATTCTCTATCAGGAGGGAAGGAACCAAATCCTCTATGAGGGAGGCTTTGCCAAAGGGCTTTACCATGGGGTAGGCCGCCTTTACTATGACTCGGGAACGCTGCAGTATGAGGGAAGCTTCGCCAAGGGGGCTTACGAGGGAACCGGCAAGCTCTACGATCCGGAAGGGGTCCTGGTCTATGACGGCGCTTTCCAGCAGGGGGCGCCTCACGGACAGGGAAAGGCCTATAAGGGCGGGCGGCTCACAGGGGACGGCGAATTCAAGGCCGGAAGCCTGGATACCGGGAATGAGGTCAGGTTTGACCAGGCGGGCCGGGTTCTGTATGAAGGCCAGATAGCCGGCGGGCTGTATTCCGGCCAGGGCGTTCTGTATGAGAACGGGATTCTGCTCTATAAGGGCGGGTTTGCATCGGGCCGCTATGAGGGAACCGGCGCGCTCTATGGAGAGGACGGCTCCCCGGTCTATGAAGGGGATTTTACCCAGGGACTCTACAATGGCAGCGGCAGGCTCTATGAAGAGGGAGAGCTGGTCTATGAGGGAGAATTTGCTTCAGGTGGGAAAACCGGCACAGGCAGGATTTACGAGGAGGGCCGCCTGGTTTACGAGGGAGGGCTTTCACAGGGCGTCCGGGAGGGCCGTGGCCGAGAGTATGGAGAGGACGGGAAACTGATTTATAACGGCGGGTTCTCGGAGGGCATGCGAAGCGGAATGGGGAAGGTCTACGACAGCGGGGAACGGCTGCTGTACGAGGGCAATTTGAAGAGAACCTGTACGCGGGAACGGGCAAGCTGTATATGCCGGAAACGGGAATCCTGGTGTACCAGGGGGATTTCTCCAAGGGCGTGTACGAGGGCAGCGGCAAACAGTTTTTGAGGAGACGGGGAACATACAGTATGAGGGCCAGTTTTTTAACGGGCTCTACCAGGCGAGGGCCAGCTCTATGACGAGAGCGGAGTGATGGTCTACCAGGGGAGCTTCCAGAAGGGCCAGTTTGAGGGAACCGGCGTGCAGTTCGACACGGTGACGGGCAAGGTGGTAAATGAAGGCACCTTCCATCTGGGCGAACTCCTGATTTCCAGCGATGAGCTGGAGGAAGAGGCGGCGGAGGATGAGGCCGCAGAGGCCGGAGCAGGCGGAACCG
>BBZN01000024.1 GCA_001304855.1 Clostridia bacterium UC5.1-1D2
CCCCTTGTATTTTCACATGAAAGTGAAACTGAGCCATCATAAATCGAAACTCTATCTGTTCAGATTCCGGCTTGTTAGCGGAGCTGATAAAGCAAGATCCGAACACTCCCGATTCGGATATGCACGTTTTAGTGGAGCTGAGGGGAATCGAACCCCCTGTCCGAAAACCAATTCCCTGTTCTTCTACTATCATAGTCCCTTATTTGACATTCCCTCCGCCATCAGAGAAAGGACACCCGGATGGTTTTAGTAGCTTCATCATACGTCCGCATGCTCAAAGCTTTGCACACGTCGTTTCTCACATAGTCGATGCCAGGGTCTTAAAGTGTGAGTGCTCTAAGTCTGACAGCAGCCATTAGGCTGCGTATGCTAAATTGTCGTTAGCGTTTAATTTTAATTTTGCCATTTAACCCATCGCATGGGGATAGCTTCACCAGCTGCATGACCCCCGTCGAAACCAGTACAACCCCTGAAAAATCAGTTTGCAATATGACTGGTATGCTAACGAATATCTGCGCTCTCTACATATTAACAGTTTCCCGCCGGGCTGTCAAGGGAGGCGGAGTAAATAAATTTGTAGAAACTTTGTAAATAAATTCCACCGGAAGCTTAAGAGAAAAGAAATACCATTTCCTCCTCTTTCTGGTAATATAAGGGTAGCGGAAGAACAGCTGCAAGTTTGAAGAAGAGGAGAGAGATTATGAGAAGAACCGTGAAAAGAACTATGTATGCGGCGGGCCTGACGGCGGCCATTGCCGTGACGGCAGCAGGAATCAGCGGCTGCGGCCAAACAGCACAGCTGCCTGATACATTGAAAGTACAGAATGTGGATGCTGCCGGTAATGTAATTACAGTGACCGGCAAAGAGGAGGTGAAGGTGGTGCCGGATATGGCTCAGATTGAGTATTCCATCTACAGCCAGGCATCCGCTGCGGACGCATGCCAGAGGAAGAACGCAGAGGATCTTGACAAAGCAATTGAAACCCTTAAAGCTGGGAGTCGATGAAAAATCCATACAGACTTCCTCCTACGGTTTGAGTCCTGTCCACGACTGGAACTCCCCTACCCAGGAGATCACGGGATACGAGATGACCACCAGACTTACCGTGTCCGATATTCCGATAGAGAATGCCGGGACGATTATGTCCCAGTCCGTTGCGGCAGGAGTCAATGGAATTGATTCAGTGAGTTACTTTGCAAGCAGCTATGATGAGAGCTATCAGGAAGCCTTAAGGGAGCCATGGCAATGGCACAGAAGAAAGCCGAAGCCCTGGCAGAGGCCGGGGGCAAAACCATCGCAGGGGTAGCGCGGGTGGAGGAGGCCGGATACTATCCTCAGGCAAGATATTCCTCCTATAACTCCGGCGCAGGCAAAAGCGCAGCTTGGAGACAGCCGCTGCCGATATGGCGGTTATGCCGGGGCAGGTCAGTATTGAGGCCCAGGTTGTGGTAGATTACGAATTAAATTAGAGCCATGTCTGAAAGCAGCTCCGGGCTTCCTGCCCGGGGCTGTTTTTATCCTCCGGGTTTTAAGGAGAAATCTGCCGGAGTAAATTGCCGGGGAGTTCCACTTACAGTTGCTATTTTTACCTAAATATATTATGATTTTAAATATGAGATTATGAGAACCGGGGTATATGAGATGATTACGTCCGATAGCAAGGGCATAAAGCAAACGCTGCTGCCAATGGTACTGTGCCTGTGTTTTATAGCCAGCAGCCTGGTGTTTTTGGCACAGATGATTCGTAAAAGTCAGGAGGAGAATATAACATATCTTTATAATGCGGCCAACCAGACAAAGACCTCTATTTTGAAGCAGATAGAGGGAGATAAGCAGACGCTTGAGGCTCTGGCTGTTATAATGCAGGATTTGGACGTGGTGGATGAGGAGCGGATCCTGAGAATTCTGAAAGATATCAAACGACAGAAATGCATTTATCCGCATGGGATATGCCGATGTCCGGGGCGATGCGGCGCTGGTGGATCTGGACGGCTCCGTATATGAGACGAATCTGCGCGGCATGGATTTTTTCAGGCAGGCTTTAGAGGGAGAGATGAGCATTTCCAATACCTTTCAGGATACACAGAAAGAGGGCGCTTATATCAACTATTACGGAGCTCCCATCAAGAACAGGGAGGGCCGGGTGAAAGGCGTGCTGTGTGCGGTTCATTCTTCTGTGATTCTCCGGGAGATTATTGACGCTCCTCTGTTGAAGGGCGCGGGCTATTCTAATATTCTGGATAAAGAGGGGCGCTATATTCTCAAGACCATCAAGACATACCCGGGGGATATTCTGGAGGAAAACCGGGTGAGAATTACCGAGTCTATTGCATCCGGGGGGACAGGGGATTTCATTCTGACGGACAGAACCGGAACGAAGCAGATGCTTGTTATTATGCCGCTCATTGAGGGGCAATGGTATCTGGCCAGTATGGTGCCGTTGGATATACTGAAGGCCAATTATATAGAGACGGCCATAGGCATTATGGCGATTATTGTAGTGGCCTGCGGGCTTTTTATATGGCTTATGACGCTGCAGCGGATTTCAGCCGCCAGGAACAGGAAGATGCTTATGGATCTGGCCTATAAGGACTCTGTTACAGGGCTGCGCAATTTTGACGGTTTCAAGCTGGACGCAGGGAAGATTATGAAACGCTCCGACCGGAGCTCCTATATTCTCTGGTACGGGGACATAAAGAACTTTAAATTTATCAATGATGTCCTTGGGTACAAGGAAGGGGATCGTCTCCTGAAAAGCCTGGGAACCTATTTCAAAATGGCCGAGACGGATGATTGTATTACATGCAGGTCTGCCGCAGATAATTTTGTGGGCATTGTGAAGTGCCAGAGGGATGATTTTCTTGAGAGGGGAATACAGTCGGCGCTGGAGCATCTGGAACGTACAGGGACAGAGGGCAGGACATTCATAGAAATACCTGTGGGCGCTTACCGGCTCCGTCCGGGAGATGAAGGACAATCCATAGATGTGCTGGTAAATTATGCCAATATGGCTCATACCATAGCCAAGGAGAAGGCCGGCAGCGGATATGTGTTCTATGACGACGGCATACGCAGGCGGATCATTGAGGATACGGCGCTGGAGGCTGCCGCTCAGACGGCTTTAAGGAATGGGGAGTTTCAGGCTTATATGCAGCCTAAGATTAACATTCAGAAGGGTAACCTCCTGAATGGAGCGGAGGTTTTGGCCCGGTGGGTCACTCCCGATAAAGGCATGATTCCACCTGACAGGTTCATCCCGATTTTTGAAAAAAGCGATTTGATTGTCCAGCTGGACCGCTACATGCTGGAAAAAGCCTGCCGGTGGCTGGCGGATTATTTAAATAAGGGGCGCAGGCCCATAAATTTGGCGGTGAATGTATCCCAGGTAGGGCTTTTAAAGCCGGATTTCATTGAGTACTATTCCGGCATCAAGGAGAAGTACCGGATACCCCACGGAGTCCTGGAGCTGGAATTTACGGAGAGCATGCTTGCAGGAGATACGGATATGTTTGCAGATGTGGTTATGAAGCTGAAAAAACGGGGTTTTATCTGCTCTATGGATGATTTCGGCTCCGGCTACAGTTCGCTGAACCTTCTTAAGAACCTTCCCATCGATGTGCTGAAGCTGGATATACTGTTTTTTCAAAAGAGCAGGGATATAAACAGGGAGCGCATTGTTACACGGAATTTTATACAAATGGCCCGGGAACTGCATATCAAGACGATTGCAGAGGGGGTGGAGCAGGCTGACGGAGTGGAGTTTCTACGTGACGCAGGCTGTGATGTGGTTCAGGGATATGTATTTTCCAGGCCTCTTCCTGAAGAGGAGTTTAACCGGCTTGTAGAGGAGGCCGGGGATAAGCCCTTTGCCTGCAGGGAGGAAGCCTGAACAGAATGTGATATGAAAGGAACAACAGAAGCTGTGAGACAGGGAAACACCCCCGGCCGGGCAGGGGGTGTTTAACGTACTGCCATTGTGATTTGAGGACTGCTGTTTCCTTCTATTTGATTTTTGCCGTATCCTTGGGAAGGGTAACATTTAACAGAATAGCAACCAGGGTAGCGATTACCACAGGAGACTTGCCGAATATAGTAGTCACCCATACAGGAAATGCGGACAGGGAAGCGGACGCCTGTGACACGCCCATTCCCAGGGCAGCCGCAAGACCTACGATGGAGGTGTTGCGGTAGTTCATATCTTCCGTCATAACCAGCTTCATGCCGGTCATGGCAATGGATGCGAACACAGATACGGTGGCGCCGCCTAATACGGCATAGGGGATAGTGGTCAGCAGTGCAGAGAACTTGGGGAACAGTCCTGCAACCAGAATAACCAGTGCGGAGATTCCCAGGGTCACGCGGTTGACAACCTTGGTGGTGGCTACGATACCTACGTTCTGGCTGTAGGTGGCCGTTGGCAGGCATCCTAAAAATGCTCCCACAATATTGGTGAAGCCGTAACCCAGGATGGCTCCGTGAAGCTCGTCGGTAGTGGGCTCCCGGTCCAGGCCGCCTGCCGTAGTTGCAGAGAAATCTCCGATAGCCTGTACGGAATTGATTACAAAGAGCAGGCCCAGAGCCACACATGCAGAGGCCTCAAAGCTGATGCCGAAATGCATTACCTGAGGCAGCTGGAACAAACCTGCCTCGCCTACATTGTTAAAGCTGACCATACCGAAGAACATGGAGAAAATATAGCCTGCAATCATACCCATAAGAATGGAGGCCAGTTTTAAAAACCCTTTTGCAAAGTGGTTTAAAACAGTTACTACAACCAGGGTAAAGATAGCGACGGTCCAGTTCTGCCAGGAACCGTAGGTTGGCTGCCCCGTACCGCCTGCCATGTAGTTGATGGCGGTGGGATAGAGGGAGAGTCCGATGGTAAACACGACAGTACCGCGATGAGGGGTGGGAAGAACTTGCGTATCTTCTTGATCGTAATGCCTACGATAATGGCGCATACGCCGCCCACAATCTGGCGCCAGGATAGCCGGAATTCCCGACTGCTCGGCGATGGCCTGCATACTGGAACATAAGCGAAGCTTACGCCCAGGATAACGGGAAGTCCGGCTCCAAGGTGGAAACCGTTTTTGTTGCCGATTGGAAAGAGCTGCAGCAGCGTAGCCAGCGCAGATACAACCAGGGAAGCCTGAATCAGGAGAACCCTGTCTGCGGTATCGATGCCTGCCGCCCCTGAGATGATGATTGCAGGGGTTACACAGCCTACGATCATGGCCACTACGTGCTGGAGAGCCAGAGGAACTGCCTGGCTCATTTTTGGGACGCCTTCCATTTCAAATAATGACGCATGCTGTTTTTCTGTGTTCATGCAGATTTGCCTCCTTTACGCTAGGTGGATATGAGTACCGGTTTTTCCCTGGATACCGTCTTTTGCTTTTTCCAACAGCGTAATCAATGCAGTGCGTCCTGGCTTTGATTCAGCAAATTTAACAGCAGCCTGAACTTTGGGAAGCATAGAGCCGGGAGCGAAATGTCCCTCGCCTATAAGCTTCTTGCCTCTTCGGTGTTCAGATCATCCAGCCATTTTTCTTCCGGCTTTCCGAAGTTAACAGCAACCTTTTCAACTGCAGTGAGGATAATCAGAAAATCAGCGTTCAGATTTTCTGCTAACAATTCACTGGCAAAGTCCTTGTCTATAACGGCGCTGGCTCCTTTTAAATGATTCCCCTGACGGGTAACAGGAATTCCGCCGCCGCCGCAGGCGATAACCAGCTGGCCTGAATCTACCAGGGAGCGGATAGCGCCGATTTCTACAATTTCAACAGGCTTTGGGGAAGCGACTACACGCCGGTAACCCCGTCCGGAATCCTCCTTCATAATGTAGCCGTATTTTTCCTCGGCTACCTTCGCCTGCTCCCCGGTCATAAAATGGCCGATTGGTTTGGAAGGCGCGTCAAATGCAGGATCATCTGCATCCACACGTACCTGTGTAATCATGGTCGCAACCGGAATTTCATACATTTCCCGGTTGTAAAGTTCCTCCCTCAGGCGTTCTGAAGGTCATAGCCGATATAAGCCTGGCTCATGGCAACGCATACGGAGAGGGGCGTGTTGGGCTGATTCTCGTCTTCGCGGCTCAGCGCGGCCATGGCGTTGTTGATCATGCCTACCTGGGGGCCGTTGCCGTGTGCCACGATAACTTCGCACCCCTCCTCAATGAGATCTACGATGGCTTTGGCAGTGATCTTGACCGCCTTCATCTGCTCGGGAAGGGTATTGCCCAGGGCATTGCCGCCCAATGCGATGACGATACGCTTTTTCTTGTTTTCCATAGTGATTTCCCCTTTAATAGGCGGATATGAGTATATCCCGAAACATGTTCATTAAAAATTCCCACAAAAAGGGCTGCAGGACCGGTGTCCGGCAGCCCTAACAATGTACTGCTATGTAAGAGTGGTTTTTATTTGTTCAAACCTGTATTTAATGGTTTATTTAAGCACTCTTGGCGTGCCTTTCTCCTCCAGCTTCTTTAAGATATGGGCCGGGTCTGCAAACTTCGCCAGCATAATCATTGCTGCGATTACATAGGGCTTGTAGCTTGCTTCCTTGTACAGAGGGTCGCGGTAACGGTCGAATACCGACGCTTCCACCTCTCCGTCCTTGCAGCTTACGTCGTTGATGTCCGCAGGCAGGCAATGCAGATACAGCGCCTTCCCCTCCCTGGTGGTCTTCATCAGCTCCTCGGTGCAGCACCAGTCCTTGTGCTCTGCATTCTGGGCCAGCAGCTCTTTCTCCAGCGCCTTGATTCCCTCGCTGTCTCCCTCTCCGTACAGGTTCGTACGCTTCTCCATGGCTGCAAAGGCGCCCAGCTCTTCGGATATACGATGTCCGCATCCTTGAATGCATCCGCCATGTCGTGGGATACGCGGAAGGAGCCGCCGGACGCTTCCGCGTTCTTCTTTGCCACTTCCTCCACCTCAGGCATTATCTCATAGCCTTCCGGATGGGCCAGCACCACTTCCATTCCCATACGCGTCATCAGCCCAACCACTCCCTGGGGCACTGACAGCGGCTTTCCGTAGGACGGGGAATATGCCCAGGTCATCGCCAGCTTCTTGCCCTTCAGGTTTTCCACTCCGCCGAACTCATGGATGATGTGAAGCATATCCGCCATGCACTGGGTCGGATGGTCGATATCGCACTGTAAGTTTACCAGGGTCGGCTTCTGCTCCAGGATTCCGTCCTTGTGTCCCTGGGTTACGGCATCAACCACCTCATGCATGTATGCGTTTCCCTTTCCGATGTACATATCGTCCCGGATTCCGATTACGTCCGCCATGAAGGAGATCATGTTGGCTGTCTCACGCACCGTCTCACCGTGGGCCACCTGGCTCTTTCCCTCGTCCAGGTCCTGCACCTCAAGGCCTAACAGGTTGCAGGCCGACGCGAAGGAGAAACGGGTGCGGGTGGAGTTGTCGCGGAACAGGGAGATTCCAAGGCCGCTCTCAAACACCTTTGTGGAGATGTTGTTCTCCCTCATGTAGCGCAGCGCGTCCGCCATGGTCCACACTGCCTCCAGCTCCTCGTCCGTCTTTTCCCAGGTCAGGAAGAAATCGTTCTCGTACATTTCCTTGAAATTGAGGCTGTTTAACTTATCAATGTAATCCTGTAATGTTTTCATGTCTGTTGACTCCTTTTTATTTGTAATTTAATTTGGATACCTCTGTGGGGGCCGGGGGAGGGGATTTTGCAGGCCCCGTGAACTGCTCCCCGGCCCTTTGGAACTTTATGGGAGATGCCCGGCGCCCAATCCGGCAGGTTAGCCGGACCGGACATTTACTTGCAGTAAACGGAGGGCAGCGCTGCATATACAGCCGCGCAGGTTACCAGATCCTGCTTCCAGGTTATCTCATTGGGGGCGTGGGCCTGGGCCTCTGCTCCCGGGCCGAACCCGATGCAGGGGATTCCGTTGCGGCCCATGATGGATACGCCGTTGGTGGAGAAGGTCCACTTGTCCGTAAGAGGACGGGCCTTTCTCATCTCCTCTGTGGGGCTGCTCCGATGCGCTCTGTGCCGTACAGGTTTTGGTACGCTTCCTCCAGCGCCTTTGTCACCTTGTGGTCCTCCGGGATTACCCAGGTGGGGAAGTAGCACTCGATGGGATAGGTCAGGCCCTTGTAGGATGGACGGGAATACTCGTACATGGATACGGTCACGTCGTCCCCGTACTTCTGAACGGAGGGAAGGGCGCGGATTTCCTCCAGGCAGCTCTCCCAGGTTTCGCCTGCCGTCATTCTGCGGTCCAGGGACACGGAGCAGGAGTCCGCCACCGCACAGCGGCTGGGGGAGGTGAAGAATATCTCAGACACGGTTACGGTGCCCCGGCCAAGGAAGTTGGCTTCCTTCCACTCCTTGTTGTACTTCTCATCCAGCATCTTCACAAGGCCCTTTACCTCCTTGTCCTCCGCCGCGTCGTTCTCATTGAGGGACCGGACGTCCTGGAGAATGTCGGCCATCTTGTAGATGGCGTTGTCCCCGCGCTCCGGCGCGGAGCCGTGGCAGGATACGCCCTTTACATCCACGCGGATTTCCATGCGTCCTCTCTGGCCGCGGTAGATGCCTCCGTCCGTAGGCTCTGTGGATACCACGAAGTCGGGGCGGACCTTGTCTTCATTGATGATGTACTGCCAGCAGAGGCCGTCGCAGTCCTCCTCCTGGACCGTACCGGTTACAAGAACGGTGTACTTGTCGCTTAAGAGCCCCAAATCCTTCATGATTCTGGCGCCGTACACAGCGGACACGATGCCGCCGCACTGGTCGGACACGCCCCGTCCGCCGATTTCGGTGTCGTTCTCGTAGCCTCGTAGGGGTCAAAGGTCCAGTTGCTCTTGTTGCCGATGCCTACGGTGTCGATGTGGGCGTCAAAGCCGATTAAGGTTTTGCCTGTGCCATATAGCCAAGGACGTTGCCCATGGGGTCAATCTCCACCTTGTCGAAGGCCAGCTTTTTCATCTCCTCAGCGATGCGGTCGATGTGGGCCTTCTCATCGCAGCTCTCGCCCGGGAACTTGACGATGTCCCGCAGGAATTTCGTCATATCTTTCTCATAACTCTGTGCCGCCTCTTTGATTTTTCCGTAATCAAGACTCATTTTTACATTTCCTCCATATGAAATTTATTGTTGTGTTCTATGTCTTAAAGAAAGGGGATTGGCCCTTTTGGCTTTCCGGGGACCTGGCGAAAAAGGGTGATTATTTATCCAGGCCTTTCCATACAATGTTTTTGTAACGGTCGGGGTCTGTGTCTCCCTCTGTGGAGAAAAGGAGAACTTTGGAGTTCTCATCCAGTCCGATGCCGTTTCTCAAATCCTTATACTCATCCATGGTCATCATTGCTGCCAGGGCGCCGAAGGGTGCGGCTCCGGATTCGCCGGAGGTCACGGGAGCATCTCCCTTGATGGGCGCCGCCAGCATGCGCATGCCGTTTGCTGCCACCCAGTCAGGCGCTGAGATGAATACTTTACGTTGGTTCTTTAAGATATCCCATGAGATGGTGTTGGGCTCCCCGCAGGCCAGGCCTGCCATGATGGTTTCCATATCTCCGTCCACGATGCGGATTGCTCCGTCTCCCGCTGCGGCTCCTTTATAGAGACAGGCGGCGGCCTGGGCCTCCACAACTACGAATACAGGGGGATTATCTGCGTAAAGATTGGCATAGTAGCCACAACTGCGCCTGCCAGGGAACCTACGCCCGCCTGGACAAACACATGGGTCGGACGTTCACAGCCGTATTCCTTAAGCTGCTCCCCCGCCTCCATGGCCATGTTCCGTAGCCCTGCATAATCCAGGCGGGAATTTCCTCGTAACCGTCCCAGGCGGTATCCTGTACAATCACGCCCCGCTCTGTCTCGTCCGCCTCTTTGGCTGCAAGACGCACGCAGTCGTCATAGTTCATCTCCTGGATATCCACCTGGGCGCCTTCTTTGGCGATGTTCTCCAGACGCGTCTGAGTGGAGCCTTGGGCATATGTACAACGGCTTTCTGCCCCAGGCGGTTGGCTGCCCAGGCAACGCCGCGTCCGTGATTGCCGTCTGTAGCAGTGAAGAACGTGGCCTGGCCGAACTCTTTTTTCAACTGGTCAGACGTAAGGACTGAGTAAGGAAGTTCAGAAACATCCTTGCCGGTCTCGCTGGCGATATAGCGCGCCATTGCAAAGGAACCGCCCAATACCTTAAATGCATTTAAGCCGAAACGGTAGGACTCGTCCTTTAAGTAAACTTCCTTTACGCCCAGATACTCTGCCATGTGATCCAGCTTGGTCAGCGGTGTTTTGGTGTACTGAGGGAAACTTTCGTGGAAGGTTCTGGCTTTCCTTATTTCCTCCAGTCCCATAACCGGCAGGTTCTTGTCATCTGTTTTTGGCATATGATTGACCGCCCATTGAATCTTCTGATCCATCTTACATAATCCTCCTTGTATGCGTATTCATATAATTTTCAGTTTTTGTCCTCTGATTTGCGGCTGTTGACGTCGATATAACTGTACAAAGTAAATTTGGAGATTCCAAAATACTTGGAAACCTTGTCTCCCGACTTTGTAATAAGGAAAGCGCCCGCATCGTTGAGAAACTGGATGGCGGCAACTTTTTCTTCCTTGTTCATCAGTGCGGCAGGCTTGCCTATCATAGCCACAGACTGTTCAATCAGGGTATCCAGCAGGTCGGTGACATTGTGGACAATGGGCTCCGGCTGCTGCTTTACATCCGTTTGGGGTTCGGTATCGATAAGAGCTTTGATGGAGCGGTCCACAGTCATGAGACCGGTGATGTCGTAATTGACGGAGAGCAGGTAATCTACTGCATTGCCCTCTCTGTTACGAATATAAAACGTGCTGGATTTGAGTATCTTGCCGTTGGATGTACGGGTCAGATATCCGAGATGGTCTTTCAAAGCAGCGGGATCCTTGTGGAGGGTTTCCAGAACTACCTTGGAAGGTCCGTCGCCTTCCTGCCTGTTGGTCACATGACCGTTGTTGATATGTACGATGGAGTGGTCCAGGTCGTGCCGCTTCAGGTCATGGATGACGATTTCGCAGTCGGGTCCGAACTGTCTTGCAAGGCCGTCAGCAAGCTGTATCAGCAGGTCGAGTGTGTATGACATAGCGTTGTATTCCTTTCTTCGGACTCTTCAAATTATGGTTACTTTGTACAATAAACATTCCGCAAAGTTACAATGCGTTGTTTATGATTCCATCATAGCACAAAAAAATAGATTGCAAGAGGTTTTTGCAAAAAAATTTAGAATATCTAAAAAATTTTGCATTTAGTGCTTGCAAATGGATTTGTTAGGTGTTAGTATAGGGGTACAGGAAGTCCCTTTCTATCTTATTAAAGTCTATGTATTTAATGGGGCGGATAGGACAACTATTTTGGAGAGACGCAAGTGTGATTTAATAAACTATCATTTAAAAGAAAAGGAGAGCGGTTATGTTAGTTATTGGGAACGGACGTCTGGTAACAAGGGACGCTGAGAATCCATTCCTGGAGAATGGAGCGGTAGCAATCGAGGGAACTGCCATCAGAAAGACGGGTACTTTGGAGGAGATTAAAAAGGAGTTCCCGGACGGGGAGTTCATCGACGCCAGGGGGGGCGTCATCATGCCGGCCTTCATCAATGTCCATGAACATATCTACAGCGCCATGGCAAGAGGACTGAGCATTAACGGATACAATCCCCAGGGATTTCTGGATATTCTGGACGGAATGTGGTGGACCATAGACCGCCATCTCACCAATGAGCAGACCCGCCAGAGCGCAAGGGCAACCTACTTAGATTCCATCAAGAACGGCGTCACCACGGTGTTTGACCACCACGCAAGCTTTGGTGAGATACACGATTCCCTGTTTGCCATAGAGGATGCGGCTAAGG
This sequence comes from Clostridia bacterium UC5.1-1D2, assembly GCA_001304855.1. Taxonomy (GTDB): domain Bacteria; phylum Bacillota; class Clostridia; order Lachnospirales; family Lachnospiraceae; genus Enterocloster. The sequence goes on from BBZN01000024.1 coordinate 11,888, forward strand.
AGATGGGCGTCAGAACCTGCCTGTGCTATGAGGTTTCCGACAGGGACGGCATGGATAAGGCCAAAGCTGCAGTTATGGAAAATGCAGCCTGGATCCGGCACGCCCTTGCAGACCACACCGATATGATAGCAGATGATGGGTATGCACGCGCAGTTTACTATCTCCGATGAAACCATGGCTTTGGCAGCAGCCCATAAGCCTGACGAGGCTGGCTACCATATCCATGTGGCCGAGGGCATAGAGGATCTTCATGACTGTCTTAAGAAATACGGAAAGAGGATCGTGGACCGGCTGATGGACTGCAATATCCTGGGAAGCAAGACCCTGCTTGCCCATTGTATCTATGTTAATCCCCATGAGATGGAGCTTATCAGGGATACGGATACCATGGTTGTACATAATCCGGAGTCCAATATGGGCAATGCCTGCGGCTGTCCTCCCACAATGGAGATTGTGCACAGGGGCATTTTAACCGGTCTGGGAACAGACGGTTATACCCATGACATGACAGAGTCCTACAAAGTGGCTAACGTGCTTCACAAGCACCACCTCTGCGATGCAAATGCAGCCTGGGGCGAGGTTCCCCAGATGCTTTTTGAAGGCAATGCAAAGATTGCGGGCCGGTATTTTAACAAGGAGCTTGGCGTACTGAAGGAAGGGGCGGCGGCCGATGTGATTGTTGCAGACTACATTCCCCTGACCCCCATGAACGCAGGCAACGTTAACAGCCATATTCTCTTTGGCATGTCGGGCCGCAGCGTAGTGACCACCGTATGTAACGGAAAGGTTCTTATGAAGGATCGGGAGTTTACCTGCTGGATGAGGAGAAAATCCTCTATGAGGTGAGGGAGGAAGCTAAGAAGCTGGCGCGTTCTATTAACGGATAGGCATTGTCCGGAACCTTTTTCCGGGGCAGAGGCCTGTCCTGGATGGGATTCCCTCTATATGAGGAGGGGTAAAGCCATTATAATAAAGTAAAAGCCCATTGCAGGGCGGCGGGAAAGAAGCATCCCTGAGGAGCCGGCGTTTAGAGTACAAAGGCTCCTGAAGAAACGGAGCCAGGGCTCATAAGGAGGATAAAATTAGCATGAGTGATATTATGACACCAATCCCATTTGGAAAACTGATGAACTGGATTCTGGAAGAGCATAAGAAAGGCGCGGTGTTCGGCATCAAAAGACCTTTCAAAGCAGATCCTTCCAAAACCTGTGAGATTTTCGGAAGAAAGCTGGAAACTCCCTTTGGACCTGCGGCAGTCCCCACACACAGCTGACCCAGAATATTGTTGCCGCCTATGTGGCAGGCAGCCGGTTCTTTGAACTTAAGACGGTCCAGAAGCTGGACGGCGAGGATCTTCCTGTTGCAAAGCCCTGTATCAAGGCGGACGACGAGTGCTATAACTGCGAATGGTCTACAGAGCTGTACGTTCCCCAGGCATTTGACGAGTATGTGAAGGCATGGTTTGCCTGCAAGGCGCTGGCCAAGGAGTATGATCTGGCTCTATGGACGGTTTCCAGTTCAATATGTCTGTTGGGTATGATCTGGAGGGTATCAAGACGGAAAAGATCGACAAGTTTATTGAGGGCATCAAGGATGCCTCTGAGACTCCCATATACAAGGAATGCAGACAGTGGCTCCTGGATAACCTGGACCGCTTTGAGAAGATAACCAAAGAAGACGTGGAGGGGATCTCTCCCAACGTATGTAATTCCGCCACCTTGTCCACCCTTCACGGGTGTCCGCCCCAGGAGATTGAGCGCATTGCAACTTATCTCATAGAGGAGAAAAAAGTACATACCTTTATCAAATGTAATCCGACTCTCCTGGCTATGAGTATGCCAGGAAGCTGATGGACCATATGGGTTACGACTATGTGGCGTTTGGAGACTTCCATTTTAGGGACGACCTCCAGTATTCCGACGCAGTCCCCATGCTTCAGCGGCTTCAGGCCCTGGCGGACGAGAAGGGACTGGAATTCGGCGTTAAGATTACCAATACCTTTCCTGTAGATGTTAAGCAGAATGAGCTTCCCAGCGAAGAAATGTACATGTCCGGGAAATCCCTGTATCCGCTTTCCATGTCCGTGGCTATGAAGCTGGCAAGGGATTTTGGAGGAAAGCTGCGGATCTCCTATTCCGGCGGAGCTGATTTCTTCAACATTGAGGATATTGTAGATGCAGGCATCTGGCCTGTTACCATGCTACAACCATGTTAAAGCCGGGCGGCTATGAGAGGCTGGAGCAGATCGGACAGCTTTTCGGCAAAAAGGAAGGGGTGGTGTTTGCAGGTGTGGATGCAGACAAAGTGGAGCGTCTGGTTAAAGCCGTTCAGAACGACAAACATCACGTAAAGGCGGTAAAGCCGCTTCCTTCCAGAAAGATTTCTAAGCCGGTTCCCCTTACCGACTGTTTTGTAGCTCCATGTGAGGAGGGATGTCCGATTCATCAGGATATTACCACTTATATGAAGCTGGCCGGGGCAGGCAAGTTTGAGCAGGCCCTGGATGTGATTCTGAACAAGAATCCCCTGCCCTTTATTACAGGAACGATCTGCGCCCATAATTGTATGAGCAAATGTACCAGGAATTTCTATGAGACGCGTGTTAACATCCGCAGAACCAAGCTGGAGGCGGCTGAGGAAGGGTTTGAGGCCGTCATCGCCAGGCTGAAAGCCCCTGAAATAGCCACAGACAAGAAGGCGGCCGTTGTGGGGGGAGGACCCGCAGGCCTGGCAGCCGCTTATTTCCTGGCAAGAGGCGGTATGAAGGTAACTGTTTTTGAGAAGGAAAAGAAGATGGGAGGCGTTGTCCGCAATGTGATTCCGGGCTTCAGGATTTCGGATGAGGCCATTGACAAGGATGTAAAGCTGGTGGCAGCCATGGGCGCAGAGCTGGTTAACGGCAGGGAAATTCACTCTGTGGAGGAGTTAAAGAAGGAATACGACTATGTGGTTCTGGCTGTAGGCGCTTCTGAGCAGGGGGTTCTTAAGCTGGAGGCGGGAGATACCATGAACGCTCTGGATTTCCTGCAGCAGTTTAAAGCTACGGGAGGAGCGGTTGAATTAGGAAAGAACGTTGTGGTAATCGGCGGAGGCAACACTGCCATGGACACAGCAAGGGCCGCCAGAAGGAACCGGGGCGTTGAGAAGGTTTCGCTGGTGTACAGGAGAACCAGGCGGTATATGCCGGCCGATGAGGAAGAACTGGTAATGGCTATGGAGGACGGCGTAGAATTTGCGGAGCTTTTGGCGCCTGTGAAGCTGGAGGGCGGCAGCCTTTACTGCAGAAAAATGGTCCTGGGGGATTTCGACGCCAGCGGACGCAGGGGCGTAGTGGAGACGGAGGAGATTGTGAAAGTTCCCGCAAACACGGTTATCGCAGCCGTAGGTGAGAAGGTTCCGGGCAAGTTCTATGAGGCCTGCGGCATTGCTTTGGACAGCAGAAGACGTCCTCAGGTAAATCAGGACACCCTGGAAACCTCAGTTAAGGGCGTATATGCAGCCGGAGACGGACTCTATGGCCCGGCGACCGTAGTAGAGGGAATCCGGGACGGAAAGAAGGCGGCTGAAGCATTATGGGAAAGGTTCTGGCTGAGGATCTTTTCAAGATGTCGGATGCAGATACCATCTATGGGCGCAAGGGCAAGCTGGCTGAGGAGAACGAGCACATCATCGACAGCGCCAGATGCCTGTCCTGCAACAGCTACTGTGAAAACTGCGTTGAGGTATGCCCCAACAGAGCGAATATTTCTCTCACGGTTCCAGGCATGGAGAAACATCAGATTATCCATGTGGACTACATGTGCAATGAATGCGGAAACTGCAGGAGCTTCTGCCCATGGGACAGCGCGCCTTATCTGGATAAGTTTACTCTCTTTGCCAATGAAAAAGACATGGAGAACAGCAAAAACCAGGGATTCACAGTGCTGAACGCAGACACGGGAGCCTGCAGGGTGCGGCTCCAGGGCAAGGTTGTGGACTACAGGGCAGGCGATGCGAGTGAGCTTCTTCCCGATGGAATCCAGAAGATAATCAAATCAGTAATCAAAGATTACGGATATATGCTCTAAGTGAAGCACGTGGGGGCAGCGGGAGGCGCAGAGCAAAGGGGCCGCGTCAGGCTTGCATGAAGGGGTCAGGTTTGCCTCATATAATACACAGATTATAATGTGTGTGGAGAAAACGCTCGGAAGGCGAAAGGTCTTCCGGGCCAAATCCGCACTCTTTTGTTAAAAAAATAACATTATTCTCATTGGAGAATATCGCGCCTGAAATTCAATCAAGCGGGGTGTATCTGAAAGAAAAAGCAGGAGACATGTAATCGATGGCAAGGGCAAAAAGTTTGAAGAAGGTAATCACCTTTCCCACCACAACACAGGCTATAATGATGGAGCAGAAAGCCGGGGAGCAGGGAATTTCCGGGCGGCTGATTCCGGTGCCGAGACAGATCAGCTCAGGCTGCGGCATGGCCTGGTGCTGTCAAATTGAGGAGGGGGAAAGGACAGAGGCTTTGATAGAGAAGTGGAAAATTGAAACGGAAGGCGTCTTTGAACTGCTGCTGTAAGTCAAATTCCCCAGGGGAACATTCCAAAAAAAGACGGCGGCCCTGCAGCACGATCTGAATACATGCAACAGGAGGAGGTAAATATGGGAGAAATCTATAGTTTTACAGTGAATGGGGTTGAGCGAAGCACCGGCGAGGATAAACCGCTGCTGCGCTATCTGAGGGACGATCTCCACCTGCATTCCGTAAAGGACGGATGCAGCGAGGGAGCCTGCGGCACCTGCACCATTGTAGTGGACGGAAAGGCGGTGAAATCCTGCGTACTGTCCACAAAGCGCGCGGCGGGCAAAAGGATTATCACCACCGAAGGGTTGAGCGAGGCGGAGAAGGAAGCCTTTGTCTATGCATTTGGAGCCAAGGGCTCGGTGCAGTGCGGTTTCTGTATTCCGGGCATGGTGATGGCAGGCAAGGCGCTGCTGGACCGGACGCCGGATCCTACGGAGGAAGAGATTAAGCAGGCTCTGAAGGGGAATATCTGCCGCTGTACAGGCTATAAGAAGATAATCGAGGGAATCCAGCTGACTGCCGCCATCCTCAGGGGAGAGGCCAGGATTGAGGAGTCCCTGGAGAAGGGGGATAGATACGGCGTGGGAGAGCGGGCCTTCCGGCTGGACGTCCGGGAAAAGGTGCTGGGTTACGGCGAATATCCTGATGATGTGGAGATGGAGGGGATGGTGCACGCCTCTGCAGTGCGCTCCAAGTATCCCAGGGCAAAGGTTCTGGATATCAATTACGAGAAGGCGCTGGCCCTTCCCGGCGTTTTGGCGGTGCTTACGGCCGAGGATGTTCCCAACAATAAGGTAGGCCACCTTCAGCAGGACTGGGACGTGATGATTGCAAAAGGGGATATCACCCGCTGCGTAGGCGACGCCATATGCCTTGTGGTAGCTGAGACAAGGAGTATTCTGGCGGAGGCCAAAAAGCTTATAGACATTGAATATGAGGAACTCGCGCCTGTAAGTTCCATCCAGGCGGCTATGGCGGAGAATGCTCCGAAGATTCATGAGAATGGGAACCTGTGTCAGAAGCGTCATGTTACCAGAGGAGATGCAAAGACTGCGCTGGCCAATTCCAAGTATGTGGTGACTCAGAGCTATCAAACGCCGTTTACAGAGCATGGGTTTCTGGAGCCTGAATGTGCGGTGGCCTTCCCCTATAAAGACGGGGTGAAGGTGTATTCCACAGACCAGGGAGTTTATGATACAAGACATGAAATCTCCATCATGCTGGGCTGGGAACCGGAGCGCATTGTTGTGGAAAACAAGCTGGTGGGCGGCGGATTCGGAGGAAAAGAGGATGTTTCTGTGCAGCACCTGGCGGCCCTGGCGGCTCTCAAGGTAGACAGGCCTGTAAAGGTGGTCCTTTCCAGGCAGGAATCCATTAATTTCCATCCCAAGCGCCATGCCATGGAGGGAACCTTTACCCTGGGCTGTGATGAGAACGGAATTTTCACCGGCCTGGACTGTGAGATTTATTTTGACACCGGCGCTTACGCTTCCCTGTGCGGCCCTGTACTGGAGAGGGCCTGCACTCATTCCGTAGGTCCTTACTGTTATCAGAACACCGATATCCGGGGCTTTGGCTACTATACCAACAATCCCCCTGCGGGGGCCTTCCGGGGCTTTGGAGTGTGTCAGAGCGAGTTTGCGCTGGAATCTAATATAAACCTTCTGGCTGAGAAGGTGGGAATCTCGCCCTGGGAAATCCGCTACCGCAATGCCATCGAGCCCGGGAAGACGCTTCCCAACGGCCAGATTGCAGATTGTTCCACTGCGCTTAAGGAAACCCTGCTGGCTGTGAAGGATGTCTACGAGAGCAATCCCGGCAGGGCGGGCATTGCCTGCGCCATGAAAAATGCCGGCGTGGGCGTGGGACTTCCCGACAAGGGCAGAGCAAGGCTGAAGGTTCATGAGGCAGAATAGAGCTTTACAGCGCAGCGTCCGATATCGGACAGGGCTGTGCCACCGTGTTCGTGCAGATGGTTTCCGAGACAACCGGACTGGGAAAGGAGCTGATACGGAATATGGGGGCCAACTCCGAGATTGCGCCTGACTCCGGTACCACCTCGGGCTCCCGCCAGACCCTTATAACAGGAGAGGCGGTGAGAATGGCGGCGGCTGAATTAAATGTGGCCTGAAGGAGGCTGAAGGCGATTTATCCCAACTGGAGGGACGGGAGTTTTCAGCGGAATTCTTCGACCCCACCGACAAGCTGGGGGCCGACGTGCCCAATCCCAAGAGCCATGTGGCCTATGGTTTTGCAACCCATGTGGTGATTTTGGACGATGAGGGCAGGGTGAAGGAGGTATATGCAGCCCATGACTCCGGCAAGGTGGTGAATCCTATTTCCATCCAGGGCCAGATCGAGGGCGGTGTTCTTATGGGGCTTGGCTATGCCCTGACAGAGGATTTTCCGCTGAAAGATTCCGTACCTCAGGCAAAGTTTGGCACTCTGGGACTGATGCGTTCAACCCAGATACCGGATATCCATGCGATCTATGTGGAAAAGGAGGAGCTACTGCCTTTCGCCTATGGAGCCAAGGGAATCGGAGAGATTGCCACTATTCCCACTGCGCCTGCCGCTCAGGGAGCGTACTACGCAATGGATCACATTCTCAGGACAAAGCTTCCTATGGAAAATACCTTCTACAAAAAGCCGAAGAAGAGTCCTGCTGCAGCAAAATAGAACAGCGTTATTTTAAAAAGTCCTGGAGAGCTGGCAGCAAAAGCCCATCCTTCAGGGCTTTTAAGGCTTTCAGGGCAATCCTTACCTTTATCCGGGCGCTGGCTGAATATGAGGGTATGCCGGATCAGGAAGCGGCTAGGGAGGAACGTCTGGAGAAGCGGCGCAGGAGGGAAGGCCTTTCGGCCGGGGACTTAAAAACCAGCGTATGATATCGTTTATCAGAGAAAAGGAGAGTGAATCTATATGAAACAGATTTTACGGGGCGGAACAGTGGTGACAGGCAGCGGCAGTTTTCAGGCAGATGTGCTTATTGACGGAGAGAAAGTGGCGGCTGTGGGAACCGGAGAAGAGATCGGAAAGCTGGCCCAGGGAGATACGGCTGTGGAGGATGTCCGTGGCTGCCTTTTATTCCCGGGATTTATTGACGCCCACACCCATTTTGACCTTCATGTGGCGGGTACGGTGACAGCCGACGACTTTGAAACCGGAACCAGGGCTGCGGTGAGAGGCGGAACTACCACCATAGTGGATTTTGGCACCCAGTATGCAGGGGAGAGCCTGGCTGAGGGACTTAAAAACTGGCATGAGAAAGCAGATGGAAAATGCTCCTGTGATTACGGCTTTCATATGTCCATATCCGACTGGAATCCCTCTGTGAGCAGGGAACTGGATGATATGATGGAGGCGGGGATTACCTCCTTTAAACTGTACATGACCTATGATACCCAGGTGGACGACAGGACGATATTTGAGATTCTGCGCCGCCTGAAGGAGGTGGGAGGCATCACCGGCGTTCACTGTGAGAACAGCGGTATGATAGCGGCCCTGCAGGCGGAAGCCAAAGCCCAGGGGAAGATGGGGGTATCCAGCCATCCGGCCACCCGCCCGGCTGCCGCCGAGGCCGAGGCCATAGACAGGCTGCTGCGCCTGGCGGAGGTGGTGGACATTCCTGTGATTGTGGTGCATCTCACCTGCAGGGAGGGGTATGAGGTAATCATGGAAGCCAGAAGAAGGGGCCAGAAGGTTTATGCGGAGACCTGCCTCAGTATCTGCTGATGGATGACAGCCTGTATGAACTTCCGGGCTTTGAGGGGGCTAAATATGTCTGCGCTCCCCCTCTGAGAAAGAAGGAGGATGTCCGGTGCCTCTGGAAAGGGCTGGCAGACGGAACCATTCAGACTGTATCCACGGATCACTGCAGCTTTACTACGGAACAGAAAAAACTGGGCAGGGAGGATTTCACTAAAATTCCGGGCGGAATGCCCGGAGTAGAAACAAGAGGCATTCTTCTCTATACCTACGGTGTGGATCAGGGCAGAATTACTTTGGAAACTATGTGCAGGCTGCTGTCCGAGAACCCTGCAAAGCTTTACGGCATGTATCCTGTAAAGGGCGCCATCGCACCTGGAAGCGACGCGGATATTGTGGCGCTGCGCCCGGGGGTGAAGGATGTGATTACTGCTTCCGGCCAGATGCAGAATGTGGATTATGCGCTTTGAGGGGAAGCAGGTTACAGCCCGCATTGAGAGCGTATATCTGAGAGGCCGCCGGGTTGTGAAAGGCCGTCAGGTTGTGGAGGAGGGAAGAGGAAGGTTTGTGGCCAGGGGAAAATACAGTCTGTAGAAGGGGGAACAGATTATTCTAAAAATTAATGCATTTTTCTTCCGGATGTAGTAATATGAAAAGTAAGTTATATTCTAAAAAAGGGGCCGGGAGACTTGCAGAGCCCCCCTGGGGGAGATTTGTTTGAAAAATGAAGCGCTTCTAAAAACCAATATCATGATAAGCATTATACTGGTTATCGGATTTATGCTGACGGCAGTATTTGGATACCGGGCCAATTACCAGATGTCTTTGGATAACATTGAGCAGGTGTCCTCCCTGACGGCGGAGGGAATTTACTATCAGCTCACAGCCATGTTTACCAGGCCGGTGAATATTTCCCTGACGATGTCCCGCGACAGCCTGCTGGTGAGCCATATGGAGCAGGAGACGAAGCATCTGAAGGATCAGGACTATGTCCGGGCTATCAGTAACTACCTGGAGACTTACAGGGACAAGTACGGCTTTGATTCCGTTTTCCTGGTGTCTGCCGCTACAGGACGGTATTATAACTTTAACGGAGTGGACCGGGTGCTGGAACCGGGGAATCCGGAGAACCAGTGGTATTTTGATCTGCTCAACAGCAGCCGGGAGTATACGCTGAATGTGGACAATGATGAGGTGCAGTGGGCGGACAATGAAGTTACGGTTTTTGTGAACTGCAAGATACTGGATGAGGATGGACGTATTCTGGGCGTGGTAGGCGTGGGAATCCGTATCCGGTACCTGAAGGAGCTGCTTCAGAGCTATGAGGACAAATACAGGCTTCAGGCCAGCTTAATTAACGGCCAGGGAGGCGTGGAGATATCCACCACCTATACGGGCTACCAGCAGGTGGACTGGTTTGACACTTACGGACAGGAGGGTATCCGCACACAGGTGCTGGGCTGGAATGAGGACGGGAAGAATCTGGAGCTCTGGTTTACATCCACCGAGGGAACCGGAGATAAAAGCTTTGTTGTAACCCGCTATATACCGGAATTGTCCTGGCATGTGGTCATAGAGCAAAATACGGGCAGGCTGGTGCGGGAGATGCGAAATCAGATGCTGCAAACCTGCCTGTTGATTATTGCCGTCATCTGTACTGTATTGGTGGTTATCACTACGGTTATCCGGAATTTTAACAGGCGGATAACGGAACTGGTTGAAGAACGGCAGGCTATATTTAAGCGCGCCACAGAGCAGATGTATGAAAATATTTACGAGCTGAATATAACCAAGAACTGCTGTGTGGGAAAGCGGACACAGGAGTATTTTGAGAGCCTGGGGGCCGGGGGGCTGCCCTTTGACGAGGGGCTTAAAATCGTGGCGGGAAAGCAGATTAAAGAAGAATTCAGGGATGGATATATAACCACCTTTCACCTGAGAATGTGCTGCGCAGATATGAACAGGGCGAAAACCATCTGCAGTATGACTTCTTGATATCCCAGGACGGCGAAAACTATTTCTGGATGAGGATTGACGCATATATTTTCTTTTCCGCCGAGGATAAATGCGTTCATATGTTTACTTACAGAAAGAATATCGACGAGGAGAAAAAGCAGGAGCTTCGCGCGGCTTTGGACGGGATGACGGGATTTTTCTCCAAGACCGCCTCCGAACGCCTTATCGATAAACTGCTGGGGGAACACCCTGAGGGAAAATTTGCATTTTTTATCTTTGATATTGATAATTTCAAACAGGCCAACGACAACTTCGGCCATGGGTTCGGGGATATGTGCATCAAGGAGTTTACGCAGGTTATCCGCCGCAGCTTTGGGGAAGAAAACGTGCTGGGGCGCCTGGGAGGGGATGAATTCGCCGCTTTTGGCCGGATTCCTGACAGGGAGTGGGCCCGCCGAAAGGCTGCGGAGCTGTCGGCTGCCCTGAACATGGTGTGTACCGGCGAGAACGGCTTTAGCTGGCATATGTCGGCCAGTATCGGCGTAGCCCTGTTCCCGGAGGACGGAAGGGACTTTAAAACGCTGTACCGTCATGCAGACGGAGCCCTTTATCAGACAAAGAAGAAGGGGAAAAACGGGTATACCATCTACAGCGAAAAAGAGAAGCAGGGGATCTAAAAAATATTGCGCTATACTCAAAAAAATGTTATAATAAAAAACAGGAAAAAGAATAGCAGTTTGGAGCTTTATGCGCAAACAGAAAAAGCCGGCTTTGATCAGGTCCTTGGGATGGTCATGGCCGGACTTTTTTTAAAACCGTTATTCTTTTGTAAAAATAACGAGGAGGAGTAGAAAAAGATGGAGAAACATTTGAACTCAAAGGCAATGCTGGCAGTGTGGGGAGGCATACTGGGAATTGTGTCGGTGGCCCTTGCGGTTTTGGGGAACCCGGGAAATATGGCTTTCTGCATCGCCTGTTTTATCAGAGACATCGCAGGGCCGCTAGGTTCCACACAGCGGCTGTGGTACAGTATATGCGGCCGGAGATAGTGGGGCTGACGGCGGGAGCTTCATCATCTCAATCTTTTCCGGGGAGTACCGCTCTACGGCAGGTTCCTCTCCCATAATAAGATTTTTCTCGGCATGACGACGATGATAGGAGCCTTGGTGTTTTTGGGCTGTCCTCTCAGAATGGTCCTCCGAATGTCGGCGGGGGATTTAAATGCCTATGTGGCCCTGGCCGGATTTGTGGCGGGCGCAGCTACAGGATGTTTTTTCTGAAGAAAGGCTTTAGCTTGGGACGGGCCTATGACACGCGGAAGGAAAACGGATACATATTGCCGGCAGTATTGGCGGTTATGCTGATTTTGAGTGTGGCAACGTCTGTATTCTCCGCCAGTGCGGAAGGGCCGGGAAGTATGCATGCGCCTGTGCTGGCGTCGCTGGCGGGAGGTCTTGTGTTCGGCGCCGTATCCCAGAAAGCGAGAACCTGCTTTGCAGGAGGCGTCCGGGATGTGATTTTGATGAAGAATTTTGATTTGCTCTCGGTGATCGCAGGCTTGTTTGTGGTGATGACGATTTATAATGTGGTTTCAGGTCATTTTATACTTTCCTTTGCCGGGCAGCCTGTGGCCCACACAGAAGGAATCTGGAATTTTCTGGGAATGTATGTGGTAGGCTTCGGTGCGGTGCTGGCAGGAGGATGCCCTCTAAGACAACTGATACTGGCCGGACAGGGCTCCGGGGACAGCGGAATACATGTATTGGGAATGCTGGCAGGGGCGGCCGTCTGCCATAATTTCGGGCTGGCCTCCAGCGGCAGCGGGACGACTCCGGCAGGCCGGATCATGTGCCTGGCATCCATTCTGTTCCTCTTCGCTCTGGGATTTTTATGCAGAAGAAAGAATGATAAATAGGAGGCGGAACGTATGAGAGAGATAGACGTAAGGGGGCTGTCATGCCCCGAACCGGTGCTGATTGTGATGGATGAACTGGATGAGTTTCCCGGGGAGACCCTTTCGGTGCTGTGTGATATGGCGCATACCAGGGATAATCTGATGAAAGTAGCTGAGGAATACAGGAGGGATTTTAAGGTAAACATAAAGGGACGTGATTTTGAGATTGTGATTTCCGGGAAAAGCTGATATAACCAATAAAGGAGGCGGGGATATGGGAAACGATGAACTACATTATGGGATGTCGCTGAAATTGTATTTTGCGGACAAGGCCTTCGGGCCCGGAATGTCAGTCTTGCTGCGGGGGATTCAGACCACCGGTTCCCTTCAGGGAGCGGCCCAGGCCATGCATATGGCTTATAGCAAGGCCTGGAAGATATTGAAGGAGTCGGAGAAAGCCTGGGGATTTCCGCTGACGGAACGGGAGACAGGCGGCCGGGACGGAGGGGGGTCCGCTTTGACGTACCAGGCTCTGGAGCTTCTCGGAGCCTATGACGCCTTTACGGAGGAAGCCAGGGCGGAGCTGGACAAGCTTTTTTTAAAGCACTTTTCCCCGGAGTGGGTGGAAGAATTGAGAAAAATAGGAGAATGACAGGAGGAGATGAACGGTGGAACAGGAAAAGATTGTATTTTGCAGGGGGGAGCTGTACAGCCAAACTGGGGCCGGGCGTGTTAGCGAAAGTTTTGAGCCAGCTGCCCAAGGCCGGCGATCCCAATCTGCTCATCGGATATGAAGGTTCAGACGACGCGGCTGTATATAAATTGACCGACGACCTGGCAATGGTTCAGACGTTGGATTTTTTCCCTCCTATGGTTGAGGATCCCTATACCTTTGGCCAGATAGCTGCGGCCAATGCGCTCAGCGATATCTACGCCATGGGGGGAGACGTAAAGACTGCCCTGAATATCGTTTGCTTTCCTGAGGCTATGGATTTGAATATACTGGGACAGATCCTCCTTGGCGGCAGTGAGAAGGTCAGGGAAGCGGGGGGCGTGCTGGCAGGAGGACACTCCATTGCAGATGGGGATGTGAAGTATGGCCTGTCCGTTACAGGGACGATCCGCCCGGACAAAGTCTTTGCCAACAGCGGATGCCGCTTGGGAGACGCCCTGATTCTCACTAAGCCCCTGGGAGTGGGGATCGTATGTACCGCTTCCAGGATGGGCGCTGCCTCAAAGGAGGCCATGGAACAGGCCGTTAAATCTATGACCACTCTGAATAAATATGCTTCCGGGATAGTGAGAAAGTACAACGTTCACGGCTGTACGGATGTGACCGGCTTCGGCTTCCTGGGACATCTCTGTGAAATGCTGGGGGACCGGTTTACGGCGGTAATTCATAAGGAGGAGATACCCTATATCCACGCCTGTGAGGAGTACGTGGAGGAATTTTATCTCACCGCCGCTGCACAGCGCAACCGGAACCACGTAGGCGGTAAGGTGGAATTTCGGGAATGCAGCTTTGCCATGGAGGAAATTTTATTCGATCCTCAGACCTCAGGGGGGCTTCTGGTATCCATGCAGAAGGAGGACGCCCCCGCCGCCCTGGCCGAGCTGAAAGAACTGGGTCTGCCATGCGGGATTATAGGTGAGATAACAGATCGGGGAACCAGGGCTGTGATTGTAAAATAAATTGTTAAGAGACAGGACAGAAGGATTAGCAGGAGGAGAATACCGTTATGAGATTGGACGAGAGGGGCAAGCAGTGCCCGTTGCCGGTAATTGATACAAAAAAGCCCTGGAGGCCTGTGCTCCGGGAGAAGTGGTGGAAGTGATTGTGGACAATGAGATAGCAGTCCAGAATCTGAAAAAGATGGCCGACCATAAGAAGCTTGAAGCCTCCTGGGAGAAGGTGGGAGAAAGTGAGTTTGCAGTGCGGATCAAAGGAGGGGGATCCGCCGGACCGGAGAAGGGACAGAGCAGCGGGGAGAATACCCGGGAGGTCATAAACGCTGCTGACAGTTCCCCTGAGGAGATCCTCTGCCATCCGGACTGCCGCAGAAGGGGAATGGTGGTGGCCCTGTCATCCAATGAGATGGGGCAGGGAGACGGAGCGCTGGGGAAGCTGCTGATGAAGGGGTTCGTCTATGCGCTGACCCAGCAGGACAGCCTTCCTGAGACGGTGCTTCTCTACAACAGCGGAGCCAGCCTCTCCTGTGAAGGTTCCGGCAATCTGGAGGATTTAAAGGCCCTGGAGGCCCAGGGAGTGGAAATTCTCACCTGCGGCACCTGCTTAAATCACTATGGACTCAGCGAAAAGCTGAGGGTTGGCGCAGTGACCAACATGTATGAGATTGTGGAGCGGATGACAGGAGCCGGGCTTCTGGTACGCCCTTGAGACGGAAAGGATTGGTACAATGGAGAGAGGAAGTCAGTTGATTATAGTCAGAGGCGGAGGCGATATTGCCACAGGCTCCATACACAAGCTGCACCGCTGCGGCTATCCGGTTCTGGTTCTGGAGAGCGGTTATCCGTCGGCCATCCGGCGGTTTGTGGCATTCTCCGAAGCCGTATATGACGGGAGCTGTGAGGTGGAGGGGGTCAGGGCGGTGAAAGTCCCGGACTATGAGAGCGCCTGCGCCGTTCTGGACAAGGGAGACGTTCCTGTGATGATTGACGAAACCTGCGCAGTGCTGGAAAAGGTAAGACCCTGGGCGCTGGTGGACGCAATTTTAGCCAAGCGGAACCTGGGCACTTCCAGGGACATGGCTGACAAGACCGTCGGCTGGGACCCGGCTTTCAGGCGGGAAAGGATGTGGATCTGGTGATTGAAACCATGAGGGGCCATGATCTGGGAAGAATTATCGGAAATGGAAGGGCACTCCCAAACACAGGGGTTCCGGGACTGATTGGCGGCATCGGGGCGGACCGGGTGATTCACTCGCCGGCCAGAGGCATTTTCCTGGGGAAAGCAGCCATTGGGGACAAGGTGGTTCAGGGCCAGACCATAGGCATAGTGGTTACAGGACAGGGGGAAGCTGCCGTGGAGGCGTCTATCTCCGGCCTTTTGAGAGGAATCATAAAGGATGGTTTCCCTGTGGAGAAGGGGCTTAAAATTGCAGACATTGATCCCAGAGACAGCGAATATGAGAACTGCTTTACCATCTCGGACAAGGCCAGGTGCATAGCCGGTTCTGTATTGGAGGGCTTGCTGATGCTGGAGAGAAAGCAGGGGCATTGAGGAGGAGGATATGATTTATCTTGACAGTGCGGCCACCTCTTTTTACCGGCCTCCCTCAGTGGCGGAGGCGGTGGCGGAGGCCATCCGCACCATGGGGAACAGTTCCCGGGGGGTCTATGAGACGGCCCTGGCCAGCGCCAGGGTTATCTATGAGACAAGGGAACTGCTCAATGAACTTTTTCGGTTACGGACCGGAACAGGTGGTATTTACAGCCAACTCCACAGAGAGCCTCAACATAGCCCTGAAGGGCGTTCTGAGGCCCGGAGACCGGGTGGTGGCGACGGCCATGGAACATAACAGCGTGCTGCGCCCCCTCTATGAGCTGGAGCGGCTGGGGGTGGAGCTGGAGATAGCCGGCTGCATACCCGGAGACAAAGGGGAGCTGGACTATGAGGCTCTCAGGGCCGCCATCACTCCCGGTACAAGGGCGGTGGTCTGCACCCACGCTTCCAATCTTACAGGCAATCTGGTGGATATAAAAACAGTGGGCGGATGGTGCAGGGAGAAGGGGGCCCTGTTTATTGTGGACAGTTCCCAGACTGCCGGGCTCTTTCCCATTGATATGAGGGAACAGCAGATTGATGTTTTGTGCTTTACGGGACACAAGGGCCTTATGGGCCCCCAGGGAACCGGAGGGATGTGCGTCAGGAAGGGGGTTGAGATAAAGCCCCTGCTGACGGGAGGAAGCGGGATTATGACATATTCCAGAACCCACCCGGATATAATGCCCACCGCACTGGAGGCAGGGACCTCAACGGCCACGGGATCGCGGGACTCAGGGCGTCTCTGTTGTATATAAAAGAGCAGGGGATTGATGAGCTCCGGCTCAGAGAGCAGAAGCTGATGTGGAAATTCTATGAAAAGATAAAAGAAATACCGGACATACGGATATATGGGGATTTCGCACAGAAAGACAGGGCGGCTGTGGCGGCTCTGAATCTGGGAGATGAGGATTCGGGGACTGTCAGCGATTATCTGGCCCAGGAACACGGGATTTACACCCGTTCAGGCGGACACTGCGCGCCCCTCATGCATGAAGCGCTGAAAACGGCGGGGCAGGGAGCGGTGAGGTTCAGCTTTTCACCTTTTAACAGGGAAGAGGATGTGGACAGGGCGGTGAAAGCCTGAAGGAATTCTGAAGGACTGAACCTTCAGAGGGGCGGCCGGAAACAGGATATCCCTTTTTCAGCCAGGGGCACAGACTGCACATTTCTGAGCCAGGATTTCCGTCAGGGCTGTGCCGCTGCTGGTGTGGCAGCGGACAATCTCCGTATTGTTCTCATCTACCTCGTCCAGTGCGCAGCGGATCATCTTGTGGGAGACGGTGTTGGTGAAAAGCACCAGCAAATCCGGGGTGCCAATCTGTTTATCCAGGCTGGCGCTCATCTGTGTGAATACCTTCGCTTTGCATTTGTAATTTTTGCATATTTTTTTATACTGGCTTACCATGCGGTCATGGCCGCCGATGATGACAACACTCATTAGGAAACCTCCTTGTAATGAACTGATGGTTAGTTAAGACTAACTTATGAAACTATCATACAGGAAGATGATGGAATTGTCCAGCCTTGGAGGTGAGAAGATTTATCATTAAAAAAGGGGCCCGCCGCCGGCCCCTTCCATATAGTTCTTATGTCGAAATGTGTCGTAAAGTTTTTACTGCCGGATGCTGAATTCTTCGTCTGTCATGCGTATCCGGCTCTGAATGTTACCGTCTTTTAAATGGGGCGTCAGAAATTCTGCCTGAAGCTGCCCGCGCACATCGAATATATCCACGCTTACCCATTCGTTGTCTATAAGGGCTTCAATGCAGTCCCCTGCCTTCAATAAGAAATCATCAATATAGATATTACCGTCCTTTGTGTGGAGCAGACCGGTTTGTGCAATGGGTTTGTTCAGGTAATCAATACTTTCTGCTATGTACTCTAAATCATTCTTTATAAAAGAAATATTGGAAAATAGAAATTTTTCATCTTCTGTGTATGTAAGTTCTTTAAGCTTGCGTATTTCTTTTTCAATCTCCTTTTTGAAGAAGGTTAAATCGGTTAATGCTTTTTGTACTTCCATGTTTTCTCCTCTCTGGAATGGCTTTCTATCTTTTAGGATATGAAGATAGCTACAACATAAGTTTAAACCAAGTTATATGCAAATGGCAATAAAAACAATTCGACATCTGCCGACAAAAAGAGACTAATCCTGACAGGATCAGCCTCCTATTCTATAGTTCCGTTTCTGATTTAAGCATCTCGTTATATTTTTCAATAATCCGGTAAAATGCGTCCAGATCGTCCTCCCCGCACTGTTCTATGAGGTAGGAGGTGGTCTGTGTAATATCCGCAACGTCGTAAGCTTTGTGCACACATGAGAGACGCCGTCCCTTTTCCGTCACAAAGAGACAGACGGATTTTTCGTTGTTCTCCTTGTAGCGCTTCTCCACGTAACCTGCGTCGGTCAGTTTTTTATAACCTGGGAGATGGCGCTTTTGCTTTTATGCCAGATCTTAGCCAGCTCGGTGGCGGTGATTCCCGGAGAATCCTCGATGTAGGTGAGCGTGTGTATCTCCATCATGTTAAAATGTTCATTCTCATAGGTGTGGTGGGCGTAGATATAATTGTGATATAAAATAACAAATTCATACAGTGTGTTGGCCCTGGCATTCAGCTTTTGGTACGCACTGTTTATGTCTGAAACGTGGCTCATATGGGTGCTCCTGTTCTGGGGCGTGTCTGAATGTTCTTTCCAACCGGTGGAGGAGGCCTGCCGGGGGAAAACCGGCCCCAAATGAAGGGCCTGGCGGGCTGTGCAGCCCGAAGCCGGGACAGAGATACCGCGGTGCAGAACCTGCAGATGGCGGGAATGAATGCTCAAACACACTCTAAGTTATAATGTCTGTATCTTTAATACTAACATATCTGGAATTGGGCTTCAATGCTTTATTTTTATTACAGAGGGAAAAATAGTTAAGTTTATAAACGATATATTTTTAAAAACGCGACATATATGTGCAATTTGCATTAATAATAAAAAATAAATGAAATTATTATTGACATTATATATGAAGTATTTTATAATATGGTTTATCTTGTGAACAATATTTCACCACACTTTGCTACGTCAGGGAAAGGATGGTAATTTTATGGACATTGAGAAGTTCTGTAAAGAAAATTGTGTGGAGCGCAGAGGTACGGCCTCATTAAAATGGGATTCACTCCAGGAGATTTTCGGAGATGCAGATCTGCTTCCCCTCTGGGTTGCCGATATGGAGATCCAGTCTCCCCCGTCGGTGAGGGATGCGCTGGTAAAACGTGTGGAACACGGTGTATTTGGCTATGGGAGAATGGAGGACGGATATTTTGACGCTTTCTTTGCATGGCAGAAAAAGCATCACGGCATGGACCTGGAGAAGGAGAATGTGCGGTTTGCAACGGGAGTGGTAGGCTCCCTGTACGCAGCAGTGAAAGCATATACCAGCGAGGATGCATCGGTTATCATCTGCCCGCCTGTGTATTATCCATTCTATGACGCTGTCTTAAATACCGGCAGAAAGCTTGTGACCTGCGAGCTGGATAACAAAGACGGATACTATACGCTGGATTTTGAGAAGTTTGAGAAAGAGATTGCGGATAACCATGTGAAAATGTTTATTCTCTGCTCCCCTCACAACCCTGTTAGCCGCGTTTGGTCGGAGGAAGAGCTGGACGCCATGTTTGACATCTGCCGCAGGCATGGGGTGCTGGTAGTTTCAGACGAGATTCACCAGGATTTCTCATACGAAGGAAAGAAGTTCCTGTCCTCTGCCCTGGTTAAGGGCGGCAAGTATAAGGATATCCTCATTCTCCTCAACTCAGGCTCCAAAACCTTCAATCTGGCCGGACTGATTCACTCCCATGTAATCATATTCGACAAGGGCCTGATGGAGACTTACGACCAGTATATCAAGGGCATCGGATCGCCTGAGGTGAACATAATGGGAGTGGCGGGTATGGAGGCTGCTTTCAGAGGCGGAGAGGAGTGGCTGGATAATGTAAAATCCCTTATTTTACATAATTATAATTATATGAAGCAGGAATTTGCAAGAGAGCTTCCAAAGGTCATAGTGACTCCGCTGGAAGGAACCTATCTGTCATGGACTGATTTGAGAGGTTATCTTGACGGCGGGGAACCGCCCGGTTTATCCAGGAGAAATGCCGTCTGGCCTGTGACGTAGGCGAGTGGTTCAGCGTCAAAGCGCCGGGCTTCATCCGCATTAATCTTGCCACAGATACAAAGAATATTGTGACTGCTGTAGATAGTATCATCAAAAACATCAAAGAAAAGGTGGGGGAATAAATGGCCGTTTATATTAGTGTGATTTGTTTTTGTGATCTATTTAGGTTTTTTGTTTTATTTGCAGAAAAAAGGAAAGTCTTTTAATGTACGCGTGGTAGCCGGCCTCTTTGGCGGTATCATATTCGGAGCGGTTTTAAAGACAGCGGCGGACGCCGCAGCCGTATCGGAGAGCCTGCGGTGGATCAGCCTAGTGGGAACCGCTTACACAAAGCTGTTGAAGATGATGGTTATCCCTCTTATCTTCGTATCCATTGTGTGCGCCATCATTAACCAGAAGTCGGGGAAGAACCTTGGCAAAATTACGGGTCTTGTTCTGGTGATTCTTCTGTCAACTGCGGCAGTTGCGGCCACCGTAGGCGGACTTACGGCCCAGGCCTTCGGCGTGAGCTCCGAGGGACTGGAGATCGGAGAGGCGGAGAGCGCAAAGACATCCCAGCTGGAGGAGCGCGCCCAGGAGGGTATTTCCTTTGAGCAGACCATTATCGATATCATCCCCTCAAACCCCGTTTACGCCCTTACAGGACAGGGGGAAAACGCCACCCTTTCCGTAGTGCTTTTTGCGGCGTTCCTGGGAATCGGCGTTATAGGAGTGCGGACCTATGCGCCGGAGGAAGCGGAATTTTTTACTAAGATTATGAACTCGCTGAATACCCTTGTGGTGGAAGTGGTCATGATGATTATTATGCTGACGCCCTTCGGCATTTTCTCTCTGATGACCAAGACCATTGCGGGAAGCGATTATACCAGTATACTGCGGCTTGTGACCTTTGTTTTGGCTTCCTATACGGCCATTATAATTATGTTCCTTATCCATGCGCTGATACTGGCTGCCACGGGACTGAGCCCCTTAGTATACTTTAAGAAGGCCTGGACCACCTTGATCTTTGCGTTCACCTCGCGTACCAGCGCAGGAACCCTGCCTTTAACTATCAGGACGCTTACGGAGAGATGGGCGTGGACAACGGAGTGTCCAACCTTGCAGGTTCCTTAAGCACTTCCATCGGACAGAACGGGTGCGCGGCCATCTATCCGGCAATGCTTGTGGTTATGGTGGCTCCTGCCGTGGGCCGGCCCATCACTCCTTCCTTCTTTATCCTGATGGTGGTTGTAATTACCTTTGCTTCCATCGGTATCGCCGGCGTGGGCGGCGGCGCAACCTTTGCCGGAATCACCGTATTGTCCGCTCTTGGGCTGCCTGTAGGCATTGCGGGTCTGCTGGTGGGAATTGAGCCGGTTATCGATATGGCCAGGACCGCCCTGAATGTGAGCGACGGTATGGTAACCGGTCTGGTAGCTGCAAAGATGACCAAAAATATAGACTTGTCTGTCTACAATGACAAGTCTGTGAACCTGGAAAAGAAACCGGCGGCCAAAGGCTGACCGCTGAAAAATCAGAGATTGTAAAGGATGTGTAAATATGGGAAAACGTGTGCTAGTTGTAGGAGGAGTTGCAGGCGGAGCTTCCGCGGCAGCCAGAATCAGGCGTATCGATGCGGACGCATCCATCACCATTTTTGAACGGGGAGAGCATGTATCCTTTTCCAACTGCTCCCTTCCCTACTATCTCAGCAGGACGGTGGCTGATAAGGACTATCTGGTGATGATGACTCCCGAGGGATTCAAGGCGTCCTACGATATTGAGGTGCGCGTCAACAGCGAAGTGCAGAGCATAGACCGGAGGGCCAGAAAAATCCTGGTAAAGGACAGCCGGTCCGGCAGGGAGTATGAAGAAGCCTATGATGAGCTGGTGCTTTCACCGGGGGCATATCCCATCCGGCCAAAGTCCATTGAAGGCGTAAATCTCCCCTATGTGTTTACTGTGCGCAACGTGAGCGACATTGCCCGCCTGGACCAGTATGTGTCGGGAGAAGGAATCCGCAATGTGGTGGTTATCGGCGGAGGTTTTATCGGACTTGAGGTTGCGGAGAACCTTAAGGAAGCAGGGAAAAACGTGGCTGTGGCGGAGGCCGCCCCCCAGGTTATGGCGCCCTTCGACTATGACATGAGCCAGATTCTGCAGAAAGAGCTTTATGACAACGGCATAGAGCTGGCTGTGGGGGACGGCGTGAAGGCTGTGGCAATGGATAAGGTGACGCTGAACTCGGGCAGGGAGCTGCCCTGCGACGCAGTGGTGCTTTCCATCGGCGTCCTTCCGGAGACGGAGCTTGCCCGTCAGGCGGGGCTGGAGCTGGGGGAAACAGGAGCCATTAAGGTTTCGGCGGATTACCGCACCAGCGATCCCCATATTTATGCGGTGGGAGACGCCATCGAGGTATACCACAAGCTGACAGGAAGACCCTCGAAGCTGCCTCTGGCAGGCCCGGCGCTGCGCCAGGCCCGGGCTGCGGCAGACGCCATGTATGGAATGCAGGGCAGGAACAGAGGCGTTATAGCTCCTGCGCCGTAAGGGTCTTTGGGATGAACGCCGCCGCCACAGGGCTGAACGAGAGGACGGCCAAAGCCTGCAACATTTCCTGCGACTCGGTCTATACCATGTCTATGGATAAGGTGGGCCTGATGCCGGGAAGCGCTCCCATCCATTTCAAGCTTGTGTTTGAGACGCCTACAGGAAGGATCCTGGCGCCAGGCAGTGGCAGAGGCAATGTGGATAAGCGGATCGATGTGATAGCGGCTATGATTGCCATGAACGGCACCCTGGAGGATTTGAAGGAACTGGAGCTTTGCTACTCTCCTGTGTTCGGCACTGCCAGAGACGTGGTTAACCTGGCTGCCTGGTGGGCCTCAATGTGCTCCACGGTGTATTTAAACAGGTCCATGTAAGCCAGGTCAGGGAGCTGGTGGAGAGCGGCGCTTATATTATAGATGTGAGAGGCCGGGATGAATTTGAGGCCGGACATCTGACGGGGGCTGTGAACATACCTCTGGGCGAACTGAGAGAGCGCACATCTGAGATTCCCACCCACAGGCCTGTGTACCTGCACTGCAGGACCAGCCAGAGAAGCTACAATGCAATTATGGCGCTGAAGGGCCGCGGTTTTGAGAATTTGTACAATATTTCCGGTTCGTTTTTGGGAATAAGCTGGTATGAGTATTTCACGGATGTGACCACAGGACGGAATAAGATAGTTACAGAATACAATTTCATGTAAATGACGGACGGCATGCCTTTGTACAGGGGGCATGCCGTGTCTTTGTTTCACAGAAAAGTATTTACAAAAACAGCAAATGGTGATATCCTTTACATAGCGTTATTTTTAAAAATAAATAACGGGTGGAGGTTGAGAAAAATGAAGCTGATTCAGACGGTTGAGGCGGAGGGGGCGGTTCTCTGCCATGATATAACGCAGATTATCAAAGGCGTTACCAAGGACGCCGTATTCCGCAAGGGACATGTGGTTACAAAGGAGGATATTCCCGTTCTCTTAAGCGTAGGCAAGGACCAGCTTTACGTGTGGGAGAAGGAGGAAGGGATGCTCCATGAGAACGACGCCGCGGAGATTCTCTGCGCTATGTGCAAGGGCGGGAATATGGAACGTTCCCAGGCGAAAGAAGGAAAGATAGAGCTGACGGCGGCCTGCGACGGACTTTTAAAGGTAGACAACCAGGGCCTGAAGGCGGTAAACAGGTTCGGCAGATGATGATAGCCACACGTCACGGAAATTTTCCGGTGAAGAAAGGGGACAAGCTGGCGGGCACCAGAATCATTCCTCTGATGATAGAGGAGGAGAAGATGGAGTCTGCCAGAAAAGCGGCGCTGGAGGCTTCTGGCGGAGCGCCCATCCTTAAGCTGATGCCTTTGTACATAAGAAGGCAGGCATTATCACTACGGGGAATGAAGTGTATTTCGGGCGCATTCAGGATACCTTTACGCCTGTCATCGAGGAAAAGCTGAAGGAGTTCGACACTGAGATCATAGGCCATGTGACCTGGAATGACGACGACGCCAAAGTCACTGCCAGTATTCTGGACATGATCGAACAAGGTGCGGACGTGGTAGTGTGCACAGGCGGAATGAGCGTGGATCCAGACGACAAGACTCCTCTTGCCATCCGCAATACGGGGGCCCGCATCGTATCCTACGGCGCTCCGGTGCTGCCGGGAGCCATGTTCCTTCTGGCTTATTATGAAGTGACGGAGGGAAGGAATCCCAGAACGGTAGCCGTTATGGGGCTTCCGGGCTGCGTAATGTATGCGAAGCGCACTATTTTTGATCTGGTGCTTCCCAGGGTCATGGCAGACGACATGGTCACTTCCGATGATCTGGCCGCCCTGGGTCAGGGGGGCCTGTGCCTTAACTGCCCCGTCTGTACCTTCCCTAATTGCGGCTTTGGAAAAGGGGTATAGAGATGGAGTTTACACATTTTGACGAACAGGGAAACGCCCTCATGGTGGACGTGGGGGACAAGGAGGAGACAAAGCGGGAGGCTGTTGCCAGAGGCAGCATTTTTATGAACGCCCGCTGTTTTCAGATGGTGAAGGAAGGCTCCATGGCAAAGGGGGATGTACTCGGCGTGGCCAGGGTAGCGGGAATTATGGGGGCCAAACGGACCTCGGATTTGATACCGCTGTGCCATATTCTGAATCTTACCAAGCTGACCATTGACTTTACCCTGAAAGAGGAGACGAAGGAGATAGAGGCCTCCTGCACCGCCAGAACCATGGGAAAGACAGGGGTGGAGATGGAGGCGCTTACGGGGGTGTCTGTGGCCCTTCTGACAGTCTACGACATGTGCAAGGCCGTGGACAAGACAATGGAAATCGGCAAGATTTACCTGGAGCGCAAATCAGGCGGCAAAAGCGGGGAATTCGTAAACCCCAGATAGGGGGAAATGGACGGAGCCCCTAAAATACAAATGTGCGCTGGGAATCTCTTTGCGCCTGATTTTGCGAGATGATTTTTTCTCAGCTGTGCACAAATTTATGAGGCGTACGTTGATTGAATTTGTGTGTGGCCGGCGGAAAATCAGCCCCAAAGGCAGGTGCAGGGGAGATTCCCGGCGTACATACAATGAAACGGGAGAAATTATGAAGGATTCCTTGGGAAGAACCATTGATTATATGAGAATCTCCATTACCGACCGGTGTAACCTGCGCTGCAGATACTGTATGCCGGACGGCGTTGAACCTGTGCCAGATGGGATATTTTAAGTATGGAGGAGATTGAGGCCGTTGCCATAAGCGCCGCAGCCCTGGGCATCCGCTATATCAAGGTTACAGGGGGGAACCGCTGGTGCGCAGGGACTGCTGCAGCCTGATTGGGAGGCTGAAAGCCGTTCCGGGTATCGAGAAAGTGACCATTACCACCAACGGGGTGCTTCTGGACCGGTATCTGGATGAGCTGATGGATGCCGGAATAGACGGAATCAATATCAGCCTGGATACCCTGGACAGGGAGTTGTACAGGGATATCACGGGGACGGACGCGCTGGGCCGGGTTTTGGACGTTCTGGGGAAAGCCTCCAAAGGAACGGCGCCTGTTAAGATAAATGCCGTATCCCTGGATTTTGGCCGAAAGGCTAAGGCCGGGGAGCCGGGGGGCTGGAAGCAGCTGGCGGATCTGGCGGAGGAATTCCCTGTGGATGTGCGTTTTATTGAGATGATGCCCATTGGCTGCGGAAAGAATTTTATGGCCATGAACCATCAGGAATTGCTGGAAGAGATGAGACGGGCTTATCCCCATATGGAACAGACCACCGGGTTCACGGCTTCGGCCCGGCCGTGTATTATAAGATTCCGGGATTTAAGGGAAGCATCGGGCTTATCAGCGCAATTCACGGAAAATTCTGCGGGGACTGCAACAGGGTCAGGCTTACCTCCCAGGGCTATCTGAAGGCCTGCCTGTGTTACGAGGACGGAGCGGATTTGAGACAGATACTGAGAGGCGGGCAGGAGCGCCCCCTTCAGGAGGGCCACTACCGTTGGCCTTATGGGGCTGACCCGGGGGATGAGCTCCTTCAGGAAAAGCTGAGGGAGGCCATGAGCCAGGTGATATATTGCAAGCCGGGGGCCCACTGCTTTGAGAACCCCGGCCGGATTACGGAGGCCCGGAATATGATTTCAATAGGAGGATGAATCAGTGACAGAACAGCATACAGAGAAGGCCTGTCCCATTGGGGTGGTGAAGGCCATCTGCATCAGCGACAGAAGGGGAATTGAGAAAAAGTCCGTGGAAGAGGGACATTTCCTGGTGGATTTCGGCATAGAGGGGGATGCCCACGGCGGAAAGTGGCACCGCCAGGTAAGCCTGCTGTCCTACGACAAAGTGAAAGCTTTTAACGAGCAGGGAGCGGGAGTGGACGACGGCGCTTTCGGCGAGAATCTGGTGGTGGAAGGTCTGGACTTCAGAAAGCTTCCCGTTGGAACCAGGCTCATTGCAGGGACGGCGGAGCTGGTGATGACCCAGATCGGCAAGGAGTGCCATTCTCACTGCGCCATTTATAAGCGGATGGGGGAGTGCATTATGCCCAGGGAGGGCGTGTTCGCACAGGTAGTGAAGGAGGGGGTTATCCGTCCGGGGATATGAGATGCGCGTTGAATTCCGGGGGAGGACCGGCCTTTTACCGCTGCGGTTATTACATTGAGCGATAAGGCTCCAAAGGCCGGCGCAGGGATGAAAGCGGACCTGCGGCTAAGGAAATGCTGGATAAGGCAGGGTACGAGGTCGTGGAACTGCTGCTGCTTCCAGATGAACCGGAACAGCTGAAGTCACAGCTTATAAGGCTGGCCGACGGACGGCAGGTGGATTTGATACTTACCAGCGGAGGAACCGGATTTTCCTTAAGGGACCGGACGCCTGAGGCCACCATGGAGGTGGCGGACCGGAATGCGCCGGGGATCGCCGAGGCAATCCGGTACAAATCCATGGAGATAACGGACCGGGCGATGCTCAGCCGGGGGGTTTCCGTGATTCGCGGCAGGACATTGATTGTGAATCTGCCCGGAAGCCCCAAGGCGGTGAAAGAAAGTCTGGAGTTTATAATGGAACCCCTGGGACATGGGCTTGGAATTTTGAGAGGGAGCGCTTCAGAGTGCGCCAGGCTGTGATATGAATGAGAGGCTCCCTGAGGGATTCAATTCTTTTGCAAAAACGGGGCCCGATCACGGCTTGGGGATTTCGGGGCTCCCTTTTTTGCAGCGCGATATATGCAGACGAGTATAACGCTTGTCTGGGTACATAAAAAACAAAATGGAAAAGGAGAAACGTATTATGAAGAAGGAAATTTTAAAGATGGCGGCTGTAATGATGGCGGCAGGCCTGCTGGCAGGATGCGGAACTGCTGCCACTAAGACCACGGAGGCGGCAGCGGAGGCGTCTTCCGATGCAGCCACAGAGGCGGAGACAGAAACAGAGGCGGAATCTGAATCTGCTGAGTCCCCGGCGTCAGGGGAGAAGACCGAGATCCTGGTGGCAGCGGCGGCAAGCCTCAAGAATGCTTACGAGGATGAACTGATCCCCATGTTCCAGGACAAGTATCCGGGCGTCGTAGTGAAGGGAACCTATGACAGTTCAGGAAAGCTTCAGACGCAGATCGAGGAAGGCCTGGAGGCGGACGTGTTTATGTCCGCGGCAACGAAGCAGATGACTGCCCTGGAGGAAGAGGGATGATCGCTTCGGATACGATTACAAACCTGCTGGAGAATAAGATCGTGCTCATCGTCCCCGCAGGTACAGACTCCGCCCTGGTAAAATTTGAGGATATCCAGAATGCCGACAGCATTGCCCTGGGCGATCCGGCCAGCGTTCCGGCAGGCCAGTATGCGGAGGAAGCATTGACAAGCCTGGGAATCTGGGATAAGATTCAGGGTAAGGTCAGCTTCGGAACCAACGTAACAGAGGTTCTCAACCAGGTAGCCGCAGCCAGCGCCGACGCAGGCATTGTTTATGCAACGGACGCGGCCAGCATGGCGGATCAGGTGACCGTCATCGCAGAAGCGCCCGAGGGAAGCCTTGGAAAGAAAGTTATTTACCCGGTAGCGGTTGTGAAGAATACGGCCCACCAGGAAGCTGCAAAAAATTTTGTGGAGTTTTTAAAGACAGATGAGGCGATTGCCGTATTTGAGGCCTACGGATTTACAAAGGGAGAGTAAAGAGGGGCCTTGGGCAGCCCGGCGCCCCGGCAGAAGCTGCACCTTTTGGGCGCCGGACTGCAAACCATAATAAACACCCGAAGGGAGCTGACAATACACATGGATTGGTCACCTATATTCATTTCAATGAAGACAGCCGGCCTGTCTATTTTCGTCACGTTTTTTCTGGGAATCCTTTCAGCCTGGGCGGTGGTCAGCATGAAGAATGAAACCTGGAAGCTGTTCTGGGACGGGATACTCACCCTGCCCCTGGTTCTTCCGCCTACGGTAGCCGGCTTCTTCCTTCTCTATATTTTCGGAGTAAAGCGTCCTCTGGGGCAGTTCTTTATTGAATATTTCAGCGTTAAAATCGCATTTTCCTGGATAGCCACAGTCATAGCCGCCGTGGTTATGTCCTTTCCCCTTATGTACCGTTCCGCCAGAGGCGCATTTGAGCAGGTGGATCAGAATCTGGTGGCTGCAGCCAGGACCCTGGGCATGAGCGAATGGAGTATTTTCCGGAGGGTGCTGATGGCAAACGCCGTCCCCGGCGTAGTCAGCGGCGGCGTGCTGGCCTTTGCCAGAGGGCTGGGAGAGTTCGGGGCTACCGCTATGATTGCGGGAAACATCGCAGGCAAGACCAGAACCCTGCCTATGGCCGTATATTCGGAGGTGGCCGCCGGGAATATGGACACGGCCTACCGCTATGTGGCAATTATTGTAGTCATCGCGTTTATTTCTGTTGTTCTTATGAACCTGGCGGCCCTGCGCACAGGGAACAGGCGCAGATAAAGAGGACAGGAGAAGCATATGAACATAACTTCAGAACAAAATCTCCGCTTGGGAGTAAACATAAAAAAGAAACTGAGGGATTTCAGCCTGGACATAGAGTTTGAGACGGGAAGAGGCTGCCTGGGTATTCTGGGGCCTTCCGGCTGCGGCAAAAGCATGACGCTCAAGTCGGTGGCGGGAATTATAACTCCGGACAAGGGGCGTATTGCATTGTCCTTCTCCCGGGGTGAGGCGGCGGGGGGACGGATCCTGTACGACTCTGCCCTGAAAATCAATGAGAGGCCCCAGCTGCGGAGAGTGGGTTATCTGTTCCAGAACTACGCCCTGTTTCCCAATATGACTGTGGAACAGAATATTGCTTCCGGCCTGGGAGCGGCGGGCTGCCGGGCCAGAGGAACAGCCGGAAAGGGAAAATTCCTGTCTTCAGAAGCCCGGATTCAGAAGGTTAAGGAGATGATTTCCAGGTTCCGGCTGGAGGGTCTGGAAAAACGGTATCCCGCCCAGCTGTCAGGGGGGCAGCAGCAGAGGGTGGCCCTGGCAAGGATACTGGCCTATGAGCCGGAGGTCCTTTTGCTGGATGAGCCTTTTTCGGCTATGGACGCTTACCTGAGGGAAGGGCTGCGGCTGGAGCTTTCCCGTGTGATCCGGGATTACAGAGGGGTGACGGTATTGGTAACCCACGACAGGGACGAGGCCTACCAGCTTTGCGACACCCTTCTCCTTATGGATAAGGGCAGGGCGCTGGCGGGAGGACGGACCAGGGAAATATTCCAGAATCCGGTTACCTACCAGGCCGCCCGCCTTACCGGGTGCAAAAATATATCCCGGATTCAGCGTCTGGGACCGCGCCGGGTCAGGGCCCTGGACTGGGGCGGACTGGAGCTGGTTACAAAAGAGGATGTGGGAGATGAGATTACCGCAGTGGGAATCCGGGCCCACGACTTTGAACCCTTGTCCCAGGAGGAGGCGGCAGGCCTGGAGGGAAAGCAGGGAGCAAACCTGATAGAAGTAACCAACCCCTCCATTTCCGAAATGCCTTTTGAGTGGTATATTACTCTGGAAAATGGCCTGTGGTGGAAAAAGGAAAAGGATATCCACACCCACGAGGTTATGGGGCTGGCGCCCAAATGGCTCAGGGTGGAGCCCTGGGCGATCCTGCTTTTGAAGGGAGAAATGGAATGAGAGAGGAAAGCTTATGAGAACAGGCGCAGTGATCATAGCGGCAGGGCATAAAAGCTCCGTCAGCCCGTTCCAGCCCATGCTTCCCATAGGGGACAGCACCGTCATCCGGCGGATTATCATTACCTTAAAAAGGGCGGGGGCGGATCCTGTGGTGGTGGTTACCGGAGCCCGGGGAGATGAGGTTGAGAAACATATTGCCGGCCTCGGGGTTATCTGCCTGCGGAATAAAGAGTATGAACATGTGCAGATGTATGACAGTATATGCAAGGGCTTAAACTATATAGAAGATTTGTGCGACCGGGTGTTTATACTTCCGGCTAAATTTCCTATGTTTCTCCCTGTAACCATTGAGCGTATGATGGGAAGCGGCAGGGAGATCGTCTGCCCGGTATTTGAAGGCAGGCGGGGGCATCCGGTGCTGGTGGCAGGCAGCGTCATACCTTTCCTGCTGGACTACAAAGGAGAGCGGGGCCTGAGAGGGGCCGTCAGGCAGCTGGAAAAAAGGGTTTCCGCAGAGGAGATATTGGTGGAGGACCAGGGGATTATTCTGTCTGTGGAGACGGACGAGGATTTGGAATATGGGGAATTGCCTTTTAAACGGCTGGATATCTATCCCCAGGTCCAGCTGACGCTGGAGCGGGATTCGGGATTCTTCGGGCCCTCTGTGGCGCAGTTTCTGACGTTAATTGACCATACAGGCTCCATGCAGACTGCCTGCAGGCAGATGCATATGTCCTACACTAAGGGGTGGAAAACCTTAAAGGAGGCGGAGCGTGAACTGGGCTACCCTCTTTTGGTCACCCGGTCGGGGGGCGCAGAGGGAGGCTTCTCCCAACTGACGCCTAAGGCCAGGGAGTTTTTAAGGGCGTATCTTACAATGGAGAAAGAGCTTAAGGAACGGGCCAGGGAGCTTTATAACAAATACTTTAAGGGAGAGAAGGAGGGGGAGCATGAAACAATTATTTGAAATACTGGCGTCCTTGATGGAACATCAGGAAGAGTGTGTCCTGGTAACGATTATAGCAAGTTCCGGTTCAACTCCCAGAGGAGCCGGGTCGCGGATGCTGGTTAAAAAGGACGGGTTTACATGGGGAACCGTGGGAGGGGGAGCTGTGGAGCATCACGCCCTTTTGACGGCCCTTGAGGCTCTGAAGCATAAGACCTCACATACCAGAGGCTTTACCCTCACCAGAAACCAGGTGGCGGATATAGGGATGGTCTGCGGAGGGGATGTGGTGATTTATTTCCAGTATGTCAGCCCTGAAAACCAGCAGTTCAGGCAATTCTGCATAAAGGCGGCCGAAATGCTGGAAAGGGACGAGGACAGCTGGCTTCTTCTGGATATCACAGATGAGACTTGCTGGAGAATGGGGCTCTACAGCCGGACAACGGGTTTTTTGTCCGGGGACGGGGAGGCCGGCTTTGAACAGGTTCCGGCAGGGAACGAACTGTTTACCGGAAAGGCCCTTCAGAGAGAGGCGGGGGGCCGGAAATTTTATATTGAACCCCTGGTCCGGGCCGGAACGGTCTATGTATTCGGAGGCGGCCATGTGGCCCAGGAACTGGTTCCTCTGCTGGCTCATGTGGGCTTCCGGTGCGTGGTCATAGACGACAGGGAGGAATTTGCCAACAGCAGGGTATTCCCCCAGGCGGCTGAGACTATCGTGGGGGACCTGGAGCGGATTGGGGATTATATACAGCTGCGGGACTGCGACTATGTCTGCATCATGACCAGAGGGCATCAGTTTGACTATTATGTTCAAAAGCAGGCACTGTCTATGAAGCCTTGCTATATCGGTATTATGGGCAGCAGGAACAAGATACGGGTAGTGACGGAAAAGCTTATGGCCGACGGATTTTCCAGGGAGGAAATAGAGGCCTGCCATATGCCTATCGGAACCAGGATTTATGCGGAGACCCCTGCTGAAATTGCGGTCAGCATAGCAGGCGAGCTGATTGGGGTCAGGGCAAAACGCATGGACGCAACATAAAATTCAAT
The DNA here is from genome assembly GCA_001304855.1 of Clostridia bacterium UC5.1-1D2. Taxonomy (GTDB): domain Bacteria; phylum Bacillota; class Clostridia; order Lachnospirales; family Lachnospiraceae; genus Enterocloster. Next base: position 43,585 of record BBZN01000024.1, read on the forward strand.
CGAAATGATCTTTGACGCTCTTTCCTTAAATCCCAATTTATGATAAAATTGTAACTGTTCAGTGCGGCGCATCGGGTGTCTGTTTTTCTCGCCGTCCTGAACTGTTACATAAAATTACACAAGTGAATCCTGCTGAGGCGGGGGCCGCCGGGCGGCAGAGGCAAGCCGGGGGACCCTGCAGGCGCCTCCCTGCTCCGCCAAAACCGCCGGAAAGAGAAAAAGGGGCGGTCCTTCCCCGGCACAAAGAGATTTCCGGCGTACAGCAGAGAAAAAGAGGCGGAGGCGAATGCAGCAGCGGAGGGAGTTATGAACGTTTACTATAAAGAAACACAGGCTGGACAGAACAGCGGCGTCTGTGGGGACGGGGTCTGGGCAAGGGCAGAAGGGCAGGGGACAGATCGCGGCCTCCCTGTATCTGGAGCCAAGCCTCCCCTGGTTGCTGCTTTCGCCGGAGCCGGAGGAAAAACCTCCCTCATCCGGCAGCTGGCGGCGGAAGGACGGGAACGGGGGCTTAAGGTTCTCGTGACTACGACCACCCATATGTTCGCTCCACGGCGGTTTGGGGTATTTTCTAAAAATGTCCGGGATGTGGAGGAGATGCTTGACCGCTGGGGAATCGCCGTAGCAGGAGAACCGGAGGGAAGGGAAAAGATCCGTTTTCCCGGTCTGGAGTTTTACGAGAAAATCTGCCCTGCCGCTGACCTGGTCCTGGTGGAGGCGGACGGCTCTAAAAGGCTGCCCCTCAAGGTTCCGGTCCGGGAGAGCCTGTAATTCCATGGAATGCCAATCTGGTTCTGTGCGTCTTTGGCCTTTCCGCCCTGGGGCAGCCGGGAGAACAGGCCGCATTCCGTCTGGAACAGGTCATGGGGCTTTTGGAAAGGCACAGTGACGAGGCTTTTAAACCCGGGGAATACAGAGAGGCCAAAAAGGGGCTGTGGACAGTAACGCCCGGGATTTTTGGAACGTTGATGCGCTATGGGTATCTGGAGCCTCTCAGGGAGGAATATCCGGGGCTGACGGTGCGCCCTGTCTTTAATCAGGCGGATACGCCCCGGCTGGCCTCCCTCGGAAGGGCTGTTCTGGAGGCCATGGGGGAGGGGGATGGCCTGGTCGCAGGACAGACGAATACAGGGGAAGGAATGGCGTTATTTTGATGGTTAAGACAGCCTTTATTTACATGGCCTCCGGTTTTGGAAGCCGGTTTGGATCCAATAAACTTATGGCCTCCTTTAAGGGGAAGCCCCTCTACCGCTATGGACTGGAATGCCTGCTGGAGGCGGCCCGGATGCTGCAGCAGAAAGAGGGCCTTCCGGTTCAGGTGATTGTGGTAAGCCAGTACCGGGAAATTCTGGAGGATGGGGCGGCCAGGGGAGCAGATACGGTTTACAACGGACAGAGCCAGGAAGGGATTGCCGCCTCGCTGCGTCTGGGCGTTCAGGCAGCTTTGGAGGATACGGGACTGTATCTGTTCTCAGTGGCGGACCAGCCGTATATGAGGCCGGAAACCCTTGTGAAGCTGGTGGGGGAATGCCTTCACAGCGGCAGGGGAATCGGATGCGTGGGCAGCTGCGGGAAGCGGGGAAACCCGGCGGTGTTTTGCTCATGGTACAGGGAAGAGCTCCTGTCGCTGAAAGGGGACCGGGGCGGAAGCGTGATTATGAAAAAACATCCCGGGGATCTGCTGACCCTGGAGGTATCAGGGGATGAACTGAGGGATATCGACGTGCGGGGGGATTTGAATGAGTGAGGACGGCAAAAGGGGGGCTGAGAAAGCAGGCTCCGGTAAAAAGCAGGAGAACGATTTTTCCAAGGGCAGTATTATAAAGAATATTCTGCAGCTGGCTCTTCCCATGACCCTGGCCCAGCTGATTAATGTTCTCTACAATATCGTAGACCGGATTTACATCGGCATGATTCCGGAAAATGCAACGCTGTCCCTTACCGGGCTGGGGCTGTGTCTTCCCATTATCTCCATTGTCATCGCCTTTGCCAATCTTTTTGGCATGGGAGGAGCGCCTTTATGTTCCATTGAGCGTGGGCGGGGGAATGTGGAGGAGGCCGAGTCCATTATGGGCAACTCCTTTGTGATGCTGGTGGGCGTAGGGGTCTTGCTTACAGTGCTGGGGCTTATATTTAAGCGTCCCATGCTCTATCTGTTTGGAGCCAGCGACGCCACTATAAATTATGCAGACGCTTATATAACCATCTACCTTCTGGGAATATTTTTGTTATGACGGGACTGGGAATGAACAGCTTTATCAATTCCCAGGGCTTTGGAACCGTAGGGATGACCACTGTGCTTTTGGGGCTGTCGCCAATATTATTCTGGATCCTATTTTTATCTTTGCATTTCATATGGGCGTCAGGGGAGCTGCGCTGGCTACCATCTTGTCGCAGCTGCTGTCCGCCCTGTGGATCCTGTCGTTTCTGACAGGGAAGCGGGCCATATTAAAACTGAAACCCGGCTCCATGAAGCTGGACGGAAAACGGATCCTGCGGATTACCGGCCTGGGAATGTCTGGTTTTACCATGGCCATCACCAACAGTTCGGTGCAGATCATGTACAACGCCATGCTCCAGAAATTCGGAGGGGATCTGTATGTGGGCGTCATGACGGTTATCAATTCGGTCAGGGAAGTGATTTCCATGCCTGTCAACGGCCTTACAAACAGCGCCCAGCCTGTGATGGGATACAATTACGGAGCCGGGGAGTACGGCCGTGTGAGAAAAGCCATTGTGTTTATGTCCTTTGTCTGTATCCTGTATACATTAGGCGCATGGGGCATTGTCCATGAATTTCCGGAATTTTTCATCCGCATTTTTAACCGGGAGGGGGAATTGGTTGAGGCGGGAATTCCTGCTATGCGGGTGTATTTTTTTGGATTCTTTTATGATGTCCCTGCAATTTGCCGGGCAGTCGGTATTCATAGGGCTGGGAAAATCGAAGAATGCCGTATTTTTTTCGATTTTCCGGAAGGTTATTATTGTGATTCCCCTGATTTTTATACTGCCTTACATATTGGGAATGGGAACCACGGGAATACTGATGGCGGAACCTATCTCCAATTTTATTGGAGGAGCCGCCTGCTTTGGAACCATGCTTTTTACTGTATGGCCGGAACTGAAACGGCGTCAGAGTACCACAGAATAAAACCGATCAAGGAGACAAACCAATGAAAAACTATCTGTTAAGAGCAGCGGCGGCAATGGGAACGGCAGCGGTCCTGTTCACTACCGGATTTGCCCGGGCAGAGGATCACGCGTCGGGGGCGGCCGGATACCTGAAATCGGCCACCTACTATTCGGACGACTGGGTTATCAATTTCTGGAACAGCGAGAGTAAAAACATGGATACAGAGCTTGCGCAGATCAGGGAGGACGGTTTTAACAATATTATCCTCATAGTGCCTGGCGTGAATTCCAGCCGGGAATTTCCCCCTGTACATACAATAATTATGCGTGGGAGAAGCTGGACAGGGTGATGGAGGCTGCGGCAGCCCAGGATCTGAGCGTAATGCTGCGGGTGGGCTATACCTGGGATTACGCAGGCAGGGACAGTGTGCTGGAACGCTACAAGAAGCTGATGTACGACGAGGCTGTGCGGAATGCATGGAAAGAGTATGTGGGCCGCCTGTACCAGCGGGCCTCTGCCCATGATAATTTCTGCGGAGGATTCCTTACATGGGAGGATTTCTGGAATTTTACGGACAGCAGCGCAGGTATCGGAAAAACTGCCGAGGGAAAGGCCCTGGCCCGGACTGCCGGATATACGGAGTATGCGGAGGCCAATTACTCCCTGGAAGAACTGACGGAAATGTACGGCCACAGCATCCGTTCTTATGAGGAGCTTTATTTACCCGGCAAAAATTCCTATGCGCGAAAGGTTTTTTACGGTTTTTACGACCAGTTTTTAAATGAAATACTGGCTGTGAGCCAGACTGTATTTCCGGGCCTGTCCATGGAGGTGCGGCTGGATGTGGATCCTGTGTATCACAGAGACGGTATTCAGGAGGGATTTATGCACACCTCCACCTACCCATGTCAAAACGCAGAGTATGTCAGCGCCATGTACAGCGTACCCATGGGGTTTGTAAATGAAAATGAGCGGATCAGCGCGGAGGAAGCGCTGGAGAAGGCGCCTATTTTATTCAACCGTCTCAGGGTTTACAGCGGCGGCAAACCTGCATACATAGATCAGTTCCTTTTTACGGACAATACCATTGGCTACGAACACAACGCCCAGCTTCGGGATGACCAGAAAGGGCTGTACCTGGAAGGAATTGCCCCTATTTTAAAAAATATGACTATGGGTTACGGCATCTGGACCTACCGGGACTATGGCGATAATAAATTGTTCAATTCCCAGTTCGGGCTTGGGGCAGAAGGCTGGAGGCTTTCGGGAGGCAGTTCCCTGGCGGAGTGGGAGGGCAGCAACGCGGTCCTTCTCCCCTCAGGAGGTTCCCTGTGGCAGGATATAGGCAACCGCATGACAGGAACGGTAGGTCAGGACACCTTTGTGCGGTTTAAGGCGGAATCGGAGGACAGCAGCCGGGTGACCGTCAAGGCGGGAAGCGATACCAGGACAGCAGAGATAAATGGAAGCCGCGCCGTGGAGCTTCAATTCAGTAACTGCAGCGCCGGCGACATCACTATCAGCGTCAGCAGCGGTTCGCCCGTTTACGTGGACGACATACAGGTTTACACCTTTGTGACCCAGGGGGAGCTTTATAATCTGGACGGAACGGAAGGCCCGTGTATTGATGCGCTTCGGCGTATGAATCAAAACTTGTAATCCGCACATACTATCCTTGTTAATTCCCCGGGCAGCCTGAGACTGGGAAATCCGGTATCAACAGCTGCCCGGAGGCGGACGCCTGGATTGAGCCGGGGATGTCCGGCCGGCAATTTAAGACCACAACAAGGAGGTAATGACCATGACGAAGCTGGAATGTAGTGTAAAGACCTGTGTACACAACTCCGACAACTGTTGCTGCAAGGCTGCCATCGCAGTGGACGGCGCCAAGGCGAAGAACGTAGAGGACACCTGCTGTGCAAGTTTTGACGAGAACAAAGGCGGCGTTTCACCAACCTGTTCAAAACTCCCGAAACCAGGCTGGAAGTGGCCTGCGACGCTGTAAAATGTGTTTACAACGAGGAGCACCGGTGTGCGGCCGAGCATATCAGCATCGGCGGCGACGGGGCCTGTGACTGCGCTGAAACCAAGTGCGCCACCTTTAAGGCCAGATAGGGCTGATTTTGTTTGGTGAAAAAGGACTCTGTTCCGGCAGCTTATGGAGCCGGAAAGAGTCCTTTTTTAAAGTCCCGGAGCATTTTTTAAGAAAACAGTTGACAAAAATCCACAGCTGTAGTAAAGTAATATAGGTTGTAAAAACAACTGACAGGAAAGCAGGTATTCGCCTCACCCTGGCACGAGGAAGTGTCCCGTTCATAGATGAAATGATGTGCTGTGGTATTTTTATGAAAATGCTTCGGCAGATGATTTTATGTGTGTAAGATGCGGATGGTTTGACTGTCCGCTTTATTTTTTGCCCTGTGCAGCGGGGCGGCTGATTCCTGAAAACATGATTTAATATGGAGGTGTACGACTATTAGCGAATTAATGATTAACGAACAAATCAGAGACAAAGAAGTACGACTGATTGGCGAAGACGGAGAGCAGCTGGGCATTGTGCCTTTAGCGGAAGCACTGAAGATGGCTCAGCAGGCTGAGCTGGACCTTGTGAAGATTGCGCCGACTGCAAAGCCGCCGGTATGTAAGATTATCGACTACGGAAAATACCGCTACGAATTGGCCCGCAAGGAAAAGGAGGCCAAAAAGAAGCAGAAGATAATCGATATAAAGGAAGTTCGTTTGTCCCCCAACATCGACACCAATGACCTGAATACAAAGGTGGGAGCCGCCAGAAAGTTTTTGGAAAAGGGCGACAAGGTTAAGGTAACCCTTCGCTTCAGAGGCCGGGAGATGGCTCATATGTTTAAATCCAAATACATTCTGGATGATTTCGCTGAGAGTCTTAAAGATATTGCAGTGATCGATAAGCCTCTAAGGTGGAAGGAAGAAGCATGGTAATGTTTTAACTGCAAAACGTTAAAATAGAAAGTTTTAAAGGAGGAAATTATAATGCCAAAGTTAAAAACCAGCAGAGCAGCAGCAAAGCGCTTTAAAAAGACAGGTACAGGTAAGTTAGTCCGCAATAAAGCTTACAAGTCTCACATCTTAACTAAGAAGTCCACCAAGAGAAAGAGAAATCTTAGAAAAGATATCGTTACCGACGCTACCAACGCTAAAGTAATGAAGAAGATTTTACCATATCTGTAAGTTGAATTGTAGAAGGAGGAATTACCGATGGCAAGAGTAAAAGGCGGTTTAAACGCAAAGAAGAAGCACAATAGAGTGTTAAAAATGGCAAAGGGCTACAGAGGCGCCCGTTCCAAACAGTATAGAGTTGCAAAGCAGTCCGTTATGCGTGCATTAACCAGTTCCTATGCAGGCAGAAAAGAGAGAAAGAGACAGTTCAGACAGTTGTGGATTGCCCGTATCAATGCAGCGGCCCGTATCAACGGCCTGTCCTACAGCAAGTTTATGTACGGCCTTAAGTTAGCTGAGGTGGAGATGAACCGTAAGGTTCTTTCCGATATGGCGATCAACGATGCGGAAGGGTTTGCAAAGCTGGCGGATCTGGCTAAGTCCAAGATTGCTTAAATATGAGATCGATGTACCGAAAGCGGAGAGGGGATTGCAGAGAATGCAGTGCCCTCTTTTTTGCGGGACAGGCCGGGAAAGAATCCCTTTGGGGCCAAATCTTTGCAAAGCGTGACGCACGCCTGTCAGAAAGCAATGCCCAGACACGCCCGGAGAGTAAAATGATTTTGTTTGTTCCGCATTTCCACTGTCCTGCCGGCCCTGCAAAGCCTTGGATACCCGGAAAAAAGTGTGAAAACGCAGTCTGGGCCGCCTGGTCAATTAAGAAATCGTTAATAATAATTATTTTGCAATAATTGCCAGCCTATGGTACACTAAATAGGTAGTAGAAAAATTAACAATTGTAGGAGTGGTTACGGCAATGCTGGAAATATCTGGAATATACAAGTCCTATCGCAGACAGGAGATTCTAAGAGGGGTAACTCTTGCTGTAAAGCCTGGAGAGTGCGTGGGGATTGTGGGATATAACGGCTGCGGCAAGACCACTCTTTTATCAATCCTGGCGGGAGCGCAGAAAGCAGATAAGGGAAGCATACGCTATAACGGCAGGGAGGCCCTGGGGCGCTCCGAGGTGTTTGCAGAGGAGGCTGCTTATGTTCCCCAGGAGAATCCTCTTATGGAGGAACTTACAGTCAGGGATAACCTGCTCTTGTGGTACAGAGGCGGCAGGGAAGCAATGAAAAAGGATCTGGAGACAGGGGCTGCCGCCATGCTGGGAGTGGATAGGATGCTGAAGCAGACCGCAGGCAGGCTGTCGGGCGGCATGAAGAAGCGGGTGAGCATAGCCTGCGCCTTGTCCAACCATGCTCCGGTTTTGATAATGGATGAGCCGGGAGCCGCCCTGGATTTGGAGTGCAAGGAAGTAATCAAGGGGTATCTCAGAAACTATATGGCAGAAGGGGGAGCGGTTATACTAACCTCCCATGAGCTGTCGGAGCTGTCCCTGTGCACTTCCGTATATGTGCTGAAAGAGGGAAAATTAATACCAATCGCAAATGATTTGTCAGCAGAGGAGCTGATTCATCAGTTTCGATAAATGTACGCCCGGAATCTCTTTGTGCCTGATTTTGCGAGATGATTTTTTGTCAGCTGTGCACAAATTTATGAGGCGTACGCAGCAGGTACGTTGATTAAATTTGTGTGGGGCCGGCGGCAAATCAGCCCTAAAGGCAGGCGCAGGAGAGATTCCCGGCGTACATGAAAATATAACGGAGGGTGGGAGGCTGTATGGCCTGCATCCGCCAATGAGGGAGGTAAAGTTGAATGAAGTGTACAAAATGTGGAGCCGAAACGGAGCGGGATGTTAAATTCTGTACCCAATGCGGCGCTCCTATGGAAACTCCAACACCACAGGAACCTGCGGGCGATACCGCAAAACAGGCTGTTTCAAACGAATCACAGGAGACGGGATGGGTAAACCCGGAGGGAGAGGAAATCCCCCGGCCCCAGGATCAGGAGTCCGGCCCGTCAGAACCTGCTTTCCAGACTGCAGAGACTGCGCCTGACGCGCCCATGCCTGCAGAGGAACCGGCAGAAGGGCGCCTGCGGCGGCTCCTGCTCCAAATAAGAAGTTTACCAGGATACTGACCATTGTCATCGCAATCCTGGCGGCAGTGTCTGTGGGCGCTCTGGCTTTCGTTAAGCTGACGGCCAAAGATCCCAAGCAGGTTGTGATTGAAGCGTTTGAGAATATCTGGCCCCAGGATCAGACCCTGCCCTCCGAGGAGCTCTTCGGCCTGAAGGCCCTTGCAGAGTCCTCCCTGACGGCAGACAGCGAGACAGGACTTACGCTTAAGCTGGACAGCTGTTCCGTACCTTATGCCGATCAGTTTGCCGGAAGCGGATTGCGCTTTGCAGGTAAGAATGACATCACCAACGGTAAGAGCAGCGCCAATGCAGGAGTAATTTATAATGGTATGGATTTGCTGAATCTCGACGTTTATTACGGCGATGAGACATTGATGGCAGCTGTTCCGGAACTTTCGGGCCGGGTATTCACCCTTGATTTAAGCGATGGTTTGGGGGAGCGCATAGCAAATTCGCCCTACTTCGGTCCTCTCATGGAATCCAGCGGAGTGGATATGGAAGGCTTCGCTTCCTACTTCTCACAGCTGATAGACGAAGCGGAGCAGGCCCGGGAGGAAGGAAAGGCTCCTTTCGACTTGGAAGCTCTAATGAACCGTTATAAGGAAGGCTCCAAGGCCCAGGAGAACTTCAAGGCCGCCCTGGCGGTGGAAAAAGCGGAGAATAATGGAACCTATACCATGAACGGCAAAGAGGTGAGCTGCAAGGGATATTACGTGACGGTCAGCAAGGATTCCATGATTGAATTCCTGGAGACTTCCACCGATTTCTTCCTTCAGGACGAAACCTTAAAACAGGATTTCTTAAGACAGATGGAATCCACCGTAAAGATGACCGAGCTCATGGGCGGCGGCATGTATGGCGAGGAGATGCTCTCTGCCCAGGAGATGCAGGAACAGTCCTACGATGAGGCGAAGAAAGCAGTGGACAGCATGATCCGTTACCTGGACGCCAGCCTCTCGGACATTCAGATGACGGTTTACGTTGATAAGAAGGGAAATCTTGCTGCAGTGGAAGGATCCACCCAGATGTACCCGGAGGAATTGGCCGAGGAAGATCAGAAGTATGTGGACATCACCTTCAGCTGGGAGCTTCAGGGCGGAGCTTATCTTACCCAGAACTTTGAGGGCAATATTACGGTTGAGCACGACGGCCGGAAAGCCTATCTGGATATATTGAGACAGGGCGTTTACGATGGGAAGAAGCTGACGGATGATATTTCCGTGGATCTGAATGCGGCGGGAGAGACATACAATTTTGTATATACCAGTACATATGATTCAGATGGCGGCAGCTACCATACCTCCGTTGAACTGGGAGGAGAGGGAACACAGATAATGAAAGCCTCCATAAGCGGCGTGCTGGATCAGCTTGAGAAGGGCAAGTCCTTCCACATGGATATAGACGCTTTGGAAATCAGCGCTATAAATAATTCTGTCAATGTAGTGCTCAGCGGTGAGTATTACTACCAGCCGCTGGAAGGGGAGGTTACGGCCCCGGAGGGAGAGGCTTTGGATATTCTGGAGGCTTCCGAGTCGGACTGGAACAGTGTGGGTATGGAGATCATGATGAATGGTTTTTCTGTAATGAGCCAGCTGGGCGTTAATATGTACTAAAATTAAAAGGATGGGGATCTATGTCTGCACGTCTGGTTTATCTCAAACTTGAGTTAAAGCGAGCATGTAAAAAGCTTCCCCACATCTATGCCGGGGCAATCGTGCTGTTACTGTTGGTGGGTACGATTGCCCTTTTGGCTGGAAAGGTGTTGTATGGGGAGCAGGCTGTGGGGAGGATTACCGTAGGGGTAGTGCTCCCTGAAGGTGATGCAATTGCAAAGAAAGCAGTTTCTATGCTCAGCACCCTGGACAGCGTAAAGAGTATCTGTGATTTTGAGTATATGGAAGGAGAGGAGGCGCTGGGCCTGTTGAGGCAGGGAAAGCTATATGCTGTGATGGAGGTGCCTGAAGGCTTTGTCCAGGATATTATGAACGGCGTCAACACTCCGGTTCAGATTCTGCTGCCCGGGGGAGCCGGCCTGGAAAGCCGTATATTCAAGGAGCTCACAGATGCGGGAGGGACCATATTGGGAGCCAGCCAGGCCGGAATTTATGCCGGAGACGAGCTCTGTGTCCTTCATGGCATGGTTTCCTCCATCCCCCAGGTGGAGGAGGAATTGAACCGGATTTATCTGGGTTACAGCCTGCCGAGAGAGGATTATTTCAGACACATAAAGGTGAGCGCAACAGGAGATGTGGATGCCCTCACTTTTTACGGAATCAGCGGTGCGGCGCTGTTTATCCTTCTAAGCGCGATCCCTGCATCCTCCTACCTGGCAGCCCATAAACCTGCCATGAAGCAGAAGCTGTTAATCGCAGGGATTGGGCCGAAAACCGTGGCGGCGGCCAGAATCCTGGGACTGGGATTCCTTATGGCTATGGCCGCTCTGCCTGTGGGAGCAGGAGCTGTGTGCGGGATGGATCCGATTAAGCCTTCCGGGACTGCTGTTTTTTGCAGGCGTCTGCCTGGCGTCCGCCTCCTTTGTGACAGCGCTGTATCAGGCGGCGGGCACATTGATGGGGGGAGTGATGCTGCTGTTTTTGGGAGTCACGGCGATGCATTTTCTGGCCGGAGGTTTTATGCCTCTCGTGTTTCTGCCCGGTTCTTTTCAGGCGGCGGCGCCTTTCATGCCCTCCGCTATACTTATGGTCGGGATAAAAACATGGTAGTTCCGGGGTGGAGCTTTCTCGATGCAGGACGGCTCATATTGCTGACAGCCTGGGATTCCTTATTAGCGCCGGAGTGGAGGTGGGAAGAAGATGACAAAAGTGTGGATGTGGTTTTTCTTTCCTGTAAGCGCTATGGGAAACGTCTTTCCTTTCTTCTCATTCTCCTGTTCCTGCCCATTGGAGCCATGGCTGCCCGGCATTTCCAGGAAAAAGGGGATGCGGGCATCAGCATTGCCTCAGCGCCGGGGGGGAGGACGAGCTGGCCCAGCAGCTGGCTGCCCGCCTTGTAAACCGCAGCCAGGGAGAGGATAGGGGGATGTTCCGGTTTTACCTCTGTGAGAATGAGGAGATGGTGAAAACGGAGGTGGCTTCCAGAAGGGCGGAGTGCGGCTACGTCATATATGAAGGTTTCAGGGAGAAGCTGGACGCCGGAAGCTTCCGCAGGACCATCGGCGTGTATTCGGCTCCCTCCACTGTAACTGCCGCCCTGTCAACAGAGACGGTCTTTGCCGCCCTGACTGAGATTTACGACAGGGAGATTCTGAAAGATTTTGCAGAAGAGGCCGGAGTGTTTGAGCCTCTGGGCCTTCCGGGAAGCAGGGAGCGGCGGGAGCTGGCTGCAGAAGCGGGCGCCTATATGACCGCAGGATTACAGACGGCAGCACCTTCCGGTTTGAATATTCCTATCTGGGGCAGGAGGTTTCAGAGGAAACGGCCAATCAGGAGTCCGCGGTATTCCCTGTAAGAGGGGTGGTGGCTGTATATCTGTTTATCACAAGCCTGTACGCAGCCGTAGTCCTGGGCGGGGATGAGAGGAAGGGGCTGTTCCTGCCTCTTTCCTACAGGCACCGGTTTCCCTGTGCCCTGGCTTCCCTGGCGGCCCCGGTAATCATGGCGGCAGGTTCGGCTCTGCTGGCTCTGTGGATGGCGGGGAGCTTTGGAGGGCTTTTGCGGGAGACGGGGGCTATGCTCGTCTACTGTGCAGGTTTGATTATCCTGTCCTGGCTGCTTAAAGTCATTGCCCGAACCCCTCAGGCGCTGTGCAGCACAATTCCCTTTTTTATTATCGGAAGTCTTTTGTTCTGCCCTGTATTTGTGGATGGAGGAAGGTTTATTGACGGGTTGGACAGGATTGGAAGATTGTTTCCGCCATGGTATTATCTGAAATTTTTCAGTTAATAAGCGCAGGAATGGGAGCGCCGCAAGAGAGCGTGGGATTTTCAGATCCTATGTTGGAAAGCGGCCCTCCTTTTTTCATAATTTGGAGGCAAAAAAATAAGAAGTCCTGTAAAACAGAAATCCTTGTTCTCACCTGCGGGAGATGGGACTTGAACCCTTTTCACCGTAAAAACATAGGTAGAAAGGTATGTTGTACGCCGTCGGTATTGAGTGTAACCAGAGAAATAAATACCCGGACGCAAAAGCCGCTTATGGAATACAAAATATTCCTTCGCGGCTTTTATTAAAATCAAACCGATTCATTTTTTAACAAATCCCTTGCAGGCCCGACTACCTTATTTTCAACGGGTTCGTCCTGGTTCTCTGGTTCCTGCGGTGAGGTCTGCTCCGCTCCCTGTCCTGTGCTCTCCTGCACTGTGTTCTGTTCTTCTGCGCCCAAACGTAATAAAACGGTTAAAACTCCCCCGTTAGTTTCTGCCAGAATTGTGAGCGGTTCACCATAAGAATTGACAAATTTCAAATCCTTATGCCCTTCCGAAATAGTAGCGTCCAATCCTACGGGAAGATAGGAAACGCTGGAAGAATGTGGATGGCGTTCCGTAGCTGGCAATAAGGCGTGGCACATGGCCGCATAGAGCGTAGAGGAAACCTGGCAGATACCGCCGCCATATTCACTTCCACCAATAGCAGGAGCCATCACATACCCATTTTGCGGCGTTCTGGGTAAAATGGCATTACTAAATGAAAACGCTTCCCCTGGCTGTAAAATCACCCCGTTGATTCGTTGTACCGCTATCCCAATATTTACAGCCCTGGGTAAAGTGGTATCATAGCTTGTGGAATATGTTCCAATCAAATCCTGTTTGTTTTCCTGCGGCCGGCTGATTCGTCCCTCCGACTTTCCCAGTTCTATATAATGTCTGCAATATGCAGATAAATCAGTTTTATAAATATCCAACAGGTCACGATTATAGAAAATGTAAGCGCGTAAGTTAAATTCTTCATTGCCGGAACGCCCTTCTCTTGCGCCAATAGATATAAAGTGAGAAAATAGTTTCTCTGAATCATAACCAATCGTGGCTTGCAAGTCTGGATATTGGTTATAATAATAATCTACATCAAATACAGCCCGGTAATTATCGGTGTTTTCCTCCGCATAACCCAGAATGGGCTTTAGCGAGACCAGCAAGACGGCCAGACATAAAATCCATATTGTTTTATGGTATATTATCTTGTTCATATTTTTCATTTCTCCATAATTGTAAAATATTGTGGTTGAGAGAAAAGTTGTCAAAGGGTCTGCAAAGCAGATACATCTTGCCCCTTGATAGCTTTTTGTAGTGGAAGATTCAACCCTATGCTTAAAACAGGCTTGATTAGAAGCACTTCTCTAATCAAGCCTTGACGATTGCTTTTAGATTTTGTTTACTATCTGCACCTCATGCCCGCTACCAAGAGAATACAAAGCATTACTCATTTCCTTTGCATTTTTCATGTGTGTAAAAACAAAATGACCTACCCCGGCGGATTGTATAATAATAGTATCACTTCCCAGACTGCTGAAAATCAAATTGCTTTGTGTTCTAAAATTCCCAACAAAATATGACGCTTTATTTTCAAGTGTCTTTATGTGAAAAGCTCCCTCTTTTCCTCTCAATCTCATGTTAGTCAAAACCAATTCTGTATTGACATATTCTAATACAGTTGGAATCATCAATACAGCCAGAATAATAAATGATAACAACGGGAAAATCCCTAAAAATAGTAATGCTAAAATAATTCCAACGATATTACGGACATTAAAAAATATTGTCCAATTCTTTTTAGAGACAGCCAGCACCTTTTCCCCTGGAATTAAATCATCTGTAAAACTGCTCATACCGTTCTTGTCCTCCGTATTAATTCTAGTGTCTTAACCCCTTGCTTTATCTTTACTATGCCAATTCACTTTTTATATCCAATTATTTTTATTTGATATCCCGTATTTTTATTGAATCCAAGCTCCATCTGCGCCAACTTACAGCCGTCCGGGGTGGTGGTGTTTGTCAGCATATAGCCATCTGCCCCCATATAGTACCATTTTCCATCTGTATTCTGATACCATGCGTTTATGAGATAGGAACCATCTGCATTTTGAATCCACCAGCCTTTAGAATCTTGTGCCCATGAGGCAGTGGGAACCGTTGCTTGTGCTGTAGCTCCGGCGCTTTCGCTGCTCACCCTGTATTTCCATGTTGACATACCGGACATTCCACCGTCGCCAGTGTCCGTTACAAGTCCTAACTGGTATAAATAGCTATCCATTCCACCGCCATTCGATGCCTTTATTTCTCTATTAACCAACGGAATGGAATCTCCTTTTTTGGCCGGAAGTGGTGTTGAAAAGGATTTAGTCTCACCGTTGTTCCATACTCCCTCAATTGATATTTGATAGTACATCAGCCGGCATAATAAATACAGCGTCCTCGTGCACAATGTAAGCAGGGCAATCCGGCATACGCCTAAAAGAGCCATAATCCACCCAATACCATTCTTCTATTCCCTCCTCCTCAATATATGCTGTCCCGAATACTTCTCCAAGTGTTGTTTGTGCTATATCGGTTCCATCACCATTTTTTATTTCCATGTCATTAGGCATTGTACCGTTGCAAGTAGCTGGCAGTGCAAATGCGGTAAAGCTACTGCTTACCGTCATAGCCAATGCGAGCAAAAGCCCGCTGATTTTTTTCATTTTCATTTTCTCTCTCCTTATAAGTGAATTGACATAGTTCCTTTAGCCTTAAAAGTATAACATACTTTCCTCATATACGTAACAGCGTATACGCCATTGCGTCATAATTGTTATCCTTTTGATATCAAAACAAATGAAAGGAAAACATCATTATGAATGTCAAAGAAGCAACCGTCAAACGAAATTGAAATGCTCTGCAAAGAAAGAGGAATCGCCTACAACGAATTAGCCAATCTATGCGGCGTTACTCCGTCTACTATTTACAGTGTTCTTGACCCAAAGCGCAAAAACGTAACGCTTTCCACTGTAAAAAAAATATGTGATGGGTTTGAAATTACATTGGCAGAATTCTTTTCCACCCCCCTTTTTAATGAGTTAGAACAAGAAATACAATAATTTTGAAATTTGTACTTGCAAATTCTGGAATTATGTGGTAGAGTATGCCCATAATTTAATATCGCTGACAAAGAGTACCTCTGTATTTATTCAAAGATAGGGCAATGGCACTATCTAGGGATAAGGTAAAACGGTATTGCGGAGTGTAAGCAAAATTGAAAGTCTATTATGTACATGTTTTAGATTTTTTTGTTTTGTTAGCATTCCCGATACCAGTACATTTACCTACCGTTGAATAATTGCAGGGGTTTTATTTATCTTCCCCTGCTCTCACAAAGGGGTGATAACCATGGCAAGAGACAGGCCATAAATAGTCGAGCTACTTAATACAGATACTTAACAGACTATTTCAAGAAAGGATATGAAAAATGATACGAGTTAGTGATATTAAATTAAGTTTAGAACAGGTCGCAAATGCGAAAGAAGTTTGATTACTGATATAAGAGAGGTTCGGAAGTATGTTGACGGAAAACGTACTGATAACATTATAGGCTATGCCTATGAAGTCACCGCTCCCAAAAACAAGTATGAAAAGTTTTCCATTAAGGTGGAAGAAAAATCCCCGGTTATTACTGCGGAAGAACTGGAAGCGAAGGGCGGAGTTGCAAAGGCAACAGCCGATGATTTTGTAGGTTCCTTTTACCATCGTGGCGATGACTATGTTTTTACAGCTAAGGCTTCAAAGGTGGTGTTACTGTGAAAAAGTTCGTGGAAAATGTACAATGCTGTTGGAATCACAGGCAGTATGGACGCCTTGTCTTGTATACTTTGTTTGCGGTTCTGATGTTCGCTCTGGCTTGTGTCGGCGTATATCTTGTAATTCAGTTAATTGCACGCTATATGGATTTAATCATGATAACCGCCGCCGTAGTTCTGGGTATATATTTCTACTCTCATGAACGTAGTGAAAAGATACGGAAAGAAAGGGAAGAAGCAGAACGCCGGGAACTTTTGCGCCAGCAATAGCTTGATTCAGAATTGGCCCAATCGAATTATCAGCTTGTAGAAAGGGCTATGTTCATAGTTATACAGGAAATGCACGAAAGTCTGCGTGTAAAAAATCCAGCCTTTCTAAGCGAGATTGCAACAACCCCTCATTACTATCAGAGAGGAAATGTTACCATCTACCGTTTTTCGGCTCTGAAAGAGGGAGATTTAGACTTAGAAGCGTTTCGCACGATTTTGCAGGGGAGGTTATCCCAGAAATTAAACGCCATGGAATTTGTCGGCATTAATCAGTCTGTACATATTTATGATGGCGTGGCCTACCCTCTGCTCCAGGTAATCGAACCCCAGGATTTAGGAATTAACATCAATTGGGGAATCGTATGGACAAATGACAGCTTCTGTGAAGAACAGAACATGAAATTACTGGCGAAACAGCAGGTGAGTACCCAGACCGCTATGCGTCCCCGTGACCATGATTTTTAACAGGGGGACTATATGGAAATACCGATACTATGTGATAGCTTCTACCTTGCCTATGGAATTGAGCGATATGTAACATGGTGCCCAAGCAAGGCCCCACATGCAATTATATGTGGGGCTACGGGGAGCGGTAAAACGTATTTCACCCAGCTATTGCTTGGTAAGATGGCCTTGTACATTGAAAATTGTGAAATTGCTGTGTGCGACTTCAAAAATGATGATGATAAATCGAGCGTGTGCGTCAGACGGTCAAAGAGGAATCATTTAAAAACACGTTTATGAAAATGTATTCCGAGTTACCGATTACGCCCACCCATTTGATACATATAAGGGAGAAGATGTAATAATTTTCGAGGAGTTCCGAAGCAGTATCAAAATTTCGGATATGCTTATATACCTGGAAGGCTATCCCACGGAATTACCATGCAGATACACAAATAAGGTGGCCTGTTTTACAAAGGTCTACTTGATAACTAACATTGATTTATTTAAACAATATGAAATTGTACAATCAGAATCCCCCATACATGGCAGGCGTTTTTAAGAAGAATTAAAACGGTCAAGCATTATCAATCAGCGGATAATATAAAAGAATATCATACAGAGGACTATATTAGCGGATTTTTAAATTAGCCAACAACGAATACACACCATTTAATGAGAGAGGATAACATAAATGAAAAATATACTATTATCAGAATCCATTCCCGAATTATATATGCAAATCAAAACAGTGATAGAGGAATCAACGGAAGCACAAACTATTATCAATCATTCATCATATAAAATATATGCTGACTATATCCAAGAAGAAAACAGAACCGCTATTGCGCTAGATATTTATGGAACCACTGACAAAGAACTTCCAGCCGATTCTATCGAATTTGAACAATCACAAAAAGGAACTTTTATGTTTCGGCTTTTTGAATTGGGAGATAATATTCATAATCCTGCAAAAAGGACATGCGATATTATCTCCATGTTCTTAAACTCAAAAATATCCATCGAAAACCATAATCTAATGGAAATATATTGTTCTAAACACGAAATCAAAAGCGAATTAGAGCAAAGAATTGGTAAAGGGAAAGAAGAATCTGAACCAGATATCAAAGCTGACTTTAAACGTTTACTGAGAATTATGCAAACAGTATTGATAAAATTAAATTCTGGTCAGACGCAAACTCACTCAAAAAAACAAATTCCGCAAAAAGGAAAGATTAACTTGGATATAACAGGAAAACGACTATACAAAAAACTGTTTTATTCCAGAATTGTACATCATACAAAAATCCATTTCTGTGATAGAACGGTATCCAAAGTCCCCCAGGAATTCATGATATGTGAAAAGCATACTAAAAAATTACCGGGATTTTCAGAAATTGGAACAGATGGGGAAATTGTCCTGTATTCGGACGCTTCCAAAGGGGAGCAAGGGTCTTGCTACGACATTGGGGCCGCTTACATGGTGTTCATCAATTCCCATCAAGGTTTTTTCTCGCGTTCCTACCGGCTTCCTATAAACGAGGACTCGGCCAGCGCTGAATTATATGGAATTATCTGTGCATTAGAGATAATGAAAAATATTATGTTCTTACCGTCTAAAACAAAGGCCACGCTTTACAATGACAATGAAATTGTTGTCAAAACAATCAACGACATAATCTGTACAGGGAAGGTTATGGATTCCTGTAAGAAATATCTTCCCTATGCAGAACGTATCGCCCATCTGTCAAAGGGATTCCATCTTACGGCAAAATATAAAAGCGCCAGTGAATCCCAGGAGCTAAACGCCTGTGACAGCGAATCTAAAAAGATTCGCAAAGCAACCCGTAAACATTGATTCATTATACGGACAACAGACAGTGAAAAGGAAAAAAACATTCAATATCAGATTAAGCTAAAACATAATTAACATTCAATCAAATAAAATATAAATGTTGTTCCGTCATGACTAAAGAATGAGGAATGATGGAAAAATCTACAGTCAATATTTTCAATAAATAAGATTCGCAAGACCGTAATTTCCACTTTGATTGATAATAATATCAATATAGAAAAAGTCATGGAATTTGCAGGCCACAATGATAAAATGGTTACATATCAAAACTACGTGTTTAACCGCTATGATGAACCCCAGACGGAAAACCAGCTTGAAAAAGCATTATGCAGTTAGCCGAGATATGTGTAACCACACTGTAACCAGAGATTTTCAACAAAAAATCAAGGGAACCCTTGTAAATCAAGGATTCCCTCTCAAAATCATAATGCGGGAGATGGGACTTGAACCCACACGAGCATACACCCACAAGATCCTTAGTCTTGCCTGTCTGCCAATTCCAGCACTCCCGCAACACGAATGATAGTATAGCACAGGAACCGTTTCTTGGCAACTGTTTTTTTATAATTTTTTTAAATTTTCTTATGGATATTTTCTGCTCTTCTCAAATATACTTTGACAAATTGCAGTGTGAGAGATATACTGATAACAACATTTACATAGGAAATATGTCTTCAGGGCAGGGTGGGATTCCCGATTGGCGCGGAAGTTTGACAGTTGAATAAAGAAAAAAGTACCTGCAGGCCGCATAAAG
>BBZN01000025.1 GCA_001304855.1 Clostridia bacterium UC5.1-1D2
GAGGCGGATACCACGGCGGCGGCCGGAGAGGGCGGCGGCCTGGTGTATTGGTCCATGTGGGAGTCCACAGAGCCTCAGGGTCAGGTGATCAAAGAGGCAGTTGACAAATTTTCGGCAGACACAGGTATTTCAGTAGATCTTCAGTTCAAGGGCCGTACGGGTATCAGGGAAGGACTTCAGCCGGCGCTGGACGCAGGAACCAACATTGATTTGTTCGACGAGGACATTGACCGTGTGAACAATACCTGGGGTTCCTATCTGATGGATCTGGAGGAGCTGGCAAAAGCGGCTGACTATGAGGCCACAGCCAATGCTACCCTCATATCGGAATGCCGGAAGGCGGGCGATGGAACGCTCAAATCCATTCCGTACCAGCCCAATGTGTTTGCATTTTTCTATAACAAGGATATCTTTGACGAGGCGGGAATCACTGCAGTTCCCACCACCTGGCAGAACTGGATGCAGCCTGCCAGAAAATCAAGGATGCAGGCTACACGCCCATTACCAGCGACGACGCTTACGTCTTATGCCTTTTCGGACATCACATGAGCAGAATCAACGGATATGAGGGAACTTCGGATATTGTAAAAAACAACAAGTGGGATGATCCTTCGGTTCTGGCCACTGCAGAAGCATACGGAGACTTTGCAGCCAAGGGGTATTTCTCAGAGAGCATCGCTTCCAACGTATTCCCGGCAGCAGAACCAGGAGCTGGCTATGGGAACCGCGGCTATGTACCTCAACGGTTCCTGGCTGCCCAACGAAGTAAAGAACATGGCAGGGGACGATTTCCGCTGGGGATGCTTCAGCTATCCGGCTGTTGAGGGCGGCAAGGACGGCACAGAGGCTTCCAACTTCGGAGCGCAGGTTCTGGCTGTCAATAAAAATTCACAGAACCCGGAGGCCGCATTCCAGCTGATTACCTACATCACCAAGGGCGAGTTTGACAAGAAGCTCTCCGAGGAATCCATGGGTATTCCTGCTGATACAACCAACGCAGAGTGGCCGGCGCAGCTCACGGACGTTAAACCTGTTTTGGACAGCTTCACCATCCGTTATCCCTGGGCGGCCGGAGCAGAGGACAACGTGGATATGACTCCGATTATCAAGGAGAACATGATGAAGCTCTGCAGCGGTTCCATAACAGCCGGCCAGTTTGTGGAAAACTTAAAGGCGGCGGGTAAGTAAAGCTTTAAGCATCATTGAGGTGGCATCGTTTAGCGCTGCCGCCTCTTTTTCGGCAGATTGGGAACGCGACGGGACATGGTTTCCAAAGCAGCGCGTTTATCCAAGGCATATTCAGCAAGTAAGGAGGCACTGGTGTGAAAAAAACAAAGGCATGATTATTGCGTTCATGACACCGGCGGTGGTAATGTTTGTTTTGATATTCCTGTATCCTATTATCAGAACTATTTTAATGAGCTTCTTTAAGATTGAAGGCATCACCGACGCCATGTCAAAATGGACCTTCACCGGAATTGAAAATTATACGAAGCTGGCCAATACCACACTGTTCCGCATCTCCATGTGGAATCTGGCGCGTATCTGGTTTGTGGGCGGTATTATCGTAATGTCTCTGGCACTTTTGTTTGCAGTTATTATTACCAGCGGTATCCGGTTTAAAAGCTTTTTCAGGGCCATGATTTACCTGCCCAATATCGTGAGTGCGGTAGCCCTGGCTACCATGTGGCTGCAGTATGTATACAGCCCGAAGTACGGATTGTTAAAGACATTTTTCTCAGCTGTGGGGCTGGATTCCCTGGCAAAGGTCCAGTGGCTGGACAATGACCATAAGTTTATGGCTCTGCTTCTGGCTTACTGCTTCGGTATGGTGGGTTACCATATGCTTATTTTCTCCAGCGGCATAGAGCGGATTAGCGAGGATTATTATGAGGCGGCAACTTTGGACGGGGCCAATAAGTTCCACCAGTTCCGCTATATCACACTGCCCCTGTTGAAGGGCGTGTTCAGAACGAATATTACCATGTGGAGCGTTACCAGCGTAGGCTTTTTCGTGTGGTCCCAGCTGTTCTCAACGGTTACGGCCGACACTCAGACGATTACGCCCATGGTTTACATGTATATGCAGATTTTCGGAGCGGGCAACAGCGTCACAGAACGTAACGCCGGTATCGGAGCGGCGGTAGGCGTTATGCTTAGCGTATGCGTTGTGGTTATCTTCTGGTTCTGCAATCATCTGCTGCAGGACAAAGATCTGGAGTTCTAGAAACCATCGCACGTAAGCGGCCAAAATACGACCGCTAAGTGCTCATAGCGAGCCACTGCACTAAGCGGTCAGAGAACGCCCGCTAAGTGCCAGTGACATGCATCGCACGTAAGCGGCCAAAATACAGCCGCTAAGTGCTCATAGCGAGGAGGAATTGCGTAGATGGCTGGTTTTGTTGTAAAGAAAGAGAAGAAATACAGAGAGCCCTTCCGGTGGAGAAAGGAATTGAAGCTGGCGCCGGGATATTTGATGCTTACTCTGTGGATATTGTTTACTCTCCTGCTTCTGGGCTGGGTGCTGATGGCAAGTTTTTCCACTACCAAGGAAATCTTTGCCGACAAGCTGCTGGAAAGCGGATTCCACTTTGAAAACTATGTAAAGGCCTGGGTTAACTCAAATGTGTCCACTATATTTTTTAACTCCCTCCTTTACGCTATTGTGTCCTGCACGTTGTTGATCCTGATTTGCGCGCCTGCGGCCTATGCCCTGTCACGTTTTGAGTTTGTCTGCAATAAGCTGATACAGACGGGGCTGGTTGCGGCTATGGGCGTTCCGGTGGTTATGATTGTCCTGCCTTTGTTCGCAGTGGTGGCAGGCCTCAATATCCTCAACAATGTAACCGCCAATATGGGAACTCTCATATTTCTGTATGTAGGTATCAATGTGCCTTATACCACGATTTTCCTTACCACCTTCTTTGCCAATCTGTCCAGAGCCTTTGAGGAGCTGCCGCCATTGACGGCTGCCCTCCTGTTAAGACCTTCTGGCTGATTATGCTTCCCATGGCCCAGCCGGGAATAGTGACCGTGACTATTTTTAACTTTATTAATATCTGGAATGAGTACTTTATATCCTTAATCTTCGGCAACTCCGACCAGGTGCGTCCTGTTGCGTGGGACTTTACTCCATGATAAATTCCATGAAGTATACAGGAGACTGGGCCGGTATGTTTGCGGCTGTAGTAATCGTGTTTCTGCCCACCTTTGTTCTGTACATATTCCTGTCTGAAAAGATAATTGCAGGTGTTACAGGCGGAGGCGTAAAGGGATAAAACAGAAAAGATTTCAGTGGGAAAAGAGGTAGAACACATGGGTAAGAAACCGGTTTGGTTATCATGGCGGCCGGCATGGGAAGCCGTTACGGCGGGTTAAAGCAGATTGACCCCATTGACGAGTATGGAAATATTATTATAGATTTTTCCATCTACGATGCCAGGGAAGCGGGGTTTGAGAAGGTAATATTTATAATTAAAAAAGCAATTGAGGAGGAATTTAAGTCCCATATCGGCGACCGTATCAGCAAACAGATAGAAGTGGAGTACGTGTATCAGGAGCTGGATAAGCTTCCGGAAGGTTTCTGCGTTCCTGAGGGAAGGGTGAAGCCTGGGGGACGGCTCATGCAGTTCTGTGCTGCAGCAGCCTCATAGACGGTCCCTTTGCAGTTATCAATGCCGACGACTATTATGGAAAAGAAGCCTTTCACATGATTTATGACCAGCTGTCCGGTTCCGGGGACGGGGAAAAATACCAGTACACCATGGTAGGCTATCAATTGTACAATACGCTCACGGAGAACGGCCATGTGGCAAGAGGCGTATGCTCTGTGGACGGCGGCAATCATCTGGTGGATATTCATGAGCGCACAAGGATAGAGAAGCATGGGGACAAAGCGGAATATACGGAGGACGGAGGGGCCGTCTGGAGGGAGCTTCCTGAAAACACCATCGTTTCTATGAACATGTGGGGATTTACCAAGAGCATTGTAGAGGAACTGGAGAGCAGATTTGCCTCTTTTCTGGTGGAAAACCTTCCTGTGAATCCGTTAAAATGTGAGTATTTTCTGCCCTATGTTGTAGATGAACTGTTAAAGGCAGGCAGGGCGGAGGTGACGGTGCTCAGGAGCGTGGACCGGTGGTACGGAGTCACATATAAAGAGGATAAGGCTATGGTGATGAAGGCCATCGGTCAATTAAAGGATAAGGGCCTGTATCCCCGCAGGCTGTGGGAGGATTGAATGATGAATGATACCAGCATTTGGAAGGAAGCCTCGGAGGCTTTTGCAGCTGAGGGTGAGCTTGTTAGCTGTGAGCGCTATGGAAGCGGCCATATCAATGACACCTTCAAGATGGTCCGCAGCCGCCCTTACATTCTTCAGAGAATGAACAAAGATATTTTTAAGGATCCGGTGTCCCTCATGAGAAATATCCGGGGAGTGACTACATTTTTAAGGCAGGAGGTCATAAAACATGGAGGCGATCCGGACAGGGAGACGCTGAATCTGGTGGACACAAAAGAGGGAAACCACTATTACATGGACAGCAGAGGGGACTACTGGAGGATGTATCTCTTTATTGAAAATGCCACCTGCTATAACCTGGTGGAAAAGCCGGAGGATTTCTTCCAGAGCGGAAAGGCCTTCGGACATTTCCAGCGGCTTCTGGCCCGCTATCCGGCGGAGGAGCTGTCTGAGACGATCCCAGGCTTTCACGACACCCCCAGGCGGTATGAAACATTCAAAGGGGCGGTTGAGAGGAATGTCTGCGGCAGGGCGGATGAGGTTCAAAAAGAGATTCGGTTTGTCATGGACCGTGAGAGGGATATGGGGATTGCCATGGATATGCTGCGGGAGGGAAGGCTTCCCTGCGCGTCACGCACAATGACACAAAGCTCAACAATATTATGATTGACGATGAGACGGGGGAAGGCATCTGCATTATTGATCTGGATACGGTTATGCCTGGATTATCTATCTTCGACTTTGGGGATTCGATCCGTTTCGGCGCCAGCACCGCAGAGGAGGACGAGGAGGATTTGAGCAAGGTTTCCCTGTCTCTGCCTCTCTTTGAAATCTATACCAGAGGATTTTTAGAAGGCTGCGCAGGAAGCCTTACAGAAGCCGAAGTCTCTATGCTGTCCCAGGGGGCGCGCCTGATGACGCTGGAATGCGGAATGCGGTTCCTGACCGATTATCTGGAGGGGGACGTGTACTTCAAGACGGCCAGGGAAAGGCATAACCTGGACCGCTGCAGAACCCAGTTTAAGCTGGTGGCGGATATGGAGAAGAAGTGGGATGAGATGGAGGGAATTGTGAAGTCTCTCTCCCGGTAGTCCAGAATACAACGGACTGCGGGAGGGATTGCCCTGTAAGCATATGAGATACGGAAAGGGAAGCCGGTTTTGATGGAGTTAAGGTCCATGGAAGCCGGCTCCCTTTTTTGTGTGTTTGAAACGCCGGATAGCCGTAGGGCTGTCAATCCAGGGGGATGCTGTTCAGATAAGTCAGAGGCGCTCCCTCCTGCCTGGCGCATACGATGTCGATCCCATACTGGCGAAGGGAATCGATTATGTGTCCGGGCGTTTTGTCATCTGTGATCAGCACATCTATCTGGGACAGACCGGCGTAGAAGCAAAGGGAATTTTTCCCGATTTTATTATGGTCCGCCAGCAGAAAAACCTTATCCCCCGATTCCATCAGATGGCTTTTAAAGTTGGCCATTTCCATACTGTATGTGCTGAGTCCTTTTTTGGGGTTCAATCCGTCCGTAGTGGCAAAGACCTTATCTACATGAAGGCTGCCGATGGTATCCAGGGCCGTCTGGCCGATGGTGCAGTGGGATTCTCTGTTTACGATACCGCCTGCCATTATGACTGTAAACTGTGTGCAGCGTTCCAGGTAAGCGGCAATGGGGAGATCGTTGGTGATGACGGTCAGATTGCTGAGGTTGGCCAGAAGCTTTGCAAACTCATAGGCGGTTGTGCCCACATCGATGGCTATGATGTCGCCGGGTTGAACATACCCGATGGCTGCATTGGCAATGGCCTGTTTTTCATTTAAGCTGCTGGTTGGATTATAAAGAAAATCCTGGCCGGCCTCAGGGCGGGACGGCTGTTTACTCACCGCTCCCCCGTGAGTTCTCTGAAGCAGATTATTATCTTCTAATTCTCTTAAATCATTTCGGATTGTTGCCGGAGACACATTGAATTGTTCACAGAGGAAGGCGACATTTACACTTCCACTGGAGGCCAGCAGTTCCAGAATTTTAGATCTGCGCTCCTGGGAAAATATTCCATTGGCTTGTTTGGACATAGTCAAATCCTTTCATTATAAAAATAAATGATATCGTTTTATTTTTGTTTTTAAGATAATAATATATTAAAAATAAAGTAAAAATCAAGAGAAAATATTAAAAAACAGGCAAAACAAGGGTTTTAAAGAAAGCACAAAACGATAAAAAACGAAAATAAAAAACATGGGAAATTTTATAATTGGAGAATAAGTAAAAAATGACTATTGACATTGCTAGTAAAACGTGATTATAATAGAATAAAAGACGAAAATGATAATAAAAAATTATCAAAAAATGTAAAATATGCACAATTAACGAAAATAAAAAGCAACCAAATTAAATGAATAAAACAAAAATAAAGGAATAATAAAACAAAAACAAAGAAAACCGAAATGACAATCTGTAAATCTTTAAAATAAGCGGGACAGGAGGGGGAGAATAGATAGTTTGCTAAAAAAGAGATTTAGAAGAAACAAAAAAGTGTCATTATGCGGAGATTGATTTTTGTTTCGATATTATGTTTTACAGGGAAGAACAAAAGAAACAAACACAAAAATTTAAAATGGAGGTATGGATTATGAGGAAAAAATTAATGAGTGCGGCGCTTATGGCAGTGATCTCGGCAGGTTTGTTAATGGGATGCTCCAGCGGCAAGACGGAGAACACCGGGGCGGCGCCTGCCGCTGAGACGACAAAGGCGGCGGACACTGGGGCGGCAGCGGCTTCGGAACCTGAAAAAGATACGCAGGAAGCGAAGGGGGCGGCGGAGAATCCCGACATTGTTTTTGGAGTTACCCTGGCGGTGGGGACCAATCCCTTCCACCAGACGATGCAGAAGGGAATGGAGGAAGCCTTGGGGAAGGACAGAAATTAATCGTATCTGACGCAAACCAGGATGTTGCGAAGCAGATAAGCGATATTGAAGATATGATCCAGCAGGGGGTGGACGTGATGCTGGTGGATCCTGTGGATTCCAACGGCATAACAGCTGCGCTCCAGGCCTGCCAGCGCGCGGGTATTCCGGCTATTGCCTTTAACTCTCCTGTTGAGGAGACGGATTTGGTGATGTCCACCGTTGCCTCCGACAATTATATGGCAGGACAGATTTGCGCAGACGCCCTGGCGGCAGCCATCGGAAATAAAGGGAAGGTAGCTATGTACAATTACAGTATTGTAAAGGTTGCCAGGGACAGGAGCGATGGTTTCATCGCCACAATGGAGGAAAAATACCCGGATATCGAGATTGTAAACCAGCAGGAAGGCCTTCCCAGCGTAGACGGCGCAATGCCGGCTATGGAGAGTATATTACAGTCAAATTCGGATATCACCGGTATGTTTGCCCTCAACGACCCTGCTGCAATCGGCTGTATTGCCGCCATTGAAAGCGCAGGCAAGCTGGATCAGATATCGGTTGTGGGCGTGGACGGATCCGACGATGGTATTTCTATGATTAAAGAAGGAAAAATGCTGGCTTCAGCTGCGCAGGATCCGATTACCATCGGAAAGACGGCAGTGGAGACGGCCTACAAGGTTCTGGACGGCGAGGAAGTGGAGAAGGATATCGTGATTCCGGTGTATATCATTGATAAGAGCAATGCCGAATAAAAACCTGAGGCGTGGACAAACCACAGGATACAAACTGTCCCTTAAGCAGCAGAAAGGGGCAGTTTGCCTTAAGAGGAGCTGAGGACAGAAATGGATGAAAAGCTGTTGGAGATGAAACATATATCCAAATCCTTTTCCGGAGTGAAGGTGCTGAGCAATGTGGACTTTTCCCTGGACTCCGGAGAGGTCTGCGCCTGATGGGGGAAAACGGGGGCGGGAAAGTCCACCCTGATGAAGATTTTAGGGGGAATTTACTCCAAAGACAGCGGGGAGATTTATATCCGCGGAGAAAAAGTGAGAATCGGTACAGTGGAGGATGCAAAATCCCTGGGTATCAGAATGATTCATCAGGAGATCAGTCTGAACGACTACCTGACTGTGGCTGAAAATATATTTATGGGCCGGTATATAACCGGCCGGCTGGGACTGGTGGATTTCAGGGAAATGAACCGGCAGACACAGTCGATTCTGGACAGGATGAACCTGAATATAAAAGCCGGGGATATTGTGGGCAAGCTCAGCATTGCCCAGCAGCAGATGATAGAGATCTGCCGTTCCATCTATGACAATGCAAAAATACTGATTATGGATGAACCTACCGCTTCGCTGACAGATAAGGAAATTGACGAGTTGTTTCTCCATATTAATGAGTTGAAGGCCTCGGGGGTGGGAATTATCTATATTTCCCACAGAATGGAGGAGATATCCAGAATAGCAGACAGAGTTACCGTCCTCAGAGACGGGCTGCTTATAGGGAGCCTGCCCGGTGAGCTGGTATCTCATGTGAAATTATCAATATGATGGTTGGGCGGGAGCTGAAGGAAGTTTACCAATACGACAGAAAAGAGCCCGGCAGTACGATACTGGAAGTAAAGCATTTGAAGAATGACAAGCTGAAGGATATAAGCTTTTCTCTGGGGAGAGGAGAGATTCTGGGATTCTCCGGTCTTATGGGGGCCGGAAGAACGGAGATAGCCAGGGCCATTTTCGGCATTGATAAGCTGGATTCAGGTGAGATATATATTGACGGCAGGCGGGTTCAGATTAAAACGCCGGAGGATGCAATTGGGCAGGGCATTGCACTGGTGCCTGAGGACAGAAAGGCCCATGGGCTTATTCTGGACAACACCATACGCTTTAACATGGTTATTACTGTTCTCGATAAATTTATCAAGTTCATATTTTACAGGAAAAGTGAAGAGAAGAACATTATCGACCAGTATCTGAACCGCCTGTCTATCAAGATGGCTGGGACGGAACAAAATGTGAGGGAGCTGAGCGGCGGAAACCAGCAGAAAGTAGTTATCTCCAAATGGCTGGCTACAAGTCCCCGTATTCTTATACTGGATGAGCTACAAGGGGAATCGACGTGGGGGCCAAAAGCGAGATCTACAAGCTCATAAGCGAGATTGCCGGAAGCGGAGTAGCCGTTATCTTTATCTCCTCTGAGATGCCCGAAATTCTCGGTATGTGCAAACGGGTTGCCGTTGTGCACGAAGGACGGCTGAGCGCTGTTCTGGACAGCGGCAGGGAACCGGTAACCCAGGAAAAGATAATGTACTTTGCAGCCGGAGGAAAGGGCTGAATAAAATAGAAAAGGGTGTTTGGCATGAACGAGAATCATTTTTTTGTAACTTATTTTAAACGGAATATGGGTACTTTGATCGGACTTTTCCTTTTATGTGCATTTCTCAGTATCACTACAGATTCCTTTTTAGACAGCGGAAATCTCCTCACTGTTCTGCGCCAGGTCTGCATTAATGCTACCTTGGCCTTTGGAATGACCTATGTTCTTATTATCGGAAGCATCGATTTGTCTGTGGGCTCTGTGCTGGCTCTCAGCGGAGTGACCTGCGTCATGCTGATTGAAAATGGATTCCCTTTTGGCCTGGCGCTGCCGGCCAGTATTCTTTTGGGCTCCTTTGTAGGCCTTGTTAACGGTATTGTTATTGCCTTTACAGGAATTCCTCCATTTATCGTAACGCTGGCTATGCAGACCATTGTCAGGGGATTTTCTTACATCGTTACCAACGGAACCTCCATTGTCTCTAAGAATGAAATGTTTAACTCCATCGGCAATAAATACGTAGGTTTTCTCCCCATACCTGTAATAATTGTGGCGGTTATAATTGTTATAGCGGCCTGGTTCTCAATAAAACCAAATTTGGAAGGCGGATGTACGCCGTAGGAGGCAATAAAAGCGCAGCTGTGTATTCGGGAATTAATTCCAGGCAGGTGGAAATCTGCGTCCATGTCATCTGCGCCACCCTGGCCGCTGTGGGAGGAATTATACTGGCTTCCCGCATGTACTCCGCCCAGCCTACGGCAGGACAGAGCTATGAGGGGGATGCCATTGCAGCGGCTGTTTTGGGAGGCACCAGCTTTAACGGAGGAGTGGGCACCATAGGAGGAACCATTATCGGAGCGCTGATTATCGGTTTTCTCAATAACGGAATGAATCTGCTGCAGTTGTCCTACTACTGGCAGCTGGTAGTAAAAGGGATTGTTATAATCGGTGCGGTGTACCTGGATATGGAAAAGAAAAAGGGCAGAGGGATATTTGCACTCACAAAAAAGAAGGCTTGAGGCCGGAGAGGGGAAGAGAATATGAGAGATTTTGAATATTATAATCCTGCAAAGGTGGTATTCGGAAGAGAGAGCCATTTGAAAACGGGGGAACTGTTAAAGGAATACGGCGGATCCAGGGTGCTGTTCACTACGGAGGCGGATCCGTCAAAAAACAGGAGTTTATGACAAGGTTCTGGAGTCCATAGGTAAGGCGGGGGTGGAAATTGTAGAATTGGGTGGAGTGCAGCCCAACCCCAGAGTGAAGCTGGTTCGGCAGGGTATCGGACTTTGCAGGGAAAAAAACATTGATTTTATTCTGGCCATAGGGGGAGGAAGCGTCATTGACTCCGCCAAGGCCATAGCAGTGGGGGCCTTGGCGTCTGAGGACATATGGAATTATTACGACGGTACGGCGGAGAGCCCGTTTACGGAGGCGCTGCCTGTGGGCGTGGTTCTCACGATTCCGGCGGCAGGTTCTGAGACTTCCACAAGCGCGGTGCTCACCAATGACGAAGGGCATTATAAGAGGCCTATCGGAAGCAGTCTGCTGATTCCAAGGTTTGCAGTTATGAACCCGGAATTTTGTTATACACTGTCCCCCAGACAGATTGCCTGCGGCGTATGCGATATTATGGCTCATATGATGGAGCGGTATTTTACAAATGAGCCCCATGTCCAGCTCACTGACCAGTTAATAGAGGGAGGTATCCGGACCGTTCTTCACAACGGGCCTGAGGTTCTCAAAAATCCCTGCAATTATGACTCCTGGGCGGAGATAATGTGGGCCGGATCCCTGGCCCACAATAATCTGCTGGATACGGGACGCGAAAGCGACTGGGCCAGCCATGATATCAGCCATGAGGTCAGCGGTATGTACGATGTGACCCACGGCGCCGCGCTGTCTATCCTGTTTCCTGCCTGGATGAAGTATGTGTATAAGAAAAATCCGGGAAAGCTTGCTCAATTTGCAGTGAATGTCTTTGGGGCCCATATGGGACTGGATCGGGAGGAGACGGTAATTCAGGAGATGATTGAACAGCTGGAAGGGTGGTACAGGGCCATGGGGCTTCCTGTAAGGCTGTCCCAGGAAGGCGTGGGCAGCGATGGGTTTGAGGAAATGGCCCAAAAGGCCATGGAAAACCGCAGGTATATGGGGAACTATGTTAAGCTGTCCAAAGAAGATATTATAGAAATTTTCAAACTGGCGCAGTAAATAAAAATCCTTAAATCGGGGAAAACGGATGGTTACAGACATATGAAAGAGGGATATGTAATAGGTGTCGACTTTGGCAGCGATTCTGTGAGGGCTATTATCCTTGACGGGAATACGGGAGAGGTCTGTGGAAATGCTCAGACAGGCTATCCCAGGTGGCTTGCAGGAAAATACCAGAATTCGGACAAAATATGTTCAGGCAGCATCCGCTTGATTATTTGGAATCATTTAGCTGGTGTGTAAATGTTGCATTGAATCAGGCGGGGGAGCGGGTCCGGGAGAAAATACTGGCAATCTCACTGGATACCACAGGCTCCACCCCATGTCCGGTCAACCGTGACGGCACTCCTCTGGCCCTGCTGCCGGAGTTCAGGGAGAACCCAAATGCCATGTTTCATCTGTGGAAGGACCACACAGCCATAGAAGAAGCGGTTGAGATAAACAGGATATTAAAATCTTTTAATAATATTAATTATACCAGATATCAGGGGATTTACAGTTCCGAGTGGTACTGGGCAAAAATACTCCGCACGACGCGGATTGATAAGGAGATCCGGGAAGGAGCCTGCTCCTGGGTTGAGCATTGCGACTGGATGCTTGGGGTTCTCTGCGGAAATACGAATCCTGAGACGCTGGAGCGGACAGCCTGCGCGGCGGGACATAAGGCTCTGTGGCACAGCGCATGGGGAGGACTGCCGGACAGAAGATGTTTTGTCCAGATGAATGAAAGCCTGGGAGCTATTTACGATACCTTTGTGAAAAAGCCGGTTCCCGCAGGGGAGAAGATAGGTACAATTACAGCGGAGTGGGCCAATCGGCTGGGAATACCCAAAGATACGGTTGTAGGAGCCGGCTCCTTTGACGCCCATGCAGGGGCTGTGGGGGCGGGAATACGAAAACATGTGATGGTCACCAACATAGGCACCTCTACGGTAGATATGCTCATTGAGGACGCTGAGAATCTGGAGGGAAAGGATCTGACTTCCATCTGCGGACTGGCGGAGAATTCCATCATTCCGGGCTATGTGGGGGTGGAAACCAGCCAGGCTGCCTTTGGGGACGTATATGCCTGGTTTAACAATCTTCTTCTGTGGCCCATCAAAAATGTTATCAGCCAGACTGAGACTATCACCAAGGGTGAGAGGGGAAGGCTAATCCGCCAGACGTCGGAGCGCATGCTGGGAGAACTGGCCAGACAGGCGGAAGCTCTGGAGATCACAGACGGGCTCATATCTCTGGACTGGTTTAACGGAAGGAGGTATCCTGACATCAATGAAAATATCAGAAGCGCTATATGGGGCCTGAACCTTGGAACAGACGCCCCTGCTATCTACCAGTCTCTGGTTATGGCAACTGTGTTTGGACAGAAAAAAATTATCGACAGCCTTCTGTCGAGGGAGTTTCGGATTGATGAGATGATTGCAGTGGGGGAATCGCCCAGAAGTCGCCCTATGTGATGCAGATGATGGCGGATGTGCTGGATTTCCCGGTAAAGGTATCGGCGTCCTCCCAGGCCTGTGCGAGAGGGGCGGCAATCTATGCGGCGGTGGCAGGAGGCATTTACAGAAACATTCAGGAGGCGCAGGAAAGGCTTTGCGACGGGTTTATACAGACGTTTATTCCTGATAAAACCAAAAAGACGGTGTATGAAAGCGCATACCATAAGTACCTGCGGCTGGGACGGTTCGTGGAGGACTACGAGTAAGGACAGTCCGGGTCTGACGCGGTAAAATTAATGTACGCTGGGAATCTTTTTGCGCCTGATTTCGCAGGATGATTTTTTGTCGGCGGTGCACAAATTTATGAGGCGTACGCGGCGCGTATGTTGATTAACTTTGTGTGCGGCCGGAAAAAATCAGTTCCAAAGGCAGGTGCAGGAGAAATTTCCGGCATACCGATTAGAGAGGAGGAGGGAAGTTTGCAGAATGTACAGGAACTTTTTTCGCTGAGGGGGAGAAATGCAATTGTAACAGGAGGCGGTCAGGGCTTGGGGAAATCCATGGCTCTGGGTCTGGCCCAGGCCGGCGCAGATATTATTATTGCAGCGCGCAGGATTGAGACTGCGCTTGAGACAAAGCCCTTAATTGAAGCTCAGGGAGTGAAGTGTACCGTAATCAAGGGGGATATGAGAGAGGAAGATGATGTGAAACGTATGGTTTCCCAGGTGATGGAGGAGTACGGCAGGATTGATATTCTCTTTAATAATGCAGGAACCTGGAGAGGGGACGATGCAGAACGAGTGACCACAGAGGACTGGAGAGAAGTAATCGATGTGAATCTCACAGGCCCCTTTATCGTTTCCAGGGAAGTGGGAAGGGTTATGCTGGAACAGAAAAGAGGGAGCATTGTAAACGTGGCCTCCATGTCCGGAATCATCGTAAACACACCCCAGAATCAATGCGCCTACAATGCGTCAAAAGGGGGGCTGATCATGCTTACCAAATCCATGGCCGCAGAGTGGGCGGGCAGGGGCGTCAGAGTTAATGCCCTGTGTCCCGGTTACATGAGAACGGAGATGAGTGAAGATCGCTACCAGAGAAGGGATCCGGCCATCCAGCGGTGGTTTTCCATGACTCCCATGGGCCGTTCCGGCATGCCGGAGGAGCTCATGGGAATCGCAGTGTACCTGGCGTCGGACGCCGCCAGCTTTGTGACCGGAGCAGTCTATCTGGTAGACGGCGGGTATACGGCCTGGTAGCGCAGGGGAGCGGGGCGACAGATCGAGGCGCCCAGCCCTATTTCCGGTCTATTGATCCGTATCCTCCATCACCTTTTTAATATTTAAGTCTACCTGGCTGAATCTTCCTGAGGAACAGGACAGCGCAAAGAGCGCAATACCCACAGCCAGCCAGCCGAGGACAATTACTGCCTCATAAGGCCATACCAGTGAAAAAGGCGATACTCCCGGGAAACAGATGACAACCAGGGTAAAGGACATACATACTGCGGCCACGCCGACGGCTTTCCCACATGGAACTTTATAAGGGCGCTCCATCTGGGGAGCCTTAAAACGCAGAACCAGAAAGGACAGCGCCGCCATGCCAAGGCCGAAATTGATAGCCCAGCCCCCTGCGTTTGACAGCCACTGAAGCGCCTGACGGCCCAGGAAAGGAGCGATGAAGGTGGTGGCGCCCACTACATAGGTGGCGATATAGGGAGTGTTGTACTTTGGATGAAGCTTGGCAAATGAGGAGGGCAGCATTCCTACCCGGGCCATGCTGTAGAGAAGCCTGGTTGCGCCTATGTACAGGGATACCCAGGAAGTAAGGATTCCGAGTATACCTGATATAACAAGTATTTTGCCTGCAATGGGATTTCCGAATATAACGTTCATGGCAGAACCTGCAGCAAGGGTGGCGCTGCCGGCCTCAGCGGCAGGTATGGACATGGCCGTAGCCAGAATGGTTATAAAATACCAGATGATAGCCAGGATAATTGAACCCAGAAGGATGTTGCCTATGCTTTTTCTGGGCAGGTTTGTTTCTTCCGCAGCCTGGGGAATTGTGTCGAAGCCGCCCAGAAACAGGGCGCACATAAGACAGATGGAAAGCACGCCTGAAAAACCGTCCTTAAAGGCAGGCTGCAGATTTTGCGTATTGCCTTTAAAGAAGGCGGTTACAGCAAAAACAGCCACGATAATTACCATTATTATAATACTGATATTTGAGAATTTGGATAAGGTGTTAATGCCGCGCAGGGTGATAATAAACATGAATACGGCTGCGGTAAGAGCTACCGCCAGGGATACCGGTGAAACGTCATAGCCTGCCACAGAATATAAAACAACGCTGCTTTCCATTGGAAACAGAAAATCAACTGCGGCGACTGTTGCGATTCCTTCCCAGGCTGTCATAGCCACATACCCCAGGCACATCATCCAGGCAGAGAAAAAGCTGGTTTTTGGCCCGAAGGCCTTCCATGTATAGTTCATTACGCCGCCCGCCTTGGGCATGGCAGATGTAAGTTCGCAGAAGGCCAGCCCGATACAGCACATCATAACCCCCACAATGGCAAAGGCGGCGCAGGCTCCTGCAGACCCGGCGGCCGAGATCCAAAAGCCGCCCATTGAAAGCCAGCCCCAGCCGATGATGGCGCCAAAGCCAATTGCCAGTAAATCCCATTTCCCCAGAGTTTTTTTCAGTTCCGATTTAGTTTCGTTCCCCATTTTAAATACCTCCTTGAAGATTTCCGTTACAGTTTTCCAAGAGCGGACTCCAGCTGTCCCAGAGCCTTTTCCAGGATAGCCATAGGACATGCGATGTTCATCCGCATAAATCCCTCCCCTGATTTCCAAACAAATATCCGCTGTCTAATCCTAAATGAGCCTGATTGAGCATGAAACCGTCCAGTTTTTCACAATCCATCTGCAGCTCCCTGCAGTCAAACCACAGAAGATACGTTCCTTCCAGTTCGGTTGTCCGCAATGGTTTCAGCCGTTGAGCAAAGAAACGCTTACAGTAAGTGTAGTTGCTCTCCAGATACACAAGGAGCTGTTCCAGATAGTCTTGACCTTCTGTATAAGCAGACTTAAATGCTTCCAGGCCAAAAATATTTGGAAACTGAATGCCGTTCATTCGGATTGCGCTGTCAAAGTCCCGGCGCAGCTTCTGATTTTTGCAGATTACCGCCGAAGTCTGCAATCCTGCCAGATTAAATGTTTTACTTGGAGTCACACCGGTCAATGTAATCTGGGATAACTCGCCGGACAAGGATGCCAGCGGTGTATGCCTGTGCCCTTTCAAGATCAGATCCGAGTGAATTTCATCGGAAAATATCAGCACATTGTATTTCAGGCACAGTTCTCCCAGCTTCCACAATTCCTCTTTTGTGTACACTCTGCCTACCGGATTATGGGGATTACACAGAATCATCAGTCTTACGTTCTCTGTCTTAAATTTAGCTTCCAGATCTTCATAATCCATCCGATATTTTCCCTCTGACACCTTCAGGGGGTTTTCCACCAGTTTTCGTTTGCAGGCATTGACTGTGCCGGAAAATGGATAGTATACGGGAGGCTGGATTAAAACCCCTTCCCCTGGTTTTGTAAGGGCCTGTATAGCAGCGCTGATAGCAGGCACCATACCGGGACTGAAGGTGACCCAGCCCGGCTCTATATACCATCCGTGACGTTTTTCCATCCATTGGGAAGTTATTTCTGAAAAATCCTTTCCTCTGTGTGCATATCCCATAACCGGATGTTCCGCCCGCTTTCGTATGCATTTCATAATCGGCTCTGCTACCGGGAAATCCATATCGGCCACCCACATAGGAATGACCTGCTTTGTCCGGTAAACTTCTTTGCTGTCCCATTTTCCGCAGGAAGTTCCGATTCTTGGAATCACCTGGTTAAAATTATAGTTCATGTGTGCGCCCTCTTTAAATTTCGATGATATGATGCGGACAGTCTGTAAATTTCTCGTATCCGGTGTCTGTAATTACAATTGTGTCCTCGATGTTAAATCCCCCAGGTTGGGGTTGTAATAGGGAAGTTCAATGGACAGCACCATACCCGGCTGGAACACTTCCCGTGAGCCTGGTGAAACATATGGCCATTCCTCTGCAAACTTGTTGCAGCCGATGGAGTGTCCCACAAATCCCCGGAGATAATTGGGAATGCCGTTTTTGCGGACGGCCTCCTGAGCCTGCTCAAATACGTATGACATAGAGACGCCGGGTTTGATCAGAGACATTGCGGTATCATAACCTGCACACTCGGCTGCATATACATCCTTTGCCCGCTGAGAAGGCTTTCCCAGGCAGAAAACCCTGGCAAAATCCGTAAGGTAGCTGAGGTAGGTTGCGCCTCCGTCAAAGCGGATAATATCACCTTCCTTTGACGGTGTGTCGCACCCCATAACCACAGGGGAGAAATGGGTTCCGAAGGCGTTCATATCGATGGCGTCGATTACGTTGACACTCTGTTCAAAACATTTGCGGCTGAACAGATTCAGGTATTCCGCCTGTGTCATGCCGGGCCTGAATTCCTCCATCACCTGGAAGATAGCGGTTTCACTGACCCGGGCCCCTTCTTTCATAACGGCAATCTCCCATTCCGTCTTGATGCTCTGACTCTGTTGAGTAAATCGCCGCAGTCGGCTAACTGGGCGTCCCCTGCATGGTCCATGAGGTATTTCATAGGCCCTACGGTCATATACTCTATCTGTACGCCTATTTTAGCTTTGGATCTGACGCTCTTAATCAGATTTAATGCATGAAGGAAGCCTGCGTTGCTGTCCGGCGTTTCCGGCTTCTCCGTCACCATAGATTCTACTTCGTCAATAAAAATGCCGGATGTCAGCGTTTTTATCTCGATATCTTTGCAGTAGACGCCTGGAGACTGCATTTCAAATTCACTTAGAATTAAGGTGCAGGGGCCTTTGGCGGGAACTACGGCCATGGTATACCCCGGTATGGGATTGATCTGCTGAAAACGGCTTGCATACCCGGTGGCATAATAGATTGCTCCGTAGTCGGTCAAAATCAGACCGTCAAATCCCTGCCTTTCCATCTCGTCCTGCAGCTTTTTCTGGATTTCTTTCTGGTTGCGATCTCGTAATGACAACATAAAACACCTCCGATTAAAGACTTTCCGGTACCCTCGGTCTGTTGGCAGCCGGCGCTCCTCTGCGGCGCGGACTGTTCAGAGCGGGGACGCCTGCAACATTGGCCAATTAGTTTATTAAGTTACTTAACTATATACTAGCATTATATTTGCCGGATGTCAATAAAAGAATGTGAAAACCACACTGTTTTTCCACATCGTATCCAAAATAATAAACCCATTGATTCTTTGGTAAATTCATGTAATAATGGAGTGGAAGGGAGTGTATAAGACCATGGAACGTACAGAACTGTTTGCCCAGCTAATGGACTCATTATTTTCGTTCAGCCAGGTTTCCGGACGCAACCAGAACATGCCGCGTACATATGGAACCGATGATATGCTCTATATGGCAGAGGTGCACTTAATACGTGATATTGCCAACTATGACGGAGTTACAATTACCCAGCTGGCTTCTATAAACCAAAAAAGCAAAAGCGCCATGTCCCAGCTGATTGATAAGCTTTTACAAAAGGGCCTGGTTAAAAAGGAAAAGCATCCTGATGGAAACCGGCAGGTTGCTATTTATTTAACTGAAAAAGGAGATACAATCAATAAATTTCATGCCAGACTGGATGAGCAGGAATATAATAAGCTGTTAAGCAAGCTTGGCGGATACTCGGATGAGGATTTCCGCAAATTTATTGATCTTTTGAATTTTCTGAACATTGGTTCCGAGAAGGCTATCAGGAGTAAGACCCGCAGGTACAGCCTGTAGGGGGTAAGCTTGACTGCTGTCTGGGAAGGCCCTGAAGGATTATGAGAAAAAGAATAAAGACCGGCCCCGCGGGATTGATGCCGCGGGGCCGGTTTTTGATTCTGGAAAAAACCTGCCGCCTAAAGGGGTTAAGCAGGTGGCTTCCCGGAAAAGCAGGCGCCCTGAGGAAGTATATTCCGTTCGCATCAAAAGGCAGTTCCTCCGGAGGGCTTAGAATTTCGATTCTGGGGTTTCGCGCAGCGTCCTCCATCATACTCTCGGAAATCCAGATTTCCCCTACTTCTAAGGTGTTGGGTATCCTCACCATGCGGATGTGCTCCCGGTCCACCTCATTGCAGGTCTTGATGCAGGCGGCCATAGCATAGTAATCGTTCTTAAGTATCATAGGCAGGCGGACGCAGTCAAAGACGGTGGAGGTGATGGCATTAATATAGCTGGCCTCCAGGTTGGACTTGTCCACCAGACGCCTGGTACAGGTATCTGCGCAGCCTGCGCCGATCATGATGCCGTGGCTTTTTTCCGATATGTCCAGGACGCAGACCTTCTGTATGGTAAAATCCCCTGAGGCATAGGGCGTGGCAAAACGGGAGGACACGTTGGGGTCCTGCCCGTCGCCGCTGAAGTTTTTGCCGATCTCATCAATGACCAGGACTGCGATGTTGTCAAAGAGAATTTTAGGCATCAGTTTTCTGGCCAGGTCCAGAAGCCCGGGCTCCTGAATGGGGATTTCCGCGGGAGTCAGGCCCTTTAAGAGGCAGGTCCGGCTGTAGGCGTTCTCCACAATGGCAAGGCCAAAGAGAATGCTGCAGTTGGCCAGAATCACCTCTGCAAACATGGGAACCAGGCGGCCCATGTGTTTGAAGCCCGCCTCATGGCAGAGGCTGGCGCCGTACTGTTTGCCCAGGCCGATGGTCATCATTTTCATAAGACCGCTCTCATAGGGCCCCGAAACGCGGTGTGCGGTTTTACTTTGTTTACAACGATAATCCCGTCCGCCTGGTAGGCATTTTTGTCAATATGTACATCGTGCCCTTCAGGGCTTTCGCCCACTTTGACAGTCTCCATGCTGGATTTCACAGGGCAGCCCAGGTATTCCGGCGTGATGCCGAAGCCGGCCAGCACCTCCAGCTGCCCCTGGGCATTGGCTCCGCCGTGGCTGCCCATGGCAGGCACTACGAAGGGGTGCGCCCCCCGTTCTTTAACTAAATCCACCACTGTTTTGATAATACGCTTGTGATTGTGAATCCCCCGGCTGCCTGCTGTAATGGCGATAGTCATGCCGGGCTTTATTGTGTCTGTGATTTCCGGCCGGGCCAGCTCCTTTCGGATGGCCTCCTCCGGATCTGTGATCTCAAATGTATCAAAGTTCTGTCTGATGCGTGCCATTTTAGGGATTTTTGTGGAGCTTAATATATCATATAGGGCTGATTCCATTGTGTTTTCCTCCGGGTTTTTGTATGGAGGGACTGCCAAAAGGCGTTCAAGGACTGCGTTCTCTCAGCTGTGGGCCGCACATTGAGGGACAATTTTCAAACGCCTTCTAAATCGCTTTTACAGATTTTCGCACCACCAGCTCCGCGTTGACGGAAAGAGTAATGCCGTTGTGGCTTGCGTTGGAATTCAGGGATTCCACCACCATATGGCAGGCCCGCTGGCCTAAGAGCCTGGCAGGCATATCCATGGTGGTCAGAGGCGGGTTAATATACCCGGAGTAGGGGATGTTATCAAAGGAAATGATAGATACATCCTCCGGTATCCGGATCCCCGCCTCCTGAAGTCCGTGAATAATTCCATAAGCAATCAGATCATTGATTGCCACAATTGCAGTGTAGTTCTTATGTCCGTCGGCCATCATAAACTTGTGGGCCAGCTTTCTGCCTGCCTCCAGTTCATACAGATCGGAAGCCGCCTCGAACTCATAGGGGACAGTCATCACATCTTTCTCTGAAAAGGGAAGATTACAGTCGGCCAATGCCAGCTTATATCCGTCCAGGGTCATAATTCTGGATTCGCGGTTGAAGGGAGTGCTCAAAAAGCAATCGCGCGGTGTCCCTGTGAGATCAGATATTCAGTGGCCTTCCTGGAGGCCTCCAGCACGTTGGTTTTGGCGTTGATCACCTTGTCGTGGTCGGAGTAGTTGGACTCAAAGATGCAGACCTTTCCTCCTGTGGAGACGAAACGCTCCACCGCCTCCGCAGAGTCGTCGATAGAAGAAATCATAAGACCCTTAATTCTGTTTTTAATCAGATGATTAATCAGGTTTCGTTCGGTCTCAGGGCTCCTCTGGGAACTGAATACCAAGGGAAAATAGTTGTTTTCAATTGCTTCTTTTTCAATGCCGATAATTAACTGGGTGTAAAACGGGTTTTGAAAAGAGGGGATGATAATTCCGATGGAGGGGTTGACGTCCGTCTTTAATATGCGTCCCAGCATATTGGGCTCATACCCCAGTTCTTTTGCGGCAGATAACACGCGTTCCCGTTTGACTGCGCTGACAGGGTAATTGCTGCCGCTCAGAACACGGGAGACAGTGGAGATGGAAGTGCCAGCAGCCTTCGCGACGTCGCCAATGGTAACCGTTTGGCTGGTGTTGATCATAAATTTATTCTCCTTAATTGAATTGGAATTAATATATAAAAAGCAGATATGCATCTATCATAATACCGAATGGATGGAAAATCAATAGAAAAAAAGAAATTCAATAGAAAATAATAGAAAACGGGAGGGGGAGAATAGGCAAAAGACGAGGTTAAAATCTCGTTAAAATGAGAGTAAATGCCTAGTATATCCTATAAAATTCGATTTTTATTGTGAAATATGTTGACAGAAAACGTTTTCTATAATATAATAGGGCTGCAAAGGGGAAAGGAATATAAAAAGCAGAAAATTTTTATGATGTTCCCTGTAAAGGTGAAGCAAAAACAAATTATGTACAGAGAAGGAGGAAAAAAGTATGAAGAAAAGAAGTATGAGAGCTCTTAGCCTGATAACGGCAGCTGTGGTGGCAGCCGGAGGGCTTTGTGCATGCGGCGGTTCCGGCCAAAAGGCAACAGCGGCGGCGCCGGATGCGCAGGCGTCAGGGGAGGCGGCTGCTGCAGACGGAGGGGAAAAGAAAGAGGAAGCGGCGGCTCCTTCGGCAGAGGCTAAGGAACTGTCCTGGTATGTGGGGGAGGCGGAGAGCCATGCGTGGAGCCAGATTTCCTACGATATAGCAAAGGACATTGAAGAGGGTACAAACGGCAGCATTGCCATAAAGGTATATCCCGGCGCAACCCTGGGCACCCAGGCGGAGGCGCTGGACATGCTGCGGACGGGCTCTCTGGCCTTTGAGATTACAGGCCCCAGTATTCTGGCCTCCTTCTGCGACCAGGTGCAGGTTTATTCACTGCCCTATGCATTTGACAGTGCACAGCAGGCCTATGATTACTTTGCCTCTGAGGGGTCTCAGAAGATTTTTAATGACACGATTCTCAATGCAAGCGGCGTCCGCACCCTGGATATCTGGTATTATGGGGACCGGAATCTTACTGTCAAGGGCCTGGAGCCGGAAACTCCGGCCGATCTTTCGGGACAGTCTGTCCGGTGTATGGATACCCCTATTGCAAAGACGGTCGTGTCGGCGTTAGGCGGTAATCCGGTTCCCATTAATATGAGCGAGCTTTACCTCGCATTGCAGACCGGAGTTGTAATCGGTGAGGAGAATCCGGTTCCCACCATCATTGCACAGAAGTTTTTCGAGGTTCAGGATGCCGTGGTTCTGACAAAGCATTCGGTTCACATGGGGACAGTGGAGGTTTCTGAACAGGTATGGCAGAGCCTTACTGAGGATGAGCGTCAGGTTATTACGGATGTGCTGGCCAAATACCGCCCGATCATCGAGGACAGGATTAATAAGGAGACGGAAGAGGGGCTGGAGTTCCTGAAGGAAAACGGAATGAAGGTAATTGAGCCTGATCTGGACGCCTTCAAGGCCAATGCGGAAAAAGTGGTTGAAGAAAATTTCGGCAATGACCCGGAGTGGAAAGCGGCGATTGAAGATCTTAATAACTTCAAGGCCAATTGGAAGAAATAGAATCGTTCTGACTGATTAAACGGAGGTAAGCATGAAAAAGATTTTAAAGGTTTTTAACTCCCTGGAGGAAATCATAGCGGGCAGTCTGTTCGGCGTCATGTGCGTTACTGTGCTGAGTCAGATGGTTTCCAGGATTTTCTTTAAAAAAGCATTGCTGTTTTCTGAGGAAATATCCAGATTTTGTTACATATGGGTTGTTTTTATGTGTATCTCTTTAGGTGAGAAAACATTTGAACATTTTAACGTAGAAGTGTTTGCCCAGTTTTTGAAAGGCGTGCCCAATCAGGTGCTTCGTGCAGTCACCAGCCTGATCTGCTGTTTTGTTCATGTGTACCTGCTGTATTGGTCCGTTCAGTTTTTTGAATTTCAGAGTGTTGTAAAATCGGCGGCTATGGAGATTCCTATGTCCATTGTAGCCGCCGGCATGGTCCTTGGATTTTTTTGGGTTCCATACGATGTCTGACAAATGCATACGGATATATTAGAAAGATCGGAGAAGCGAGAAAAAGGAGGCGGAGTAATATGGAGCCCATACAAATTTTTTTCCTTGTGTTTTTGCTGCTGATGGTTATACGCGCGCCTATGTATCTGTGTCTGCTGGGGTCCTCGCTGCTTTACATATACCTTACGCCCCAGCTGTCCATGATGACTGCGATGAACCGTATGATGAACGCCCCTAATTCCTTCACCCTTCTGGCGGTGCCGTTTTTTATCCTGGCGGGCCAGGTGATGAATAACGGAGGGGTTACAGACCGTATTTTTGGATTTGCAAAGAAAATGATCGGTCATTGGAGAGGCGGGCTTGCCTATGTAAATGTGCTCTCCAGTCTGATTTTCTCTGGAATCAGCGGATCGGCTCTGGCGGACGTAGGCGGGCTTGGGTTGATTGAGATTAAAGCCATGAGGGATGAAAACTATGATGATGATCTTACGCTGGGCGTTACAGGGGCGTCCAGCACCGTGGGTCCCATCATTCCTCCCAGCATACCTTTTGTAATCTACGGCGCGATGGCTAACGTATCAATCGGCGCTTTGTTTATGGCGGGCATGGGGCCGGGAATCGTTTTGTGTCTGGTTCTCTGCGGATATATTTATATTATCGCACATAAACGAAATTACCCAAAGCATGAAAAATCATGCCCCGGGGAAAAATGGCGTGCTTTTATAGACGCTCTTCCTGCCCTTATGTTTCCCGCAATCATGCTGGGAGGCATCTGGACCGGATGGTTTACGCCCACAGAGTCCGCCATGTTCAGCGTGGTATATGGAATCGTAGTGTCATGCTTTGTTTACAAGGAACTGGATATCAAAAGACTGCCCTCCCTTGCGGTAATAACAGTGAAGCAGGTGGGCCCTTCCATTGCAGTGGTTGTAGGCGCTTCCCTCTTTGCCTGGGTTATGACCTATGAGCAGATAGACAAGGTGGTTGTCAGCCTGATTCTCTCCATCACATCAAATAAATACGTAATTTTGCTGATGATTAACATTATTTTACTGATTCTGGGTATGTTCATTGAGGTGGTGGCGGCTATTATGATTATGCTGCCGATTCTCACCCTCTGATGGCGGTTGCCAACATCAGCCCCATTCACATGGGCGTTATAC
Organism: Clostridia bacterium UC5.1-1D2; assembly: GCA_001304855.1. Taxonomy (GTDB): domain Bacteria; phylum Bacillota; class Clostridia; order Lachnospirales; family Lachnospiraceae; genus Enterocloster. Next base: position 24,676 of record BBZN01000025.1, read on the forward strand.
TGGTGCTGAATATGATGATTGGCCTGCTGACTCCGCCGGTGGGAATGTCCCTTTACATGCTGTCCTCGGCGTCCAAGCGCACCTTTGGAGAAGTTACCAAGATGGTTGCGCCGTGGCTCATACCGCTGTTTATTGCATTGCTGATGGTCACCTACATTGAGCCATAACTATGTTCCTGCCGGGCCTGTTCGGTTATCTGTAAGTTTGAACCTTAAAGCGTGTCTGAAAATTGCTTTCGGCCACACTCTGAGAAATCATATCATATAATTATGGAGGAAAATGAAGATGAAAGCTAGAGTTGGAGTTGTCGGCGCCGGTACTTACGGCAGTGTTCTGATTAATGCCTATTACGGCGCTCACAGACGCGGAGAGATTGAATTGGCAGCCATTGCCGATATTAATCCCGATACCTTAAAGGCTATGGATGAAAAGTACGGCCTGAAGGGCTACACAGACTACAGGGAGATGTTTGACAAGGAGAAGCTGGACGCCGTTGCGGTCGTGACGCCCGACTTCCTTCATGAGGAGGTGGTTCTTGAGGCGGCCAGACGTAAGCTTCATATCATTGTCCAGAAGCCCCTTTCCACAGACATCGGGGAAGGCAGGCATATGATTGAGGCTGCCAAAGAGAATCGTGTAATGCTTTACGTGGATTTTCACAAGCGTTTTGACCCTGCCCACATTCAGCTTAGAAATGCCATAAAGTCCGGTAAGCTGGGCGAGATAGAATACGGTTATGTGTGTATGGAGGACAAAATCCTGGTTCCCTCCCAGTGGTTTAAAAATTGGGCCCAAAACAGTTCCCCTGCATGGTTTATCGGCATCCACTTCTATGACCTGATTTACTGGCTGCTGGGAGAGAAACCGGTTCGTGTATATTCCTCCGGCGTAAAAAAGAAGCTGGTTTCCATGGGGATTGATACATATGACTCCCTCCAGTCCAAATTTGAGTTTGCAAACGGAGCCAGCATCACAGTGGACGCTTCCTGGATTTTGCCCAACAGTTTTTCTTCTATCGTAAACCAGCAGATCCGTCTGGTAGGCACAGAGGTTTTCAGGAGGTAGACAGCCAGGACAGAGGCGTGGTTGCCGCTTACAGCGAGGACAGCTACAGCTACGTTGTAAATCCCTATGGCAACATGATGATTGAAGATCCGGCGGCAGGACCGGTCCCTTCCGGATATTGTATTGAGTCCATGCTGGTATTCCTTCGGATGGTTAACAAGCTAAAGAGCGGAACAAAGCTGGAAGATTTGAAGGGCCTTTATCCCAACGGGGAGGAGGCGCTGGTATCCACCATTATGTGCCAGTATGCCCATGAGAGCGCCGGGCTGGGCAAGGTGCTGGATATAAAATATGAATAGGGATTTGATAACAGGTGAGAAGGAGACGGTGAATCATGAATATTAATATATCAAAGACGGCAGATGAAATGGCTCAGAGAGCGGCTGCCTGCGCTGCAGAGGCCATTAACCGGACAATCGGGGAGAAGGGGGAAGCCAGAATCCTTCTGGCTACCGGCGAGTCTCAGATCGAGTCCATCAAATATCTGACCCGGATGAATGTGGAATGGGATAAGGTGGTTATGTTCCACCTGGATGAATACATCGGCCTGCCGGAAAGCCACAAGGCCAGCTTCCGCAAATACCTGAAGGATCGCTTTGTGAATGTTGTGAAACCCAAGATGGCCTATATGGTAGACGGAGAGGGAGATGTGAAGGAAAATATTGCCCTGCTTACAAAGGAGATTCAGAAGGCGCCTATCGACGTTGCTCTGGTGGGAATCGGAGAGAACGGACACATTGCATTTAATGATCCGCCTGCTGACTTTGACACTGAGGAAGCATACATTATAGTTGACCTGGATGAGAAATGCAAACAGCAGCAGGTAAACGAGGCTGGTTTGATTCCCTGGAGGATGTGCCGAAACAGGCTGTTTCCATGACGGTGCCCCAGATCATGAAAAGCCGGACCATTGTAACCATTGTCCCTGGCATCCGAAAGAGCGAGGCTGTCTGCAAGACCCTGGCCTCCAGGGAAGTGACGAATATGGTGCCTGCAACCATATTAAAAACCCATCCCGACTGGTATCTGTTTATAGAAGGCGAGTCCGCCTCCCGGATTGTTCCTCAGGCATAAGCGAGGGCTGCAAAAATGCTTTAGAAAGGTGATAAGCTGAATATGAAGGCTGCCATTGTAAATGGAGTTTTAATAACGCCTCACCGGATGGTGGAGGGCGCCTCCCTCGTTCTTAAAGATGGGATGATTGAGGAGATTGTAAAAGGCAATGTACAGGATGCGGACAGGGTCATTGACGCTCAGGGTAATTATGTGAGCCCTGGCTTTATAGATATACATACCCATGGCGGAGGAGGCCATGATTTTATGGATGGGACTGCAGAGGCCATAGTGAGCGCATGCAAAGCCCATCTGGCCCACGGCACTACGTCCATTTGTCCCACCACTCTCACGTGCCCGGATGAGGAGCTGTTTGCGTTTTTTGACTGTTACCGCAAAGCTGCAAAGGAGATGAAGGATGGCCCCAATCTGCTGGGAATCCATTTGGAGGGACCTTATTTTTCCCTGGAACAAAAGGGGGCCCAGGACCCAAACTATCTAAAGGTTCCGGCAGAGGATGATTACAGAGCCATACTGTCCGCCTCAGATGATATAATCCGTATGTCCGTCGCCCCCGAACTGCCCGGAGGAATGGAGCTGGGCCGTGAGCTGAGGGCCAGGGGGATATTGGCTGCCATCGGCCATTCCGACGCTGTCTACGAGACCGTCGTCCGGGCCTGGGAGCAGGGATATACCCATGTGACCCATCTGTATTCGGGGATGTCCACCATACGCAGGATTAATGCCTTCCGCCATTTGGGAGTTATTGAAAGTTCCTATCTCATAGATGGAATGACGGTGGAAATTATCGCAGACGGCAGGCACCTGCCGCCGGAACTGCTGCAGTTGATTGTGAAGCTGAAGCCGGTGGAGGATATCTGCCTGGTGACGGATTCCATGAGAGGGGCGGGCATGCCGGAGGGCTCCAGGGTGCTTTTGGGAAGCGTCGCTCATGGCCAGGAGTGCATTATTGACAACGGCGTTGCTGTGCTGCCTGACAGAAGCGCCTTTGCAGGCAGCGTCTGTACTGCAGATCGCTGTGTGCGGACCATGTATAAGCTGGCTAAGGTAAAGCTGGAGGATGCGGTCCGCATGATGACCAGCAATCCTGCCAGGATTCTGGGGCTGGAAAAGACCAAGGGAACCCTGGCGCCGGGGATGGACGCGGATATTGTGATATTTAATGATAATGTGGAAATACGGAATGTAATAGTTTCGGGACGGGTTCTGTTTCCATAGACAATAGGGCGGCAGCCTGTCGGATTCTGAAGAAGGATTCGGCGGGCTGCCGTCTTTGGCGCGCTTGTCGCCGGCGTATTTTTGCATTCCGCCGCCCGATCTGGGACGGCAAACCGGCAGCCCTTCAGACGGCGCATCTTCTTGACTGAAAAAACGGTCAGGAAGCATGGGATGTCCATCCCATGTGAAACGCGGCGCAAAATCGGTCTTACAAGGGAGCTTAACGCCCGCTTTTGCACCACGTCTCCCGCCGCCTGAAGGGTTACACAAACTGTAAAATTTACCAAAGGGGCTTCGATTATCTCTTGACAAACCGTGGTAAAAATATTAAAATGTAATCGGTTACATAATTTTGTTTTATACATAATGCCAACCCGGAATGGATTGTGAAAGGAATACGGCAAAATGCAGGAGATACGAAAGACGTTTGATTATTGTGGATTAAAGTATGAAGTGTTAGAGCTTGGAGAGGGCTGGAAGCTTGTGGTGGCGCAGCATGGAGGCCATGTGTTCGGCCCCTTCTCGGAGCGTTACCCTGAGGGAATATTCTGGATGCCGGAATCTGTGAAAGATCCTGACAGCTACAAAAAGCTGGTGGATAGCCGGGACTGGAATACCGGCGGGGACCGGGTCTGGGTGGCGCCTGAGATTCAGTTTAACATTAAGGATCGGAAGCGTTACCGGGAAACGTTGGATACGCCAAAGACCATAGATCCGGGAGATTTTTCCATGGAGCGCAGTAAAAATGCGGTGATCCTCCGCCAGTCCATGGACTTGGAATCTTACAATACCGTGACAGGCAGGATACATGTGGAGTTGGTGAGAACCATACATAAGGCCCTAAATCCTTTGCGAAAGCTGGAGTACTGTGATATACTCATGCAAGGCGTATCCTGGTGCGGCTTCGAGCAGGTGCTGGATTTGAAGGCGGAGAGCGGACAGGATATCTATGCGGAAAGCTGGGATCTTGTGCAGATCAGGCCCATGGGAACTTTGTACATTCCCATGTACCGTCCTTTGAGGGGGACGGACCACTACGAGCCGGCCGGCAGGCATGAATATCTGGGCGGGCATGGCGTTTGCCTGCGGATCACAGGGGATTCCCGCTATAAAATCGGTTATAAGTCTGCGGCGCTGACGGGAAGGTTCGGATACATGTCCGACGGGCAGGATGGGGAGAGCTGCCTTATTATCACCAACTACCCCAACAATCCCTCGGCCATGTATTCGGAGGAGCCGCCGCTGCTGGAGGGGGATACAGGCTATTCCGTTCATATCTATAATGATGACGGTAATTCCGGAGGATTTGCGGAAATGGAATGCAATATGCAGACCATCGGGCGTCCTACGGGGCTGAATCGTTCCATAGAGCGCGTGACTAAATGGATCTATACCGGAAAGAAAGAGCGTCTGAAAGGGATAGCGGAGGCGCTTCTGGGCTACGGATTTGAAAACTGAAGGGCTGTTTGGGGCGGGACAGAGTGTTTGTGGTAAAAATGCACAATGCAATCTGTGAAAAACGCCCAATTAAATATTTTGCAAAGGTGCCTATTGACAATATTATCGCATCATGGTAATATTTCTGTAGGTAAGCGGTTACATTATATGAATATTAGCGATATTGCACAAAAGGCCGGGGTATCAACGGCAACCGTATCAAGGGTTATCAATAACAGCAAACGGGTAAAGCCTGACACGCGTGAAAAGGTTCTGAAGATTATTCAGGAGAATGACTTTGTACCCAGCGCAATTGCCAGAAGCCTGAGCGTACAGAGCACTTCAAACATCGGAGTAATCTTTCCGGACATAGAGAATCCCTTTTTTCCGGCGCCTTTTACGGAATCACAAAGGTGGCTGAGCAAAACCACTACAATGTGTTTTTCTTTAACTCTGATGAGAATGTGCTGAAAGAGCAGGAGTTTCTGCGGATGGTGGTGGGCCAGCATTTGGCAGGTATTATCATCACGCCTATCGACAGTTTCGCCGCCGTTACGAGAGAACTGCTGCAAGATCTTGAGAACAAGGGAATACCGGTAGTTTTACTGGACAGGGACATCCGCGGCGGTAACTTCAGCACCGTTTTGGCTGAGAATGAAAAGGGAGCATACCTGGCGGTCAGCCAGTTAATCCGGGAGGGCCATGAAAAGATTGCTATCATTGAGGGCATGCCTTCAAACCGTCCTATATATGAGCGGTCCAGGGGATATCGAAAAGCCATGGACGACTATGAGATTCCCATACGGGGCGAATATATGGTCCGGGGAGATCAGAAGTCGGATTTGGCCTATGAGATGACCGGAAAGCTTATGGGGCTTCCTGAGCCGCCTACGGCCATCTTCACCTGCAACAACATGATGACCCTGGGATGTCTGAGATACCTGACGGAGCAGGGGTTAATGATTGGCAGGGACATTTCACTTATCGGGTTTGACGACATCGGAGCCTGAGGGTAATTGATTTCAAGCTTTCCGTGGTGGACCGGTCTGAAACCGAGATGGGCAAGATTGCCATGAGAATGCTGGTAGACCGTTTGAAAGACCCTGAGGGAGAGAGGGAAACCGAGATTCTGCCTGTGAAGCTGATACTTCGGGGCTCGGAGAAGCTTCAGAGGTAGAATGCACACAGGTGTAAGAACATACAGATACGTTAGAAAAGCAGGTACATACGTTAGAAAGCCATTTCCCAAGGAAATGGTTCTTCTAAAAAGAGAAAATGTAAGCGGTTGCACAAAAGTGTGAACCAATTACATAGAAAACCAGAGATTATTTGTGATAACTGGTTAATCTGTTAATTTTTTTATAATATAAATGTAATCGGTTACATTAGAGCGGCCGGAATTAGGAGGGAAAGGCGTAGTGACATTTGCTGAACGGTATCAAAATTATGTAGGTATAATTCTTACGGAACACCAGGCTGTTTTTAACGCTCAGGACATGGATGAGCTGCTGAGATTCATTCATGCAATTAGGGATGCAGGGCGGGTGTTTGTGGTGGGCGCCGGACGGGAGGGAATTGCAGCGAGAAGCTTCGCCATGAGGCTGATGCATCTGGGCAAAGAGACTTACTGGCTTTGGGACGATACCACGCCGGGAATGGGCGAAGGGGATTTGTTCCTTGCGGTGGATGGTTCGGGTAAGATAGGGCATATCGACTACCTGGTGGACCAGGCTCTGCATACCGGAGCAAAAACAGGGATTATCACAGGCGCTCCGGGGGAACGGATTCCCCAGGCCGCCGATTATGTTTTGTTTGTTCCGGCAGCCGTATATAAGGGAAGTGATTCCCGTGTTGTAAAGTCCCGGCAGCTATGGGAAATCTTTTTGAGCAGCATTTGTTCCTGCTCTTTGATATAGCGGCAATGCTCCTGAGAGAGGAGATGGGACTTTCCTTTGAGCAGATGGAAAGCCGCCACAGGAATATTGAATAGGGCTTTCCTGATTCTCATTGTTTCAATTTTAAAATGATTCAAAAGCTGAATGCTTTATGAATAGATCGCTTCCAGCAGGCGGGGCAACAAAATTAAAAATAAAAAATGTATGGAGGAATACAGATTATGAAGAAGAAACTCATAGCAATTTTATTAACAGCAGCCACGGCGGTTTCCATGTTGGCCGGCTGCGGCAGTTCATCCGGCTCCGCAGCCACGGCGGCTGCTGAGGCTCCGGCTTCCGCTGCGGCGGCAGAGGGAGGGGACGCAGGCACAACGGCGGCGGAAGGAGCCAAAGATTATAAAATTGCGGTTGTTGTAAAAGGCAACACCAACGGCTGGTTTATCCGCATGAACCAGGGGATTGAAAAATGGGCTTCTGAAACCGGCATCAACGCATGGATGACAGGCCCTACAGATACAGATTCCGCCCAGCAGATTCAGATAATCCAGGACGTGATCAACCAGGATATCGATGCGCTGTGTGTAGTTCCCGTTGATCCGGCTGCCTGTGAGCCTGTTTTGCAGGAGGCAAGGGACAAGGGGATTGTGGTTATCTGCCACGAAGGCTCCAACGTGGAGAACTGCGACTACGACATCGAAGCATTTAACAATGCCGGTTATGGCGCATTTATCATGGATAACCTTGCCGAACTGACCGGCAAAGAGGGAACTTACACCACCATGGTTGGTTTCCTGACCACGGCCTCCCACAACGAGTGGGCTGACGGCGCTGTTGCCAGGCAGGAAGCTGAGTATCCAAACATGACGCTGCTGGCCGATCTGCCTCGTGTTGAGTCTGAAAACAATACGGAAACCGCTTATGAAAAGGCCAAAGAGGTTCTTAAAAAATATCCGGAAATTACCGGTTTTACCGCTCCTGCTCTGATGATACCCCAGGTATCGCGCGTGCAATCAATGAGCTGGGTCTGGGCGACAAGGTTCATGTAGTTGGAACCGGTATGCCGAATGAGTGCCGGGAACTCTTAAAGAACGGTTCTCTCACCTGCATTACCCTCTGGGATCCGGCAGACGCAGGCTACGCAATGTGCGAACTGGCGCGTAAATGCCTGGACGGCGAGGAGATTGGCAACGGCACCGACCTTGGCCTGTCCGCTACGACAGTCTGGTTGTTGATGAGAACAACAGCAAACTGCTTATGGGCAACGGATTTATTTCCGTGACGGCAGACAACGTAGACGAGTATGATTTCTAATTTCTGATGCCTTGAATAGAGAGCTGCGAGGGGTGCTGGCCCCGTGGCTCTTTCTTCTTAAGGAGGATAGCCGGAGTGCAAGGATGGAGGGATAGGCGTGTCTGAAAATATTATTAAAATTACGGGAGTAAAAAAGTATTTTGGTGGTGTTAAAGCGCTGGACGGAGTAGATTTGACAGTTAAAAAAGGTGAGGTGCACTGCCTTGCAGGTGAGAATGGCTGCGGCAAATCTACCATTATTAATGTGATTTCCGGTTTCTATACGCCGGATGCAGGTACAATCGAGATTGACGGAAAAGTGTATTCAAAATTAACTACACAGCAGGCCATCGATGCGGGCGTGCAGGTTATCTACCAGGATCTGTCGGTATTTCCCAATCTGACTGTCCGGGAGAATCTGGCTCTGAACATGGAGGTGGCCGGCGGCAAAAAGTTTGTAAGCAAAAAGCGTTTTAATGAAATTGCGCTGGAGGCTTTATCAAAAATCGAATTTAAAGTGGATCTGGACGAGATGGTTGAGAACCTGACTGTGGCCGACAAGCAGCTTATCGCAATCAGCCGGGCCCTCCTGAATAATGCAAAGCTGATTATTATGGATGAGCCCACCACTGCAATTACATATAAAGAGGTTGAAAACCTGTTTCGGGTAATCCGGGATCTGCAAAAGCAGGGAATCGCCGTTCTCTTTGTATCACATAAGCTGGACGAGGTTTTTGAGATTGCAGAGCATTTTACCATTTTCCGCAGTGGCAAAAATGTTTTTCCGGAAAGACGGAAGAACTTAACGAACAAAAATTTACGTATTATATGACGGGACGCGACATCCAGGAGGAGCCCTTTTGTTACGCTGCCAGGCCGGATGCAAAGACCGTTCTGGAAGTCAGGGGATTGAGCCTGGCCAACGGCTTTGCCGACTGCAGCTTTTCTTTAAAAGAGGGGGAGATCCTGGGCATTACAGGACTCTTGGGCTCCGGCCGTACGGAGCTTGCGGAGGCGATTTTCGGCTACCACAAGGCGGATTCCGGCGAAATACTCATCGACGGTACGAAAAGGGAGATCCGCAGCGTGAAGGACGGCATAGCCAACGGCATCGGCTATGTTCCGCCGGAGCGCAATGTGCAGGGGCTGTTCATGGAACAGTCCATCGCCGATAACATCTCCATTACGGGGTGGAAGGAGCACTCCGGCGCCCTTGGATTTATCAGGGAGAAATCCATTGAAGAATCGGTAAACCACTGGGTACAGGAGCTTTCTATTAAAATTAACGATACGAAGGACGACATGCGAACGCTCTCCGGCGGCAATGCACAGAAGTGCGTCCTTGCAAAATGGCTGTCTTTGGATTTGAAGGTTCTGATTTTGAACGGACCGACGGTAGGTGTGGATATCGGCGCCAAATATGATATTTACAAGTTAACTAAAAAGCTGGCTGAGAAAGGTCTGGCTGTCATTATTATCTCCGATGATATCCGGGAAATTCTCTCCAACTGCAACCGTGTTCTTGTGATGAAGCAGGGACGTCTGGTGGCAGAGCGCCTGACCAGTGAACTTGATGAAGCTTCACTCTCGGCTCTGTCTATAGAGGACTGAAGGGGGACTGGTTATGAATTATAAAAAATTGACTAAAAGAACGGAATTCTATGTGGCGATTATTATTATTGCCTTCTGTTTGCTGGTTCAGGTGCGGAGCGGACAGTTCTTCACCGGAAATAACATTGTGGACCTCCTCCGCTCTATGACGATCCCCACGATGTTCTGCGTTGGGGAGATGATGGTGCTTATATCAGGCGGCGTGGACTGCTCTTTCCCGGCCATTGCTTCCCTGTCCATGTATTTTGTCTGCACGAAGATGGACGGCATGTTTGCCAGCCACTGCCCTATTTTCTGGTAGCAATGCTCCTCGGCCTGTGCATGGGCGCAGTCAACGGATTTATTGTGGCGAAATTTAAATTCCTCCGATGATTGTTACGTTGGGCACCAGCTCCCTTTTTTTGGGAATCATGCAGGGGATTCTGGGCTCCAGCGAGTATCCGCTGACAAAAGCCCTGCACAACCTGGGGTCCACCAAACTGCTGACTGCGGTTAATGCAAAGTCTGGGCTCACCTCCGATTTGCCGGTTCATTTCGCGTTTATGGTCATCCTCATTGTGCTGGCGTGGCTTCTGATGAATAAAACCATGCTGGGCCGCGGTATTTACGCAGTGGGCGGAGATGAGGTAGCGGCTAAAAGGGCGGGCTTTAATGTATTCGGCACCAGAATGTTTATATTCTGCCTGTCCGGCGCGCTGGCGGGATTCATCGGCGTATGCCGTTCAAGTATGCTTCTTACGGTGAGCCCCAACAATATGATTGGCATGGAAATGGATGTCATCGCAGCCTGCGTTCTGGGCGGCGTCTCTCTCATCGGAGGGCGGGGCAGCATCATAGGGGCGGTTCTGGGCACTGCGCTTATGACTATCGTATCCAACAGTCTGATTCTTCTGGGCGTTTCCACTCAGTGGTCCCGGGTATTCACCGGTTTCATTATTATCGGCGGAACTGCAGTCTCTGCAATTCAGGAGCAGCGCAGAAAGAAAAAACTGTTTGTAGCTATTTCAGCGAAACCGGAGGTGTGATCATGAATAAGGAAAAGACATCCATTGATATAAAAATGTTCACAAGAGATGCCAACTTTTTCAGGCTTTTTATTGTATTCCTGGCAGTATTGGTTGTGTGCACTGCGCTGAAGGGTTCTCAGTTTTTAAATCCGGGAAACTTCCAGTCCATGATGAAACAGTTTCCTGAGTACGGCCTCCTGGCCGTGGCTATTTCTCTGGCCCTGCTTATCGGCGGCATCGATTTAAGCGCTGTTTACATTGCTAATTTGAGCGCTATCATTGCGGGAAAATTCCTGCTGTCTGCAGTGGGGGCGGACGCGGCCGGGGGAAGGGTCTATACCATGATTTTTTTAAGCTTTGGAATTGCCGTGGTGGTGGGAGCTCTGGCAGGCGCGCTGAACGGTTATCTTATATCCGGTTTCGGCATTCCGGCTATGCTGGCCACTTTGGCACCCAGTCTCTGTTCTGGGGCTTTGGCGTGGTACTGACCGGGGGCTCCAGCATGAGCGGTTTTCCAAAGCAGCTTGCTTCCATGCTCAACAAGTCCATCGGCATTGTTCCGGTTACGGTGATTCTCTTTGCAGCTGCCAGCGTGGTTGCCGCTCTGATTGTGTCCCGCATGGTTTTGGGCCGTCAGATGAAGATGTATGGCACAAACAACAAGGCTACTGTCTATGCAGGACTGAATAATATGAAGCTGGTTATAACTACCCATGTAATCGGCGGCATTCTGGCTTCTCTTTCCGGCATTATCATGTGGGGGCGTTACAGCTCCTGTAAGGCCGATAACGGAGCTACCTACACCATGCAGGCAATTCTCATTGCAGTTATGGGAGGCATCAGCCCCAACGGCGGAAAGGGCAATATTCAGGGCGTTGTGCTGGCTGTTCTGATTATTCAGATGGTTTCCAGCGTGCTGAACATGTTCAATAATATTCCCACGGCCTGCCGTCAGATTATCTGGGGCGGACTGCTGCTGATAGTTATGATTTTCAATTACATCGTCAATAACCGTTCAAAGCATCACGGATAAATAAAAGGTAATGGTGGAACAAAATGAAGATTTATGATATTACTGACCCAACGTTTGACAAATACGGCGCCATTGTCAGGGGATATGATTTTTCAGAGCTTCTGGAGAAAATGCGCCAAAAGCCGATTCCTGAGGCGGTAGAATATGTGGCCAGCGATCCGGTTTTGGAAGCTCTGCCTGTTTTTCCCGGTTCTCTCAGGATTTTACGGCGGAATGCCTGTAGAGCTGGGGTATTGTATGGGGCATAACCAGAAATTGAACGCATTGGAATATCACCGGAGCTCGGAGGTTAATGTGTCTGTGACGGACTACATAGTGTTTCTGGGACGCAACAGGATTTGGATGAGGATTTCAGTTATGACACTGCAATGACAGAAGCCTTTTATATTCCGGCGGGCCTGGCGGTTGAATTCTACGCTACCACCCTTCACTACTGCGCCTGCCATGTACAGGAAGGCGGCTATTGTCACGCCACCTTCCTGCCCAGAGGAACGAATTGCCCTCTGGATGAGGGATTTACTCCCAGCAGGGAGGAGGATTTTCTCCTTGCAGCTAAAAATAAATGGATGCTGGTTCATGAGGACGGAGGTTTTGACGGGAATCTTCCGGTAAAACTGAAAGGAGAAAACCTTAGAATTGAGCGGCCGGACTGGAGGGCGGATAGATAGTGGAGAAAAAGGTGGTTGTAATCGGAAGTCTCAACTATGATGTGTGCCTGAAGCAGGAGCGCCTCCCGGATGAAGGGGAAACCTATTTTGCAGACAGTGTGGAATACTGCAGCGGAGGAAAGGGAGCAAACCAGGCGGTGCAGGCGGCGAAGCTTGGAGTGCCTACCTATATAGTGGGATGTATCGGAGCAGACGGGCAGGGGGAGTTTTTGAAGGCAAGTATTGAGGGGTACGGAGTCCGCACTGACTTTCTGAAAAAGGTTGAGGGAAACAGCGGCATGTCTGTGGCCCAGTCCCTCTATGACGGCGGTGTGAGGGCTTCTGTTGTAAAGGGCTCCAACAGCATGGTTTCCAAAGAGGACGTGGATCGGCTGGATCAATTTCTGCAGCCGGGGGATATTGCCGTATTCCAGCTGGAGATTCCCATTCCCGTGGTGGAGTATGCAATCCGGTTCTGCAGGGAGCGGGGCTGTTATATTATTTTAAACGGAGCGCCTGCCGCCCCTGTGGATGAGGAGGTTTTAAAGCTGGTCAATCTTTTCATCGTCAATGAGGTGGAAGCGGGATTTTACTGCGGACGGGAGATCGTTACCCGGGAGGAGGCCGTGGAAGAGATTCAGAAGATGGCCGGGAAGCTGGGCAATGTCTGCATTTATACGCTGGGCAAATCAGGCTCCGTTGTATGTTCCGGCGGCCGGACCGAGTTTGTGCCCTCCAAAAAGGTTCAGGCAGTGGAGTCCACAGGCGCGGGAGATTCCTTTATCGGAGGGCTCTGTTATGCGCTTATGGGCGGCATGGATATCTTCGGGGCCGCCAGGTTCGCAACCTGCTGCAGCGCAAAGACAGTATGCAGGACAGGAGGCCAGCCTGCAATGCCGGTACTGGAAGACGTAATGGAATTGTATCAGGCGCAGTAAAGGAAGGGAAGGGTGGTATAACCATATGAATTATGCAGGAAGAATGAATTCTTTTATCTTTAAAGGAAAGGACGTATTTGACGCGATTGCCGCATACCGCAAAATGCGCGGCATCACACACCTGGAGTTTAACTATCCTGAACACATTGAGGGATACGATATTGAGGAGATCCGCCGGGCCATGGGGCCCTGAAGGTGAACGGCTTTGCGGTCCGGTGGAGAAATCTGTGGAAAAACGGAGATTTTACCAATCCGGCTCCGGAGCTTAGAAGAAAAGCCATTGAAATGACAAAGGAGGCATGTGATATCTGCCGCCGCCTTGGGGGAAGCGTTATAACCCTGTGGCTGGAGAACGACGGTTTTGACTACTCCTTCCAGACCGATTATGTGACCGCATGGAATCAGATCATAGAAGCCATGCGGGAGACGGCTGATTATGCGCCGGATATGAAAATCAGCATTGAGTACAAACCCTTTGAGGAACGTAATTTTGCCTGATGGATTCCGCAGGCATGACGCTTTTGATGGTAAATGCCGTTGACAGGCCAAATGTAGGAGTGACCTTTGATTTCTGCCATATGTTGATGAAACGCGACAATCCAAGCTATGGCCTGGCCTTGGCGGCAAACCAGGGCAAGCTGTTCGGCCTTCACATGAACGATGGTTACAGCCATCAGGACAGCGGTCTGATATTTGGCTCCATCCACCATGCCCAATCCCTGGAATTTGTATATTATCTGAGAAAATACAACTATCAGGGAGTCGTCTTTTTTGACACCTTTCCAATCCGTGAGCCAGCGGATCAGGAAACCCAGGCCAATATTGATTCTTTTGAGAAATATCTGGCAATTGTGGACCGGCTGGGCGTGGAGAAAATCGATGAGATTGTGGCAAAGCGGGACGGCATCAGCGCTCAGAAGCTGATCCTTGCATGTTAAAGTAAGAACATTGCCGGGGCGGGCCTGAAACAATTATATTGTATAGACAATTGAGGCGGTGATCCTGGAGATCGCCGCCTTTTTAAGGTTATCCGCCTTATGCCGTCTTTATGCAGGTTTACGCAGATTTTACAGAAACTATACCATACCTTGATTTCATTCTTGATAAAACTTTTGTATACTCCACATTGTAAGAAGCAATAAAGAAAAATATAGAGCGCACAGACGGACTGGCGCCAATCAATTTGGAGGCAGAGTATTATGAGAATGAACAGCAAGAAAGTAATGGCACTGATAGGTTCCGTTGTACTGGTTATGGGAGTTGCGGCAGGGTGCGCAGCGCCTGAGTCCCAGTCAGCTGCAACGGCGGATGCGTCAGCGGCAGCCACAGCAACGGCGGATACGTCAGCGGCAGCAACGGCGGCGGAGCAGGGCGGCGCAGCGGGGCAGCTGCAGAGGAGCCGGCAGATTTAAGCGGTTCTATCACCATGGTAGGCTCCACTTCCATGGAAAAGCTGGCCAACGGGCTCAGCGAGGCGTTTATGGCTAAGTATCCAAATGTAACTGTGACGGCAGAGTTCGTAGGCTCTGGAGCAGGCGTGGAGGCCGTGTCCAACGGCACTGCGGATATCGGCAATTCGTCCAGAAATTTAAAGGATGAGGAGAAGGCCAGGGGCGTGGTGGAAAATATTGTGGCAATTGACGGAATTGCAGTGGTGGTGGACAACGCCAACGCTGTGGAGGATCTGACAAAACAGCAGTTGTCGGATATCTATGAGGGAAATGTTAAAAATTGGAAGGACCTGGGCGGAAGCGACGCCCCAATAGTTGTGGTTGGACGTGAGGCAGGTTCCGGTACAAGAAGCGCATTTGAAGAAATATTAGGTCTTGAGGATGCCTGCAAATACAGCAATGAGCTGGACAGCACCGGCGCGGTGATGGCCAAGGTTGCCTCCACCCCAGGTTCCATCGGTTATGTATCTCTGGACGTAGTGGACGACAGCGTAAAGGCGCTGAAGCTGGAGGGGACCCAACCTTCCGAGGAAGCCATCAAGGCAGGAAGCTATTTCTTAAGCCGTCCCTTTGTCATGGCAACCAGGGGAGAAATCAGTGAGCAGAATGAACTGGTTAAGGCGATGTTCGGCTTCATCAGCTCCCATGAGGGAACCGAAATCATAAAATCGGTAGGCCTGATAACCGTAGATTAACAGAGAGACAGAAAGGAGAATTCCCTTCATGACCAGTTTGGCTTTTTCCATACGTTCCCATCACGGCAGCAAGTCTGCCGTTGAAAAGGCTGCACAGGTAATCTTCACTGCCTGCGGCTTTTTCGCCGTATTGGCGGTGGCTTCCATCACATTGTATATGGTTGTCAGCGGCACGCCTGCGCTCTTTAAAGTAGGTATTCATGAGATCCTGTTCCAGACTGTATGGCAGCCGGCAGCAGCAGAACCCAGCTTCGGCATCCTCTATGTTATTCTGACTTCCATCGCAGGCACCTTTCTGGCGATTCTCATCGGTATGCCCATCGGAGTGATGACTGCCGTTTTCCTGGCGGAGGCAGCCCCTGAAAGGCTCAGCAGCATAGTCCGCCCGGCAGTGGAGCTGCTGGCAGGCATCCCTTCTGTGATATATGGCCTTTTGGGAATTTTGATTTTGAACCCCCTGATGTATAAGCTGGAGCTGATTCTGTTTAAAGGTTCGGAAACCCACCAGTTTACAGGCGGGGCTAACTTGATATCAGCAGTTTTGGTGCTGGCCCTGATGATTCTGCCCACGGTAATCAATATCAGCGAGTCTGCCCTGCGGGCGGTGCCGGCCCATTTAAAGAGCGCGTCCCTGGCGCTGGGGGCTACCAGAATTCAGACTATCTTTCAGGTGATTTTACCGGCCGCCAGGTCCGGTATCATAACGGCAGTGGTATTGGGAACGGGCCGCGCCATCGGAGAGGCCATGGCCATCAGCCTTGTATCCGGAAGTTCCGTAAATATTCCCCTGCCTTTTAATTCGGTGCGTTTTCTCACAACGGCCATTGTCTCCGAAATGGGATATGCTTCGGGGCTTCACAGGCAGGTGCTTTTTACCATCGGACTGGTTCTGTTTGCGTTTATCATGTTCATCAATGTGAGCCTCACCAGGATCTTAAAGAAGGGAGATATGAAAAATGACTAGCGAGATGGCGGTATCCATTCACGGCGAATCCGTTGTAAGAGACAGCATTTACGGAAAACATGCAAGACCCTCGGATTTGATTCTCACAGGCATAATCTATGGGTGCGCAGGACTCTCCATTCTTTTGCTGGCAGGGATATTGGGCTATGGGTTTGTGCGGGGCCTTCCCCATGTTACCTGGTCCTTTCTCAGCACCGCATCCAGCGCCGCCAAAGGCACCTTCGGCATACTGGGAAATATTATTAATACCTTGTATATTGTGGTGATTACCCTCCTGATTGCAACTCCTCTGGGAATCGGCTCTGCCGTGTACCTGAACGAATATGCAAAGCCGGGCCGGGCTGTGCGCCTGATTGAATTTACCACGGAGACTCTTTCCGGCATCCCCTCCATCATATTTGGCCTTTTTGGAATGGTGTTCTTCGGAAATACGCTGGGGCTGGGGTATTCCATTCTCACAGGAGCCCTGACCCTGACGCTTATGATTCTTCCTTTGATTACAAGAACCACCCAGGAGGCGCTCAAAACTGTGCCTGACAGCTACCGCCATGGGGCCCTTGGAATGGGAGCTGCCAAATGGTACATGATCCGCACCATCCTTCTGCCCAGCGCCATGCCCGGCATTCTCACAGGCGTTATCCTGGCCATCGGGCGTATTGTGGGAGAATCGGCAGCCCTTCTGTTCACTGCAGGCAGCGGATACTACCTGCCCAGGAATCTCTTTTCCAAGATGTTTGAGTCCGGCGGAACCCTTACGATCCAGCTTTATCTGTTTATGCAGAAGGCAAAATATAATGAGGCCTTCGGCGTGGCCGTGACGCTCCTTGTGATTGTTCTGGGGATTAACGGCCTTGCAAAGTATTTGTCCCATAAATTTAATGTAGAAACCAACGCTTAACATGCCGGGACGTAAGTTCCGGCAGCCGGAGGGCCTTACCGCCATCTGCGGCGCAGCAGCCGGAACCTTCAGAACCTATGGCAAAAAGAGAGGTATTATCAGTGGAAACCAAGATAAAGATTTCGACCCAGGGCCTTAATTTATATTACGGCGGGAATCATGCTTTGAAAGATATCAGTATGGATTTGTATGAAAACAAGATAACCGCCTTTATCGGTCCCTCGGGCTGTGGAAAGTCAACCTATTTAAAAACCCTCAACCGCATGAATGACCTGGTGCCGAATGTAAAGATCGAGGGAAGGGTTCTTTTAGACCATGAGGATATCTATGACCCTCAGGTAGATACAACCCTTCTCAGGAAGAAAATCGGAATGGTCTTTCAGCAGCCCAACCCCTTTCCCATGAGCATCTATGACAATGTAGCCTACGGACCCAGAATTCACGGCATTAAAAACAAGGGACAGCTGGACCACATTGTGGAGCGCAGTTTAAGAGGCGCTGCTTTGTGGGATGAGGTATCGGAACGTTTAAAGAAATCCGCCCTGGGGCTTTCCGGCGGGCAGCAGCAGCGTCTCTGTATAGCAAGGGCGCTGGCTGTGGAGCCGGAAATCCTGCTGATGGATGAGCCCACCTCGGCCCTGGACCCAATCTCAACCTTAAAGATTGAGGATCTGATGGATGATTTAAAAAGCAGGTATACGGTGGCAATTGTAACCCACAACATGCAGCAGGCAGCCAGAATTGCAGACTATACCGCATTTTTCCTGGTGGGAGAGGTGGTGGAGTACGCCGCTACGGACGAACTGTTTACCATGCCCGGGGATAAGCGGACGGAAGACTATATTACAGGCAGGTTTGGCTGATTGAAAGGGGCTTGAGATGAGCGTACGTGTTACTTATGAACATGAACTCGGGGAGTTAAAGAAGGATCTGAAGGAGATGACCCATGCAGTGGAATCTGCTATAGAGCAGACCTTCACGGCCTTTGAGGATCAGAATTATAGTATGGCTGAGGATGTGATAAAGGGTGACAGGACCGTCAATGACATGGAACGGGCCATCGAGGCCAGATGCCTGTCCCTGATACTCCGCCAGCAGCCGGTAGCAGGAGATCTGCGCCAGGTGTCCACTGCCCTTAAGGTGGTGACGGATCTGGAGCGGATTGGGGATCACGCTTCAGACATTGCGGAGCTGATACTGAGAACAAAAAGCAAGCATGCATACCACATTGTAAAACATCTCCCCGTGATGGCCGCTGCCGCCCGGGGAATGGTGCATGACGCCATAGAAGCATTTATAGGACAGGATCTGGACGCAGCCCTGGAGATCATACAGAGATGATGAGGTGGACGCGCTGTTTAACCAGGTTAAGACCGACGTGGTGGAGCTCCTGAAAACCTCCCCCGGCCAGGTGGATCAGGGGATTGATCTGCTCATGATAGCCAAGTATCTGGAGCGCATTGGCGACCATGCGGTGAATGTGTGCGAGTGGACCCAGTTTTCCAAGACAGGGGCTTTGAAGAATGTGAGGATTATCTGAGCTTTTTTGGGAGAAAATGAAAATATATACTGCGTCTCTGACACCTGCGCCGGAGATGCAGTATTTAATTGGGACCAAATATACCGGGTCGTGACGGGGCGTGCAGATGGCGGGAATGAATTTTCAAACACACCCCAGGGGCGGACGGTCAGTAAAGATTGGCAATGGCGGAGAATTTGCCCCATTTGCGGTCTAAACCGGGATAAGGAAGCAATTATGGCAGATATAATATGCCCCCGCACACCATCCGGTTGAAACCGGGGAATGTACGGGGGCATGTTATTTATAAACGTTGTATCAGTATCAATTACTCTCCGAATACAGCTTTGTAATCAGCCTGGAACTTCTCAATACCCTGGGTGGTAAGAGGATGCTTTGTCATCTGCTCAATTACGCTGTAAGGAACGGTTGCGATGTCGGCTCCGGCTTTTGCACAGTCGATTACGTGAATGGGGTTGCGGATGCTTGCCGCAATGATCTCGGTCTGGATATTGTGCATCTGGAAGATCTCTGTAATATCGCAGATCAGGTCGATGCCGGGCATGGAGATGTCGTCCAGACGGCCAAGGAAGGGAGACACGTATGTAGCGCCTGCTCTTGCAGCCAGCAGCGCCTGTGCGGAAGTAAACACCAGGGTTACGTTGGTCTTAACGCCCTCTGCGCTGAGAACCTTAACTGCCTTTAAGCCTTCTACCGTCATGGGAATCTTAACTACCATGTTTGGATGGATTGCTGCGATCTCGCGGCCTTCTTTGATCATGCCTTCTGCGTCGGTGGTGGTTGCCTTTACCTCCCCGCTGATTGGGCCGTCCACGATAGAGGTGATCTCCTTGATTACCTCGCCGAAGTCCCTGCCTTCTTTGGCGATGAGGGACGGGTTGGTGGTTACACCGCAGATTACACCCATATCATTGGCTTTTTTAATGTCTTCAACATTCGCTGTGTCTACAAAAAATTTCATTGTTAAACCCTCCTGAATTTTCCGGGCGATGTGCCCGCCCTGTCTCTTTATGTTTTCTAAGTGTATTATAACCCATATCATAGCAATGTCAAGCATAAAAACGCACAAAAATTGCGATAATATGCGATATAACCAAAGATTCAGCAGGAACAACCGCAAAAATCATCGAAAAATCCGCATGATTTATCGCAAACTCCTGCAAAACGCCCCTCGTCAGATGAAATCCAGGCCGCGGTTTCTGTAATCCACCGCCATCTCGCCGGACACGTCCTCGTCTGTGATAAGGGTGGTAAATGCTTCGATGCCGCAGACGTGGTATCTGGATACGGTATTCAGCTTGATAGGGTTTACCAGGGCGATAACCCGCCTGGAGGACTGGATCAGCTGGCTTTTGATGCTTACCTCGTCGGGATAAGGGATGGTCATGCCATACTCCGGGTGAATGGCATACACGCCCATAAAGCAGAGATCGGGGTGATAGAGGGCCGCCTGACCGGCTGCCGTCTCCCCCACGCAGGTCATGGAATCCTTGAGAAGCCGTCCACCCAGCACAATCACATCCACCTGATCCTTCATGGAACATGCGTGGGCAATGGAATAGCTGTTGGTGAGAACCGTCAGCCTTATGCCGCTTGGAATGTTCTTGGCAAACTGGAGGTTGGAGCTGCTGCCGTCGATGGCCACCAGCTGGTCCGGCTCCAGAAATGTAAGCGCCTTTTCCGCCAGCCGCTGCTTCAGCTCCACATCGGTGGCCTCCCGGTCAAAGTAGTTGATAACCGGACGCTCCAGGGGAATAGCGCCTCCGAATACCCGCTTTACCTGCCCTTTCTGATCCAGATCCAGAAGATCCCTGCGGATGGTGTCCTCCGATACATTTAATTCCACAGCCAGTCTGCTGACGACCACCTTCCCTGAAGTGTGTAGCTTGTTTAGTATAAGTGCCTGCCGTTCCTCTTTTAACATGCGCTTCCTTCTCCTGTTCCCAGAGCAAGTCTGATTTCCTTTTTCCATTATAATCAATTTTCAGCCCAAGGGCAAGAGGCACAGGACAGCTTTCCCGGCGCGCCCGCCGCCCCGGAGACAGAAAAAAGAAGGTGGTCAGGACAGCTTTCCCGGCGCGCCCGCCATCCCCGGAGACAGAAAAAAGAAGGTGGTCAGGACAGCTTTCCCGGCGTGCCCGCCATCCCGGAGACAGAAAAAGAGCAGGTGGTCAGGGCGTCTTTCCAGGCTTTACAGCCCGCCCGGAAGAAGGTATAATAAGAAGGTAAGAGGCCAGGGCCGGTAAGGACAGGGAAAATGTCTTTGGGAGTCCAGGGAAAGTAGAGGAAACGAAAATGAAAAAATTAGAGGAGTATGTAAGAAGCATTCCGGATTTCCCGGAGCCGGGTATTATATTCAGGGATGTGACCAGCATTTTGCAGGATGCGGACGGCCTTCATCTGGCTGTAGACAGCCTGATTGATATGGTTAAGGATTTGGATTATGACGTAGTGGTTGGGCCGGAGTCCAGAGGTTTTATCTTCGGTGTGCCGCTGGCTTACGCGCAGCACAAAAGTTTTGTGCCTGTGCGCAAGAAGGGGAAGCTGCCCTGTGAGACTATTTCCATGGAGTACGCCCTGGAATACGGCACTGCGGAGATTGAGATGCACAGGGATTCCATCAGACCCGGTCAGAGGGTAGTGATTGTGGATGACCTCATCGCCACCGGAGGCACAACGGAGGCCATGATAAAGCTCATCGAACAGCTGGGCGGCGCGGTAGTGAAGATTTGCTTTGTTATGGAGCTTCAGGGCTTAGGCGGGCGCAGCCGCCTAAAAGGCTACGAGGTGGAGTCGGCAATTATTTATGAGGGAAAGTAGTTTTTTATACCGGTTACAAAAAAGTCCCACCATCTGTAAATGGGGGACTTTTTTAACGGTTATGAACCGAAAAATACGGTATAATTCCTTGAATTGGCATTCACTGCGTAGTACAATGTTACTAGCTATGTGCAAAGAATGGGGGAGAGCTGTAATATGAAACGAAAGGGATGGATTGCAGGAGCTGCCGCCTGTATGATGGCAGTGTCCATGCTGGCCGGCGGCTGCGGAGAAAAGGCAGGAGGGGAGACGGCTCACGTCAATGAACAGAAGCCGGAAGAAGGGGAAAAGACCAGGCTGGTATTCTGGCATTATTACAATGACGCGCAAAAACAGCACTTGGATCGGCTGATTAAAGAATATAATGAGACTGTGGGAAATGACAGGAATGTGGAGGTGGAAGCCTACAGCCAAGGTTCCATAGATGATTTGACAAACAAGATTAATCTTATACTGAATGATTCCTCCAATGATGTGGAGATGGCAAATATATTTCTGGCTTACCGGGATATGGTGGTGGATGTGGTCAGAAACCATCCGGAAAAGCTGGTTGACGCATCAGAGTATGTATCCGAAGAGCAGCTGGACAGTTACAATCAGGATTATCTGGAGGAAGGCAGGATCAACGGTAAAATTTATATTCTTCCTGTGGCCAAGTCCACGGAACTGCTGCTGATGAACCAGACGAAGCTGGATGTATTTTAAGAGAAAATCCCCGGTATGAGGCGGCGGATATGGCTTCCTGGGACGGACTGGAGGAGATGGCCAAAGGATACTTTGAGTGGACGGATGCCATGACGCCTGAGACGGTGGGGGACGGCGCGCCCTTTATAGGCATTGATAATCTGGCCAACTACTTTATTGCCATGAATCACGCTATGGGTTCCCACATCTACCATTATGATGAGGACGGAAAAGCCAGGGCGGATTTAAATGAGGATTATATAAAAGAGCTGTTTTTAAATTACTATGAACCGTTTACAAAAGGGTACTACGGACCAGCGGCAAATACAGAAGCGACGATGTGAAGCAGTCGGTTCTGGCAGGGTACATAGGCTCCTCCTCCAGTGTGCTCTATTTTCCCGATGAGGTGGCCGATGAGAAGGGGGAGATGGTCCCCATTGATATCGGGATTTATCCTTACCCCAAATTTAAAAGCTACAGGGAGACGGCCGTACAGCAGGGGGCCGGGGCGGCTGTGCTGAACCGGAATCCCCTGGAGAACCAGGCGTCTATGGATTTTATACATTGGCTCACTGTTGAAAAGGGAGTGGAGATGACCACTTCCATGTCCTACATGCCTGTTGTAAAGGGCATGATGACCAGGGAACAGGAGGAATCCATCCAAAACCCCAAGGTTCTTATGGGAATTAAGGAAGGAATCGCTCAGAGCAATCAGTATCAGATGGTTTACGGCTTTGATTTTGAGCATGCCTATGATGTGAGAGTGGATGTGTCGGATACCTTCAGCCTTGCCCTGAAATCGGGCAGGGAGGAGTTTAAGTCTTATCTGGATCAGGGTAAGAGTATGGAGGAGGCCGCTGCTCTCATGGATTATGGGGCAAAGGCAGAGCAGTTTTATAAGGACATCGAGATGGTTTTTGACAGGGAGCTGTAAGTGATACATGACAGGGCAGACGGCAGGGAGCTTAATGAGTGCAAGGCAGGTGACTGGTTCTATGAAAAATATTTACTGAGAAATAGAGTGCGTAATTCCATATTGCTGGCCATTCTTCTGCAGAGCATCGTGTTTGGAATCGGCCTGGCGGTGTCGGGAACATTTACCGGAACAACCAGCCGTCCCTACAAGGTGATGGAATCTCAGGCGGCAGATAAGAATTCTCTTATATCTAATTATATGAATAATGCCCTGCTCCTTGCAAACACCATGGAAAAGGAAATGGGCAGACTCTCAGAGGTGGGTGAGATTCATGACCGCCTTATCGATAACCTGAACCATATCTCTGCTGCAGACGGAGTTTTTATCTGGACCTGGATCTGAAGCAGAGTGTATTTTACACTGACAGCGAGCCCCAGGTTTATTCATCGGCCCAGGGAGACATCAGCTGTACCATCGGCAACACGGAAACCAAGTATTCCATTGCACTTTCTAAAAACTGGCGTCCAAAGCTTACCCCCGGGGAGTGGGAGGCTGCAGAAGCCTACTGGGGGGAGAAGAGCGGCGGCAACCGATGGTTCTTCCATGGAGACAGGCTGTACTATATCCTTACCCAGGAGGCGGAAGGCAGCCGCAGGATTATGGGATTTGAGATAAGCAGTACCATGCTGGATACCTACCTTAAACTGGATAACCCTCCTTATAAGGGAATGCAGATGCTGCTGTTATCGGACACCGGCGTCCTCTACAGCTGTGACAAGGAATTTGGCCCGGATATCCGGGGGTATGAACTGGACCCTGAGAAGGGCCGCCTCCGTCTGGAGAACGGGGACATTGAGTACGACGGCGTTTTCGGCGCTCTGCAGATTTACGGTCATATCGACCAGGGTCCAGTCTACCTGGGGGCTGTGTGTTATCACTCCGAGCTGGCGGAGATATCCTTCTCAACTATACTTATGATTGCAGGCGTATACCTTATATCCATTGTTATTGCTATTATATTTTCCTACATTGCTATCTGGATGGTGCTTAAGCCGATCCAGAAGCTTCAGGCTGATATTGCCTGTCAGAAGCCGGAGGAGGTTCATTTTGAGGATACGGGGGTGGTGGAGATTGACCGTGTCCACCAGGCTCTCAACGATATGGCAGCCAGGCTGGAGGAGAGCTATTCCAGGTATTCCTTTGCTATGGAGTCTGCCGGAGATCATGTGGGAAGCTTTGAGTACCAGGAGGAAGTGGGGAAGGTGAAGGTAAGCCCTTCCATCATGCGTCTGCTGGATATTCCCGAAGGGGATATGGAAAACGACTGCACTATGGCATATGATAAATGGCTTGGACGTCTGGAGGCGCTGAACCGGATCGGGGAGTTGGAAGGCGGTTATTCCTTCACCCACCGGGACGGCAGGATAAGAGCTGTATCCATACGGCAGAGGGATGAGGCCCACGGCGTCTTTGGCATGGTGATTGACAAAACGGATGCATATCAGGAGATTTTAAGGCTGAAGGACATTTCCCAGCATGATCAGCTTACCAATCTTTACAACAGTTCCTTTCTGAAGAAGGAGGGCCAGATCCTTTTAGACGCCAACCGAAGGCGCGTCAACGCCCTGGTGTTCTGCGATCTGGATAACCTGAAATATGTAAATGACAACTATGGACACGGGATGGCGACCGCTATTTAAAGGCCATGGCCGATCTGCTCCTGGATATGGCCAAGGGAGAGCGGTGTATCGCTGTGAGGCTCAGCGGTGATGAGTTTGTCCTGTTCTTCTATGGATATGACGACAGAAAAACCATTGAAAATAAAATCCGGGAGAAATATGACCAGCGTCCCTCCCTTATTCTTCCCGACGGCACTAGCCGCAGGATTAACGCCTCCATCGGTCTGGCTTTTGCCAGAGGGATTCGGAAAGCATAGAGGATCTGCTGAAACGGGCCGACCGGGCCATGTACCGGGTAAAACGGAATGCAAAGAATGGAATAGCCGTATATGAGAAAGCCGACGGGGTGTAAAAAACTCCCCCAACAGAAAAATCGCTGAGGTCGTGAGACTTCAGCGGTTTTTTGGATGTATTGTACCGTTAATTGCAGGACACTTTACGTATGGTAATGTTGCGGAAAAGGTATTCAAGGCAGACTCTTTATTCAACATGCCCCTGTGGGAGTTTAAGCAGTACAGATGAATAAAATACCCCGTCCTCCTGCTTAAACTGTACGGCTCCATTGTACCTGGCTGCAATCTCCATAACGGAGGCGGCTCCGATTCCGGGACCTTCCCCTTTGACAGACAGGGGAATTCCGTTACAGAATGTCACTGGCGTCGGACATGGATTATCAATCAATATGAGGAGTGAGGTATTACCCCTTTGTTTGATACGCAGCTTCACATATTTCTGTGCCGGTGTTTCCCGTTTGCATGCTTCCACAGCGTTTTCCAGAAGGTTTCCAAGCAGTACCGTGATATCTGTGCCGGTTATCAGGCAGTCAGCCGGATAATCCACGTTTGCCTCAAACCGGATTTTATTGTCACGGGCAATGGCTGCGTAATAGCAGATGACGGCATTTACCACATGGTTGCGGCAGAAAAGTTCCATAACATCTGGAGGAAGTTCATCTTTAAATATTTGCAGGTATTCTGAAAGCCCCGTTTTATCATCCCGGTCAATATAGGACTGTACCGCCGCCAAATGCTGGCGGAGATTGTGGCGGACTTTTGCCATTTCCTCCATGTGTGCGGCAAGGCTGTCATACTGCTTTTCTGAGACATCAGATTCAGGTCGGCGTACTTTAAAGATTCCTCCAGCTGCGTGCGGCTGTTGGAGATTTCCAGTATTCTCAGCGCTATGTAAGACACATAACATGCTCCCAACAGCATAAGATACCGGGAAACAAGAAACTGCCATGTGGCAAAGGCATACACATCATCGGTGGTGCAGTAGAGCATACCGAACAGCGCGGAAAACAGAGGGATTTTCCAAAGATAACGCCATACCTTTTCATCATTGATTTTCAGTGAATCCGCCACTGTATGGTAGAAAAAGTGGAATAGAAAGGGGCTGGTAACCAGGTAAATCAGCACCCGGGCAATGTTATATACAAGGTAGGGATGCTGATCGGAAAAATCCATAAAAAAACGGCTTTCCACATAGTTAGCATTGCCGAATATAAAGAATGACCATGCAAACAGAAGCAGATAAGTGAACATCAGCTTTTGAAAGCTCTCTTTAATCAGCAGGAAGGAAAAAGCCATATTTATCAGCACAAAGGTGTAACGCATAATAGTTGTCCAATGTGCGGTAACCACAGGTCCTGCCAAATTGATATAGTAAAAGGCCCCGCTGTTGATTGCTGCAACCGTGAATATCAGAGCCGCCACATACGGGTATGGCATCCGCAGTTTATGGCGGAACATCCAGTATCTGGGCAGGGCAAAGGGGATAACATCCAGAAAGGGAAATACCAGAACCATCAAAGTATCAATCATATTCATCATATACTTCAGCCCTGCCTTTCCCGCTGAAACAGATATTCATAAAACAGCGTTTCGATTTTTTTCCTGTTCCGTTGTGAAAACGGGACTTTATTGCCGGTATCCATGAGAAAGGCCGTTTCATCCACACATTGGGCGCGCTCCATATTGACGATACATCCCTTATAACAGGTGAGAAACTGGGGGTATGGTGCAAGAAGGCTGGAAAAATCTCCAAAGCGGAGGCGGAAACGGAGAGTTCCCCGTTTATCTGTGTGGACTTCCACATAATGATTGTCCTGATTGCACCATAGAATTTCACGAAGAAGGATTTTTTGTTTTCCCAGGCTGATAAAGCGGGAGTTTCTTATTTTGTCCAGACCGGCAAGGTTCATTGTCCGCTGAAATTCTTCATATTGGAACGGCTTTACCAGATAACCACAGGCACGTACCTGGTAACTGTCAATGGCGTGTTCACGGCTGGTGGTAATGAATACCAGAGCCACCAGAGCATCCTGCTCCCGTATTTTTTGCGCCGTGTCTATGCCGGAATACTCTCCCATATACTGGTCGATGAAAATGATATCATAGGTATTTGCAGTGAAACAAGATAAAAAGTCTTCCCCGCTCTCAAAGCTTTTCACAACAGGTATTTCTCCGAAATAATTTTCAGACAGATAATCAATGAGGCAGGTGCGTATTTCCTCCCTCCATGTGGAAAGGTCATCAATAATGGCAGCTTTCATAGAAAAGCCCCTTTCTAACCCAATATTGTTTTTGATTTGTGACTGTAAATCCTATTTTACAAGAAAATTCAGGTTTGAGCAATGTAATTTAAGGCCAAAAACTGCAGTTTGACGCCACTTTATTGAAAATTCCCATTTCCTATACTATATTAAACTTATAAGAAATATGAAGCAAGGAGGCGCCAGCATAAGGAAGGGAGTATAGATATGGGAAAACGATTCAGAAAACGTGTTTGTGCGGTTTTTGTGTCCGCAGTATTGGCTGCCGGTCAGCTTCCGCTGGTAACATTGGCGGAAAATATCTTGCAGGAAGAAGGGGTGATTGTTTCCTTTGAGCCTCTTGACAGTGAGGTGGCGGTACAGACTGTCATGATGGGAACGGAACTTTCAGAATTGGATCTGCCGGATAAATTAAAGGTGGTAATTTATCCTTCTGCAAAAGATGGGATGAACCTTGCTGAGGACATCCTTGGGAAGATGAGACAGAAGAGAAGGAACCGGATGACGAATTACAGACGGCCACTCCCGGCAATGCATACAAAAGCATGGACAGCAGCTACAGGACAATGAGTAAAGCGGCCAATGGCAAGCAAGATGATGATTCCACATACGTGGACAAAATTCCGGTGATTTGGAAAAGTACGCCGGTCTATGATGGGAAAACGCAAGGAGAGTATATCTTTACGGCTGAAATAAGAGGTTATATCATTTCTCCGGAAATAGAGGCTCCAAAGATTACTGTGACAGTGGTGGAAGCTTCACCTGCTCCCCTTATGAACAACAGAGCTCTATATAAAACCGGAACAGAAAGGGAAATATCCATTCAGAACTTTATTGGTGAAATTGAATTAGGCACTATCATCCCCGGCGATGTGATAACTGTGGTGGGTGAACCAGATGCCGGGATCGATTATTATGATTGGACTTCTTATGATTTCTCAGACATCACTCTGATTTTTAAAATCAAGTCGAATATGACGGCGCCACTAAACCTTCATATGAATAGCGTAAAAACCTTAATCTTAAATGCTAATACGACCCATGGTGATGTTTCAATCCAGTTAGAGGAAAATGCGGTTGTATACAATTTGGAATTAGTAAATGGGCAGATTCATTTAACTAATATGAATATAGTAAAAAATTTCAAAATGACCGGAGGAATGTTGGAAGCTTCCGGAGGAATGTTAAGTATAAATGAATTTGACTATCAAGGAGGTACAATTTCCGACGTAATATTTAATTTAGGTGCAGAATTTTACAATAACAGCATGCAGGATATTTCACTAAACATTAAAGGCCTTGGCAATATCAATGTGCCCTCCGGCAGCACTGTAAAGCAGCTTCCTGAAAGTAGCTATGATTATGGCATAGTTGGCAATTATAAAATTCCTAAAAACCAAATCTTTGTTATTCCAGATGGTATGAATATTCGCATTGATGAGGGTAATTCTATCATCAATTATGGAACCATTGTAAACAATGGTTCTCTCAGAGGAGCCGGCACAATCATAAATTATGGAACCATCAATGACCCTAACGGTAAGATTCAGGTGCCTATAACTGAGAAATCTGGCATAACCGAGCCGCATGACATAACAGGGAAACCTGCCACAGGGAATAATTCCCATTCCTCAGGGGGGGGGGGGTAAAACTTCACTTCCTCCAATACCCATGTGCTGAGAGGAACATGGGAACGAAGGGATACGGGAATCTGGATGCTGCGCCTTGCCGATGGAACCTATGCCAACAGCCGTTGGGGAATCGTGGATAGTTTCTGGTATTATTTTAATCAGGAGGGACAAATGCTGACCGGCTGGCAGTTCCTGGGCGGGAAATGGTATTATTTGTCTACACAGGAGTATGCAAAGACGAAAACCGGTGGAAAGGAAGGTTCTATGCAGACTGGCTGGTATTTAGATCCCGTCTTCGGGAAATGGTTTTATCTTGATGCCGATGGTTCCATGGTAACCGGGTGGAAACAGATTGATGGCGCCTGGTATTATTTTAATCCTGTATCCGATGGAACCAAAGGAGTTATGGTGACTGACAGCGACATAGACGGTTATCATGTTGGATCGGATGGAAAGATGCAGTAGAGGCAAGAGACAGGCGGCGTTACCTATTCCCACAGGGGAAAACAGGAACGCCGCTTTTTATGTCCTCATGCCACGAGCAGGGGCAGAGGAAGCTAAAAATTCATTTCCGCAATTATTACTGCTTTACAATAAAGGATTTTCTCTTGCTTACTACGTCAAAGATAACGGCTGCCAGGAGAACGCTTCCTTTAACAACTTTCTGCAGGTTCTGATCCACGCCCATGATGCTCATGCCCAGATTCAGCACGCCCATGAGGGTTGCGCCGATGATAACGCCCGGTACGGTTCCTGTGCCGCCGTAGGCGGAGGCTCCGCCGATGAAGCAGGCTCCGATTGCATCCATTTCGTAGTTGTTGCCTGCCGTGGGGTTGGCTGAATTCAGGCGGCTACAGTTACCATGCCTGCCACTGCAGCCAGAAGGCCCATATTCAGGTAAGCCAGGAAATAAACCCGGTTGGTGTCAATTCCTGACAGGCGGGTAGCTTTCTCATTGCCCCCCACTGCATAAAAGTACCGTCCGTGGTGGTCTTGGAGGAGATATAGCTGTAGATGCAGATAATTACGCTTACCCAGATTAATGCATTGGGAATGCCCTTATATTGGGCCAGCTTAAACATAAAGGCAAGGACTACGGCGCTGATAACAATCATCTTGACGATCATGCCCCCCAGCGGGTCCACCCGGTAACCCTTCTGGAGCTTTACCTTGCGGCTGTAGAGCAGGGAGGCCACATAGATAAGGCTCACTGCCACGCCCACCAGGAAACAGGTCAGGTTAAATCCCTCCATGCCGAAGATATCCGGCACATAGGTGTTAAAGAGGTTTAAAAACTGATCCGGAATGGGGGAGAGGGTCATACCCTGAAGGACTACATTGGACAGTCCCCTGAAGGTCAGCATCCCTGCCAGGGTCACGATGAAGGGAGGTATCCGCACATAGGCGATCCAGAACCCCTGCCATGCGCCCACAATGATACCGATTATAACCATAGCCAAAAGGGAGAGATAAGGGTTGATGCCCATGGTAATCATGAGCGTTCCGCCGATGGCGCCTACAAAGCAGACAACGGATCCAATGGACAGGTCGATGTTGCCGCCTGTAAGGATACAGAACAGCATACCTGTTGCAAGGATGAATACGTAGGCATTCTGGGCGATAAGGTTGTTTACGTTCTGGGGCAGAAGCATTTTTCCGCCGGTGTTAATGGTGAAAAGTACAATCACCACAGCCAGGACGATGACCATTGTGTATTTCTTTAATGTCTCAGATAATTTTATTTTGTTTTCCATAATCTTATTCTCCTCTATCCGATTTCAGAATACAAGCCATGATGTTTTCCTGAGTTGCTTCCTCTGCGCTGACTTCCCCAACAATCCGGCCCTCGTTCATGATGTAGATGCGGTCGGACATGCCCAGAACCTCCGGCAGTTCGGAGGATATAACGATAACTGATTTTCCGGCGGCGGCCAGCTCGTTGATGATGCAGTAGATTTCGTATTTGGCGCCCACGTCAATGCCGCGGGTGGGTTCATCCAGAATCAGAATATCCGGTTCCGCAAACATCCACTTAGCCAGGAGAACTTTCTGCTGGTTGCCGCCGCTTAAATTCCCTACGTTCTGTTCTACTGTGGGGCATTTGGTTTTAAGCTTATGCCTGTAATCCTCAGCCACCATGTATTCTTTGTCCTTGTCAATGATGGTGTGGCTGCTTACTGCATCCATATTGGCCAGGGTATTGTTGATTTTAATTGGATTGGAGAGAATCAGGCCGTTGCCCTTGCGATCCTCTGTCACGTAGGCCAGCTTGTGTTTAATGGCGTCCCGGACAGTGTGGAGTTTTACTTCTTTTCCGTTTATGGCCAGGGTTCCGGTAATATTGACGCCGTAGCTTTTTCCGAAAATGCTCATGGCCAGCTCTGTTCTGCCGGCGCCCATAAGTCCGCAGATTCCTACGACTTCGCCCTTCTTAATATGGAAGGACACATCTTTTACCACCATCCGGTCGGAGTAGAGAGGATGGTACACGCTCCAGTTTTTTACTTCCATGGCAGTTTCGCCCAGGGTGATGCCCTGGCGTTTTGGAAAACGATCCGTAAGCTCCCGTCCTACCATGCCCTGAATAATCCGCTCCTCTGTGATGTCGTCTGTCTTTTTATCCAGAGTCTCAATGGTGGAGCCGTCACGGATTACAGTGATTTTATCCGCCACATAGGCAATCTCGTTTAATTTATGAGAGATGATGATGGAGGTCATTCCCTCTGACTTGAATTTCAGCAGAAGTTCCAGAAGGGCCTTGGAGTCGTCCTCATTGAGGGAGGCTGTAGGCTCATCCAGAATCAAAAGCCTGGCGTGCTTTGCAAGGGCCTTGGCGATCTCCACAAGCTGCTGTTTGCCGACGCCGATGTCCTTTATAAGCGTTTGGGAGGGATCCTTAAGACCAACCGTCCTCAGATATTCATCCGCCTCCCCATAGGTTTCGCTCCAGTTGATGGAGTATTTCTTTCCCTTTTCGTTGCCCAGATACATGTTTTCTCCAATGGACATATAGGGAACCAGGGCCAGTTCCTGATGGATAATGACGATGCCCTTCTCTTCGCTGTCACGGATATGGCTGAATTTGCAGATTTCGCCGTTGTATATGATGTCTCCCTCATAGCTTCCGTAAGGGTAGATACCGCTGAGTACGTTCATCAGCGTGGATTTTCCAGCGCCGTTTTCGCCTACCAGCGCGTGAATTTCACCCTCCTCCACCTGAAGGTTCACATTATCCAGGGCTTTGACCCCCGGGAATGTCTTGGTAATATTTTTCATTTCCAAAAGTATGTTAGCCAATGTGATCCCTCCCTCACTGGCGGGGGACGGCTTCTTTATGGAAAGAAAGCCGTCCCCCTGGGTCGTGTTAACAGATGCAGATTACTTTAACTGATCCTCTGTGTAGTAGCCGGAGTCGATGAGCATTTCAGCGTAGTTGGCGGTGGTTACCACAACCGGCTCGCACAGGTAGGTGGGAATGACGCCGGTTCCGTTGTCATAGGAGGAGGTGTCGTTGATCTCCGCCTCTCCGCCCTGCATAACGGCGTCCACCATCTTCACAACCTGTGTGGCAAGGGTACGCGTATCTTTGAATACAGACATGGCCTGCTTGTCGTTCAGCATATTTTTAACATTGGCAATGTCGCAGTCCTGACCGGTGATGATGGGATATTCCCCGGTGTAGGAGGAAGCAAGGGCATTTTCAACACCCAGAGCGGTGGAATCGTTGGAACACAGCACAGCGTGGAGAACGGTTCCGTCGGAGTAGCTGCCTGCGATAATTGTATCCATACGGTTCTGGGCCTTCTCAGGATCCCAGTTGGCGGTGGCTGCCTGCTCAAAGGCTGTCTGGCCCGACTTTACAACCAGCTTGCCCTCGTCGATATAGGGCTGAAGGACGTCCATAGCTCCTCCGAAGAAGAATACGCAGTTGTTGTCCGCCGGATCTCCTGTGAAAAGCTCAATGTTCTTTGGCTCTGTTGTATTCTCCAGGTCAAGGGCGTCCACCAGGAATTCTCCCTGCTTCTGGCCCACTTTGTAGTTGTCAAAGGTTGCATAGTAGGTAACTGCATCTGAGTTCATAATCAGACGGTCGTAGGAGATAACGGGAATTCCTGCTTCCTTTGCCTGGCTCAGAGGCTCTCCTAAGGAGCTTCCGTCTATGGAAGCCACAACGAGCATCTGGCATCCGTTGGAGATCATGTTCTCAATCTGGGAAACCTGGGTCTGGACGTCGTTGCTTGCGTACTGTAAATCCACTTCATAGCCTGCTGCTTCCAGCTCTGCTTTCATATTGGAGCCGTCCTGGTTCCATCTCTGAAGGTCCTTTGTAGGCATGGCCACACCAATGAGAGCGCCTGCTCCTCCGGCTGTCTGGGAATCAGCTGTGGTTCCCCCGGTCTGCCCGTCATCTGCTTTAGGCGCTTCCGTCTGTGCGGCAGTGCCGGTGTCGGCAGGTTTGGAACCGCATCCGGTGATGACTCCGGCTGTGACGGCCATGGTAAGAGCTACGGCAAATAATCTTTTTTCATAGAAAAACCTCCTTGTAGATGCTTGTTTTTTGATAGTTTTATCTTAGCACAGAGGCCTCTGGAGATGCTTGTGAAGGAATAGCACAAAATAATCCGAATTTAAAACAGGCTCGTGGCAGCAGGACATTTCCGCAGCAAAAAAATGCTATAGGGGGGAGATTCAGTGCTAAAGAAGGAATTCGATTACAAAAAAATGACTTAGTGATATAAAAATATAACAAAAGTAAAAGAAACCGTTGACAGGGAAGGGGGCATGTTTTATAATAATATTAATAATTATTACTATTATAGGAGGATTGCATGATGGAGCTAAAGGGAAGTCAGACAGAACAAAATTTAAAGGCAGCTTTCAGTGGAGAGTCCATGGCGCGCAACAAGTATACTTTTTTTGCAGAGAAAGCGAGAAAGGAGAACCACACAGAGGTTGCGGAGTTGTTTGAACGAATGGCAAAGAACGAGTCCATTCACGGAAAGCTTCTCTATAACGCCTTTACAGGCGGCGTGGGGGACAGCGCGGCTAATCTGAAGGATGCTATGAACGGGGAGTACGGGGAATGGTCCTCCATGTATCCTGATTTTGCAAAAAAGGCGGAGGAAGAAGGATTTACAGAGATAGCAGAGCTGTTTAAAAAGATAGCGGCCATTGAGAAGGATCATGAACACCGTTTTCTGATGGCCCTTGCGGAATTGTCGAGAGGCGGTCAGAAGCAGGCCGTCGCAGAACCTGCGCCCCATACGGTGACAGTGCAGGGCTACCGCTGTATGTTCTGCGGCGCTACCTATGAGAAACGTGAGGACGTATGCAGCCTGTGCGGAGCCATCGGTTCCTTTGAGCCCACACAGATTCGGAAAACAATGTAAGCCATATTACAGGGTTCAGAAACCTTAAGAAAAGGGGATGTAAATAAACTCCCCCTAAAGAAAAATCGCTGAGGTCGTGAGACTTCAGCGATTTTTGGTATAATTAAGTATGCTAATAAATAAAAATACCAATGATAATTATACAACACGACAACTGAAATTACCATTGGAAATCGAAAAATTAATTGATATTTCTGATCCGGTATACACGTTCTGTGAGGTGATGGATCACATCGACCTATC
>BBZN01000026.1 GCA_001304855.1 Clostridia bacterium UC5.1-1D2
TGGCGGATCGCTTTGGCGATATGATTCCTTACCGCCGCAGTGCGATCCTCGCGGAGCGTTTTTTATTTCATAGGACGAACTTTCCTATGAAAAAGGCGCCCAGATTTCTGAGCGCATGAAATGAAGTCTTATTATTATGTAGGTGATTCTGCAATCTTGCTCAATGTCTCCTGAAATACAGAAGAACAGCTGATATTGATTACCCTTCTAAACTATTCGCCAGACCTCGTAAGGCTTGCGTCAAATGAAGCAAACATAAAACCTATTGCAACTGATATTACAATAGATTCAATTACTTGTACCCATAATAGCGCATTAATTTCTTGTTTAAAAATAGCGAAGTAAAAACTTATAAATGCTATTATCACCACTGATACACATGAAACCCGTTTTACGCTCTCATTGTATTTTTCAGTCAAATTAAGCAACTTATTGATAAACAAGATTACTGCGGACAATCCAAGAGGAATATAAATATCTCCCATATTACTTAATGCCTGATACTTTGGTGAATTAAATTTACAAATTAAACCTATAATGAATATAATCATTCCAATACATAATACGATCAACCTCTCTTTTTTTAGCTTTTTCATCTTTGCATCCATCGTTTTAATTCTCCTTTTGTTTTTTTCCATTATATACCAAAACCCAAAAAAAGGAACCCCCCCCCCCTCCGTATTATTATATCAATTCCGAAGCTGACTAATAACCATCCGCAGCGGACACCGCCCCGCTGGTAAGAAAGTCATGGTTTATAAGGATTATTCCGACCGTTTAGAACACCGCATCTTACCGGCAATCAACCATATAAACTATATAAACTATATAATAGTCGTGTAAAGGATATTAAAGGACTGCAAAAATATGGCCCGTGGTATCAGCCATGCTAAGTCATCTGGGGAACGCCGGGGAGAATGTATCGCTTATTCGGAAAGATTTAGACATAAAAACCGGGGGAATAGACATTCATAAATCCCTCGGTTCCATATAACCTTTTCATTGGACGCGCCCTCTGCTTTTATTTCCCCCGCCCGCTCTCCATCCGCTCCAAAATCTTCTCTCTCTCGCCCGGCTCTGCTTCCGGCACCGCCTCATCGGGAATGTGATCCCTGGCCCATTCAAATTCTTTTAACAGTTCTTCATCCGTCTGTTTTTTTCCCATGTTTTCCCTCCTCCTTTTTAGCTGTTGATGTACCCTTGGAATCTCCCCTGCGTACATCCATTGTACAACAGAGGCTCAAAGAATTTCATGGTAAATAATGGTAATTATAACAGCCAGATAGTATCCGGCTCATCCACATACCAAATTTCCTGAGCCCCATTTTCCCTGCTGTGCCAGCAGGCCCCCTCCAAAGGCCCCTCCGGCGCAGGTTCAAAATAATACCAGTCCCCAGAACCGTCCTCCGGGTCGCATACGCTGCCGTTCCACCGATGCCAGCTGGTACAGGCATAACCGTCCTTGTTAAACAGATACCAGTGATGGTTGATTATATGCCACTCATTAAAGGGATAGGTACCGTCTTTTTTCCTGTACCACCAGCCGTTTAAATCCTTAATCCAGCCGATCCGCTCCTGGGACGTCCAGGTTTTCATAAATGCCTGGGGATTGGGGTAGAGCTTTTTAATGCC
Organism: Clostridia bacterium UC5.1-1D2; assembly: GCA_001304855.1. Lineage (GTDB taxonomy): Bacteria > Bacillota > Clostridia > Lachnospirales > Lachnospiraceae > Enterocloster. The sequence goes on from BBZN01000026.1 coordinate 1,633, forward strand.
GCTGGTGGAACTGCCCCAATCCGGCAATTGAAAGTGAGGATAATCCGCAATGGTTTTCCAGTTTCCGCCCCACTCCAGTCCCAGATTCACACCGATAGCGCCTGCCTTTTGAAAAAGTTCCCGGATTCATTGTACGCTCCGGCTCCGTCGTTCCGGTATATATCAAATGCAGTTCCCCACTGATGGTAGGAACTGTAGGATATTCCCGGGGCATTGGTGACAATTCTCCCCGGCTTCGTCCTGCCCTGTGCATACAGGGCGTCCTGCTCCGCCGCAGTCCGCAGCGTCTCTCCTATCTTAATCTGCAGCCCCTGCCTGCCGCACTCCTCTATCAATCTGCCTGCCAAGAGCTGAAGCCTGATGGCATAATGTGATGTCCTTCATGATAATCCTCCTTGTCCTTTTTATCATTATATGAAGGAAAACCTGTTATTGTCCCTGACCTTGCATTTACCGCAGCCCCAGGCTGCACCGCCCCGGTTCATTATCTCATCTTAATAATTAAAATATTTCTGTCGTTTTTTTATGTTTTGTATAAGCATCAAACAATCAAGGGATAAATATTATTTAAATTCCAGAATTTTCTATTGATTTTCTTCAATAATTGTGTCAAAATTTACTATTGTTATCCATTTCTTGCTGAACTGAATGATAATGCTTTTGTAATCTGCAATCTTTGAGTCTGACGGCTCAAATGATTAAACAGCCCAAGGCTTTTTAATAAATAAAAAAAAGAGGAGAATCTAATGGTAACATTCAACAATCTAAGTGTAACTTACTTATCATCCACGGCAGCCTGCTTAGCAGACGGAATGAACGTCCCTAAACGTCAGGTTTATATTGAGCCTAAGGGAAACCACTATTCAAATGGGGCGGCCACAGCAAATATGGCTTCCGCAATTAAAGGCATCGGTAATTTTCTTAAAAAGTCCGCCGTCCCTAAATTGACCGCAAAACCGGCCATACAGTCAGCATACAGGGCAGTGAACATGATTCTGCCAATACTCCGGCTATCCATGGAGCCTGCCGCATCAAACCGCTCTCCGGCTCTATAATCTGCAATAAAATGCTGCGGGGCAGCACACCTTGAAAACATATTAAATCCTACCTGAACAGTAAACAGGAGTGAGAGGACGCCCGCCCTGTGAATACAGGAGCAGGGGGGCCGGGAGAATGGCATCTCTATTTTCCCCCTCTCAAACATTACCGTGTTATAATAAACAAGGTAGCGATTAACGCAGTAGAAACAGCACGATTAACGCAGCTACCGGTTAAATTAATAAGCCGATATGCAGATAATAACCTGAGCTAAATTCCAACAAGTCAATATAAGTCAGAAGGGGATTGAAATTCAGCATACATCTGCAGGTAAGTGTATCTGCTCCCCCTGAACAATATATATGAGTGCTTAAGTACATCTGCAAAAGGATGCGTCCTCAGTAAACCATCGCTTTTGCGGTTAATCGGGCGGGAAAGGATTGCATCATGAGAGATCTAAAGACAATCGGGCAAGCTCTGGATAGCCGTGAAGTAGCTGAAATGGTAGGAAAATCACACAGTGAGTTATTAAAGGACATCCGAAGATATATCGGACAATTTACCGAGGGTGCCCTTTCATACGATGAGTTTTTCCAGGAAAACAAATACACAGACGCCAGAGGAGCAGCACGCCCATGCTATCAAATCACCAGGAAGGGATGTGAATTTATTGCTCATAAACTGACAGGGACAAAGGGAACTGTTTTTACATTCAAATATATAAATTCTTTTTGCCTTATGCAGGATTACCTTTTACATTCTGAGAATAAACCTGATTTGCCGTGGTTTATCCGAAAGTTCCGGGGCAGTTATATTGTTTTGGAGCGTGACTTTATCACGATTACAGGTGTAGATATCAGAAAGCACCAACTGTTTTACAGCGTTGAGCATTTCAAAAGCGGTTTAGACTTTAACAGCTGGGGCTGGAAATGTGACAACGAAACCTTCCTGAAAACGTATGGCTTTGAATATGGGCCGGCCCATCTATGACATATTTCTATCCCAGGGGGTCCTGAAGGCTCTTGCACTTCTCAGCAATGACAGCCGGACGGAAATGATTCACGGCTCATACAAGATATTTATGGACGGGCTTAAAATGCTTACATTCTGAAGCATCACTTACCTGAGGCCGGCATATAGTATTATCAAATACGATTTCGAGGTGCTGCTATGCCTGGCAGCTGGTCTTATCAGCCCTATCTTACACCTTATGATTCATTTATTTTTTATAACGCCATTGGTAAACATGAAGATTACTTTTATACACCCGTAGCCGTAGCGAAACAGATTGTCAACGGAACTAATTACAGATTTATATGCATTGCTGAACCACAACAGGAAAACCTTAGTGCGCATTTCGCGGTTGCAGACATTTACAAGCCCATTTCAGGAGAACCTTATGTGACCAATATTACCGTATTGTAGGTTACCGTTCTCAAAACCTGCCTGAAATCCGTTTTCGTTATGGGAGGTGAGACACTATGCAGTCCTGTGAATTAGCAATTTCCATATCAACGCTGGCATGTTGTGTTGCCGAAGGCAAAAATCCTGAAGAGATCGCCCTCATCAGTTCTGTCTTTATGCAGCTAGGCGATACTTTGGCTACAATCGCTGCGCATCAGGCCCTCTGTTCATCCAAGGATACTGAAAACAAATAATTCAGTATCCTTGCTGAATTCGTCTAAAACGGTTCTATCCTATATTGTTCTTCCCATACTCCCGGCGGTTCCGTCACCTCATTCTTCCTGTACTCAAACACTGCTTTATAAAATTCTTTGCCGCTGTCCACATCGTGTTTATTGTGGTACAGCCAAATAGTTAATCTGTCCGGGGTCCCATTCATCTTATTATATTGCTCCACCCCCTTTTTAACTGTATTTTTCACGTTCCACGGCTTATAGACAATAACATGCAAATCTGTTTCTCTGAAATCCGCGCCATCGCTGGAGAATATCTTGTAGACCCTGTATTCCGGAATGGTGGTATAATATATCCCTGAAATCAGTGCAATAAGCAATAGCGCCAGCGCAATAAAATTTTTTCTTCCTCATAGTCATCCCTCCCTATATAGAGAACGGTAAGGATTAATACAATCCCCGCTCCATTGTCAATATAATTGTTAAATTTGGAACTTTTAGACACTCACAGTGTCTATCTGCCCCTTACAATGATACAAGATGTAGTATGAAAGGAGATTTGTGGTGGTTTACGATTTTGGTTACAGACTAAAAGAACTGCGCGAAAGCAGAAATCTGTCTCAGGCGCAGGTTGCTTCCCATTTAAATGTCACTCGTTCGGCCATCAGCAACTATGAGGGTAATATTTCTAATCCTTCCACCGAACTTTTATCCAGGCTTGCTATCTTATACCATACCACCACAGATTACCTCCTTGGGCTTGACAACCGCAGGGTAATTGTGCTGGACGGTCTGGAACCGGATCAGGAAAAAGCAATCGAGGATATTGTGGAAATTTTAAAAATGCAGTTTATGAACCTGGAGCAAAAAACCAGGTTTGACAAGCCAAAAAACGGAAAATAGGGAGTAGGTCATCTTGGCCTAATCCCTATTGGAACTGAGTATAATACCACAATCTGCTGCATAATTTATTATTTATGTGGACATTGTGGAAAAACATGGCAACTCTTTAGCGTTTTCTCACAATCACCCAAAAACAGTTCATTCCATCCCGGTACTCCACTCCAATCCTGGCTCTGTGGCTGCGGGCCGCTTCCGATGCAATGGCGAGCCCCAGGCCATAACCGCTGCTGCGGCTTCTGGCGCTGTCGTCCCTGTAAAATCTTCGGAATATGACGCCGCGTTTATCCTCGGGAATGGGCTCTCCCTGGCTGTTTATCCACAATCTTGCCCTGCGCCTTCCCATGGACTCCAGCTTTACTTCCGCTCTTCCCCTGGGCGCCGTATATTTCACTGCATTGTCTGCCAGAGCTTTTATCATCTGCCCATCTGCGCCGGATTTCCCATCATCTCCACGCCCTCCTCTATCTTGTACTCCAACTCTTTTTCCGCCTGGTAAAAGACAGGTTCAAAGGTCAGGATTTTCTCCATAACCAGGTCGCTGAAGCTGAAACGCCTGAAATCCTTCTTTTTGGAAATGCCGCCGTCATTCTTTGCCAGCAGCAGCAGGCTTTCCACCAGGGAACGCATCTCCCTGCACTCCTGGTTCACATGTTCCAGCCATTTATCCGTCTCCGCCGAAATACCTGCATATTTCTGCTGCAGCAGCTCCGCATTGGCCGTAATGACCGTGAGAGGAGTCTTAAGCTCATGGGAAGCGTCCGCCACAAATTGTTTCTGCATTCGTATGGATTCCTCCACCGGCTTTACAGCCCACCTGGAGAAAATATAGGAGAGCGCAAAGAACCCCAGCCAGATACCCCCGCAGGCCAGGCTGCCGTAAGCGATTACCCCGCTGTTGAGAGCGTCCTCATAGGAGGTGTCGGCAAAGGCAATCATATGTCCGGCCGGCCGGCTCACCCTCAGATATCTCAGGTGATAGCCCTCCAGAATCCCCATAGCCTCCTCCCCCTCCATACCCAGGGCCGCCATCTGCTCTAAAAACTCCTGCCCCAGCAGGGAAGCGTACTCCACCTCCTCCGCCGTCACCATGCCGTCGTCACCCACAAGAATGGAAAAATAGGGGAGCTGTCCCTGGGACAAGGCGCCGAATATCATGGGATGTTCCTCCCTGGCCGCCACCTGTGACAGAGCCAGGCTGCTCTGGCTGCTGATCTTCTGCTTTACCACATAGGTTACGGCACAGAAGGTCAGACCGATGACAGCAGTGACCACCAGCATATTGTACAGAATAAATTTAAAACGCAGTCTGCTTATCTCCTTCATGCCGGCTCACCTCCCCCCTTCTTTTCCACCATGCGGTATCCCAGTTTGCGGATGGTGACAATGGAAACATCCGCCTTTAGAAATTCCAGCTTCTTTCTCAAAAACGATATGTATATTTCCACGTTGTTATCCACGGCCTCCCCGTCATTTCCCCAGACCCTGGACAGCAGGGTTTCCTTGGATACCACCATATCCCGGTTTATCATGAGTATCCGCAGGATATCGTATTCCTTCTTTCCAAGCTGTATGCTCTTTCCCGGCCCTCCCAGAGTATAATCGGCCTGGCTCAGGGACAGGTTCCCAAATTCCAGACAGTCGGGAATTATGTCTCCCCTGCGCCTGGTGACGGTTTCATCACAGCCAGCAGCTCCTGCATATCAAATGGCTTTGTAAGATAATAGTCGGCTCCGCTCTCCAGGCCCAGAACACGGTCCTCTATCTCGCTTTTTGCCGTCAGAATTATGACAGGAGCTGAACAGCCCTTCTTCCTGGCTTCCTTTAAAAGAGCGATCCCATCCATTCCCGGCAGCATCAAATCCAGAACCGCAGCATCGTAACCGCCGTCCACAAGGAGGCAGCAGCCTGTATCCCCGTCTCCGCAGATGTCACAGTCATACCAGCGCTTCAATATATCGCGGATGGATTCCGCCAGACGCTTGTTATCTTCCACAATTAAAACCCGCATGGTCCCTGTCTCCTCTCCTGTGGCGGCAGTCAAAACAAAGATTAAAAATCCGCCTGTACTCTTTCAAACACAGTTTTAATGTCCCCTATCCTCCGGCGCCAAAACAAAGATTAAAAAATCCACCTGTATTCTCCCTCAATTCCCCAGGAAATGCAAGAGATGTCCGGTGGATTTAACATATAATTCACAAAACAGAGCTTTTATCTGAATTTTCAGACACGCTCTAGCGGCTCCGGATCTCCCTCCTCATGAAGCTGATATAGGAAACTGCAAACACGATGGCCGTCAGGGCCAGAAGCCCCGTAAGGTGAGGCCATACCAGCAGCAGGCTCTGGCCCAGGGACAGGTATCCGCTTACAGCGCCTGAAAGCTGCTGGGGCAGAATAATGTTGGTGGAACGCACAGAGGGGTTCATGATGGTGGAGACCGCCTCACTGTACAGATAGTAGGGCGAAAGCCGGTTTAAGTTCATCTGGCAGTTGTAATTGGCCAGTATCTCCCTACCGTGGATGTCCGGCCCACAGGATAAACCGCATTCGCCGCAATACCCGCCACCAGCGTCATAAAAAGAGAAAAGAAAATCCACAGCGCAATTCCAAGCATAGCCGAGGTAGCCACATGACGGCACAGGACGGAAAAGAGGATGGACAGCGCCAGCCAAAAGCATATATATACGGAAGTAAACAGCAGAAACACGAAGATTCTCCCCACCTCCTGGGCTGCAGGCGGAATCCCTGCCGCCAGCAGGCCCACGCTCCCGCCAAAAGGCCCATGGCAAAGACCATCATAAATATGACGGCGGCTCCTGCCAGGAACTTTCCGTTGATGACCGTATCCCTGTAGATGGGCTGGGACACCAGACGGTTCAGCGTCCCCTCTGAGCGCTCACTGTTAATGGCGTCAAACCCCAGGGTGAGGCCCACGAATGGCCCAAGCAGGGCGATAAACGTGGTAAAGGAGGGGATAGAATTTCCTCCCAGGGTAAAAAGCTTCAGGAACACATAACCTGTATCCGAGGCCGCCCCATCGGAAAGACCGGACAGAGATCCATAGATACCGGCGCAGCTGGTCAGCACAATAAGCCCAAGCACAATAAGAAACCGCTTGCTGTGAATGTGGTCCGACATTTCCTTCCGGTACAAAGCCTCCATAGCTCCCATGCCCCGCCGGGCACAGGTTTCCCCCTTTCTCCTATTCTCCGCCGAAGGAAAGAAACCCTTTATTTTTCTTATTTGTAAGGCTGCCATTTCCCTGCTCCCCTTTCTCAAAATATCTGCGGTAAATTTCATCCAGATCATTTCCCTTCTGCCTTAGATGACAGAGGGCGTATCCCCTGTCCAGGGCTTTTCTGTTCAGCTCCCTGCACAGGTCCCTGGATGAATACACCACATAATACTCACCCTTATGTTCCACCCGCTCCACATTTCCAAGGCTTTTCAGGAGCTTTTCAAAACCGCCGTCGTCAGGCACAGCCCCCGCCTCAAGTACATAAAGTCCCTCCTGGCGCAGCTGTACAGCCAGATCCTCTATCCTTCCGCAAGCCATAAGGCGTCCTTCCACGAAGAGCCCCACCCGGTCGCAGACCTGCTGAATCTGGTAAAGCTGATGGGAGGAGATAAGGATCGTTCTATTCTCTCTCTCTGCCAGGCTGCGGATCAGTATCATCAGTTCTCTCATTCCCTCCGGGTCGATGCCCAGAGTAGGCTCATCCATAATAATCACCTTGGGATCCTTCATGAGTACATCTGCAATTCCCAGCCTCTGCCTCATACCTCTGGAGTAGGCGCCTGTCTTTTGGTTTCCCGCCTCCAGGAGCCCTACCTTTTCCAGCAGTTCCTCTATCCGTTTTTCAATCACATCCCCCGGAAGGCCGTTGAGCCGCCCGGTAAAGCGCAGGTTCTCCCTCCCTGTCATATCTCCATAAAAGCCCACATTGTCAGGCAGATAGCCCGCCATCCGTTTTACTTCGATGGCATTTCTCGTACAATCCCTGCCATCGATCCGGGCGCTGCTCCATCCGGTTCCGTCAGTCCCAGAAGCATCAGGATCGTGGTGGTCTTTCCCGCCCCGTTAGGCCCCAGCAGGCCGAATACCTCTCCACGCCTGATGGATAAGGTCAAATCGGATACCGCCCGCTTTTCGCCGTAACACTTGGTCAGATTCTCTGTCTGTATGATCACATCCCTGTCTAATCCGTTTTCCACGGCCATTCCTCCTTCCTCTACCGCTTCCATATGGGCTACCTTCTTCCGTATTTGCGGAACACATAAGCCAGGCCTCCCCCAGTAAACAGGATAATGGCTGCCGCCACAAATCCCCAGACCGTTTCTGTCTTTACGGATACACGAAAATCCGCACTGCCCTGAGTCTGGTCGCACTTGGCTGTGAATGAGTTCACATAATCTCCCGTGATTGCCTCGGAACCCGGCTTTACATGTGCAACCACCTCTACGCTCCTCCGGCAGGGACAGAGGCTATAAGATTGTTGTCCATATTGTAGGTCACCGTCCAGCCTGTGGGCAGGGCTGCATTGAGGGAAACATTTTCCAGATCCACATTGCCCGTATTATTCACCGTCAGGGTAACATCTGAGGTCCGTCCAGGGTAAGCGTCAAAACTCAGGCGGTCGTCGGGCGTGCTGATTGCAAGGCCGTAGCTGCCTGTAATTACAACCTTAAGGTCTGTGCTCAGTGTCTCTTTTGCAGACACGGCGCTGCAGGATATATGGTATTCACCGGCCGCCACGCCTTCCGGCGGCGTCACCGATACGGTCATACCCTTTCCGGCTCCGGATTCCACTTCTATAGCGGCTACCTTTGCTGTCTCCCCTGTTGGCGTAAACTCACGCTCCAGCCAGCAGGCGCGTTGGATGACAAGCTGTAGGACTCCTGCTTCAGTCCGTTGTTGAGAAGCGTTGTGCTGAAGCTGAAATTAGTGCCTGCCGTACCCTCCTGCTGGGGATACTCTGAGGTGAAGCTTCCCTTTCCCGCCTTTGTCTCATTTACCATAAAGGTGATGGGAAGGGTATCTGATATGCCTTCCCCGGCCCGGGCCTTCACCTCCACCCTGTAATTCCCCTCGGTCAGTTCTTTGGGAACCGTCACATGAAGGGTCATGGTTCCTCCCTCTTCTCCACTCTTTACGTGGATGCGGCTTATCTGGTAGCTTCCTCCCTGAAGATATCCTTCCCACCCCTGGGGTATGGAGGTGACCTCCACATCTGCATCCAGGCTGCCTCCTGTATGGTTCTCCAGTGACACGGGTATGTTCAGATTATCCCCTGGCTTGACAGATATGCCGGGATAATCCGTATTCAGTTTTAGTCCCCGGCTCCGTAGGCCGTATGTACATTCATCAGCAGAAGAAAAGCCGCTGCGCCAAATACCGCCAGCAGCCCCCGCCTTACCCTTATCCTGTTCCTTCTGATCGCTACTGTTTCCTCCATAATTTCCTCCTTTTGCCGCTGTGGCGGCATTGTTTTTGAAGATGTACGCGCTGCCTCCATCTCCCTTCTGGATTTATCATATAAAAGAAACCTTTAGTGAACCTTTAATAAGTTTGAACATACTGTGAAACCTGAGAAACCGGACCAAACCCTTTGGGCGGCGGGGAGCTCCGGCAGGAACAGACGGACAGTTTCCAATCCGGGCGCAGCAAAAAGCCGCTCCAGGGAGATTCATCCCCGAAGCGGCAGTCCCTAAGCCATTATTCTGTTCTGTCAGAAAATCCCCTCAAAGCTCTCCCTCAGGTATCACAGGATCTCCCCAGCTTTCCGTCTCCTCCTCCGTCAGTGACAGAGGCAGAACCCTCTGAATCCCGTTCTGGTTTATGATACAGGGAACGCCTACGAACACGTCTCTCTGCCCGTACTCGCCCCGAAGCATAGCGGACACGGTGAGCACGCTGTGCTCGTCTCCCAGAATGGCCTTGGTAATTCTGGTGAGAGCCATGCCGATTCCGTAGTAAGTGGCGTTTTTGGCCTCAATGATTTTATAGGCGGCTGTTCTTACCTCCTCCTCAATGTCCTGGAACCGCTGGCGGCACTGGGAATCCCCCGTCTCGCCGCAGAGCTCCAGAATCGGCTTGGTGGCCAGAAGCGCCTGGCTCCAGGGCACAAACTCGCTGTCCCCATGCTCACCCATCACATAGGCATGAACATTTCTGGGATCTGCCTTCAGATATTCTCCCAGAAGATACCTGAGCCTGGCCGTATCCAGAGCAGTGCCGCTGCCCAGCACCCGTCTGGGGTTAAAGCCTGAGAGGGTGCAGGTAATCCGCGTCATGATGTCCACCGGGTTGGTGCCACCAGAAAAATACCGTTAAATCCGGAGGAAGTCACCGGGTCTATGATGGAGCGGAACACGGCCGCATTGCGCTTTAGGAGATCCAGCCTTGTCTCCCCAGGCTTCTGCGCCACGCCTGCGCAGATGACTACTATATCGGCGTCCGAACAGTCCCTGTATTCCCCTGAATAGATGGTCATACTGGAATTGGCAAAGGCCAGGCCGTGGTTTAAATCCATGGCTTCCCCCTCCGCCCTCTTCTTATTCACATCAATCAGCACCAGCTCATCGCATACCGACTGGTTTAAAAGGCTGTAGGCGTAGCTCATTCCAACCATACCCGTTCCCACTATCACAACTTTCCGTTTATCTACTTTCATAAATCCTGCTCCTTTCCCCGGACAAACCTGCCCTCTGTCAAAAAATGCCTACCCTTAGTATATCAAAAATGCAGCATCCTTATTCTGTCAAATAAATTCATCCTGTCTCCCTATCTCGAGAGCTTCCGCTCCATGAGCTCGCTGTTGCTGCTGTAGGCCACCGCATTTTCCCTGGTGATAACACCGTCCCTGTACATCTTGATGAGACTGTTGTCCATGGATATCATTCCTTCCTCCTGGGAGGTGGCAATCACGCCGTCGATCTGGTGAATTTTCGACTCACGAATCATATTGCGTATAGCATTGTTGAGAAACATAATTTCAAATGCAGGCATAACCCCTCCGTCCACCGTAGGGATCAGCTGCTGTGAAATCACTCCCGTAAGAACCATCGCCAGCTGGGTGCGTATCTGCTGCTGCTGGCTGGGCGGGAATGCGTCAATGACACGGTCTATGGTATTGGCGGCGCCTATGGTATGGAGGGTGGACAGCATCAGATGCCCTGTCTCCGCCGCAGTCATAGCAATGCTGATGGTTTCATAATCGCGCATTTCCCCCAGAAGTATCACATCCGGGGCCTGGCGCAGGGACGCCCTCAGACCGGATACATAGCTGTCCGTATCCGTAACAACCTCCCTCTGAGTCACCACGCTCTGCTTATGCTTGTGAAGATACTCGATGGGATCCTCCAGGGTGATCACATGGGCGTTTCTGCTCTTGTTAATCTCATCGATGATACAGGCCAGAGTAGTGCTCTTCCCGCTTCCCGCAGGCCCTGTCACCAGCACCATACCCTTTGTAAGTCCGGCCACATCCAGTATGCAATCAGGCAGATGCAGCTTCTTCGGATCCGGAAGCTCAAACCTGACCACGCGGATAATTCCCGCCAGAGAACCTCTCTGACGGAATATGTTGGCCCTGAATCTGGATACCCCCGGTATGGCAAAGGAAAAATCGTCGTCCCCATGGGTCCGCACTTTATCCATGCTGCGGTTTTTAGCCAGCTCATATATCTGGGCTATCATATGTTCCATCTCGTCGGGCATTATCCGCACGTCGCCCTGATAGATGATCTTTCCTCCTATTTTGTAGGAGAAGGGCATGCCTGGTATGAGAAAAATATCTGCCGCATCCTTTTCCACCGCTAATGTAAGCAGTTCCATAACATTCATGGCATTGCCGAAGGGAACTACACGGATAATTCCTGCCAGAGAATTTCTCTGCCTGAAAATATTGGCCTTAAAGCCGGACAATCCCGGAACAACGAAAGAGAAATCATCCTCCCCGCCGGCCTGGACCTTTTCCATTGTACGGTTCTGAGCCAGCTCGTATATGCGGCCCATAATCTGCTCCATCTCCTCAGGCAATATCCGAACTTCGCTCTGATAGATTGTCATTCCGTCTTTCTTAAAAGAGAAAGGCATTCCGGGCATCAAAAAGATATCACCCGCATCCTTCTCCACTGCCAATGTAAGCAACTCCATTATGTTCATAGCATTACTCCTTTATCATGATTTCAGCGGTCAGGGCCGGAATGAACCGGCCGGCCTGCTTTCATCAAAGGGACTTCCATGTCACCCCTGAGCCGGAACACCTCCGTCCCACACAGGCATTGAATCGTCAATCTCATACTCCTCGCTGTTATAGACATACCAGGATTTCACTTCGTACCTGTACTTCCCGCATACCAGCATCAGCTCAATGTGCAGCGACTGTCCGCGGTCCATGGGTATATCTGTGGCGATAATCCCTCTTTCCCGGTCGTAAATATCGCCCAGTCTGTCCTTTATATTAAGGCTGCACTGGCCTGAGTCTCCGCTTGCGGCCATCTCCTCCATGAGAATCCTGTCAATCTCCCTCAGCCACTGCTGTCCCTTATTATCCGCCTCATAATATCCTGTCACTGCCTGGACGTTTCTCTCTGCCAGGGCCATATCTCCCCTGGCATTGCTCAATGAGAGAAGTCCGAATACAGCCAGACAAAGGACAATAAAAATAAGAATCAGGGAAGACGCCCCTATATTCACTTTATTTCTTCCGCTTTCTTCTGCCATTGGTCCCCTCCTTTTCTCCCTTTTCCCGATCCTCTGCAGCCTAAACACGCCCTAGGGCGCCTCATAGGTTTCCGTCTGGAGACGGTACAGCACACTTCCCTTGTCCCCGCCGTTGCCATAGCGCATAATCAGGATATCGGTCCTCCTCATCTGATCCAGCATCCCCGTTCTCACCACCCCCAGATAGGGTGGGGCGGGGGATGGGGCCTCCGTCTGCCACAGGCTGTCCCAGTAAAAGGTGTACATCCCCTCGTACCCCTCGCTGTCCTCCAGCTCCCTCAGCCATTGGGCCTGCCCGGGATTTAACTCATCTGCCCGGGCCAGATGTTCCCATATGTCCCGGTCGGGAAGCATCCCGCTCCCTCCGTCTGCACCGCCTGATTCCTGTACTGCTTTAACTCCCTGGGCCCTCAGTATTGCCTGCCCCGTCTTTATGGACTCCGCCAGGCTTTCCGCCATAAGCACCGCCTGGTTCATATCCCTGGCCTCCCTGCTGATACGGTCCGCTTTTACAAAAACCGATATGCAGACAGCAGAACAAAGTATAAAAAATCCAACCACAACCAGCATTTCCATCAAAAATGGCCCGGAACCGGAACCGCTTCTTCTATTCGCCCTCATCATCCCAGTCCAGTCCTCCGCTTCTCAAAGAAAGAGTCAGCCTTCCGCCTCCCTCTCCCGGTATCTCAATGTGAATCAGCTGTCCTTCCTTTGAGAGGGAAAGGCCCTGGCATTCCAATATTTCCAGACCGTCCTTCAGTCCCAAACCGCTGGAGGCGTCTGTAAATAATTCCCTCAGGCTTCCCTCACCCCAGTAAATCCAGGTCACGTATTCCGCGCCGCCGATCTCCTGTCTCATCTCAAGCGCCTGGGTTCCCTCTATATCCACCACATCCACCAGTCCGGCCCTGTCTCCCTGGCGGACTTTGTTGGCTATGTAGCTGAGCGCTGTGTTTCCTGTATAATTCGCATTGCTGCGCACCGTAATGTTCTCATATACCCTGCTGCCGATTAGCACAGTAAAAAGGGCGCACAGAACAAATACAAGAAAGAGCAGCATCGTAAAAAGCACATTCATAGTATGGCCTTTTTTTCTCTCCTTCGGTTCATTCCCTATGCCCCCTATTCCTCTATAGGTATAATTGTAATCTCCGGCATTACGTTGGATGCAAAGCCGTCGTAAAATACATTGTAATTCTTTCTGTCGATCTCAATTCCGTAATTCTCCTCCAGATAATCCACGCTGGGGGGATAACGCCCCTCAATGGCATAACACTGGACCGTAGCTCTCACCACCGCCTTTCTTAAAGCCTCATCCTCACTGGCTCCTGCTTTGCCCGAAAAATGGTACACAGCCATGGCAAATGCCCCTATGAGAACCAGCATGGCTGCAATTGATAAAATATATCCGTATGCGGGATTCCCTTCCCGCTTTCTTTTTCTGCTTCTGCCTTTCATTTTACGCCTCTCTATCCGATAGCGGATAAGATTCCAACCAGAGGGAGCATCACAGAGAGAAGCACCAGGCCAACAGATACGGCCAGCACAGCCACCACCGTAGGTTCAAATCTGGCAATCATGCCGTCAATGGCAGTATCCGCCATCTCCTCGTAGTCATGGGAGATCTCCTCCATCACCCGATCCAGATGGCCGCTTCTGCTTCCCACCTTGATCATCTGTACATAAAAACCGGAAAAAAGACCGGTGTCCTTCATGGCCTGATAATAACTCTCTCCCAGCTGCAGCTGCTCCGAACACAACCGAATCTGCTTTGCCACCTTCTCATTATCCACCAGCTCCGCCGCCAGATCCATTCCCTTCTCAAGCTCCATTCCGCTCTTTAAGGTAAGGGCCAGAACCGAGGTGAACCTGCGGTTTGACACAGCCAGGGCTATATTGCTTCTTCCTTTTACATAGCCGGTAAAACGCTCCACAAAGGAGAATTTCTTCCCTCTCCTGGAAGCCATCCACAGGCCTGCCAGCGCCAGGGCCAGCAGGCCTGCCAGCGCCAGCGCCCCGCCGCTGAACCACCCTCCAAAACGGATTGCAGTCTCAGCCATAGGGGACATTCTGGCCCCCAGCTGCTCGTATACCTGGCTGAAAACAGGCATAACTTTTGAAAACAGAACAAAGAGCACCACCAGAAGCATAAGGACCATCATCACCGGGTAGGTAACTGCATTTTTTACCGCCCTCAGAAGCTGGTACTCCTTCTCGTAGTACTCTGACAGAGATTTCATCATCTGGTCCATCGTACCGGTCTGCTGCCCAATCTTGGCCATTCTTATAACATAGGGAGGAAAAGTTTTCACATCCTCCAGGGCTCTGAAAAACGGATCTCCCAGGCTACTCCCTCGGCCATGTAGGCAAGCATCTCCTGCTCCCCTTTGTCAACCGCATCCTCCGCCATAATAGCCAGACCTTCCTCCAGAGGAACCGCAGCCTCCAGAAGCAGCGATATCTGCAGGCAGAATGCCGACAGCTCCTTGTAGGAATAGCGGTAATAGCGTTCCCCTTCCTTTGCCATTGCAAATGCCTCCTGTCAGTAGCTGTATTTTGCCCTATAATTAGAGCCATCGCCTATATACTGCATGATCTCCTTGCTCTGTCCGCTGGAGGAAGCAAAGGTGGGATCCATCAGTTTCCAGCTGGTGCCGTCAAAGTAAATCACATCGTCCACCCAGCCCTGGCCCTCCAGATACACGCTGATCCAGGCGTGATACAGATTGCCTGAATATCCCACCACCAGCTTTGTAGGAATGTCCTGAGAGCGGAGCATAGCGTCATAAGGGCCGCATAGTCAAAACAAATGCCCTTCTTCTGGGACAGAACCACATCCACATTGGGCAGATATCCCGACTGCACAGAGGCGGCTTGGCCGTATCGTATGTAATATTATTTATCACGTAATTATAGACTGCCGTCACCACGCCAATCTGATCCGAAGCCCCCGCCGCAACCGCAGACCCTGTCTGTACCGCCGCGCTGGCCCCGTTGAAATTCACATACTGGTTAGGATACAGAAAAGGCCCGAACTGGTTGGAGATGGATGCGGAGATATCCTGGCTGAAAGCCTGAGAATACTGCGTACCCTGAATATTTTCAAACACTTTTACAGAGTAAGTGCCGCTGCCCTCCGACAGCGGAAATACCTCATAGCTGCCGCTGGTATTCAGATCATAGGTGTATGTCTCCGATCCGCTTTTGGATATCTGCACCTTAATCTTGGGGTTGCTGCCCGTATATTTGACCATAATATAACCTTCTGAAAGGTTGGACGCATCCAGAATCACCTTCTCATTCTTATAGGTGGAGGCTCCCGATGCGATGGGAGTACGCACGTAACTGCCCGCAGGCTTGCTGTAAAGAGGCACCTGCGTATCCTGAATTTCGGCGGCGGAGGCAGTCAGGCCGGCTGCGGCGCAGGAATACTGCCTGCCGCAACTGCTATTGCCGCCAATACCGCGGCTTTTTTAACCCTTGTCTTATGAATTCTCTTCATTCCATGTCACCCTTCCATTCGCTGCCGTACAATCTCGTAAGCCAGCACACCTGCGGCCACAGAAGCATTCAGTGAGCCGATATCTCCCTTCATTGGAATGGAGGCCGCCATGTCGCAATGCTCCCGCACCAGTTTGCTGACTCCCTCTCCCTCGTTGCCGATTACAAGGCCGATGGAGCCTTTTAAGTTTACTTTATACATCACTTCTCCGCCCATGTCCGCACAGGCAAACCACATTCCCTGCTTTTTTAAATCCTCCATTGCAGACACAAGGTTGGTCACCTTGGCCACAGGCGTGTAATTAAGAGCCCCGCCGAGGTTTTGGCTACCGTGGCCGTCAGTCCCACTGCTCTGCGCTTGGGAATAATCACCCCATGCGCCCCCGCCAGGTTCGCTGTACGGATTATGGCTCCCAGATTATGGGGATCCTCAATTCCGTCCAAAAGAATCAGAAAAGGCGCCTCCCCCTTTTCCCTGGCTGCCGCCAGCATGTCTTCCACCTCTGCGTATTCGTAAGCAGCCGCATAGGCTATCACTCCCTGATGTTTGCCTGTGGAAGACATCTGATCCAGACGCTCCTTCGTCACATAGTTGATAATCGTATCGTACTTTCTGGCCTCCCTGGCAATGGTACGCACAGGTCCGTCCTGACAGCCGTCCAGCAGGAACAGCTTGTCAATGGTCTTTCCTGAACGAAAGGCCTCCAAAACCGCATTGCGGCCTTCTATGGTCAGTTCTTCATATCTCATGGCTGTTCTCCTCCTCATGCTCCGAAAATACGCCCATTTTCTCCAGTCCCCGGCTTACCAGGTACACCATCCTGTCATAGTCCTCCCTGAGGAACAGCCAGCCTACCAATGCCTCCAGGCCGGTGGCTGTGCGGTAATCGATAATGGATGCATTCTTTGCGGAGGTCCCGGATTTGGCGTTGCGGCCCCGTTTATAGACGGCGTGTTCTTCCTCCGTAAGCATTTCCTCTATCAGCTTTATAAGTCTTGCCTGGGAACCTGCCTTCACCAGCTCTGAGCTGCGCTTGTGAAGTTTATTCACCTGGAGGGAACCGTGATTGATCATCTTGGTACGGATGATTATCTCATAGACCGCATCCCCAACATAGGCCAGAACCAGTGGCGAGTAAGCCCCTGCGTCCACTGGTTCAAGCTCATACACTCTTTATAATATGTGAGAAACTCACTGACCGTTACACCCGTTTCCACTTTACGCCCTCTCTGGTATCTTCCAGGACGATTCCCATGTCCAGAAGCTTGCCGCGGATTTCATCTGCCAGGGCGAAGTTCTTATCTTTTCTTGCCTGCTGTCTGGCCGCGATCATCTCCTCCACATCGCCGTCCAGAACCTCCGCCTGCTTTTCCGTGATAATGCCCAGCACGTCGCAAAGCTCCTGAATTGTGGCCTTTAAAGATACCACGTAGGATTTCGCGCTGGTTTCATCCGCCGTGGAGTTGGCCAGCTTCACCAGCTCAAATACGGCTGAGACGGCGTCCGCCGTGTTGAAGTCATCTTCCATGGCCGCCTCAAATTTACGTTTGAGTTTTGCCGCCTCCCCGAGGCCGGCTTCCTCTTCCCCAACTGCAGCTCCCTCCGAAGCGTTGGCCTCCAGATCCTTTAATTTGCCCACACAGGTGAGAATGCGGTCCAGCCCGTTTTTGGAAGCTTCCATCAGCTCTGCGCTGAAATTCAGAGGGCTGCGGTAGTGGGCGCTGAGCATAAAGAAACGCAGCACCTGAAGATCGTATTTCTCGCTGATCTCCCGGACTGTAAAAAAGTTACCCAGGGATTTTGACATTTTCCTGTTGTCAATATTTAAAAATGCATTGTGCATCCAGTAGGTTGCAAAGGATCTTCCGTTGGCGCACTCGCTCTGGGCAATCTCGTTCTCATGGTGAGGGAAGATGAGATCCTCGCCCCCTGCATGGATATCGATCTGCTCCCCAAGGTAACGCTTGGACATAACAGAGCACTCGATGTGCCAGCCCGGACGGCCGTCGCACCAAGGCGACTCCCAGTATGGCTCCCCCTCTTTCTTAGGCTTCCAGAGTACGAAGTCGCTGGGATCTTCCTTCCCCTCCTCCCCTGTAACCTTAATCTCCCGGAAACCGGACTGGAGATCCTCCAGGTTTTTGTGGGACAGCTTCCCATACTCCTTAAAGGAGGAGGTTCTGAAATATACGGTGCCGTCCGCCGCCACATAGGCATGGCCGTTGTCTATCAGGGTCTGGATCATGTCCAGCATTCCGCTGATTTCCTGGGTGGCCTGTGGGTGTACCGTGGCAGTCTTTACGTTCATAGCCGCCATATCTTTTTTGCACTCTTCAATATAACGCCGGGAAACCGTGTCCGCATTCACGCCCTCCTCGATGGCTTTCTTAATAATCTTGTCGTCCACATCTGTAAAATTAGATACATACTGCACATCATAGCCCTTGTACTCAAAATAGCGGCGCACCGTATCAAAGACGATCATAGGCCTTGCGTTTCCGATATGAATCAAATTATAGACAGTGGGACCGCAGACATACATCTTAACCTGTCCCGGAGTCAGCGGTACGAACTCCTCTTTCTTTCTGCTCAGTGTGTTAAATATTTTCATACTCTTACTCTCCTCAATGGATTCAATTTTCTGTGGCGGCCTTGCCTTTATGGAGCCTCATTATGGGCCTCTGTATCCTTTATCCCCGGCCACAGCCAGGACAGCTCTCACAGCCGCCCCCCATTATTTTATTATCATAGCAGTAATCGGCGGTTTCCGTCAATAAGGTAATTGCCTGAGAAGAAATTCCCTCTCCCCTTCCGGTAAAGCCAAGGCCCTCCTCCGTGGTGGCCTTGACGCTGACTCTGGATACATCCAGATGCAGGGCCGAGGCTATATTCTCCGCCATCTGCGGCCTGAAGGGGGCCAGCCTGGGGCGCTGGGCAATGACGGTTGCGTCGATGTTTTCGATTATATACCCTTGTCTTCCAAAAGCTCTCCCACCTTCTTTAACAGTTCTATGCTGGAGATACCTTTATATGCCGGGTCCGTATCCGGGAAATGCTGCCCGATATCGCCTAAAGCCGCAGCCCCCAAAAGGGCGTCCATTACTGCGTGAACCAAAACGTCTGCGTCCGAGTGGCCTAATAATCCCTTTTCGTAAGGAATTGTAACGCCGCCTAAAATCAGGGGGCGGTTTTCTGTTAATTTGTGCACATCATATCCTTGTCCGATTCTCATAGTGTCTCCTTGTATGTCGTGATCTGTCTCTGCATAACCCTTATACCATCATCCGAACCTTTCTGGCAATGCAGCCTATCTGGATGTCATTCTGGAAGCCGCAGCATTCCCCGTCTGCATGGACAGGCAGGGCCGCTTCCGTGTGGATGGCAATCTCTCTGCACTCGAAGCTGCGGACGCCCTTGGGCCTGCCGCCCCTGCGGCCTGTGAGCGCCGCAAAAAGAATAGGGAGCAGTTTGATTCTGGCGCCATGGCTTACTACGCAGATGTTCAGTTTTCCGTCGCTCCCGTCTGCCTTTGGGGCAAACAGGAAACCGCCGCCCTCAAAGGGCTGTATATGGCAGGAAATGAAGAGAATATTGTTAAATTCAACTTTTTTAACTCCGTCCAGCAGAATATAGCCTTTGGAGGATTTCATTTTGAAAATTGGCGCAGCCAGTACTATATAGGACAGCCTTCCCAAACCAAGGCGGCTTAAACGCCTGCGGCACTGGGATGTAAGGGCCTCCTGACAGACGGCTGCGTCGTAGCCGATTCCGGCGCTGACTAAAAAGCGGCGGTGGCAAAGTTCCTGGGTTCCGTAGGAAAGGACCCCGTAATCTATCATGGTGAAATGTCTGGGGGGCAGCTGCTTTTTGAGACATTTCACGGCGCCTCTGGGCATGCGCAGGCCTCTGGCAAGATCGTTGCCTGAACCTGCCGGAATATAGCCCAGACTCAGAGGGGCGTGAAAGGAAACCCCGTCCAGCGCCTCGTTCATAGTGCCGTCGCCGCCTACTATAATAATATATCTGGGATCCCGTATGCCTTCCGTCAGCCTTGCCGCCGCCATCTTTGCGTCCCCCGGGCCTTCTGTGATAATTACGTCGTACTCAATATTATGACTGACCAGATAGCGGGCCACGGCTTTCCATATCTTCATGCCTTTGCCGCATCCGGCTTTTGGATTTACGATGAAGTTGTACATGCAAGCGCGCCTGGTCCTTTCTGCGGATTTGTTGGGTTGTGTCCGGCAATGAGTTTTGCTGCTTCAGAAGCCCTCTATTGCTCATTGCCTACGTGGATAGTATACCATATTCCCCTATAAAACACTAAGAAAATTTCTATAAAAAATTCCTATAAAAAGTCTTGACAATTACCACAATTTATCATATACTGTACAGGCAGCCGCGATGAGACGGCGGCGGCAGAGAAAGAATGTGGGGTCTTAGCTCAGCTGGGAGAGCATCTGCCTTACAAGCAGAGGGTCATAGGTTCGAGCCCTATAGGCCCCACTATCTACCAAAATTTAATACGGCGGAATAGCTCAGCTGGCTAGAGCACGCGGTTCATACCCGCGGTGTCGAAGGTTCAAGTCCTTTTTCCGCTACTGAGAAAACCCTTGGGAATCAAGTTTTTTTGTATTCCTTCTGCAAATTCCCAACAGTCAGTGAGCCCCATTTCAGGGACTCTGTAACGGTTCCGTGTTTTAACGCTTATACCCTCTTACCTCCATCAGCCCAAACCGAGTTTCGCTTTTTTCGCTTTTGGCGGCGATGGTTCACCCGTACGCTTTGAGCTTTGTACATCCTTCCCCTCATTTTTGCCCAGCAAAGAGTCCAGAGTAACGCTTGTAACACTGCCGATGCTCTGTAAGTTTTTCAGTACTAAAGAGTCAATTTTATTGATGTCTTTTGCGATAAAAACATTTCTGATGCGAATCTGCTCTAATATACCGATTGAGGCACATCCGAACTGTTGAGCCTGTTTCTTCTGTCATCAAACCACTGCTTTACCGTATCCTCCTTTCTGAATAACTCCTGCAATTCCTTCAACTCATGTTCTTTACTGCCGAGAAATCTGTTAAAACCTTCTTCATTTCCTATAATTTCACGGTTTGCACCTAAATATTTTGTACTTTCCAATTTGGCGTATATATCCGTAAACTGCATCTTATGAAGATTATCGTTTCCTATCAGCGAGTGGCTGTCATCGGCTGTCAGATAATTATTATTCTCCCATATCATAACAAGAATATCCCGTTCAGTGACTCCTTTTTGCTCCAGCTCATTTATGTAGTCGTCGGCAGACATTCTGCCGCTTTGTACATAATTTTTTTATGAATCAATTCAATTTTATCTGTCTGGAAGGATTCACGAACCACAGATTCTAATGTTTCATATGGATTATCCGTGATATCAATAAATGTGGTATTATCCTGCAATTGATCTGAGCCACTTCCTGTTTCAATCTTACAAGGCATTCTCCTGCTCCCCACAGCCAGACAGTTTTCCAATTCCTGGCATGCCTCTGTTCTCTGATCTTCATTTAAATCCATCCAATTTGAGTATTTGAATCTTTGGAGTACTTCTGCTTCTCTCTCATTCGGCAAAGTATTGCTCCTCTCTTCTTTTATTTCTGTGCTGCGCCTTACTATACCATTAGCCATGTTACACTTTTAGCACAGAAGCGTCACACATCTGTGATTCAGACTCCGCCTTCTTCAGTTCCTTCTCCTATTCGCTCACATCCCGAAGTTCAAAGGAAAGCGCCTTTTTTAATTCCTCCAGCGTAGTCTCTATCTGATATCCAATCTTCCCTCCGCTGAACATGATGGTTTCACAATTCTCTGCGCTGGAATCTATAATTGTCCTGAAGTTCTTCCTCATGCCGATAGGGGAACAGCCGCCATGTATATAGCCGGTAAGGGGAAGCAGCTCTTTGGAGGCAATCATCTCCACCTTTTTCTCTCCCACGCTTTTAGCCGCTTTTTTCAAATCCATCTCCCTGCTTACCGGATCATAAATACATAGTGGGCTGAGGATTTTCCGACAGTGACCAGCGTTTTAAACACCGCATCCGGATTTTCTCCCAGAACCTCCGCAACTTCCATGCCGTTTACAGCTCCTGTGCTGACGTAGGTGTGAACCTTGTATGTCATTTTGTTTTTATCCAGGATTCTCATCACATTTGTTTTTTCTTCCATAAGCCGATACCGCCTTTTTCTTATATTCTTCCATATTATAGCATCCAATTGCCAGGCAGTCATTATTTTTATTGGGACGGAACAAGCGTTCCGGGAAACCTAAAAGACGGCTTTCTGCTGAGAGAAAACCGTCTTTTTAGCGCTCTTTCTATCTATCGTCAAATACTCCCCTGATTTGTACCTGACGTCAGGTGTAACTGTTCAGGACGGCGCATCTTTTTGATTACTCCTCCGTATTTTTCTTGAGGAATCCCAATATGGCGCAGCCCGCTATGGCTCCGATAATAACCGCCGCCAGATACATCAGAGGGTTTCCAATGGTGGGCAGTACAAAGATGCCGCCGTGGGGCGCCGCAGGGTACAGCCGAAGGCCATGGAAAGTCCGCCTGCCAGCGCGGAACCGATGATACAGGAGGGAAGAACACGTAGCGGATCCTGTGCGGCAAAAGGAATCGCGCCTTCTGTTATAAAAGATAATCCCATAATATAGTTTACAATGCCGGACTGGCGTTCCTTCTCTGTAAACTTCTTTTTAAATACAGTGGTACACAGAGCGATTGCAATAGGAGGAACCATGCCGCCCGCCATCACAGCGGCCATCACCTCAAAATTCCCCTCTGCCAGCTGGGCCGTTCCGAATACATACGCCGCCTTGTTGAAGGGTCCGCCCATGTCAATGGACATCATTCCTCCCAGGACCATGCCCAGAACCACCCGGCTTGTTCCGCCCATTCCGTTGAGAAAATGAGTCAGGCCGTCGTTGATCATGCCCATGTAGGGATTGATAAAGGTGGTTACCACTGCAGCCAGAAAAATGCCGATGACGGGATACAAAAGCACTGGTTTGATTCCCTCCAGGGATTTAGGCAGTCCTGAGAACAGCTTGCGCAGCCCCACCACAAGATAGCCGCCTGCAAAGCCTGCAAACAACGCCCCCAAAAAGCCTGCATTTACAGCGCCGCCGGCCGGATTGGCAAAGGTGGATCCCATCTTTGCTATGAGCCCCGCCACCAGGCCTACTGCCAGTCCCGGACGGTCGGCTATACTCATGGCGATAAACCCTGCCAGAATGGGGAGCATCATACCGAAGGCCTGCTCGCCGATGGTCTTTAAGTATGCTGCCAAGGGTGTGTTCTTACCAAAGTTGGAGGGATCGATTGAGTAATCGTCAAACAGGAAAGCCAGGGCAATGAGTATACCGCCGCCGATTACAAAGGGAAGCATGTGGGAAACGCCGTTCATAAGGTGCTTGTAGATAGTCCGGCCCACACTGCCGCTGCCCTGGCCCTGGTTGGTATCCCCGGCGGGACCTGAGTGGCGGTATACCGGAACCGTACCGCTTACAGCCCGCTTTACCAGCTCCTCCGCCTTGTGGATTCCGTCTGCAACAGAAACCATAATAACCGGTTTACCGTCAAATCTTGCCATTTCCACATTTTTATCTGCTGCAATGATGATGCGTCCGCCTCTGCAATTTCCCTCTGCGTCAGAACGTTCTGAGCTCCTCCAGAGCCGTCTGTCTCCGCTTTCAGAGGAATTCCCAGCTTCTTGCCTGTATTCTCCAGATTCTCGGCCGCCATGTAGGTATGGGCAATTCCTGTAGGGCAGGCAGTCACTGCCAGCACCCTGTAACCGTTCCCCAAATCTACGCCTCCGGTGCGGCCCTCCGCTGCTTTGGAACCATCCGAATATTTGGAAGCCTCCGCATCCCCTTCGGACTCCTCTCCCTCAGGAGCGCCGAAACGTGCAGTTTCCGCTTCATCGATCCGATTCAAAAACTCATCCTTGGATCGGGCAGCAATAAGGTTTTCCCTAAATCCGGGGTTCATCAGCAGGGTGGACAGGCGGGACAACGCCTCCAAATGTACGTCTGCCCCCTCCGCTGGCGCTGCAATCATAAACAGCAGGTTTGCCAGAGAACCGTCAAACGCCTCGTAATCTACGCCCTCAGGAACCACTATGGCAGCCAGGCCCGGCTCCCTTACAGCCTCCACCTTGGCATGGGGGATGGCAATTCCTTCGCCGATGGCAGTGCTTCCCAGCGCTTCCCTGGCAAGAATCCCCTCTTTATATCCTGCTTTATCCTTCAAACGCCTCCGGCCTCCATCAGTGAAACCAGCTTGTCGACGGCCTCTTCCTTGGAATCAGCCTTGACTCCCAGTTCAATGCTTTCCTTCTTTAATAATTCTGTTATCCGCATAATCTGCGCCCCTCCTAATCTGATACCATATTCATCAAAGCGTCTCTAACAACCTGAAGATTTCTTCCTTTGTCCCGATACCGTCTGAAAATGCCGTAGCTCCGCCGCAGGCGGTCCCCAGCTTCAGAGCATATCCGTAATCGCCCTTTTCCAGGAATCCCGCCAAAAATCCTGCAACCATGGAATCGCCCGCTCCCACGGAGTTCCTGATTTTACCCTTTGCGGCTCCCTGTTTATAGACCGTTCCGTCCTCTGCTATCAGTATGGCCCCATCTCCTGCCATCGATACCAAAACATTCACAGCGCCCTGCATTTGAAGCTTCTTTCCGTAGAAAATAATATCCCCAACGCTCTTTGCGCTGACTCCGAACATCTGGCCCAGCTCGTGATTGTTGGGCTTGATGAGGAAGGGATGGTACTGAAGCACGTTTAAAAAGCAGATCCTTCTCTGCGTCCACTGCAATCCGTATTCCTCTGCCGTCCAGCATCTCCATAATCCGCTCATAAATATCATTTTGTATAGCAGAGGGAATACTGCCGGAAAGCACCAGAACATCGCCCTGTTTCAGCTTTGAAAGCTTTTGAAACAGCTCCTTTACATCCTCCTCCGTAATCTCCGGCCCCATTCCGTTAATCTCGCTCTCCTGGTCGGATTTCAGCTTTACATTGATTCTGGACATTCCCTTTTTTACTTTAATAAAATCGGAATGAAATCCCAGCGTCTTAACTCCCCGCTCAATCTCATCACCGGTAAAACCTGCCACAAATCCCAGAGCTCTGCTCTCGTATCCCAGATTTGCAAGCAGCGCCGAAACGTTGATGCCTTTCCCTCCATAGAAGATATTCTCTCTGACCGTCCGGTTGACCGTTCCCGGTGTGAAATGATTTACGGCTATTACATAGTCCAAAGCCGGATTAAACGTTACCGTGTAAATCATATATCACCTATTTCCCTTTCATGAAAATTTATTTCTTTGTTGTCTTAATCATAGCGCGATATTGTATTTTCGTCAATAGTTATTTATAAGAAAATTATTTTCACGCAATATTTCATCACAATATACAAACAGACAGCCTGATTCCTGGAATAAGCTGCCTGTTTTTGTGCATTATGTTGATATTTATCTTCCGTTTTTTACAATTCTCTTTGTCCGGGTCCCTCTACTTTTTATCCGGCGATATGGCCTTTTCGTGGCGGCGTATGTGTTCCACTGCGTCTTTCCTGCCCGCCATCAGTAAAAGGTAAAGCATCTCTATGACGGCCGTAGCCGTCACCCTGGAAAACCAGAACTCCTCTGTGAGAAGCTTCTCCCTGGTGGCTGTGACAATTTTGTAATCGGCCAGCCTGGCAAGGACGGATTCGCTGTTGTTGGTGATAAGAATAACTGTACTTCCGTTTTCCCTGGCTCCCTCCGCCAGGGTCTGAAGCCGTTTGGACATACCTGAATTTGAGATAACCAGGACCACATCCTCCGGCCCCAGGTTAAAGGTGTAGGCAGTCTGGGCTTCCCAGATAGTTCCGGCCACAGAAGGAATCCCCAGCTGGTTAAGCTTAAAGGCGCCGTCCATGGCAACCGGAATGGTATTGCCCACGGCTGCAAGCTGTACCATCCTCGCGTTCTCCAGCTTGTGGAGAATGCTTTCCAGATTGCTGATGTCCATCATGTGAACCGTCTCCGTAAGCTCTGCCACCTTGTTGGCCAGAATGTTCTGCAGGGTCTGGGAAAGGTTGTACCTGTCGATCTCATTGGATACATTCACCTCTCCCGCTCCTCCTCCAGAACCTCCCTGGCCAATGCCAGCTTCAGGCTGTGAAAGCCCTTAAAGCCGCACCTTCTGCAAAACCGGGATACGGTGGCGTCGCTGGTGCCGCTGGCTTTGGCCAGCTCTCCCACCGTCATATCCACCACTTCTGCCTTGTGCTCCATCATAAAATCCGCAATTTTTTCTCTGCTTCAAAAAAGCTGTCGTAGGAGGAACATATCACTCCCAAAGCGCTTCGTGTCTCTGCCATTTCATTTCCCGCCATTCTCACGTAAATTTATTTCATGCTCTAAATATAGCACATAAATTTTAAAAATAAAAGTTGTTTTTTGTCATATATTATAATGGTTTCTGAAACTTTATTAACTTTTCCTTATCCCCCTTGAATTTCCAATTTAACTGTGCTATAATCTCAGAACGTTAACATATTCTTAACACTTTTTTTACATCTTCTAATAATTTCATGGAGTCCTTATTGTGAGAAAGGGGCCGATACTATGAAGCAAATAAAATCATTTTTCAGCAAATACAGGCACATGTGGATGTTGTCCTACGGCTTTATCTACATCCCCTGGTTTTGTTACCTTGAAAGAACCGTCACCAGAAACTATCATGTAATGCACGTTTCCATGGATGACTATATTCCTTTCAACGAATATTTTATTATTCCCTATATGCTCTGGTTTTTATACGTAGCCGGAACGATCCTCTACTTTATGTTTACCAGCAAAGAGGATTATTACAAAATGTGCATCTTCCTGTTTTCGGGCATGACCATAAGCCTGATCATTTGTACATTTTTCCGCAACGGTACAGATTTCCGTCCGGCGCTGGATCCCCACAAGAATATATTCACCGGTATGGTAGCGTCTCTCTACAAAGCCGACACGCCTACCAATGTTTTCCCAAGCATCCATGTGTACAATTCCATCGGAACCCACATCGCAATTATGAAAAGCGAAGCTTTAAGAAAACGCACCGGCATTCGGGTTGGTTCCGCCGTACTGATGGTATCCATCTGTCTGGCAACTGTTTTCTTAAAACAGCACTCTGTCATCGATATGATCGGTTCCATCATCATGTCCTATGTCATATTCGGCGTTGTGTACGGTTACAACTGGTCTGCCCAGGACAAGAAGGTTACTGAAAAAGCGTTGGGATAACAAACGAATGATACTATATGCCAAAAGGCGGTGCGCGGCAGTTCCCGGGCATCGCCTTTTTGTATCTCCACGGAGCGGGCCCGTTCCATCCCGCCCGCCGGGATAAAAATCAAAACCCCCGCAGTAAATCTGCGGAGGTTTTGGCTTTCCCTTTTAATTAAAACCATAAAATTTCTGAGTAATCTTGTAACCCATCAAAAGCAGCTTTCTTCCGCCCTTTCCCGGAAGGTTGCAGCCCTGGCCTAAAAATCCCAGTCTCAGTCTGAGGTACAGGCGCAGGTTCAGTTTTTAAGATACTGCCACAGCTCCGCCTTCTTCTCCAGATTCTCCTCAGTTCCCGATTTGATGGCCAGAACAGAGCTGACTGTCATCATAATCTCCAGATATTGAGTCATATACTTCCGCAGCTTTCTGCTGCCGATCTTCGTCACGTCGTAATATCCCAGCATCAGCTTTGTAACCCTCAGCTGCTGGTCAATCCGGCCAATCATTACCGTTTCATTTACCGACTGATCCTCTCTGCCTATGTAGTAACGGTAGAAATTCACATCCAGATAGTAAATGTTTTTCACATGGGGGAGCGGCTGGAATACAAAAATATTATCCACATAAAAGGTATGCTTCGGCAGCTCCAGTCCGCACTGGCGCAGCAGTTCCGTCCGGTAGATAACAGAGTGCATCAGGATGTACTGCCCGGTCATAAAAAACTTCACATCATCCCATCCAAATACTCTGTCTTTCGGGAAAGCAGTGTGATACTTCATCACCTTCTTGCGCTTTGCCCCTTCCTTCTCATAGACAAAGTTGCTCACCAGCATATCCAGGGTTTCCTCCCCATAGACGAACCTGCGCAGAGTTTGAGCACACTGGAAAACGCCTCCTCGTTGACCCAATCGTCGCTGTCCACCACCTTAAAGAAAATACCGGTGGCATTCCGAAGCCCTGTATTCACGGCTTCCCCCATGCCCTCCGTTCTCCTGGTGAACAGCTTTACAGATGGTGGGATACCGCCTGGCGTACTCGTCTGCAATCTCCGGCGTCCTGTCCCTGGCGGAACCGTCGTCCACAATAATGATCTCCACTTCCTCCCCGCCGGAAAGCAGCGTCTGTATGCAGTGTTCCATATATGCTTCTGAATTGTAACAGGGAATCGCTACTGATAATAACTTCACTTTTATCCTCCTTGCTATGAGCCCTTAACCACCGTTTTGAGGCACTTATCCGGGATACATGGCGCAGGCAGGCCTTTTTTGACCTTACCCGAAAACAGCCAATACTGCCAGATTCGCCGCTCCATGCATAATAATTGCCATCCTGTACTTATAATATTCACTGGAGTCATATCCCACGCCAGCACCATTCCCATCAGGAAGCCGTAGACGCCTGAATCCAGTTTCCATGATAGATCCAAAGCCAGGGATGACAACACAGCAGCCCCGGGGAAACCCATTCCGGCGCTCAGGAGCCTTCCGAATATGAGCAGCCGGAAGATTCCCTCCTCCGCCACAGGAGCCAGCAGCAGGATGGTAAGCAGCCTCCTCACGGGATCTGCCTGCACCGCGCTGCCCCCGCCTCATAGGAGGAGCGCATCCAGCCTGGCCAGGGAAGGGCTCCCATTATAAAATTGCCTGCCAAAGCCGCTCCTGCTACCGCCAGGATACGTATCTGCCACCCCTGAGGCAGCAATCTCTTACCATTATTCATATCAAAGCCCTTCTAAGCATTCTGTTGACAGTATAGCATGATGGAAGGGCTTTTACCACTACCTTTTTTCTCTTTTCATTTGCAATTTCTCCCAGTTTACCCTATAATAAACTTAATTTAATGAACAATTTCAAGAATAATTATAAAAACAAGCGAGGTATGGATTATGGCAAAGAAACGCATCGTATTGGCCATCGGCCACAAGGATATGGGTACAAATCTTCCGGAGCAGAAGGCGGCAGTTGCCAAAACTGCCAAGGTGATTGCGGACTTTATCCAGGAGGGCTGGCAGGTGGCAATCGTACACAGCAACGCTCCTCAGGTTGGCATGATTCACACTGCTATGAACGAATTCGGCAAGCAGCATGACGGATACAGCAAGGCTCCCATGTCTGTCTGCTCCGCCATGAGCCAGGGTTATATCGGTTACGATTTACAAAACGGCATCCGGGCCGAGCTGATCAAAAGAGGGATCTATAAGCCTGTAAGCACCGTTCTCACACAGGTTACCGTAGATCCCTACGACGAGGCATTCTACACCCCCGTAAAGGTTGTGGGCCGCGTGATGACAGAGGAGGACGCCAGGGAGGAGGAAGCCAGGGGTAACCATGTAAAGGAGGTTCCCGGAGGATACCGGCGAATCGTGGCATCCCCTCATCCGGTAGCTATCGTTGAGATTGACGCCATCAAAGCCCTCATGGACGCCGACCAGATTGTCATCGCCTGCGGCGGCGGCGGTATTCCCGTGATGGAGCAGGGCTACAATCTAAGGGGCGCCAGCGCTATCATTGAGAAGGATTTGGCTACCGGCCTTCTGGCCAAGGAAATCGATGCGGACGTGATGATGATTCTCACCAGCGTTGAGAATGTGACCTTAAATTACGGGACGCCCGGGGAACAGCCTATCAGCCGCATGACTATCGGCCAGGCCAAAGATTATATCAATCAGGGACAGTTTGAATTTGCTTCCATGCTGCCGAAAATTTCCGCCTCTGTTGACTTTCTGGAAAGCGGAAAAGGACGCCAGGCCATTATCACGACACTGGACAAGGCCAAGGAAAGCTTAAAGGGTAATGCAGGAACCATAATCCAATAGACAGCTACGCGCAGCAAAAATCCGGCAGCATGGGCAACGCCCAATCTGCCGGATTTCTTTTACGCCATTTCTTTCACAGAACACGGCTTCCGCAAGGCCCCTGTTATACCGGTTCGCCCTCTGCAAGCACACGCTCCGTTATATAGTCCACCATCTCATCCCTCTGCATTCCCAGGGACAATGCCAGCTCGGAATAGAGATTATCCTCCGCAGTCTTAAAGTACCGCTCGTCCAAATCCGTCATTTTCTTCCCCTGCTCCTGACGCTGCCTTCTTCTTAAATACAGCGCTTTGATCATGCTGATCCACACACGGCAGTCGCAGGTTTTAAGAGCCTCCTTATACCGCTCTTCCCGCTGCTTATCTTCTGTTACCGCCATCTCCTCCACCTCCGGGATCCGGTCGATCAGCTGAAGAGCCTCTTCCTTGGAAAGAAGGGGCCTGGTGACCGTCATCTCGGAATCCACGGGGGTTACAATTTTGCTGTCCTGCTGGTAGTAAGGTCTTAATACATAGTAGAGCTTTCCCTTAGGACCGTCGGGCCTGTCTACGGTTATAATGTCCATCACTTCACAGACACCTCTTATTCCGTAAATAATATACTGCCCTTTCTCAAACATATTTTACCGCCTGCTTTCCTCATTTTATAATATCTATATTATACCATTAAAAATTTGTCGATGTCAGGCGTTTTTTGCTGTCACTCAATATTTTCGTCATTTATACCAGAACAGCCTCTGGACTTTGTTGTGCATAATTACCTGATTTTTTCCGATTTCCTCCATTTTCAGGAGCAGGAGGCAGGGCAAACATAATAACGCCTGATTTCCCGGGACAGTTTAATTCTGCCGGAAGAAATCAGGCGCCCCTTTGACTTTATGCGTTTTTCACAGTTGCAATATCGATAAGGGTCAGTTCTCTCGCCCGGTTTTCCAGGCTGGTCACCAGCGCCCTGGCCGTATCCAGGGAGGTCAGGACATTGACTCCTGTCTCTATGGCATTTCTTCGGATAATAAAGCCGTCATGGCTGCGCTCAGCGCCTTGGGCCGGAATATCGATAATCAGGTCAATCTGATGGCCTAACACCAGGTCCAGAATATTGGGAGACTCCTGCTCAATCTTGCGGATCTCGTAAGCCTTCACCCCGTTCTTATTCAGCGTCCCTGCAGTGCCCCTGGTGGCAAATATCTGATAACCAACCGCAGCAAACCTGCGTGCAATCTCCACTGCCTCCTCCTGGTCGCTGTGACGGATGGACATAATCATCTTCTTATATTTCGGAAGGCGGATTCCCGCTCCCTCGAAGGCCTTGTAAAGAGCCTCGTTAAAAGTTCCGGCAATGCCCAGGCACTCGCCTGTAGATTTCATCTCCGGCCCAAGGCTGATATCTGCGCCCCGAATCTTCTCGAAGGAGAATACAGGCATTTTGATTGCTATATAATCAGCCGCAGGCTGAAGCCCCGGCGTATATCCCAGCTCCCGGATGGTGTGGCCGCAGATTATCTGTGTAGCCAGAGGAACGATGGGTATGCCTGTCACCTTGCTGATATAGGGTACCGTACGAGAGGAACGCGGGTTTACCTCTATAATATACACGTCATCTCCATCCACAATAAACTGTATATTAATCATGCCCTTAACATGGAGGCTCTGGCCAGCTTTTCCGTGTACTCCACGATAGTGTCGATATTGTGCCTGGTCAGATCCTGGGCCGGATACACGGAGATACTGTCCCCTGAGTGGATACCCGTCCGCTCTATATGCTGCATAATGCCGGGAATCAGGATATCCGAGCCGTCGCAGATAGCGTCCACCTCAATTTCCTTTCCCATAATATACTTATCCACAAGAATGGGATGTTCCTGCGCGATCTGGTTGATGATGCCGATAAATTCGTCGATGTCCTCGTCGCTGATTGCAATCTGCATTCCCTGTCCGCCCAGCACATAGGAGGGCCTTACAAGAACAGGATAGCCCAGCATATTGGCCGCCGCCTTGGCTTCCTCAGCCGTGAACACCGTATGACCTGCAGGTCTTGGGATGCTGCATTCCTCCAGGATAGCGTCAAAACGTTCCCTGTCCTCCGCAGCGTCCACATCCTCGGCTGCCGTTCCCAGAATGGGCACGCCCATCTTCATCAGCGCCTCGGTGAGCTTGATAGCCGTCTGTCCGCCGAACTGCACCACAGCGCCGTCAGGCTTCTCCACATCCACAATGCTCTCCACATCCTCAGGAGTCAGAGGCTCAAAATACAGCTTATCCGCTATATCAAAGTCTGTGCTTACAGTCTCCGGATTGTTGTTGACTATAATCGTCTCATAACCTTCCCTGCTGAAGGCCCAGGTACTGTGGACAGAACAGAAATCAAACTCAATCCCCTGCCCGATGCGGATAGGGCCTGAGCCCAGTACCAGCACCTTCTTGCGCCCGCTTGTCTCCACAGCCTCATTGAGGCTTCCAAAGCAGGAATAGTAGTACGGAGTCTCGGCAGCAAACTCGGCGGCACAGGTATCCACCATCTTGTAGGCAGCCGTATACCATTGTCATAGCGCTGCCGCTTTATCTCTGCCTGGGGGATCTTGGTAAGCCTTGCAATCACATTGTCCGGAAATTCAATTCGCTTGGCCTCCGCCAGAAGCTCTGTGGTGAGTCCGGCCTTGCCCTCCCCCACTGCCTTGAGAGCATTTTCCATCTCCACCAGAATTGCCAGCTTGTCGATAAACCAGTGGTCGATAAGGGTAATCTCGTGAATCCTGTCGTAGGAAACGCCTCTGCGGAGCGCTTCTGCAATGCGCCAAATCCTTATATCGTCCACTTTCTCCAGCTGTTCCAGCAGTTCACTGTCCGAAAGGCCTGAAAAATCGTAGGACAGAAGGCAGTCCACATGCTGCTCCAGAGAGCGGATGGCTTTCATCAGTCCCCCCTCAAAGTTGGTGCAGATGCTCATCACCTCACCAGTGGCCTTCATCTGGGTTCCAAGGGTCCGCTTGGCGCTGATGAATTTGTCAAAGGGAAGCCTTGGCATCTTTACCACACAGTAGTCAAGCATAGGCTCAAAGCTTGCGTATGTTTTCTTGGTCACTGCATTTTTTATCTCATCCAAGGTGTAGCCCAGGGCAATCTTGGCCGCCACCTTGGCAATGGGATAGCCTGTGGCCTTGGATGCCAGGGCTGAGGAACGGCTTACGCGGGGATTGACCTCAATAACGCAGTACTCGAAGCTCTCAGGGTGAAGGGCATACTGTACATTGCAGCCTCCTGTGATCCCCAGCTCGCTGATGATATTCAGGGCTGAGGTGCGCAGCATCTGATATTCCTTGTCGCCCAGGGTCTGGGAGGGGGCAACCACAATGCTGTCGCCTGTATGAACCCCTACAGTCGATGTTCTCCATGTTACACACAGTGATAACATTTCCTGCACCGTCCCGCATCACTTCATACTCGATTTCCTTCCAGCCTGCTATGCACCGCTCCACCAGCACCTGCCCCACGCGGGAAAGCCGGAGTCCGTTCTCCAAAATCTCGGCGCATTCCTGAGGATTCCGGGCAATGCCTCCGCCGGAACCGCCCAGGGTGTAGGCCGGCCGGAGTACCACCGGATATCCGATCTGGTCTGCAATCTGGAGGCCGCGGCCACATCCTCCACTATGTCCGAGGGAGCCACAGGTTCGCCAATCTTCTCCATCGTCTCCTTGAACATCTCGCGGTCCTCAGCCTTCTTGATGGTCAGGGCCGTTGTGCCGATGAGGCGCACATTGTGCTCCTTCAGAAAACCCGCATCCTCCAGCTCCATAGCCAGGTTTAACCCTGCCTGGCCGCCCAGCGTAGGCAGCACGCTGTCGGGCTTTTCCTTTAAAATCAGCTGCTCCACCACTTCCACCGTAAGGGGTTCAATGTACACCCTGTCTGCAATATCCTTATCCGTCATGATCGTGGCAGGGTTGGAGTTTAAGAGCACCACCTCAACGCCCTCCTCCTTCAGGGAGCGGCAGGCCTGGGTGCCTGCATAATCAAACTCCGCCGCCTGTCCGATGACAATAGGGCCGGAGCCCAGTACCAGTACTTTTTTGATATCGGGATTCTTAGGCATCAGTCATTCACCTCCATCATTTTAAGGAAACGGTCGAACAGATATCCTGAATCCAGAGGACCGGGGCAGGCCTCAGGGTGATACTGTACGGTGAAAATGTTCTTTCCTATATATTTGAGCCCCTCGTTGGTCCCGTCATTTACATTAATAAACGCAGGCTCTGCCACCTGTGGGTTCACTCTGTCCATATCCACCACATAACCGTGGTTCTGTGAGGAGATATACACCCTTCCTGTCTCCAGGTCCTTCACCGGGTGATTGCCTCCTCTGTGCCCGTATTTCAACTTGTAGGTATCCATGCCGTTGGCAAGAGCCATCAGCTGATGTCCCAGGCAGATTGCAAAGATGGGAACATCCGATGCATAAAGTTTTTTGATTTCTTCTATGATTGCCGTGTTTTCCTTGGGATCTCCGGGGCCGTTGCTGAGCATGATGCCGTCGGGCGCTTCAGCCAGCACTTCCTCCGCCGGGGTGTCTGCGGGATATACGGTAACCTGGCACCCTTTTGCATTTAAGGAGCGGGCAATGTTCATCTTCGCGCCGTAATCCATAAGAGCCACTTTTTTGCCCGTTCCGGGCAGCGTATATTTCTCCTTTGTGGTAGTCCTTAATACAACTCCCGCCACAGTGTAGGATTTCATGCGGTTCACAGGCTCGCTTAAATCGGTATATTCCCTGGTGGTAATCATACCGTTCATAGTGCCTTTTTCTCTTAAATTTTAGTGAGGGCTCTTGTATCGATACCACAGATACCGGGAATGTCATGCTCTTTTAAGAAATTCTGGATGGTATCCTCGCTACGGAAGTTGCTGGGGATTCTTGATAGTTCTCTGACAATATAGCCGTCCGGCCAGGGTTTTGCTGACTCCATATCTTCACGGCAGATTCCATAGTTTCCGATGAGGGGATATGTCATCACAACTGCCTGTCCTGCATAGGAGGGGTCGGTCAGCACTTCCAGATAACCGGTCATTGATGTGTTAAACACGATTTCACTGATTACTTCACGTTCCGAACCAATACTTGTCCCGGTGAATACAGTTCCATCTTCCAGTATGAGGTATGCTTTCATATGGGGGTACCTGTCCTTTCTCATGTGTTTTCTATTGGGCGCGCCTTTACTTTCAACCGTTCAAACAGATTTCAGCCCAAATTGTAAAGATTATACTGTATTTCATTCTATTATTCAATAGCTTTGGAAGCTAAATTTTTTTGTCCTGCTCTAATTATTTTTAGTTTCAGCCTGGAGAATTTTCCCGATCCGCCTCCTGGAGCAAAGCCTCCGGTTCCCCGGCAGCCGCCTGATATCCATGGATGTTCCCCTGCCGGATCCTTGCTTCACAGAAATGATAGTATCTGCCTTTGTTCTCCTTGCGCCGGGACTCACATAGTGGTAAAATATATCCATCACGCCAGTTCCGGGAGGAGTGCGGTTTTGCCCGTACCGCAGGTGTCCGGTCTCACAATGATAATCCCGGGAACACGCTGCGGCTGGTGTGATTTATCTTATTCTACCTTATATTATCCCCTATCTTCCCTCCCTTTCCTTCGCCCCTACTATTCCCAGCGTACATTTACCCACAACGGCATTTTTATTTTTCCCATATACGTGAAAGAAAGGTGTCATATCATTCAAGAAATTTTCGTCCGGTCATGGTAAACTGATGACAGAAAAAGGAGGAGGAAATCAAATGCACTTGGAACAGGAACAGAGGCATATCTATTATGATCACGATCTCGGAATAGAAGCCTACAACTTAAGCGGAATTGTCCAGAAATTTCCAAACCATTTTCACGATTACTATGTCATCGGGTTTGTGGAGGGAGGCAAACGGCATCTGTGGTGCAAGGGGCAGGAATACGATTTGGCTTCCGGGGACCTGATCTTATTCAATCCCAGAGATAACCATTACTGCGCGCCCATCAACGGCGATATCCTGGATTACCGGGCCGTAAACATCAAAACAGAGGTGATGCTGCAGGCAGTAAAAGAGATAACAGGTAAGGAGTTTACGCCCCATTTTACGCTGAATGTAGTCTACCAAAGCGATATCACCCATACCCTGGATGAATTATACAATTCCATTCTCAGCCATGAAACCAAATTCAAAAAGGAGGAGGCCTTCTTTTTTCTCCTGGAGCAGATTTTGCAGGACTACGCGGAACCCTTTGACAAGGTCGATATACAGGAACCAAACCAGCAGATAAAGACCCTCTGCAACTATATGGAAGAGCATTTCCCGGAAAATATTACGCTGGATGACCTGCTGTCCATGACAAGCTTCGGTAAATCTTATCTGCTGCGCTCTTTCACAAAACAGGTGGGCGTCTCCCCCTACCGCTACCTCCAGACGATCCGCCTTGAAAAGGCGAAAACCTTTCTGGAGCAGGGAATCCCTCCCATTGATGCAGCCAGTATGGCTGGCTTTGCGGATCAAAGCCACTTTACCAATTTTTTCAAAGAATTTATCGGACTGACGCCAAAGCAGTATCAACGGATATTTACCGGCGTCCCGGCTCCTGCAGAGCCGGCAAAGGAGTGGCCCAATGAAAACTGAGACGAATCTGAAAGGCCATGGAGCGGCCTTTGTAACCATTCTTATCTGGGGAACTACGTTTATCTCCACCAAAGTGCTTCTCCGGACATTTACACCTATCGAAATTTTGTTTATACGGTTTACCATCGGCTATTTTGCACTGTGGTGCGTCTGCCCCCGCAGGCTTAACCTGTGCCAAAAGAAAGAGGAGTGGTATTTTGCAGCCGCCGGACTGTGCGGCGTAACCCTCTACTACCTCTTTGAAAATATTGCGCTGACCTTCACCCTGGCTTCCAATGTAGGCGTTATTATCTCCGTGGCGCCCTTTTTTACCGTTATCTTTTCCTGTATATTTTTGCACAGCGGCCGCCCGAATATCCGCTTTTTTGCAGGATTTCTCATTGCTCTGGCAGGAATTTTCATGATTAGCTTCAGCAGTGAAAGCGCCCTCAAATTGAGTCCTGCGGGAGATATCCTGGCCATCGCCGCAGCAGTGATCTGGGCCGCTTATTCTACCATCACAAAAAAATAAGCGGTTTTGGTTACAACACCATACAGTCTACAAGGCGGACCTTTTTTTACGGGCTGGTTTTTATGATTCCCGTTTTATATTTTATGGATTTTCACATTCAGGCAGCCCCGTTCAAAGATATAAAAAACATCTTAAATCTTCTGTTTCTGGGATTTGGAGCATCCGCCTCTGCTTTGTGACATGGAATCTTGCGGTAAAAATCCTGGGCTCCGTGAGGACAAGCGTGTATATCTATATGGTGCCGGTGATCACTGCAGTGACTTCTGCAGCCGTCCTCCATGAGGTGTTGACCCGGACCATGGCATGTGGAATTGTATTAACTCTGATCGGCCTCTTCCTATCGGAAAACAGGACATCAGAACAAAAGGACAAAAGGGAGTACAAGATTTATGGAAACACAAGATCATAAAAAATGCGTAATGGTTCTGGATGAGGAGCTGCCGCCGGGCGTTCTGGCAAACACTGCCGGAATTATGGGCATTACCCTTGGAAACATATTCCTGAAACAGTGGGGCCGGATGTACTTGACAAAAGCGGAAAGGAACATCCGGGAATTATCGGCGTGCCTGGTGCCTGTCCTGAAAGCCGCAAAAGAAAAGATATAGAAACATCTCTGGAATCCCTTTCGGGCCGTTCCGTTTTCTGTGCGGAACCGGCTCTCATTTTTACGACGCTCATTTACGTTATCTGTTCTAAACCAGCTCTGCAATCCTGGTAATTCCCACGTAGATATGGGAAATTTTATACCAGGTGGCAAAATCCACAACCCCTGTCTGGGGCAGTCCGAAGATAGACTGGAATTCCCTTACGGCATTTGCGTCCTCTGTCCATAGATTCCGTCAGGAGTAACCCTTGGAATCGCAGTGTAGACGGTGGCAATCATATCCAGCTGTTCCTGCATCTGGCGCACTTTGTCGCCGGTGCTTCCCACTGTCAGGTCATTTCCCGGCCAGGAGGCCGGAATGCCGGATATGAGTTCTGCTGTATTTACATAGATGCTGTCCCCGTAAAAATTTCGGAGAATCTCGATGGGGCTGTACCCCTGCTCGCCCAGACTGCATGAACCCCATTGGGTCATCCAATTTGGACACTGCACCTGCCGCCCGTCGCAGTACTGGGTCAGAATCGGCTGGCGCACCCCTGGGCGGGATAAGTAATTGTCAAATATCTCGTCAACCACCAGGGAAATACTTTCAAATATGTTTCTTCCGTAGATCCACTTGTGATCAAAGGCCGTGGAGGAAGTGATAGTAAAATCATACCCCTGGTTTCTGTACCACTCTGTGTAAACACGGTTCAGAGTAAAAGACATGATAGCCAGCACATTGGCTGTGATGGTAGCCCTGGGCCAGGTGGAGTAGATCTCACTGGACGCCACATTTTTAACGTAGTCCCTGTAGGGTACATAGTAATCCCTGGCAGTCCGGTCTGTAGGCGCGCCGTCGTGGACAACCACGGTCTGGGGCACTACCACCCGGCTGAGCACAATCTCCCCGCTTTCATTTACAGGTTTAATCTCAGCCTCTGCGATTTTAGGAGGATAGTTGCCGTAAAGAGTGTGATCGGGAATCACCACCGGATCCTCCGCAGGCCGTCCCTCCCCCACAGGCGTCATACCCACCGGCTGAATGGCAGTGGATTCCGCCAGTATCTCTGTCCCCGATACCTCCATCGGCTGAAAGCCCTCCGCCTCGACGGTGAGATTGTACTCCGAATAAGGCTGGATCACACTTGGTTCCAGGCTGTACTCTACCGGAGGAGCCGGCAAGGTTACCTGCTGTGTCTGCCCTGAACTGTTGGTCTGAACCTGCTCAATGGGCCTTGTGGGCTCCCCCTTATAGCTGATAGTGACTCTGGCATTTTCAATGGGAAAGTTGTTCTGCACATTGATTACGTTTATCTGCAGCAGCCCACTGGATGTCCGTTCTGGATTAGTTGCCATATGATACCTCATAGTTTCTTATCACTAATAATATAATCCTCCAACCCCTTTTCTATGTCAGTCCAACAAAAAAAGAGTCCGCCTAATGGCAGCTACTCATAAAACAGTATCAACCAACAAACTGATATAGGGTAGCTGCCATACAGGGTAAAACCAAAACGGCATATCGTTTAAAAAGACGGTATGCCTGTTTTGTTAGCTTGTGTTCTAATATGCGACACAATTTGGAGTTTAATAATGATTTTGGTAGCAAAGCGCAAAAGCTCGTAATAAAATATCAAGGAAAGCTTTATAAAAGTATTAAAATTAAAAGATGAGTGGTAAACATGGGAGCTATAAAAGCATTATTAGTGGGAGTATGTGATTATTTAACAATTAAGTGTTCCCCTTTGCCTTTGTGCAAAAATGATTTGTTTGCAATGAGAACGGCACTTATCCATGGATTGAATGTAAGTTCAAACAATATAATTCTATGTAGCGAAACGGGAAAAGTAACAAAAACCCAGCTTGTTACAGCAATACATACTGCGCTTAAAGACGCAACAGAAGATGATACATTTATCTTATACTTTTCTGGTCATGGTGGGAAAAACTGTTTAGTATTAAGCGATGGTTTAATTGAACTGCAAGACCTCATTAATACAATAGGAAAAATACAAAACAAAAAACAAAATTGTAATTTTAGATAGTTGCCATTCGGGAGGTTTTACACTTGATAATATTCCGATAATAGACCTTAATGAAACGGTAGAGCATTTTGCCGGACGTGGTTTTGCAGTTTTAGCCTCTTGTGGAGCCGAGCAGTTTTCCGGCTTTGATGAAAATAGGAAAATAAGTTTGTATACAAGTTTCGTGTGTGATGCACTAACTTCACATTGTTTAATTAGAAAAGGGAACAAATCTCTTGAAGCAATTAACGAAGCAATATTTCACTTTGCAGAAGTATCAAATAAGAAAAATAGACATAACTTTCAACAATCGATTTTTCGTTCAAGTATAGGGGGAACGATATTTTTTGATGTTGAAGAATATAATCCCTACAAAGTTGCAAAAATATATGAGGAAGCAGATAACTATCTTATCTATAATATTGAACCAATACATCATGCAGGAGCAAAAAGACTGTCTGTTAAAGTGATTTTGCGCTTCCAATGCTCTATGGAGCAAATTGCTGAAATTGCAGAAGCACATCATAAAGGCCATGCGGCAAATATTGTTTGGTGCTATTTCGGATATGACGAGGACGATATGGTAGATTGTAATTATATTTAAAATAATGAAATTTAGCCTGTTTTGTTACGTAGTAGAACGCCATTTTGAGGAGTATGTGTATAATGTTTTGCACCCAATAAAGTAGACACATGGAAATAGAATTTTCTTCATCTTTCTGGCGTTTCTTTACCACCTGTGGCTCAAAAGTAGAGTTACGGTCCTGTGGGACTTCGACTTTCATGCTTCCATAGCTGCTGTTCACCTGTTTGGTTTTATAGCCATTGCGATAGTCATCGCAACCGGAACGTTCTGACTTGCGATAGCCAAGGCGCTCGTCCATCTCGGATTCCATCATCTCTTTGATGGTACCGCCCAGTCGATCTTTGAGCGCATCCTGAATGGCCTGGGCAGATTCAATCTCATACTCCTCAAGAAGCTGCCGGATGATGTTTCGCTTTCCATCGGTCATTTGCACTTTGTGTACAGATTTCTTTTCTCTTGCCATAATAAAAAGGCCTCCTATAATTTTTATTTTTATCATAGAAGACCTTATAAATATTTAATTACAGAAAAACTTTCACAGACTCGGCATATCCGAAAAGGATCTCGCCAGCCCCTGCTTGCCAATATTCCTTACACCAGCTCGGTATGTTGATCCAAATACTTTAATCTATACTGAGCCGCCCACACCTTTAAACTTCTCGACAAAGGCAGCTATTTTCTGAAATACGGTTTGCTTTTTCGCTAAATACTTAGGATTCAGCGGGCTCATTTTAGGCAAAACTTCATTGAGCTCTGTTCCGTTTTCACTGGCGTATTCCTTCTTCAACGAAGCAAGGATGTAGCGCCTTGCAGCATCTTGGTTGAGTTCCTCGTCATGGATTAATTCTTCCACCTCTTTTCTTTGCTCAGCTTGTGCAAACGAGAAAAAGGCATCGATGATACTTGCCTTATCTTCGATTTTATCTAAATCTGTTTGATTGATAAAATCGACCACCAGGCTTTCTTTTGCACGATTGCCTAAGCTAGAACGGATTAAACGGCGAACCTCTTCAACCAAGGTTTCTTTATTTTTCAGCTTTTTATTTTTCTCAAATATCAGTTCGAGAATATAATTTAGATTTATCTCTTGTGATTTTAAGAGGTCAACCTCAAAGACAACATCATCCCAGTCAACCAACGATGCATCTTTTTCCTTACCGGCGCTTTCTTTGCGGAACCAGTCACGAATATCATTATAGGTAGAACGATAATCTTGAATAATTCTTTCTTCCGGTACAACTATTTCTTGCATTGCCGCAATTTCCTCATCGCTTACATAGTGTGTAGACTTGAACGCTTCAACGGCTTGCGGGTCTTGTAAATCTACAGATTGCAAAGCCTTCAAATTTGCAAACTCATCGTAGTTTTGTAGTATATTCTCAACCCGCAAATACTCACCAAATAGCTTGGAAAAGTCTTTTTTATCCTTCCCGGTAACGATGTCGTCGATATCAGGAAAGCGCTCGTGTAGTTCTTTTACCAGCGCCACATAGCCACGACGGGCTTCGCCGGTAGCAATGTCGGTGAAGCCTTGCATATACTCTTTATAGCCTTTTTCAAGTACAACATTTTTTGTGTTTGTGTCTCCAAAGAGAGTAATGGCATCGACAGTTGCTTTTTCCAAATCTCTAAAGGTAACAATGTTTCCAAAAGTCTTTGTCGAATCATAAATGCGGTTGGTTCTTGAAAATGCTTGAATCAAACCGTGGTAGCGGAGATTTTTATCAACGAATAGCGTATTCAGAGTTGGTGCATCAAAGCCTGTTAAAAACATTCCGACCACAATTAAAAGATCTATTTCCTGCTTTCTTACACGGTTTGCAAGGTCACGATAATAGTTTTGAAAATCCTTGCTCTCCACACCAAAATTAGTTTTGAACATAGCATTATAATTACTAATGGCGTAAGTTAGAAACTCCTTTGCGCTGCTATCCATGGCTGTGGGCTCAAATGTTTCGTCAACAATTTCTCCAATGGCATTTTGCTCTTCGTTGGCAGCAAAAGAGAAAATCGTTGCAATTTTCAAGGGCTTTTCGCTTTCCTTTTGCAAGTCGTTCAAGGCCTCGTAGTAGAGCTTTGCTGCATCAACGCTGCTAACAGCGAACATGGCATTGAACCCTTTTGCCCCCGCATGAGAACGATGTGTCTTTACCCTAAAATTATTAAGGATGTACTGAGAAATTTCTTTAATTCTTTCAGGGTGCAGTAGTGCCTCTTTTGTTTCGGCGGCAGTCAGTTTTTTCTCATCCTGCTCCATTTCGATTGTTTTGAATTTAGGGCGAACATCGTTGTAATCAACTTTAAATTTAAGCACTTTTTCATCTCTGATGGCATCAGTGATAACATAGGAGTGCAATTCACGCCCAAACACAGAAGCCGTTGTATCAGCGCCAAGGGCATTTTCGGGGAAGATAGGCGTGCCCGTAAATCCAAACTTGTAATACTGCTTGAACTTCTTATGAATGTTTTTTTGCGCTTCGCCAAACTGTGAGCGATGTGCCTCGTCAAAAATGAAAACCACTTGCTTGCTGTAGATGGACAAATCCGATTCACTTTTAATAAGATTATTCAACTTTTGAATGGTGGTTACAATGATTTTATTATCTTCTTTTTCGATGTTGCGTTTGAGCCCAGCGGTATTTTCGGAACCGTTCACACTATCGGGGGAAAAGCGCTGATATTCTTTCATGGTTTGATAATCCAAATCTTTTCTGTCCACCACAAAAAACACTTTGTCGATAAAATCAAGCTCCGTGGCAAGCCGCGCTGCTTTAAAGCTTGTAAGTGTTTTACCGCTGCCGGTAGTATGCCAAATATACCCTCCGCTTTCATTGGTTCGCCATTTTTTAGCGTGGTAGGAGCTTTTGATCTTCCACAAAATTCTTTCTGTTGCAGCTATCTGATAAGGGCGCATGATAAGTAAATTATCGCTGGTATCAAAAACAGAATAGAGCAGGAGTACACTGAGTAATGTGTTTTTTGAAAGAATGTTGCCGTAAAATCCTTCAAATCTTTAATGAGCATATTGTCTGACTTTGCCCAGTTCATGGTAAAATCAAAGCTGTTTTTATCTCGTTTTGTCGTGTTGGCAAAATAGCGGCTATCCGTTCCGTTGGAGATGACAAAAAGTTGCAGATACTTAAACAGAGAGTTTTCCGAATTGAAGCTCTCCTTGCTATATCTATTTACTTGGTTAAACGCTTCTTTAATGGCAATTCCACGTTTTTTTAGCTCAACTTGAACCAACGGAAGCCCATTGACTAAAATGGTAACATCATAGCGGTTGGCATGGGTTCCGGTTTGTTCAAATTGTGAAATAATCTGCAGCTTATTCTTTGCTATGTCCTTTTTGTCCACCAGATAAATGTTTTGAATATGTCCATCGTCAAAAACAAAGTCATAGATATAGTCATTATGAATTTTACGTGTTTTGTCAATATGGCTTTCACTTGGTTTATCTAAGTACTCCTCGCAAAATCGTTTCCACTCGTCATCCGAAAACTCCATCTTGTTCAGCAGTTGCAGTTGCACCCGGACATTTTCAAGCATTGCTTTGGGAGTAGTGAGCTTTGGGAGCGGTTCATAACCCTGGTTTACCAAATCGGCAATGAGCTCACGCTCTAAATCCGCTTCGGTTTGGTAGCCGGCACCTTTCTGCTCAATCTTTGTATATTTATCTAAAACGATAAAGTTATTCGATTCAGCAATTGCTTTATAATCCGTCATACATCTCCCTCCCAATGATTGAATTTGTGATTTTTCTTAATTTCCTTTAGTAAGTATGCCAAAACCCTTTTGTCATTTTCTGTTAGCTCAACAATCTCTTCCGCCGAATGTTTCGAGTGACTGGAGATATTAATAATTCTGCTCTCATATGGATTGGCTTTTCCGTCCTCCATCTTAGGCAAAAGCTCTCCCCAGTTTTCGTAACCTAAGAACGTTGAAGTTTTTTCTAAGATATTCCTAAGAAAATTGAAATGATACTTTTGTATTTGGCTTGTTTGAATGGCCCTTTCAATTTCAGCTTTTAGAAATAGATGGTAGGAAAACGGCGCATCGCTAGGTTGATTCGTTAAGTTATATTGTCCATCTTCCTCTTTTTTAGAAAGTATTTCTTAAATGTCACTTTCTTAAACTCATTGTGCAGCACATTATAAAAGAGAGGATTGTGGGTGGTGATAACAAACTTCAAGTCGGATTTACTTTCTTTTATCAGCTGTGCCAAATTTACTGCCAGTTCAATTAAGTGGTTCTCGTCTAATGAACTTACAGGGTCGTCAATAAATACATATTCTAAATGGTCAAACTGATGTGTTTCTCTATCACTTTCGTCCGGAACATTTAAAACATTCACTACTTGTTCAAGGAGTGAAATAAAAACACTCCAAATAAAGCAACTCTCTTCACCTTTAGAAA
This sequence comes from Clostridia bacterium UC5.1-1D2, assembly GCA_001304855.1. Classification (GTDB taxonomy): domain Bacteria; phylum Bacillota; class Clostridia; order Lachnospirales; family Lachnospiraceae; genus Enterocloster. The sequence continues at coordinate 46,332 of BBZN01000026.1, forward strand.
TTTTAATATTATCCGAACGCTCGTCGTTACCACGTTCATATGAAAAAGTTACTTCTGTAAAAGCTGGTACCGTCTTTTTGGTCCCGTTGTCACGAAGAATGTACGGCGCATTAAAATGCGGGGTTAATTTAGCATCGGTGTAATGCTGAAAATTTTCAATAATACGACTATCTTGCCCTTGGTCTACAAAGACCCAATGCGTAAAAACATTTGGCTGTATTCTAAGCTTTGGAGTAATGTCATTTGCTAAATCATTGTCCCAATAAAACAAGTCCTCTGTAAAGGCATTGTAGTAAATGATTTTCTTATCTGCTAAATCTATACCCTCCGTATCGGCATCACTTTTAGGCGCAATCAGTTCTATAAACTCTCTCGAAAGTCTTGTTTTGCCGGTTCCATTAAAGGCATAAATTAGCTGTACTTTTTTGCCGCTATCTTTTAACTCCTGTGCGATTTCTTTTAAGCTTTTCCCCATATCACACCTCTAATTCAGCTCTTGGAAATGAAAGCAACTTATCACGGTAGTATTCATATTGTTTCTGCCGTGCCTTTATCTCGGCAGATAGACCGCTTGAAATGTCGTTGCAAAGGGTATCGAAGCGGTCGAGGATGTCAACGATGCGTTGTTGCTCGGCAAGGGATTTTTCTACATTGTCCGGATATGGTATAGGGATATCAAGTCCCAATACCAACGATGAGTTTAAGTCACCTCTTGCCCCTTGCTTTTTTGAAATCAATTCCTCGTATTGGCTATAAACGCAGTAGAAAACATATTTATATAGAGCCTTTGAATCGTCAATCTCCAAGTTTAGGCAGTGCTGATTGGTGGTCGTAGGTATTTTATTAATTGCACATCGTCCGGCTGTTGCTCCTGAAATGGCTATAATAACACAGTTCGGTGGAATCCATTTAGCAGATGTTTTTGCAACTGCTTCCTCTGTTATAAAACTATCTATTTCATATATTTCATTAAATCTCACATCTTGTGTACGCAGCCAAGGAACATCTCCATTAACATAATATGAGCTATTCCCTTTGGCAGGGGTGCTGCCGGAACAGCTTTTCTTTACCACAGTTTTTAACGGAAACATAGGAACACTACTAGTCTGTAGCAACAAACTACTCCTATAATACTCATATTGTTTTTTCTCGCTGTAAGCTCCGCTGTAAGCTCCGCTGTAAGCTGAGCAGTAAGCTCCGTAAAATTGTCTAATATGCGGACAATTTCCTCTTGCACAGGGAGAGGGGGGATTGGGACTGGTATCGTTTTAAAATCGCCACCAGTTAGTTTCGGTATATTCCCATGAATCAATGGTGTAACATCGACCGTTTGAATATAATGATACAAGTATCTTAATAGCACTCCTTCGTTTTCTTCTATGATATGTGCGTGATTATTAACCCATATTTTCCCTTGAGCCCATGTAACAACTGGATTACCACTTTTGGTTATAACGCTACCATCTTCACCAACCAAAACAAATGTACCATCAAAAATATAATCCGAAACATAGTCTTGTATTCCATTTGCGCCATAATATGGGTATTTACCTATTTCTCTCGCTGATTTTGTAACAGGTTTACGTTGTCTGTCTAAGATATTACAACATTTTTCAAGTGGAGAATACTCCACCCCATTAGGGCATAGCTCCTTTATAAGCTCAGCTAATCTACTCATTATCACACCTCGATTTCTGCAATAATCGCATCAATTTCGGCACGAAGCTTATCAACTTTTGCAACGGTTGTTTTGATTTCTGCGTTCAGTACATTGATATCAATCACTTCTCTTGTGTCCTTTGCCTCTACATAAGAGCTTACGGAAAGATTGTAGTTCTCTTCCACAATCTTGTCCTTATCCACAGACTTGGCCACATGGTCGATATCTTCTTTACGGTCAAACAACTCCAAAATTTTTTCAATATGGTCTTCTGTCAGCACATTGTTATTGGTCTCTTTTTTGAAAAAGTCTTCACCGCTGGCATCAATAAACTGGACTTTTGTATCGCTTTTGTGCTTTGAAAGAACCAAGATATTAACGGCAATAGAGGTACCATAAAAAAGGTTTGGCGCCAAAGAAATAACTGTTTCTACAAAGTTATTATCAATCAAATACTGTCTGATTTTCTGCTCCGCACCACCACGGTAAAAGATGCCGGGGAAACAAACAATTGCCGCCCGTCCTTTACCGGATAGATAGCTCAGGCTATGGAGCACAAAGGCAAAGTCTGCTTTTGACTTTGGTGCAAGTACACCGGCAGGGGCAAAACGGTCATCATTGATTAGGGTAGGGTCATCGCTCCCAATCCAGTTGATGGAATAGGGCGGATTGGATACAATGGCATCGAAGGGCTTTTCATTGCCAAACTGCGGGTCTGTCAAGGTATTACCCAGTGCAATATTGAATTTATCATAGTTGACATTGTGCAAAAACATATTCATACGGGCAAGGTTATAGGTTGTGTGGTTGATTTCCTGCCCAAAGAAGCCGTCTTCGATAATGTGAGCATCAAATTGTTTTTTCGCTTGCAGCAGCAACGAGCCGGAACCAGCGGCCGGGTCATAAATCTTATTAATTGTCGTTTGCTTGTGGATTGCAAGTCTTGCGATGAGCTTAGAAACGCACTGTGGTGTGAAGAACTCTCCCCCTGATTTGCCTGCATTGGCAGCATAATTAGAGATTAAATACTCGTAGGCATCACCAAAGAGATCAATCTGGTTATCTTCAAACTTGCCAAAATCAAGTTCTTCAACGCCTTTGATGACAGCGGCTAAACGGCTGTTTTTGTCTTTAACTGTATTTCCTAAACGGTTACTTGTGGTATCGAAATCGGTAAATAGGCCTTTAATATCCAGTTCGGAAGGGTAGCCGTTGGCAGAGCTTTCAATTGCTGAAAATATATCCGCTAAATCTGTATTCAAACTATCATTTCGGTTTGCATTTTTAGCGATGTTGGAAAACAACTGACTAGGGTAAATGAAATACCCTTTGGTCTTGATTGCATCTTCTTTGATTTCTTTGGTTATGATGCCATCGTCAAGTTCTGCATACTTGACGCTCTCGTCCCCACCTTCAATGTAGTTAGAAAAGTTTTCACTGATGAAACGATAAAAAAGCGTTCCTAAAACATATTGTTTAAAATCCCATCCATCTACAGAACCTCGAACATCGTTCGCTATTTTCCAAATTTTAGATTGCAGTTCGGCTCTCTGTGCTGCACTTGACATTTTTATTCCTCCAAACAATCGTACTGAGCAATGCTCAAACCTTTGGGGCTGAGATTGCTGAAGTTTATGTTGTCATATACTATAAAAAATTTATGGCGACCAGTAAAATGGGCAATTTCTGTATCGCTGACTACTCGGTTGCCTGTCCGCTTGTAACCCACTCGTCAACTTCGCTGACTTTAAACTTCCACAGTTTACCGATGCGGTGACAAGGTATTTTTTTAAGCTTGATCCATTTACGAACAGTTTCCACAGTGACGCCCATGTGCTCGGCGATTTCTTTTGTGTTTACCCATGGTTCCGGTTTCCATATCTCACTCACAATAAAACCCTCCATTTCTTAAAGAACAATCATAGCATAAATTGCGCTAAAAATATAGTGGTTTTGCACAATTTGAAAAAAGCACAATATATAAAGTAAAGGTTATCTTCTCCTAAAGGAATCCAAAAAATGCTCTCTCAAAAGGCGTGCGCTTCATTGCCATTAACAACGGTATCGACATCGCAAACCAGCAGGACAGCGACTTCACCCCGTTTTTGAACATCATCAACGAGTGGTATGCGAAAGACCTTTGAAGCGCGGCAAGACCACTATGTTTGCTCCACTTCAAGGCTGAGAGGGAAAGTGAGTGGCCCGACGCATTTTATCCGCGCCGTTGTTTTGGAACAAGGGGTATTGGCTCATATGCGGCTTGTGATTGCCTGTGTGTCTACCCACGGGGAACGTTTGGCAAGCTATGGGCGCAAGGCAGAAAGCCGACGCAAAAGGGGAACTCCCGGCAAAGCGGCGGCAAGCCACGCAAGGGGAACGGCGCATTGAAGAACTTGACCGATTATTTAAGCGTATTTACGAAGATAACGCTAACGAAAAACTTTCCCACAGCAGATTGACATTTCCTATGACCTTGCGGGGATACTCCCCGCGCCCTTGCTGAGTGACCTGTCAAATGGAGAAACGGCATAGCCGAAGCTACGCCGTTTCCCGAAAACATTCCTATGCTGTTTTATGAGTGCCGCCCAAAAGGAACTCCTCTTTCCTCCTGCCGCTCTGAAACCTGTTTAAAGCCCCAGAAGCACCTGCACACTCCCTGGTTCTCATTCCAGACCGTATCAAACTGGCCCGCCGGAACAGGGGATGTCTCCCTGCCCACTTCAATGGTAAGACTGGGAATTCCCTTTTTGGCGATAGCCCAGTCCTTATAACCCGCCGGATCCAGATTGGCATAATTGGCGTCTGTCGGATATCCCGTGACTCTGCTGACCTCGTTTGCAAACGTCTCCGTATCGGTCTTAAGCTGTCCTGTCTGTCCGAAATACCAGTAAATCACGCTTCCCTGGGTGTGGTAGCTGATGGTTCTCACAAAGGGATATTTCTCTGTCAGCGCCACCATGGCTGCGGTTTCCGGCGCACATGCCACAGAAGTTCCCTTATAATGATCGGCGCTGGGATGAGCAGGCCCATCGTTATAATTCTCCCACAGAGCATCGAAATTCCTGTTTAAATCGATTCCCTGGGCATTGGACTTCCAACGGCGCAGGTATTCCGCCATATCCCCGGCTCCGTCCAGGCGGCTGATCTCCTGAACCATGGCTTTCGTCTCCTCCAGCAGGCAGCCGCTCATTCCCAGCTGCTGATGGATACGCCGTCAGGGTTAATCATGGGAACTACGTGAATGGCTTTATTTTTCAGCGCTTCCACATAGGAATCCTTATTTTCAAGAAATTTTACAGTCTGCTTCATTACAAGCTGTGTGGACATATATTCTCTGGCATGGATAGAACCTGTTACAAGGAAATGTTCCTCAGCCTCCGGACTGCCTATAATGAGATGCCATATTTTCCGGCCGTCCGGCGTATCGGTCAGGGAATCCACCGTAATCAACTCCGGATATTTGGCCTGGAGAATTTCTATATCCTGAACCATCTGGTCATACGTGTACATCGTCAGTGCAGATTCCACTGTAAGGGGCAGCGCCGCCTTGTCCGTACCATGGGCTTCCGGGTCTGTCTGCGATTCTCTTTCCCGGGTTTCTTCCCCGGCCGGACTCCCGGCTTTCTCTGTTTCCCCGGCTCTGTCTCACACGCCGCGGTTTTCTCCCCTTGCTCAGCTTTTGTACCTTCAGTCTCCCCGGAAAGGGAGGCAGGCTCCTCTTTCGCCATAAGGCGGACCGATTCCTCCTCCCTCTTATTGGCCTCCTGTCTCTGTTCTGCCGCTCTCGCCGCCGTTCTGGCTGTGGCATAGCAAATAATACCCGTACAGAAAACAGCAGTTGAAGCCACTGCGGCGATTCCTGCAACTAAAAGCTTTCTCGACATAACGCCCCTCCATTTAGTAGCTCAGATAGGAAGCCAGAGCATATCCGGTGTTTCCATTATAAATGATCTTGTAGAAGCCGTTTCCCGCTGTAGAAATATAGCTCACTGCCGCTCCCAGAGGTATCTTGGTTATCTCCGATGCAGAGGTGGAATCGCTGGACCTTAAGGTGATAAATTCATCGCAGTTAACCACATACATTGTCGGATAACCGTTCGTGTCCGGCGTCTCATAGTAATAGGGATCGCTGGACAGGTAGGACGCCAGGGCATACCCTGTCTTTCCATTGAAAATCACTTTGTAAAAACCATTCTCGGCAGTGGAAACATAGCTGACCACAGAACCCAGAGGTATCTTGGTTAACTCGGAGGCGCTGGTGGAAGCGCTGCTGCGCAGAGTGATGAATTCATCACAGTTCACAACGTACAGCGTGGTATAATCCGCTGGTACAGGCGCGGCTGTCTCAGGCACATAGGGGGCCGTAGGCGCGGCCGTGGGCATAGGCGCTGTCTCAGGCACAGCTGCCGTAGTGGGCGCTTCTGTGGGAAGAGTCGCTTCTGTGGCCGCCTCTGCCGCCAATGACGTCCCTTCCGGCTTCCCGGACGGTTCCTCCGTCTCCTCCTCATCATCCTCCTCTATCTCTCTGTCAGCCTGGGCCGATGCTTCCTGCCTGCTGCCGGCCTCATTCAACTTCCACAGATAAAAAGCAGTTCCTCCGCCCATAGCCAGAATCAAAACCAGGCAGATGACTACAAAAGGCATTATGCTCTTTCTTTTTAACCGCTGCAGGCTGAGGCTGCGCCGCCTGTTCAGGCCGTAACGAAGCCTGGGGCTGCTTAGGCGGCTCTGCCTCTGCCGAAACCCGGGCCTCAGCCGCCTCCCGGGGATGTTCTCCACGCCGGGGCACAGGCGGCTCCTCATGCCGGGGCCCCTCCGCCGTCTGTTTTGCTCCGCATTTAGGGCAGAATTTTGCATCATCTTTCAGCTGAGTTCCGCACTCACTACACTTTTTCATTCTTCCTCTCCTCCATTCCCTGCGTCCCACACACAGGATTATAAATGCAATTCTTTACCAATTATAGCCTATAAAATATCTCTTTGCAATCTATTGACATCCAATTTTCAGCAAATCACTGCCGCCCTGCCGAGCTGCGCCCCCCAGTATCCTCCTGGCATGTACGGCCGATATGCAGGCGGCTGCCAACTCGGCAAGCACAAAAGACAGCCACACCCCGTCCAGCCCCATAACCTTTGGAACTAAAAGAGCCAGCGGCACAATCCCAAGAAATCCCCGGACAGCTGAAATTCCAAACGCTTTCTTTGTCTCTGCCACCGCGCTTAAAAAAGCGGCGGTGACAATATTCACCCCTGCCAACAGGAATCCTGCAAAGTATATCTGAATCCCCCTTTTTGCTATGGAAACCAGACCCTTGTTTCCCTCGCTGTTAAACAGGGCGATGATCTCCTCCGCCCGGCGGTTCACCGCAAAGTATATAACCGCAGCCAGCGCCAGACTGAGAACCAGGCCATACCACATGACCTGTTTAAGCATGGCTTCATCCCCCAGACCGCAGCCCTGGCTGGCAAGGGGCTGGATTCCCTGGGCAATTCCTGTAAATACAGCCACAGCCACCAAAGCCATATTTGCTACAATTCCGTAGGCGGCCACCCCTGTATTCCCCGCCAGCCCCAGTATCACAAGGTTAAAGACCATGAGGACCACTCCGGAGGACACTTCTGTAATAAAGGACGACACGCCGGGGCCGGCCACCTCCCTTACATTCCTGAGGCTTATTCTGCACAGAGTAAAATGAAGTCCGTGTTTCTTCCTGAGAAAATGTCCCCAGAGAACGGCCATACTGATAACCGGCGCCAGACCTGTGGCGAAAGCAGCGCCAAACATTCCCATGGACAGAGGAAACATAAACACATAATCCAAAATAATATTGGACAGGCTTCCGGCTATCATTGCCGCCATAGACCGTCTTGGATTTCCATCATTTCTCACAAAGGCCAGCAATGTATTGTTCATAATAAAGCAGGGGGCAAAGCAGAGAATCACCCTCAGGTAAACTGTAGTCAGTTCTGCCGTATCTCCGTCTGCTCCCAGGATGCCTGAGAGCACGCCCGGAAGAAAGATACCTGCAGCCAGAAACAGCAGCCCTGCGGCCAGACTCAATGTTACCGTCTTTGAAAACACCCTGCTTCCCTCCGGCTTATTGTCCTGATACCTGAAGATAGAATACCGCGTGGCGCCGCCGATTCCCAGCATAAGCCTGTTGCATTGATAACGCTGTAAATGGAGATAGCCAGATTCAGGGCTGCCAGTCCCCTTGTTCCCAGAGCCTTTGATACAAAATAGGTATCTGCCAGAATATAACAGGACAGACCGATCATGCCTGACACATTCAGGGTCACGTACCGTATAAACGCCCAAACCGTCCCCCGGACCTTGTCCTCGCCTTTACTGTTTTTCATATTGACATTCCTCCGCCTTCGTCATTTTCCCCATATCCATAAAAGAACAAAAAAATGCCCGGACACATTCCTTCCAGGACCTAACGGAATATGTTCAGGCACCGGACTGCCTACCCCGGTGGCAGGACAGCCCTGTTTTCAATCTTATCTATCGCCGGCCCTTACCTGAGGAAATCCCTCCGGTTCCGGGCCGTATTCTCGGTTCCCTGAAGCATAATATCTGTGATATCACCCTCCTCCTCCTGCCAGCAGTGGTAATTCATGGCCAGCTGTTGCATTGCGTTCCACTCATCTACATAATTCTCATAGGATCGCCGCGCCCCTTCGTCGGTATATGTATTTCCCCCGTCATACCTGAGCATTCGTATTCGGAATTCACCGTATGGAAGAAGATCTTCCGTTGGACTGATCTCAAACAGCCGTGAAAAGGCGGCATAGTCGTGATTCAGGGACGCGCCGTCAAAGGTAAAGACGCTTTTCTTAAATTCGGACTGCATGCTGCTTTCCACAAGCAGGGCCTTTTCGTTGGTTTTATATGTAATGCTGCCGATACTGTACCAGATATCATCCGATACCAGGCTGCCGTTGCTGTAGGCGTATATCTCCAGATATCCCATGTATCCTCCGGGCGCTCTTGAATACAGCAGCTCCTCCACCCCATCCTGGTTGATATCCAGAAGATAAAAACTGCCGTCCTCGTCCTTCTCCCTATCAGCCAGAAGCCGGTTGTAGGCGGCTATAGCCATGCTGTTTCTCTCGGCGGCCCACTGGCCGGCATCCGCCGCAGCCTTCTCCTCACCGGGTTCTCCCTCGCTCTGCCCGCTTCTCCCGGACCTGCACCGCCTCTCTGTCCTGAATCCGCCGCCTTAGGAGCCTCCGCCGCCGTCCCCTCCCCCGGTCTTTTGAGCCCCCGGCTGGGAATTTGCAGCCAGGCTTGTGAATGCTCCCGCCGCCAGAAATCCCATGATGATTCCAACAAGTACGCTTCCTTTCCTGCCTCTTATCATATGTATTCTCCCTCATCTATATGAATGACATTACAGGGCCGCGCCATACCCCCATTTCCCAAAACAGGGAAGTTGTATGCTGCCTGCAAGGTTATACTGCGGAAAGTGTTAAAAAACCCACGCCTGGAAAATCAGAGCCGGGTCACGTTTTTATTATACAGTCAGGTCTGTAAAATGACAAGCAAAACAGGCGCCCCTCTTTCCAAAAGACAAGCGCCCGTCCATATAACCGCTTTCAATTATCCTTCTCCGGCCAGCTTCCACGGCAGTACCTGCCCGGCCGCCAGAGACGCCTTCATATCTATGATCCTCTGGTTGAAGGAGCCCCGGAAAGGAAGGCTTATATCCTTAAGCTCTTCTACAAACCTGCCGTCCACCAGCACATCGATCATAGACAACAGCTCGTCTGTGACCTCACATCTGGCCCGGCTCTCCTCCAGCAGCTCCCTGTCCAGGGTGTAACCGGTATAGCACCAGATATCCTTCTGGGGATACTTCTCCCTCACCCTTCTCACAAACTTTACCAGCGCCCTCTGATTCTCCTGCTCAAAGGGCTCTCCCCCAGAAGGGAGAGCCCGTTAATATAGTCCGGCTCCAGAGCTTTCAAAATCTCCTCCTCCGTCTCCGGTGTAAAAGGCCTGCCGTACTCAAAATCCCAGGCCTCCCGGTTAAAGCAGTTCCTGCATCTGTGTGTACACCCCGACACAAACAGAGAGACTCTTACGCCCTCACCGTTTGCAATGTCGCATTTCTTGATCGTCCCGTAGTTCATCCTATAAATGAAGCACCCTTTCCTTTATCTCCTGGGTTCTGCCCTGGTTCCAGAACTGGGTTCCGATGTAACCGCAGGTCCTGCGCGCCACGTTCAGCTTGTTCTCGTCCTGTTGCCGCACTTGGGGCACTCCCAGACCAGCTTGCCGCCTTCGTCCGTTACAATCTTAATCTCCCCGTCAAAGCCGCACTCCTGGCAGTAATCGCTCTTTGTGTTCAGCTCTGCATACATAATATTGTCGTAGATATACCGGATAATCTGCAACACAGCAGGCAGGTTGCCCTGCATATTCGGCACCTCCACATAACTGATGGCGCCGCCTGTGGACAGGGCCTGGAACTGTGATTCAAATTTCAGCTTTGCAAAGGCGTCGATCTCCTCGGACACATTCACATGATAGCTGTTCGTAATATAGCTTCTGTCTGTAACACCCTCCACCATTCCAAACCGCTTCTGGAGGCATTTTGCAAACTTGTAGGTAGTGCTCTCAATAGGGGAACCGTAAATGCTGAATCCAATATTGGTTTCCTCCTTCCAGCGGTTACATGCCTTGTTCATATACTCCATAACCTCCAGGGCAAAGGGTGTCGCCTCAGGATCGGTATGGGATTTGCCGGTCATATACTTCACGCACTCATAAAGGCCTGCATATCCCAGGGAGATGGTGGAATAACCGCCGTAAAGGAGTTTATCGATGGTTTCTCCCTTTTTAAGCCGGGCCAATGCGCCGTTTTGCCAGAGAATGGGCGCAGCGTCCGAGAGAGTTCCCTTCAGCCGGTTATGCCTGCACATCAGCGCCCGGTAGCACAGATCCAGACGCTCGTCAAAAATCTTCCAGAACGTATCCTTATCCCCTCCTGAGGACAGGGCCACGTCCACCAGATTGATGGTCACAACTCCCTGGTTAAACCGCCCGTAGAACTGGTACGTTCCCTTCTCATTCTTCCATGGGCTTAAGGCGCTGCGGCACCCCATCACAGGGAAGCAGTTGCCCTCCTTCAGCTCCATCATTTTCTTCTCGGAAATGTAATCGGGAACCAGGCGCTTGGCCGTACACCTGGCTGCCAGCTCCGTCAGATAATAATACTCCGTTCCTTCATTTACATTGTCCTCCTCCAGCACGTATATCAGCTTTGGAAATGCCGGTGTGATCCAGACCCCGGCTTCATTCTTCACCCCCTGATAACGCTGTTTTAAGGTCTCCTCTATAATCATGGACAGGTCTTTTTTCTCCTGCTCATTTTTCGCCTCATTGAGGTACATAAACACGGTAAGGAACGGGGCCTGTCCATTGGTTGTCATCAATGTAATCACCTGGTACTGTATGGTCTGGACGCCTTTGATGACCTCCTGGCGGAGACGCTTCTCCACCACCTGGTTGATAACCTCCTCAGAAGGAGTGCAGCCGAACACCCTGACCTCCTCCAGCACCTCGCCCCGGATCTTCTTTCTGGACACCTCCACAAAGGGAGCCAGATGAGCCAGGCTGATGCTCTGTCCGCCGTACTGGTTGCTGGCTACCTGGGCGATAATCTGGGTGGCGATATTGCAGGCTGTGGAAAAGCTGTGGGGCTTCTCAATCCTGGTCTCGCTGATAACCGTACCGTTCTGAAGCATGTCCTCCAGATTAACCAGATCGCAGTTGTGCATATGCTGGGCGTAGTAATCGGAATCATGGAAATGAATGATTCCCTCCTTGTCCGCCTCCACAACATCCTGAGGCAGCAGAAGGCGCTTGGTTAAATCCTTGCTCACCTCGCCTGCCATATAGTCGCGCTGGACGCTGTTAACCGTAGGATCTTGTTTGAATTCTCCTGCTTAACGTCCTCGTTATTACATTCAATCAGCGAAAGAATACGGTTGTCGGTGGTATTGGCCTTGCGAATCAGGGAACGCTGGTAGCGGTAGCGCACGTAATCCTTTGCCAGATCAAAAGCGCCTGTGGCCATAATCTGGTTCTCCACCATATCCTGGATCTCCTCCACAGATACAGCCCGGTTTAACTTGTCGCACCTATACCCCACATAGTCTGCAATCTCCCGTATCTGTTCCAGGCTCAGCTTGTTTTTGTCGGACACCTGATTGGCCTTGGACACGGCCACTATGATTTTCTGGATGTCAAAGTCTTCTTCTGCACCATTTCTCTTGATAATTCTCATTCCCCATATGCTCCTTCTGTTTATGTTTGTTTATGTATTAAATATGCGGTAAATAAAGCATATCACAAAACTAAATCAAACTCTGTTGCTTGTGCAACAGTATAGAATTTTACCACTAAATGTAGTGGCTTGCAATAGGCAAATACATGATAAAGTGCTTTATATGTTAAAAATTTTCTCTGTTCCTATGAAATATCTAAATAAG